>CAWDQY010000015.1:0-99268 GCA_963804575.1 uncultured Chloroflexia bacterium
CACGCCGAGCCCATCGGCGATGCGGCGAAGGTGGCCACGGCGCTGGCCGAAGGCTCGACCGACGTCATCGGCGGCACCGCCTGGCTGTGGGGCAACGCGAAGATCCCGGAGGAGGCGCTGGACGTCCTGTTCATCGACGAGGCCGGCCAGTTCTCGCTCGCCAACGCCATCGCGGTGTCGGCCGCGGCCAAGTCCATCGTGCTGCTGGGTGACCCGCAGCAGCTCGACCAGCCGCTCAAGGGCTCGCATCCCATCGGAGCCGAGCGGAGCGCGCTGGCGCACCTGCTGGGCCGAGACAACGCGGTCATGCCCCCGCACCTGGGCCTGTTCATGGACAAGACCTGGCGGCTGCACCCGGACATCTGCAGCTACACCTCGGAGGTGTTCTACGCCAGCGCGCTCTTCCCGCAGCTCGGAAACGAGCGACAGGCGCTGTCGGGACCGGGGCTCGCAGACGGCCAGGGCATCCGCTTCATCGCCGTGGACCATGCGGGTGCGCGCAACGACAACCGCTCGATCGAGGAGGCAGGGGTCATCGCGGACCTCGTGTGCGAGCTGCTCGATGGCCGCGCGACCTGGCTGGACCGTGACCTGGCGAGGGCGTCGATCACTTCGCAGGACATCCTCGTCATCACGCCCTACAACGCGCAACGCACGCTCATCGGCCGCGTGCTGCGAGAGCGCGGCGGCGCCTGCGCACAGGTGGCGGTGGGCACGGTGGACAAGTTCCAGGGCCAGCAGGCGCCGGTGTCGATCTACTCGATGGCGACATCGCGCCCCGAGGATGCCCCGCGCGGGATGGAGTTCCTCTACTCGCTCAACCGCCTCAACGTGGCCACGTCGCGCGCCCGCTGCCTCACCCTGGTCGTGGCCTCGCCCGAGCTCATCCGCGCCCAGGCCCGCTCGCCACGACAGATGGTGCTGGCCAATGCGCTCTGCCGCCTGAGCGAAGTGGCAGCGGACCAGTCGGGGTGATGGGGGAGTCGTCCGTGCCCGGCGGGGTCACCCTCGCGACCACGGACGGAGGCGTTGTCGCCTCATCTTCACCGCAAGTTTTTTGGCCAAGTAGTCAGGTCAGAAGTCGAAAACCTGATCGCACAAGGTGCTCGAATGTCTCATCAAGATCCGGGTTGCCGTGAACCCACACAACGTTGGCGTCACGCGCGCGCGTGAGCAGTACCCGGTAAGAATTGCGCCGTAGTTGGCTCGCGTCTCTAATCTGTCCTGGTGATCGATACTTCATCATCAGGCGGTTGGTCCACATACCATTCTCGCGGATGAAGTCGGTTCCCCAAGCAAGCAATACCGAGTCGAGTTCCAGGCCTTGGCAGCCGAATTCCGTGACACAGTCATGGAACGACCGGCATGAGCGCGGATCGTCCTCACCTTTGACGAACCACGGCCCGTAGCGGAAACCAGAGAACGGGCCGAGTTTGTTATTGATGCCAAGATCCTTGAGCTCCACGGCACGCGAAGATGCGACGATGCCGTAGCGCGCATCCGCATGCTCCCGATAGCGCTCGCTCAGATATGACTTCGCCAGTCCGAGATCTCTCGTAACGCGAAGATGGAAGCCGGCCTTTTCAAGCCCTTCCGCAATCGCGGAGAGCATCTCGGCTTCCTCACCACTCAGCAATCCATCGGCAAACCGATCGACGTCGCTCGCGAGGTGAAAGCGGAGTTCTCGACCGAGGTGCAGCGCATCAGAACTCCGGAACGACTGGTAGCCATCGAAAGCCTCCATCACATGCGGCGGCCCATGGACAATCCAGCCCCCTGCTGCAGAGCGTTCGACCGCCGAGTGCCACTGGCCGAGGCCACCCTCCTCGCCAACGTGGATCTCCTGGCCGCCTCCGATCAGCCCAACGACCACGCACCACTCCGGGATCCGCTCGGCGAACTCGATGAAGTGCTCGGGTTCGGAGCGGGAATGGGCAGCACTACTGTGCTTGCGAGCCATGTGCTCCGCATCCCAGGCACGCTGTGCTTCGTCGTAGATGAGAACATGCTCAGGCGGCACAGCCGTCGGGTTCTTTGAGTACCTGGCGACGTAGTCCTTCACCGGGCGTACGAACGCCTTGCCGCCTCCGCCAGCGTCAGCGAACTCCCACTGCAGCACGTCCACAAGCGGTCCGTTTCCCGATAGGTACACGGCGGGCGCCACGGTGCGACCAGACTGACGAGGGACAACAAGATCGTCGAGGTACTGGGCATGGGCAATCTGAAGTCCGACCACCGTCTTACCGGCGCCGGGAATGCCTGTCAACAGTACGAGTCGGCGTGTCTTCGTTCGCGCCGCTTCATGGATGATCCCCGTGATCGCGTCCAGGGCAGGCTGGGTGAAAGCAGCGGCTCGTTCAACCCATCGGACCTCGTGTTTCGTGAACAACTCACGGGCAGCTTGGACAATGGTAGGGAGCGGGGTATACGCATCGTCGGATAAGAAGGCGACCGGCGAGATGGGCTCATCGAAATCAGGGTCGTCCAGTTCTTCGACGATTCTGTCGACGTCATCCAGGCCGATAACTCGCACCCCTGCCCGCTCAGCCACAAAACCTCGAGCCCCGGTAAGGACGAGCAGCGGCACGACAGGGCGGCCGTGGCACTCGGCATGGTATGCGCTAAGGTCGCGGGCGTAGGCGGCTACTTGGTCCACGTCAGCCTGCGTTAGTGATACCTTGCCCTTCAATTCGAGGACGTAGACACTCCCGCTCGAGAGCAATATGACATCCGGCCGGCGCTGTTCCATGGGCAGCGTGTATTCCAGGATCGCCGTGTAATCCGCCGCATCATAGTTGCGGTCAATGATCTCGCTGACTTCATTCTGAAGGGGCGCGATGGACTGATTCCACGCACGCCCTTGTGACTCAGAGACTTGGGCCAAGAATCCGGCTAGCGACGTGTAGATCTCCACGACGGACGCATCTCTGAACACTGCGAAACTGGATGCCCACCCGTACTCGGCAATCCCGCTTGTCGGCTCGAACACCATGGAGCCAGGATATCCGGAGGGTCTCCGCTGCGTATGTCCATCGCGTGAGCATGCTGCACGACTCGTTTAGCGAGACCGCGCCCGCTCGACCGGCACCGTCAGCAGCAGCACTGCCAGGCACACGCCCGGGACCAGCAGCCAGGCGGTGGCGATGTCGCTGACGTCGGCGATGATGCCCAGCAGCAACGGCGCCACCAGGATGGCCAGGCCCGCTGCGAGCGTCAGTCGGGATGAGGCCGCCGCCGGCTGATCGGGGACCGCGGCCAGGGCGATGGAGGCCGCCGGCGGATAGAGGATGCCGATGCCGAATCCGGCCAGCAGCATCCCGGCGACACCCAGCAGGTACTCGCCGGACCACCACGGCAGCAGCACCGCCACGAAGGTGACGATGACGCCGGCGCGGATGACCAGCATCGGGTCCAGGCGAGCCATCGCGGCCAACGACATCAGCCCCCGGCCCGCGATCATGCCCGCGATGAGGGCACTGATAGTGAGCGTCGCGTCGGCCAGGGAGACGCCGGCCTGGCGCTGGATGAGCGGGCCGCCCCACACCAGCACGAAGAACTCGAGGGCGATGACCGAGACGGTCAAGATCCAGGGCAGCCAGTAGGCCCACGGCAGGCGCCCGAGGTCGGTGTGCACGATCGCGCCATCCGCACTGCGGCGCATCCAGACCGCCAGCAGTCCCACGAAGGCGAGCACCGGCACGGCCACGAAGCGCCAGTCGAGCCCGACCGCGATGCCGACCGCGATGGCCAGCGGCACCATCAGCTGCGAGGACTTCGCGACCAGCGCGCCGCGCGTCAGGCGCACCCGTGCCGTCACGCCGCCTCCGGCTCCCAGCGTCTGGTTGACGTGCCCGAACATGGTGCCCGCCCCCAGGCCGATGCCGAGCGACCCGGCCAGCGTCACCCACAACGCCGGCGCCCACGCCAGTGCCACGAGTGACAGCGCCAGCAGCGCCATGGCCGCGTACTGCACCGGGCGTACGCCCGCCGCCCGGTCGAAGCGCTCTCCTGCCGACCCAGCCGCGATCATCCCCACCGCCATGGCCGACGAGTGCAACCCGGCCTGCGTGTCGCTCAGGCTCAGCGCAGCGGCCACGAAGGCGGTCGCGGCGCCGACGACGTAGAAGCTGTAGCTGATGGCGGCCTGGGTGACGTAGGCACGTCGGACGTCGGCCGCGGGCGCAGGGGTGAAGGTCACCTCCTGATGCTAGGCGTCTCGGCGCTCCCGCCGCTGGACGGCATCTCGCAGGGCGCAAGCCGCTGGCCGCAAGTCACCGATAAGCCCGCATGCAGCCCAGGCCAAGGGTCGCCCGCCATGGTGGCGCCATGCGACCCATCGATGAACCCCTGGTCAGCACCGCTTCCAAGGACGAGGTCGTCCGAGCCATCGAGTCCATCGACCTCGAGGCGCCCTGGAGCGAGGTGGCCCCCAAGCTGTGCCTGGCCCTCCCCCGTCGTCGCCCGCTGCCCATCGACCCCGCCGAGCTGCCGGCACGCGACTTCGCACCGGGCATCCGTGCCGTGCTCGGGCTCGACATCGGCCCCGCCATGCTCTTCGTCAGCCACCAGCAACTGGCGGGCTGGGAGGTGCCGGCCGAGGCGGCCTTCGAGCAGGCGCTGGCCAACGTGCGGACGCGCGTGGCGGCGCGGCGCCAGTTCGCCCTCGTCCACGAGCGCATCGCCGACGTGCCCACGCTGGCCTTCCAGTCGCGCGAGGGCTGGGCCTCCTCGTTGCTGCTCCTGCCGAACGAGCTCGTGCGCGTGGTGGGTGACCGCAACGGCCTGGTGCTGGCACCCATGCGCGATCTCATCCTGTGCCTGCCGCTGGATGCCGAGCGCGAGTTCGCCCAGTACCTCCTCGACGAGTTCGCCGCGGTGGACATGAACGCCCTCGATCTGCCCCCATTCGCCATGGTGGACGGCCACCTGCGCCCGGCTATGGGCGTACCGCGCTCGCTGCGGAGGTCACGCCGGCTCGACTGACGCCGCGCAGCCTCGCCCAGCCTCGCCCAGCCTCGCCGCGCTATAGCATCCATGCTATATTCCGAGCCGTCGGCATGACCCGACCACAACGCTGGGACGTCCGCATCTCCCCGGCAGTCGAGGAGCAGATCCGAGTGCTCGCGCGTCGAGATCCCCAGGCGCGACTCGTGGCAGACATCAGGAGCGCGATGACACTCCTGAGCATCAGCGGCACCAGAGCCACCAGCGTGAAGAAGTTGCGTGCGCTCGATCTCTGGGAGATCCGGGTCGGTGACCGTCGCGCGTTCTTCTGTCCCGTTCGAGGAACGAGCATCCTCGCCGTTGGCGCCCTCGAACCCAAGAGGGCCAAGAGATTCAGGATGACCAAGTTGCGCGCGATCGAGCAGCGCGTGCATCGCTGGAGAGACGCCATGGAGGAGACGCGATGAGATGGGCAGACCTCGAGAAGGAGCTGGATGCCATTCCCGGCGTTCGGGCCAACTTCGAGCACCTCTATCCGTTTCATGCTGAGGCGATCGGGATCGCAGCGCTTCGAGCCGACCTCGAGATGACGCAGACCGAGTTCGGGCAGCTCGTCGGCGTGCCCCAGTCCACCGTCGCCCGTCTCGAATCAGGCCAGCAGAACCCCAGCGTGGGGATGCTCAAGCGCATCGCCAAGGCCACCGGCACCGAGGTTGTCATCGAGTTCCGTCGACCTCACCGCAAGCGACAGGCGAGCACCCGGCGAGCAGGGGCCGCCCACAAGCCCTCGTCAGGTACCGCCGACATCGCGCCGGTCGAGCGTGTAGCCGCCTCGCCACGGCGGCGCTGAGACGCGGCCCCGACCCCAAACCCGACACAGAACTGTATTGCGGTATCACAGCATGACGGCTATCCTGCATCGCACTATGAAGAGCTATCACGTGTCGGTCCAGTCCCGCGGAACCATCGCGCTGCCGGCTGACCTGCGGCGGCGACACCACCTCGACGAGCCGGGTGCGCAGGTCCAGATCATCGAACACGAGGACGGCACGCTTGAGCTTCAGCCGATGCTTCCGATCCCGGCCGACCAGCGCTGGTTCTGGACGGAACGCTGGCAGGCCATGGAGCGCGAGGCGGACGAGGACATCGCGGCCGGAAGGGTATCCCCAGCGATGGACGTCGACGAGTTCCTCGAAGGGATCAGGCAGATCCGCGACGAGTGAAGCACAAGGAACTGCAGTCGTTCATCCGCGACCTTCATCGACTCAGCCAAGCTGAGCGCGAGGCCTTCGTCGAGGTCGTGAACCGCCAGTTCCATCCCGCTTGTGAGCGATACGCACGAGACTCGTCGACTCCATGGCCTCGGAGTCTGCGAGTCAAACGCGTGCAGGGCACGCCAGGCGTGTGGGAAATGACGTGGAGCTTCGCCGGGCCCGACGGTCGCGCGACGTTCGAGTGGGTCGAGGTGCGTGGTGAGCCGGCGATCCAGTGGCGCCGCATCGGCGGCCACGAGATCCTCGGCCGTCCGTAGCGAGGGCCGTGAGGCCCGTCACGACCACACGGCTCGCGAGAAGCCGAAGGCTCGTGGCACCATGCGCCCATGAGTCGGCGCTTCATCGTGGCGCGCAATCCCGAACCCGACAGCACGCTGCCGTATCTGCTGCTCGTGCCCGTCGGCGATGGCCTCGCGCTCAAGGCGCGTGATCGATGGCCCAGCACGAGCCGCGTCTACTGCCACCGGCTCGACGCCTGGCCCGAGGACGCGGAGATCATCGAGGATGTGCCGGTCATCGAGTGCCGGCGGCGCGGGGTCGCCGTGGACCTGCTGCTGGACCGCGGGCGCGAGTTCCGCTCCCAGTTCGTATTCACGCGCATCGCCGGCGGCCGCGAGGGCATCTTCTGGCAGACCCGCAAGGTGGCCTCGTCGGCGCGGCCGGGCGCGCGCATCCCCGGGCGCCGCATCAGCGACCTGCCAGGCCCGCTCACCGTCCTCTAGCGGTCCTCGACAACCAGCGCGGAATGCGTCGCTGCTCACGCTGCCGCGCGCGCCGCGCGGCTACCTGCCCGACCTGCTCGCCCGGGTGCAGGTGCGCTATCCGGAGACGCCCATCGTGTTCACCGAGACGCGCCCGCTGGCCGAGGAATGGACCTACCGCTGGCTAGGCGCCGTGCTGGCCGAATCCATCGCCGAGGGCGACACCTGGGGCCACCAGCTCGACGCGGAGTGAGCGCGCTTCAGGGCACCGTCCGGCCTCGGGTGGGGTCAGGGGCGGTCCGCGCTTCAGGAGCGGTCCAACGCATGGAACGCGAGGTGATCCAACGTGACGCGTTCGCGACTGGGCTCGTCAAACAGGAACGTGGTGCGTGCCAAGCTGCCGATCCGGCACGCCGGGAGCATCAAACCTGCCATTCGGGCCGCAATCTGGTCGAGTTGGCACACCCGGCGACCCAGCGCACGGCGAGCCAGCACACGGCGACTCAGCTCGCAGACACCGGCGCATGAACGCAGGATAAAGACGATTGGAGTCGGTCTCAGTCAGGTAGCCGCAGCTCGACGAAGCCGGCCGCGGTGAAGTCTCCGTCGAACGCAAGGGCCTGGCTGATCCGTTGCTGGCGCATCACCGCGAAACTGGTGGCATCCACGAACGAGTAGCTCCGCTCGTCATGGCGTCGCAGCCAGGCGAAGGACTCGGACTCGGTGGTCGGGTCGACGTGGATGACCGCCACGCGGTGACTTCGCTCTAGCTGGTCGATGAAGCGGACGGCTGCCTCATGGCCTGCCCGTCGCCGAAGGAACGTCCAGGTCTCTCCCACGACGTGGTTGGTGGTGACCAACCCACCCTCGGACGCCTGCGCCCAGAGTCCACGCGCCTCGACGTGATGGGTGTCACGGGCGAACCCGAGCGCCACCCAGAACGAGGTGTCGACGAACCTCACTCGTCGTATACCACGGCGTCGATGTCCCCTGGCTCCGCGTCGATCGAACCGACCCATGCGTCGAGCGGGTCACCTGAGCCGGGCAGGTCGCCTGACGCGTATCCCGCATACCGCTCTCTCACGGCAGCGCGGATGAGAGCCGCCTTCGATCGGCCTTCGCGGCGGGACTCAACCCGAAGCAGGTCGTCCAGGTCCTCGTCGATGTAGATCTGCAACCGCCGCATGATATGAGTATACATCGTGCATTACGCTGTATACATCACACGCCCCGGCGCGCCGAAGGGGAAGGCCGGACGGCCCTGTCCAGGGGTCGCCCGCTCGCTACTCTCTTGCGCGTATGGCTGACATCGAGGACCTTCCCGACGTCTTCTTCGAGCTGCATCGTGATCTGCCGCGCGAGGGACCCGGCGCCGACGAGTCGACCCTGCGCGCGCTGGCGATGTGCACCGAGCTGCCCGACAAGCCCGACGTCCTCGACGTCGGATGCGGCCCTGGCATGCAGACGGTGACACTGGCGAAGGCCACCGGCGGCACCATCACTGCGGTCGACATGCACGAACCCTTCCTCGGGCAGCTGCGCGAACGGGCCGAGGCAGCCGGCGTGCGCGAGCGCATCCACGTCATGCGCGGTGACATGGCCGACCTGCCCTTCGGTGCCGACTCGTTCGACCTGATCTGGTCGGAGGGTGCCGCTTACATCATGGGCATCGCCGAGGCCTTCAGGGCCTGGCGTGCGTTCCTCCGACCGGGTGGCTACATCGTGGTCAGCGAAGCGACCTGGCTGGTGCCGGACCCGCCGACGGAGGTGCGCCAGTTCTGGGCTGCCGAGTATCCGGGCATGCGCGACATCGAGGGCAACCTCGAGCGGATCCGCGCTGCGGGCTTCGAGATCATCGGTCACTTCACCCTGCCCGACGAGTCATGGTGGACGCACTACCAGGCGCCGCTCGAGGCGCGCATCCCGGCGCTGCTACGGACGTACGCGGATGACGAGGAAGCGCTGGCGGTCATCAACGGCACCGTGGCTGAACACCGTATCCGCCGCCGCTATCCGGAGACCTACGGCTACGAGTTCTACGTCGCCCGTTGCGACTGCCCCGAGGGACCAGGACCAGAGTCGTCGTGGCAGCCATCCCAGGGTGGGGATGTCGTGTGGAGTGACGAGCCGGCCGACGAGCACGACGCGGAGACCTCGGGCGACACGATGCCTGAAGTCGATCAGGCCGACCGGGCCGACCGACCACAGTTCCCGCCGCCGCTCGACTGAGCCTTCGCCGATGGTCTCTCCGGTCTTGATAGCATTGCTATCACTGTGGAGGCCTCAGGGTGAAGCAGCTGATCGTTCGAAACATCGAAGACGCGGTCGTTCGAGCACTCAGGGTTCGCGCCGCTGGCCATGGACGGTCGATGGAAGCCGAGCACCGGGAGATCCTGCGCGACAGTTTGCTGGGTGGCGCGGCCGGAGCGTCGTTCAAGGAGCACTTGGCGGCGCTGCCCGACGTCGGTGAGGACGCCGACTTCGCCGCGGTGCGAGACCTGCCGCGCGAGGTCGGCTGATGGGATGGCTCCTGGAACGGGACCTGGTGCTCGTCACCCGGAACACGAAGGATGTCGAGTCGACGGACGTTCGATCCCTGAACCCATTCGAGTCGAACAAGTAGACCGGGCCGGCCTTTTCGACCGACCCGGGGGTGCTGGTACGAGAGGGATCGATCTACTCGGCCGGCGCGTCCTCGCAGATCTCGTTGCTGTCGTCGATGTCGGGCGTGGCTCCCTCGGCCACGTACAGGTTCTCGCCGTTGCCGCACGCGCGATTGTCGCGCAGGACAGAGGAGCTGCCACGGACGATGGCGATGCCTCGCGCCGCGACACCCTCGACATCGTTGCCGCTGACCGCAAGATCGCCCAGCAGTACGATGCCAGCGCCCCCGCCGCGGACGACGTTGTCAGCGATCGATCCCTCACGGGACGCGCCACTGATCGCCGCCTGGTTGTCCCACAGGCTGTTGCCGGTGATGTTGACCGGACCAAGGCCAGCGACGATGCCCACACTCGTGGCACCCTGGATCTCGTTGCCGACGATGTCGGCGTGGCCTTCATTGATGATGATGCCGTTTTGCCCGGGGTTCGTGATGGCGTTCTCCCGGATGGTGACTGCTCCACCAGCGTCGCCCAGTTTGATGGCCCACATCACGGTGCCGTCGATGGTGTTCTTCTCGATGACCGTCGCACTACCGGGGTCGTCGAGGTAGATGTGTGCGCCACCTGCCAGTGTGTTGCCGCTGATGGTCGGATCCGCATCAGCCATGACGGTGACCTGTCCGCTATCGCGGATCTGGTTCCCGCTGACCGTGGCGGCCGCGCCGTTGGTAACAAGGATCACGTTCTCGCCGGCGGTACCGTCGAACGCGATGCCCACATCCGTGAACACGGAGTCGCGAAGCGTTGGCGACCCGCCGTCAAGGATGACCTCTGAGCGAATGCCGCGGAAGGTCAGCCCGGAGATCGTCGCGTCCGTACCGCGCACGAGCAGGGCATAGGGGTCGGCACTGCTCGAGGATTCCCGGAGCGGCGCCGTGGGGCCGTCCTCGGGAGCGGTGATGACGATGTCCTCGATCGGACCGTCACCCCGAAGCGTGATGCTCTTCTCGATGATGACCGCCTCGACGTAGGTGCCGGGACGGACGATGATCTCGTCGCCGTCGACGGCATTCGCGACGGCCTCGGTGATGGTGGTGTAGTCGCCGTTGCCGGCGCCGTCGACGACGATGGGGCCGTCGGCACCGAAGATGCGTGCACCGGCGAAGCTGGCGCCGATGACCAGGCTGACGAGCAGCAGCGTAGCGACCGCGATGGCCGCCAGGCGAGCGGTCGGTGACCCGACCGCGAGTCGCGAGTTCATTCGCATGGGGGGCTCCTTGATGAGCGCGAGCCAGCGCGGGCGCGGCCGCGTGCTGCTGGACTCGGCCTTGACCATGGTTCGGAGCCGGTCGGGTGCTCGCGCCGGGGCGATGTCGTGCAGGGCTTCTGCGAAGAGCCGCTCGTGGCGGACGTCGTGGTTCATGCCGTGCTGTCCTTGAGCTCGCCGACCGGCGAGAGTTCGAGTTGGCGCTGGACCATCGACTCGCGGAGTGATGCCAGGGCCCGATGGAGCCGGGACTTCACCGTCCCGACGGGGATGCCGAGGATGTCGCCCACCTCCTCGAGAGGCAGGTCGAGGTAGAAGCGCAAGACGATGACCGCGCGGTGATCGATGGGCAGGTCGTTCAGCTGCCGCTCGATGAGATCGCGTTCGGCCAGGACGGTGCCGGCGTCGGGAGTCGTGGAGCGCTCGGGGTCGGGAACGACCGTGAGCTCCACCGCCCTGCGCCGACGCTCCTTCTTTGCCGCTCGATAGCAGGCCCACACCGTGATGCGGTGGAGCCAGGCATCCCACGCGTCGGGGTCACGGAGAGCACGCACGTCCTTCCAGGCGGACATGAGCGCCTCCTGCACCGCGTCCTGGGCACGGTCCGGGTCGCGCAGGATGAGGGTGGCCAACACATACAGGCGATCGACCGACGCGTCCACCAGGCTGGAAAACGCGTCGTGATCCCCCTCGATCGCTCGCCGGACGAGCTCTCGTGTCATGTGGGCCACCGCTTCGGCACGACGGATCTCGCCGCGCTCGTACCTTATTGCGTCCGACGCGGGCCGGAAAGGTTCCATCCACGAGTGGAGCTGGGCCGGCCGTGATGACCGACCCGGATCCGACAACCTGTGTAGCGCATGAGCCCGGCGCGCAGGAGCGCAGCCTCGCGGTTGACGCGCGGATCTCGGTTCCTAGGCGCAGATCTCGTTGGTCTCGTCATTCTCCGGCGTTGCCCGATCGGAGACCAGCACATCCTGGTCGTTGTCGCAGACGATGTTGCCGGTCAGGACAGGCGAGCCAGCGTCGACCTGGATGCCCACGCTACTGCCGGAGACCGTGTTGCCATCGATCTCACCGGCGGCCGCGTCCCAGACGATCCCGACGACGTTGCCGTCGAGCGTGTTCGCCACGAGGGAGGAGCGCGAGTTCTCGACGGAGATGCCGCCGATACGAGCCCCACTGATGCGGTTGCCCCGCGCGATGGATGGTGAATTGCTCGCGAGATAGATGCCCGACTCACCCGGGTCGGTGATGGTGTTGCCCTCGACCAGGGCGGTGCCGCCGAAGATCCCGATACCCATCACGGTGCTGCCGTCGATGGCGTTGCCCCTGATGACGCTGTCCGGCCCGAACAGCATGCCCCGGATGTGGGGGCCTCCGGCGAGACGGTTGCCCTCGATGTGAGGGCTGGATTCCAGGAAGACCCCGATGGGACCGCCGCCGAGGAGGTCGTTGTCGCTGATCACGGCGCGCGACTGGCGATCGACGACGATGCCGTTTCCACCTGCAGCCTTGCCGGCTGGATACGGGATGCCGACCTTGTCCAGCAGCAGCCCGGACACCGTGGGCGCACCTCCCTGAGCGATGAGCACGCTGCGTGCGCCCGCCAGGGTGAGGTTCGCCACCGTCGCGCTCGAGTCATCAAGCAGGATGGCGTACGGCTTTGATCCGTCCCCGGTGAACTGCATCGGTCCACCCTCGGGCGCAGTGATGACGACGTCCTCTCGGCGCCCATCGCCGCGCAGGATGATGTCCTTGGCGATGACGACGGCCTCGACGTAGTTGCCGGGGCGGACGAACACGGTGTCTCCATCGGCAGCAGCATCCACCGCTGCCTGGATGGTGGCGAAGTCGCCGGAGCCGTCGGCTGCCACGGTGTGGGTCACGCCCGCGGCGGCATCAGGCGGGGCAGGGTCGGTGTTCACGACACCGAGGGACAGGGCCAGGATGGCAAGAGCAGCCAGGAGCGGTGGAGCGCTGAACATGAGTCGATTCCTCCGGTTGCGATCGGGTAGATGGGCGTGATCACGGGTGCGACGTCTCGCACCCTCGTCACGTTCGAGCCACCGCCCCAGGAATCGGCGCCTGACCTGGGGGGTCGCGGGGAAGTCGTCGAGCAGTCGGGACAGGCCGGCCTCGGCATCGGCCGGTGTCAAGTCGGAATCGGTCAGCCACGAGCCGACGCGCCGGTCCATCTCCTGGTCGAGCTGGAGATCGTGCTGGTCGTTCATGGCGCGGCCCTCGTGGGGATCTCGGTCATGGCCGCCGAGTCACCGTTCGACTGCCGCGTATCAGCGTCGATGGAAGCGCGCATCTTCTGGAGTGCGCGATACAGCCGCGATCGAGCCGTGCCGGTCGGGATGTCGAGCGTGCGGGCGACCTCCTCGAGCGGCAAGCCCACCAGGTGGCGCAGCACCAGTACCGCGCGCTGGTCCACGGAAAGCTGCCGATACCCACGCTCCAGCAGCTCGCGGTCGGCGATTGGGCCGATCTCGTCGGGTGCGTGCGGTTCTCGCGACACGTCGATGGGCATGTTCGGCAGCCAGCGCCCGGCGCGCCGCGACTCGGCATAGCAGGCATTGACGGTGAGTCGATAGGCCCACGCGTCGAAGCGGGCCGCGTCACGCAGCTTGGGAAGGTTTCGCCACACGTCCAGCATCGCTCCTTGCGTCGCGTCCTCGGCCAGTGCGCGATCGCGCAGGATGCCGTAGGCGAGCGAGTGCAGGCGGCCATACGCGGTCGAAGCGATCTCGGCGAACGCCGCTTGGTCCCCCCTCTGGGCCCTGGTGACGAGCTCGGTGTCCATGTCCCGTGCCTCGTGGCGCCAGCGGGTCGTGGCGCTTCAAAGGGTATGAGCCGTGTCCATCCCGGAACGACTCCACTTTCGTGGTGATGAAATGATGTGTCTCACCGGTGATACGATATGAGACATGACAGATGTGACCATCCGGGAGCTACGCAACAGGGGCGGTGAAGTCGTCGAGCGGGTGATCGCCGGCGAGGTTCTGACGGTCACCCGGGATGGGACGCCGGTCGCTCGCCTTCTGCCGGTCTCGGGACGGACCCTAGCTGCGGAGGCCCTCCTGGAACGATGGAGTCGACTGCCGGCCGTGGATCCGGATGCGCTGCGCCGGGACCTCGATCGCGTCATCGACCCGGCGCTGTGACCCGCGGACCAGGCGCTGTGACCCGCGGACCAGGCGCTCTGACTCGACACGAGCGGGGCCTGCTCGATACCAGCGTCGTCATCATGCTCGACCAGATCACTGACGCCGAGCAGCTGCCGGCGTACCCGCTGATCTGCGCTGTCACGCTCGCCGAGTTGAGCGTCGGCCCGCTCGTCGGGGCTGACGACGAACGACCCGCGAGGCAGGCCCACCTGCAGCGAGCCGAGGTGGATTTCGACCCGCTGCCCTTCGATGCCGATGCGGCTCGTGCGTTCGGACAGGTTGCGGCGGGGCTTCGGCGCTCCGGCCGCAAGACGTCGGCACGGGCCTACGACGCGATGATCGCGGCGGTCGCCCTGGCCAATGGCCTGCCGCTCTACACCTGCAACCCGCGCGACTTCAGAGGCATCGACGGCCTCGAGGTCGTCCCCGTGACGATCGCGGGCCGACGTTGACGCGCCGGCCGACTGGGCCCTAGGCTCGCGAGCGTGTCCGAACTGTTCCCTGCCGGTCCGCCGTTCGCGCTGCGCGCCCGGCTGCTCAGCCCGCTGACCGATGGCTCGACGATGTGGCTGCCCGACGGTGTCATCGAGGTGGACGCCTCCGGGCACATCCGCTCCATCCGTGCCGCAGACGATGCCCCCGCGCGCGGCCGAAACCGCCACGGACCTGCGACCGCTGGTCGTCATGCCGGGTCTGGTGGACACGCACGTGCACATCCCGCAGGTCCCCGCTGCCGGTCTGGGCGCGGGCATGGATCTGCTGGCGTGGCTGGAGCGCTACGTGTTCTCGTTGGAGCGCGCCTTCGACGTGGTCGCGGCAGAGCGGCTGGCACCGCAGGTCTACCAGGCCATGGCCGCGGCGGGCACGACCACCTTCGCCGGCTATGCCGCCATCTGGCCCGACTCGACCGACGCCTGCTTCCGTGCGGCCGAGGCCCACGGCATCCGCGCCGTCATCGGCAACGTGCTCATGGATCGCGTCACCTACGACGACCGCACCCCGCCCGGCGACATCCTCGACAACGCCCTGCGAGCCTCTGCCGAGCTGTGCGAGCGCTGGCACGGTGCTGCCGATGGCCGTCTGCGCTACGCCTTCACGCCGCGCTTCGCCGTCTCCTGCACGGCCGACCTGCTGCGCGAATCGGCAGCGCTCGCCGAGCACTACGGGGCGACCTGGCAGACGCACCTGTCGGAGGACGCCCGCGAGATCGCGACGGTGGCGAAGCACTTCCCCGAGGCCGTCGACTATCTCGACGTCTACGACCGTGCCGGTGGGCTCGGCCGAAAGGCGCTCTTCGCGCACGCCATCCACCTGTCGGAGCGTGAGGTCGAGCGGATGGTCGAGTCCGATTCGGCCATCGCCCACTGCCCGGTCAGCAACATGTTCATTCGCAGCGGCGTGATGCCCATCGCGCGTTACCTCGACAGGGGGCTGCGCATGGGCCTCGGTACCGATGTGGCGGGTGCGCCGGAGCTGTCGGTCATCACGCAGATGCGCCTGGGCTTCCTGCAGCACAACTCGCGCGCCACGCTGACGGGCGACGAGCAGCCGCTGCCGACGCCGCTCGACTGGCTGCGCCTGGGCACGCTCGGTGGCGCTCACGCCCTGGGCCTCGGCGACGTCATCGGCTCGCTCGAGGCGGGCAAGGAGGCCGACCTCATCGCGGTCGACCCGGAGCTGGGCCGGCCGCCCGAGGGGGCCGCCTGTGGTGATGTCGAGGAGGTCGCCAGTCGTCTCGTCTTCCGCGAGCGAGCGGGCATGGTGCGCGGCGCGTGGGTGCGCGGACGCCGCTTGGAGGCGCGCGCCGAGGGCTAGCATGCCCGGATGGCACTGCTCGGCATCGACCTCGGCACCTCGGCCGTCAAGGCCGTCATCGTCGACGAAGCCGGCCAGGTCCTGGGCACGGGCACGCGCGAGATCCCGATGGAGGTGCCGGCGCCCAGCCGCGCCGAACAGGACCCCGAGGCGTGGTGGTCGAACACCGTCAAGGCCGTACGGCAGGCACGACACGAGGCCGGCACCGATGACATCGCCGGCATCGGGCTCGACGGTCACATGCACGGAGGCCTGCTGCTCGACGCCGCGCATCGACCACTGGGCCACGCCATCACCTGGGCCGACCAGCGCACGGCCGACCTGATCCCGCAGATCGAGGCCGAGATCGGCGTCGAGACGTTCCTGTCCATCGCCGGCACGCGACCGGCCGCGGGCTTCATGGGCCCCACGCTGGCGTGGCTGCGCCGGCACGAGCCGGAGCGCCTGGATGCCACGGCCATGTTCGTGCTGCCCAAGGACTACCTGCGCCTGCGACTCACGGGCGAGGCCGCCACGGACATCAGCGATGCCTCGGGGACGGCCATGTTCGACGTCGCCGCACGCGCCTGGTCGAGCGAGCTGTGCGAGCGACTGGGCGCACCGAGGCAGCATCCTGCCGCCGCTGCTGGAGTCGGCGGACGTGGCGGGCTACATCAGCGAGACCGTGGCGGCGGAGCTGGGGTTGCGAGCGGGCATCCCCGTCGCTGCCGGTTGCTCCGACCAGTGCGCCCAGGCGGTGGCCAATGGGCTCGTGGAGCCGGGGAACGGCTCGGTCGCGCTGGGGACGGGCGGCCAGATCGTCGTCGCCACCGCCGCACCCCTGGCCGATCCGAAGGGACGCATCCACACCTTCTGCCATGCCGTACCCGACCGCTGGTACCAGCTCGGCGCGACGCTCTCGGCGGGTCTCTCGCTGCGCTGGTTGCGCGACCGGCTGCGGCTGCAGTCGGAGAACCCCTACGCGTCGCTCGATCGTCTCGCCGCCGACGTGACGGCTGGTGCTGACGGGCTCATCTTCCTGCCCTACCTCGTGGGCGAGCGCACGCCGATCATGGATCCCGAGGCCACGGGTGCCTTCGTGGGGCTCAGGTTGGGGCACCGACGAGCGCACCTCGCACGCGCGGTCCTCGAGGGCGTGGCCTGCTCGTTGCGGGCGACGCGGGATGCGGTGGTCGATGCCGGCGGCGAGTGCGAGTCGTGGTTAGCCACCGGCAACGGCCTGGCCAGCCCGCTGTGGCGCAGCATCCTGACCGACGTCTTCGGTGAGCCGCTGGCCTACGTCAATGCCCCCGAGCGCACCGGTGTCGGCGCGGCGCTCATCGGCGGCATCGCGGCCGGCGTCTACCGCGACTATGCCGAGGCGAGCGCTGCCGCCCGCCCACCGCTCAAGCTGACCGAACCGGACGCGCGCTGCACGGCGGTGTACGACGAGGTCTACGCGCGCTACTCGCGTCTGTCGGCGCTCCTGCTGGAGGCCGGACGCTCCTAGAGCACCGGCTTCCACACCATCAGCGCCACGATGGCGATGGTCAGGACCAGCAGGATCATGCCGTAGCGCTGCATCTTGCGGACGTTCTCCGCGAGCCCGGCGGGTGGGCCTCCCGGTCCCGGCGGCTGCTCGGTGAGCGCGATGACCTTGTTGAGGGCAGGACGCTGGAGCAGGAAGACGATCAACAGGGCGGTGACGTACAGCAGCAGCGAGACGGACAGCCACAGCTCCTCGAAGCGGCGCATGCCGCCCCGCTCCATGACCAGCAGCGTGCCGGTGATGAACATGGAGATGGCCACCGGGATGAGCACCGCGTTGGAGACACGCTTCGAGGCGCGCATGTACCAGTTGCCATGCTGTGGTTCGCGCGCGGTCGCCATGCCGAAGACCGGGGCGTAGAAGCCGAAACCGAAGGCTGCGATGGCGCCGAGGATGTGGAGGAATAGCCATAGCTCGTACATGGCCAAGAGGGTAGCGCGACCGCATCGCCCGTGTCATGGGTCTGACGCGGTGTCGCGCTCCATAGCCCCGGCTTGGTGGAGCTGGCGATCCATTCGGCTCTTGTGCTGGCGCCGGTCGCCGATAGCGTCGACTCACACCGGGGCCATCCTGGTGATCAGGCAGTGGCCGCCACCGACCACGAGGGGACCGAGAACGACATGCACGACCAGACCGACACGCCCACCGCGCCATCCCGGCCGGACCGCCACGCACTCGTCCCGGCGTTCCCCGCCCTGGAGACGCGGCGGCTCGAGCTGGTCGAGCTCACGCTCGATGATGCCGATTGGTACCGCGCGCACTTCTCGCGCCCCGAGATCGTCACCGGGACGGGCTTCCCGGCACAGGACAGCCTCGACGGTGCCCGCGCCGAGCTCGAGCAGTACGTGACCGGGCTGTTCGACCGGCGCGAGGGCATCCGCTGGGGACTCGCTCCCCGGGATGCCCCTGGCACGATCGCGGGGACCGCGGGCATCTTCTTTTGGCGCGACGAGCCCGAACCCGCCGCCGAGGTGGGTTACGACCTCGCCCCGGAGTGGTGGGGCCAGGGCCTGATGACCGAGGCGCTCGAGGCCATCGCCGACTACGCCTTCGGGCACCTTGGCCTCGCCTACCTCGAGGCCATGGTCCTGGTGGGCAACGACCGCTCCTGCCGGACGCTCGAACGGGCGGGCTTCGTCGACAGCGGGATCCTGCCGCTCCACGGCGAGGACGAGCGCGGCGAGCTGCGCGATGAGCACCACTACGTGCGACGCCGACCCTGAGGCACCCTGCCCAGGTCGCGTGACCCCCAGTCAGGCGATCAGACGCCGGCCGCGTCGCCGGAGCGCTGGGCGCACCAGGGTCGAGTCCATCGGCTTACGATACGGTGGTACCCCACGCACGAGGAGCGATCTGCTTGAGCGAATCCGTCCGCGACCAGCGTTCCACGGTCGAGGCACCGGTGGTGCTGGCGCCGCCCGCTCCCGGCGAGACAGCCACGTTGACGCGCGGCCGCGCCTCCCCTGCCCCGCTTCGGCGCGACGGCCCCGAGAAGCTCACCGGCCGGGCCATGTACACCGACGACCTGGTCTTCCCCGGCGCGTGGTACGGCGCCACCATCCGCTCCACGGAGGCCCACGCCCGGCTGCTGGGGCTTACGCTCGATCCGGACTTCGACTGGTCGACGGTGGTGGTCATGACCGCCGAGGACATCCCCGGCGAGAACATCGTGAGCTCCATCAAGGACGATATGCCGGCGCTCGCCAGCGGCACCATCCGCCACCACTCCGAGCCCGTGGCCCTGCTGGCCGCGCCGGACAAGGCCACGCTGCGCGAGGCCAGGCGACGCATCGGCCTGCGCACGGAGCCGCTCGAAGCGGTCTTCGACCCGCTCCTCTCCACGCAGCAGTTCGCGGCCTACGAGATCAGCCGCGGCGACCCCGATGCCGCCTTCGGGCAGGCCAGCCTCATCGTGCAGGGCGAGTATCGCGTCGGCCACCAGGAGCAGCTCTACATCGAGAACCAGGCCATGATCGCGGAGCCGCGGTCCGATGGCGGCATCACCATCACCGGCTCCATGCAGTGCCCCTACTACGTCCACGCCGCGCTCAAGCGCGCCCTCGCCCTGAGTGACACGCAAGCTGTCATCACCCAGGCGGAGACTGGCGGCGGCTTCGGCGGAAAGGAGGAATTCCCTTCCGTCGTGGCCATCCACGCCGCCCTGCTGGCGCAGCGCGTCGGCAAGCCGGTGCGCATGATCTACAACCGTCACGAGGATATCGCCGCCAGCACCAAGCGCCACCCCGCGGTGGTCCGCTACCGCACGGGCATCGGGGCAGATGGCAGCCTCATCGCCCAGGACGTGGAGGTCGTCATGGATGGCGGCGCCTACTGCACGCTGACGCCGGTCGTGCTCTCACGCGGCGTGCTGCATGCGGGCGGCCCCTACGAGTGCCCCAACGTGCGCATCCGCGGTCGCGCCATGGCCACCAACACGCCACCCAACGGCGCCTTCCGCGGCTTCGGTGCGCCGCAGGTGGAGTTCGCTGCCGAGCTGCAGGTGGCGCGCGCGGCCGAGGAGCTGGGCATCTCACCCGCGGAGCTGCGCGAGCGCTGGCTCTATCGCGAAGGCGGCATCACGCCTACCGGGCAGGTCCTCCGCGAGAGCGTGGCGGCGGCCGAGGTGCTCCAGCGCGCCACGGACGCGGCCGAGTACGAGCACGTCCGCGAGGCCAGTCGGCAGACGCGTGCCTTGCGCTGGAGCGAGGCGTCCGCGGCCAGCTCGGGTGTGCGCTCGTCGCGCGTCCACGCCGCCAGCGGCATCGGCCTCGCGCTGGCGTGGCATGGCGCCGGGTTCACCGGTAACGGCGAGGTCCATCTCGCCAGCGTGGCCGGCGTGGAGCTCGGCGACGACGGTGTCGTCCGCGTCCTCATCGCCAACACCGAGATCGGGCAGGGCACCAAGACCATCTTCCCGATGATGGCCGCCGAAGCGCTGGGCATCGAGCCGGACGAGGTGGAGATGGCGGCGGTCGACACGTCGATCGTGCCCGACAGCGGCCCCACGGTCGCGTCGCGCACGGCCATGGTCGTGGGTGGCCTCGTGATCAAGGCCGCCCGACGGCTGCGCGCCACGGTCGAGGCTCGCAGCGGTGGCAGCTTCGCCGACACCTACCGAGCCGATGCCCGGGCCAACGGCGCCACCCGCATCGACGAACGCTTCGAGCCCTACCCCAACATCACCTTCGATGAGGCGACCTACACCGGCGACGCCTATCCCGCCTTCGGCTGGGCCTGCGCCGTGGCACGCGTGGACGTCGATCTCGACACCGGCGAGGTGCGGGTGCGCAGCGTCGTGTCGGCGGATGACGTGGGCAAGGTCATCCATCCGGTCCTGGCCGAGGGCCAGGTCGAGGGCGGCACGCTGCAGGCCGTGGGGTACGCCACCATCGAGGAGATGAAGCTCGACGCCGGTCGCTACCAGAACGACCGCCTCTCGACCTACCTGATCCCGACCTCGATGGACGCACCGAGCATCACCGCCATCCTCGTCGAGAGCCCCTTCAGCGGCGCGCCACACGGGGCCAAGGGCGTCGGTGAGCTGCCCATGGACGTGGTGGCGCCGGCCATCATCGATGCCATCCACGATGCCGTCGGCGTCTGGATCACCGAGCTGCCCGCCACGCCCGAGCGCGTGCTGCGGGCCCTGGAGGAGCAGCCATGACCGCCGTGCGCACGGACGAACGCGGCCGCGGCGGGGCGTATCGCTTCACGCTCAACGGCGAGCCGCGCGAGGTCGCGGTCCCCGGCATGCGCCGGTTGCTCGACGTCCTGCGCGAGGATCTCGGCCTGAGCGGAACCAAGGAGGGTTGCGGCGAGGGCGAGTGCGGCGCCTGCTCGGTCATCGTCGACGGCCTCGTGGTCGACAGCTGCCTGGTGCCGGTCTGCCAGGTGGACGGCTCGGACATCCGCACGGTCGAAGGCCTGAGCGATGCCGACACGGCCGCGTTGAGCCCCCTGCAGGCGGCCTTCCTGCAGCACGGCGGCGCCCAGTGCGGCATCTGCACGCCTGGCATGCTGATGGCCGCGCAGGCGTATCTCGACGATGGCGGCGACGCCGATGAGGCGGCCATCCGTGAGGCCATCGCCGGCAACCTGTGTCGCTGCACCGGCTACACCAAGATCATCGACGCCATCGAGGCGGCCGCGGTCGCCCGGGCTACCGAGAGGGCGAGCGGCACCTGATGGGACACGAGCCGCCGGTCGTTAGCCCGGCTACATTATCTGAAGCACTCGACCTGATGGCTGCCGGCCCGTACCGTCCGCTGGCGGGTGGCACGGACCTGATGGTGCAGCTTGAGGCTGACGTGCTCGAGCCGCCGGCGGCCGTGCTTGACCTCTGGCGCCTCGATGAGCTGCGCGGTGTCAGCACCGATGGCTACGACGTCTCGATCGGAGCGCTAACTACGTACACGCAGCTGCGCCATTCGCCAGTGATCTCCGCTCGGCTTCCTGCCCTGGCCCACGCCGCCGCCACCATCGGTGCGGCGCAGATCCAGAACCGCGGCACCATCGGCGGCAACGTCTGCAATGCCTCTCCGGCCGGCAATTCGCTGCCGGTCCTGCTGGCCGTGGATGCGACCTTCGAGCTGGGTTCGGTCCGCGGTATCCGCACGGTTCCGGCGCGCGAGTTCTGGATCGGCTATCGGCAGACCGCCCTCCGCGACGATGAGCTGCTGGTGCGCATCCGCTTCCCCGTCGAGCGCGCGCGGCGGACCCGCTTCCGCAAGGTCGGGACACGTGCGGCGCAAGCGATCTCCAAGGTGGTGCTCGCGCTCAGCTACCGCGATGACGACGGCACGTGGCGTGACGTTCGGGTGGCCGTGGGATCGGTGGCGCCGACGACCATCCGGGCCAGGATGACGGAGGTCGTGCTCGAGGGAGGACGACCGTCGGAAGACGTCGCCGAAGCGGCGGCAGCGGCGCTAGCGGCCGAGGTCTCACCGATCGATGACGTGCGCTCCACGGCCGACTACCGACGCTCGGTGAGCGCACGTGTCCTGCACCGGCTGCTGCGCGAGGAGGGCGGCTGGTAGAGGGCCTCTGGGCAGCTGGCCAGCCGCGAGCCAACTGCGCGCCGGCCAGGGGTGACCCGGTCGGCGGCCCATCGGCCCGATCCGCAAGTCGGCGGCCCATCGGCCAGATCCGCAAGTCGGCGGCCCATCGGCCAGTTCCGCAAGATCAGCGGCCCAGCGGCGCGTCGCGAACCGCTGCCAGGTCCTCGGGCCGGTCGACATCGGGCATCTGTCCGGCCACCGGCACATCCAGCACGAGGTGTCGGTGGTCTGCCATCAGCTGCGAAAGTCCACGGTCGCCACTGATCTCGTCCACCAGGTGCCACGCGGAACGCATCAGCAGGACGGGGTTGCGCGGGCCAGGTTGCCCTACGTACGTGGGCGCGACGAGGGATCGCTCGCCTGATCGAGACTCTGTCTGCTCGGGGGTTGCCGCCCCAGCCAGTGCCTGCATCACCGCGACGTCCAGCAGCGGCTGGTCGCCGAGCACGATGAAGACGCCGTCGACGATCAGCGGCAGGGCTCGCAGGGCGTCGATGCCGATCTGTAGTGAGGACGCCAGGCCGCACTCGGGGGCATGATTGCGCACGCGGATCTCGTCGTGCCAATCGATGGCCAGCTCGATGGCATCGGCATTTTGTCCCAGCACGACGACCGAGGTGACCGGTCCGAACGCGCGTACCGCGGCCAGCACGTGGGACAGCAACGGCTCGCCGTCGATGTCCGCCAGCAGCTTGGCCCCAGGCTCATCGGAAAAGCGACTGCCGGCACCAGCGGCCAGCACCAACGCAGCGAGGCGAGCTCGACGTCCGTCCACGACCCGACGGTACACGCCTACCAAGGCCGAGTGAAGCCCTGCTCCCGACACTGTCACGATGGCGACGTTGGACCGGGCTCGCGACCGGGGCGCGAGGCAGAGCATTTCGTTGGCGCGCTCGGTGGGTACCGAGCTGCTGGAGGCTCGGCTCGCTGCCGGCGTCAGCCAGATGCATGTCGCGCGCGCTGCCGGGCTGACACAGTCAAGGATCAGCCGGACCGAGCGTGCCGCGACCCCTTATGCTCGATTGGATGAGCTGAGCCGCCACTGTGCGGTACTGGGGATGAAGCTCACCTTGCGCACATATCCCGAAGGCGTCCCTGTCCGTGACGCCGGACAGCTGCAGCTGCTCCGCCGTCTGCGAGCGGTCGTCAGCGAACGCTTCCGATGGCGCTCCGAGGTGCTGGTCGCGGGACAGGGGGACCTGCGAGCCTGGGACGTCGTGCTCGACGGGCCGGGGCTGATCGCCATCGACGCAGAGACGCGTCTCAGGGACATCCAGGCCTTGCAGCGTCGACTAGAACTCAAGTGGCGCGACAGCGGCATTCCCCGCCTGGTGCTCGTGGTCGCCGCCACGCATCACAACCGTGCGGTGCTCCGGGAACATCGAGCGGCACTGGCGAGCACTCTGCCGCTCGATTCACGCCGCACGCTGGCAGCACTGCGAGCGGGGGAAGTGCCACCGGAGAACGGGATCGTGCTGCTGTGAGCGTCCGGTGCCCTCATCCCCGGTGCCAGGCTGGGCCCCCCGGTGCCAGGTCGCCATCCCCGGTGTCCGGCCGCCATCCCCGGTGTCCGGCCGCCATCGCTGCCGTCCCGAGTGTCCGGCCCGCCATTCTCAGCCATCCCAAGTGGTCGGCCCTCTATCCCCGGTGTCCGGCCCTCCATCCCCGGTGTCCGGCCCTCCATCCCCGGGAGACTAGACGGACCACTGGCGGCGCCACGAGCGGGCGCGAAGCGCCAGACTGGCCGCCAGAAGCACCGATTCCACTCGTCGGAGACTCATATGGCCACCGGGAGGCCGGTCCGAGTCCCTCCTGACTCGAATAGCCGATCGCCGCGCAGCCAAGCTCCAATCTAGTCTGGACGGGATAGTGCCGAGCCTGCGGCCACGTTGCCGGGGCCGGGGCTGGGGCCGAGGTCGATTGCAGGGACTGGCAGTGCCGGCCCGGGGGCGAGTTGCTGGGGCCGGGCCAAGTGCCGGGCGGGGGCAATTGCCGGTGCTGGGGCCAAGGCCTGCGGTCGAGGCACCACACCAGGCCTTGTGACGGCACTGTCATCGTGAACGCCTACCATGCGGGGCGATGAGCACCTCTCCCGAGCACAAGGCCTCACCAAGCGCCTGGCCGGCGAGCACACCAAGCGCCTGGCCGGCGAGCACACCAAGCGCCTGGCCGGCGAGCACACCAACCGCCTGGCCGGCGAGACCAGCCCGTACCTGCTGCAGCATGCCCACAACCCCGTGGACTGGTACCCGTGGGGCGAGGAGGCGCTGGAGCAGGCCCGCGAGCTTGATCGACCGATCTTCCTCAGCATCGGCTACGCCGCCTGCCATTGGTGCCACGTGATGGAGCGGGAGTCGTTCGAGGATGAGCAGACGGCGGCCGACCTCAACGCGGGGTTCGTCGCCATCAAGGTCGATCGCGAGGAGCGGCCCGACCTCGACAGCATCTACATGAGCGCGGTGCAGGCCATGACGCGACAAGGCGGCTGGCCCATGAGCGTCTTCCTCACGCCCGACGGACGGCCCTTCTACGGCGGCACCTACTTCCCCGACGAGCCGCGCCACGGCATGCCCTCCTTCCGCCAGTTGCTGGCCCGCATCGCCGAGCTGTGGGCAAGCCAGCGCGAGGACATCGAGCAAACCGCGACCAACGTCGCCGAGCACGTGCGTGGCGAGCAGGCCGCCCCCACGCACCTGTCCGAGCAGTTCGCCCGTGAAGCGGCACCCGATCCGACGCTGCTGCTGCGCGGCGTCGTGGATTCGCTGCAGCGGGACTTCGACAGCGTTGATGGCGGCTGGGGTGGCGCGCCCAAGTTCCCCCAGTCGATGACGCTCGAGCTGCTGCTGCGCGAGCATCTCCGCACGTCCGCGCGGGACCCGCTCACCCTCGTGGAGAAGACGCTCGATGCCATGGCCGCCGGCGGCATCTACGACCACCTCGGTGGCGGCTTCGCCCGCTACGCCACCGACAAGCAGTGGCTGGTCCCGCACTTCGAGAAGATGCTCTACGACAACGCCCAGCTGGCGCGCGTCTACAGCCATGCGGCGTACGTCACGGGCAACGACCACTACGCCTACGTCGCGCGCGAGACGCTGGACTTCGTCACCCACGAGCTGCGCAATCCCCCGGCCGGAGCCTTCGCCTCCAGCCTCGACGCGGACACCGATGGCGAGGAGGGAGCCACCTACACCTGGCGGGCGGCCGAGATCAGAGCCATCCTGGCCGATGATGCGCCCCTCTTCGAGGCGGCCTACGGCGTCACCCCGGCAGGCAACTGGGAAGGCCGCACCATCCTCCACCGGGTCCGCTCCGACGCCGAGCTCGCGGCCGAGTTCGGTCGCCCGCACGATGAGATCCGGGAGACGCTGGCGCAGTCCCGCATGCACCTGCTGCGCGCCCGTGATGCACGCCCCCAGCCAGCCCGGGATGACAAGGTGCTGACCGCGTGGAACGGCCTGATGATCGGCGCCCTGGCCGATGCCGGGACGAGCCTGCACGAGGTCGCCTTCGTCGAGGTCGCCACCGACGCAGCCGACTTCGTCCTGCAGAACCTGCGCACCTACGACGGACGCCTGCTGCGTTCATGGAAAGACGGCCGAGCCTCGCACGCCGGCACGCTGGAGGACCACGCCCACCTCGCCGACGGGCTGCTGGCGCTCTACGAGGCGACCTTCGAGGAGCGCTTCTTCGTCGCTGCGCGCGAGCTGGCCGACCTCATCCTGGGGCACTTCAGCGCCGACGAGGGGGGCTTCCACGACACCGCCGACGATGCCGAGACGTTGTTCGCGCGGCCGCGCAACCTGCAGGACAACGCCATGCCGTCGGGAGGCGCGATGGCCACCACCGTGCTCCTTCGCCTGGCCGCCCTTACCGGCGAAGGCCGCTATCGCAGCGCCGCCGAAGGTGCCCTCGCGCCCGTCCTCGACATCGCCTCGCGCTACCCCAGCGGGTTCGCCCAGTGGCTGCTCGCCTACGGCCTTGCCAGCGCACCTATCGTCGAGATCGCCATCGTCGGGCAGCCCGATGCGCCGGACACGAAGGCGCTGCTGGCGGCGGCGCGCACGCGCTATCGGCCTGGCCAGGTCATCGCGCTCAGCCCGGACCCGGCCTCCTCGATCGTGCCCCTGCTTCACGATCGGGGCCGCATCGATGGGGCCGCCAGCGCCTACGTGTGCCGAGGTTTCGCCTGCCAGCAGCCCACCAGTGACCCCGCCGTGCTGGCGCGCCAACTGGAGGACGCTCCGACATCGTAGGCTAGCGTCATGCGTTCTGACACCGTCCTACGAAGGCCCTCCGCGCTCCGATGACGACGCTCCGCGCCCCGCGCGCCATCATCTTCGACCTTGACGGCACCCTCGTCGACACCGTTGGCACCCGAGTCCACTCGTGGATGGCCGTGTTCCCCAGGTTCGGCATCGAACCTGACCCTGAGTTCCTCGCCCCGCTGATGGGCTCCGACGGCAAGCTGCTGGCGCGCATGGTGGCGGAGCAGTACGGGGTGGAGCTGCAACCAGGCGATGACGCCCAGATCGACATCGAGGCCGGCATCGAGTTCCGCATCCTCAACGCCCATCCCCGAGCCCTGCCGGCGGCGCACGAGATCCTCGAGTCGCTGACCGATCGGGGTCTGCCATGGGCAGTCGCCACGTCGAGCCTGCCCGACGATGCCCGCGAGTCGGTCCAGTCACTGGGTCTGCGCTCGATGCCGCTGATCTGCGACGGCGCTGATGTCGAGCACGCCAAGCCTGCCCCGGACCTGCTGCTCAAGGCCGCCGGACTGCTGAACGTCAAGCGGGAGGAGGCCTGGTACGTGGGCGATTTACGCTGGGACATGCTGGCGTCGAGAGCGGCGGGCATGCGCGCCATCGCGGTGCTCACTGGCGCCACGATGGAGGCCGAGCTGCGCGAGACCGGCGCGGACGCCGTCTACCCCACGCTGCGGGAGTTCATGGCGGCCATTCCGACCGACTGAGCGCTATCGCTCCCGGTCGTCTGCGGGGTCTCCGGCGAGGAGCGCGGCCGCCTCGCCGACCGCCGCTCGCACCTGCGGAGTGAGCTGATCGCGACGTCCGTGACTGGAGTCGTGGGCCAGCGCCTCGAGACGGGCCTCGATGTCGCGCATGAGCTCGAGCTGGCGGTCCCGCAGCCCGACGAGCGACCCACGGCCGACGGCGGCGGCAGCAGCGAGGAGCTCACCCAGGTGCGTCAGGCACCAGGCTGCCGATGCTGTCGCCGTTTCCCACGCGGGGTCGATCGAGGCTAGCTCGACGATCCGCCGGGCGGCGGCACCCGCCAGCGTCTGCTCGTTCTCGCAGACCGGGCAGTCCCAGGCCGGCCTCGTGGCGGCGCGGATGCGCCGGACGGTACGGAGACCCGAGGCATCTTCCAAGGCTCGGCGTCGCGCGGCCAGCTGCGAGCGCAGGAAGATGCCGCCGCCCACGCCATCACCGTTGCCCGCGGTGTCGGCACGCATCGTGGCGCGGACGTGCCGCCCGCAGAAGCCGCCGCCGGCCACGAAACGGTCGCGGAAGGCACGGTCGGTCGTGTGCTGGTAGAGCAGCGAGTCGAGGTATTGCGGGGCGATCCTGGCCACGTGCGCACACATCGGACAGGCGCTCGTGGCGAGAGCCGCGACGAGGGCCTCGTCGCCCAGCGAGCGCGCCTTGAGCGGACGGTGGTGGGTACGGGCCGCCTCGGCGGCGTCGACATGATCCGGCATCCGCAGCAAGTCTACGCGGCGACGCCGGCGCGACGACATGGTCGGCGAAGCCAGCCCGCAGTGGAGGCGTCCCGATCGGACGCAACGATACCCGGTGAACCAGCGTGGGGCGCTTGATTCGGACGAGGCCGACCCCTATGGCGTGACGACGAAGTCGCCCTGCATGGTGAAGTAGTGACCGGGCACGGTGCAGGCGAATCGCAGCTCGACGACGTCCTCCGGCACGACCCACTCCAGTTCCTGGACGCCGCTGCTCCACTCGGGCAGGCCGACGTCAGTCTGGCCGCCCGGGACCTGCAGCTCGGCGTCGGGGCCGATCCAGAAGTTGTGCGCGAAACCGGCCGTGTTGTTGATGCGGAAGATGACGGTCTCACCGGGGGTCACCGGGATCTGCTGGACCTGCTCGCCAGCCTGCAGGAAGCGGATGGCAGGATCCGCCTCGAGCTCGATGACGCGAGCCTCACCACTGGTCGGCGTCGTCGGCTGCGCGGAGCCGGCGGGGGACCCGGCGGGCTCGGCCGGCATGGCGCTCACGGCGGGTTCGGCAGCGTGCTCGGCCGGCATGGCGCTCACGGCGGGTTCGGCAGCGTGCTCGGCCGCGGGCTCGGCCGCGGGGGCGCCGGCGGCGGCCGAGAAGGTGCCCTGCATGGTGGTGTAGTGGCCCGGCACGGTGCAGCCGAACTTGAGGCCGCTGACATCGGCGGGCACGACCCACTCCAGCTCCTGGACGCCGGACTCCCAGTCGGGGATACCGACGTCGGTGCTGGCGTTGGGCGACGAGCAGCTCGCTGTCGGTGCCGATCCAGAAGTTGTGCGCGAAGCCAGCCGTGTTCTCGATGCGGAAGATGACCGTCTCGCCGGGGGTCACCGGGATGTCGCTGACCGGCGTGCCCGCGGGATCGGTGAAGCGCAGCGAGGCGTCGGCCTGCAGCTCGATGACGCGCGGCTCGCCCGAGGGCGCCGCGGGCGACTCCGCCGGGGCTCCGGGGGACTGCGCGGGAGCGCCTGGGGACTCGGCGGGAGCGGACTCGGCGGGCTCGGCTGCGGGCTCGGCCGCGGGCTCGGCCGCGGGGGCGCCGGCGGCGGCCGAGAAGGTGCCCTGCATGGTGGTGTAGTGGCCCGGCACGGTGCAGCCGAACTTGAGGCCGCTGACATCGGCGGGCACGACCCACTCCAGCTCCTGGACCCCGGTCTCCCAGTCGGGGATGCCGACATCGGTCGTGGCGTTGGGCGTCATCAGCTCGCTGTCGGTGCCGATCCAGAAGTTGTGCGCGAAGCCAGCCGTGTTCTCGATGCGGAAGATGACCGTCTCGCCGGGGGTCACCGGGATGTCGGTGACCTGCTGGCCCGCGGGATCGGTGAAGCGCAGCGAGGCGTCGGCCTGCAGCTCGATGACGCGCGGCTCGCCCGAGGGCGCCGCGGGAGAGGACACCGGTGCCCCTGGCGACTCGGCGGGCTCGGCCGGCGTGGACTCGGCAGGCCCGGGAGCGCCTGGCGATTCGGCCGGTTCGGCAGTGGCGCCCGGCGATCCACTCTCGGACGGGGTGACCGGGGCATACGTCCACTGGGCACCGCTGTCGCTGGCGCAGGCGGCCAGGATGAACGTGAGCGCGACAAGGGCCAGGATGGCCCGCGGAAGCGATGCTTTCATGAGCGCGATGCTTTCATGAGCGCGATGCTACGTCATCCGCCCCACTTGGATCGCGCGCGACAGGTATCGCGGCAGCCACCAGCCCCTGCCGGATGGCGACGCCGGCTGCCTCGGTACGACTCGAGACACCCAGCTTGGCCAGGATGCGGCGGACATGGACATGGACGGTACGCTCACTGATGAACAGGCGCGCCGCGATGTCCCGATCGGTGCGACCCTCGGCGAGGATGTCGAGCACCTCGTGTTCCCGGGGACTGAGGCCGTAGGTGTCGGCCGGGCCACGGCGCAGATCGGCGATGATGCGCTCCTCGATGGCTTGTGCGATGCCGGGACTCCCGGAGCCCATGGCGCCGGGCAGCCCTGGTCCGACAGCCACGGGTGGCCGCGAGCCGGGACCCACGGCCACCAGCCGTGCGGCGACGTCGCCTGACACCGGTAGCGCAACTCGGGCGCGCTTGGCCAGGTCGACGACCTCGCGCAGCAGCGGCATGGCCGGCAGATCACGCGCCAGCCGGTAGGCCTCTGCGAGCGGCTCACGTGCCTCCAGCCTGGCGGACTCGCGATCGTCTTCCGAGGCGGCGGCGAGGATCGCCAGCGCCTGCCACCAGCGAGCCTTGGCGCGCCGGTAGGGGATCGAGTGGCGGCCCCAGGCTTCGGCCACGGCGGCCCACGCCTGCGGGTCGGCTGTGCCGCGGACGCGCTGGTCGTGCGCTCGTGCGACGTCCAGGAGCAGCTCGGCCTCGGTGCGCGCACCCAGCTCCGGACCCAGGGACGAACCGGCCACGTATGCCTCCGCTGCCGGCAGCACCGTGGCCGCCAGGGCACGAGCCCTCGCGATGAGTCCGGCATCAGATGTCGTGCGTCCGTGCTCCGCGGCGGCGGCAGCAGCCTCCAGCGCCGTGGAAGCGGCATAGGCCACGATCCCCAGCTCGTCACTCTCGACCGCCCGCGGCCACTCACGCTCGGCGATACCGACGGCCTCCTCGACCCGATCGTTCCACAGCGCCATGCTCACGGCCGAGCGCATGACCATGCCGGTCCAGTGGCCCGGCGGAACGGCCTGCAGCTCGAGCAGCGTACGGCCCACGACGCTGGCCGCTTCCTCGTCGGCACGAGACTCCGTGAGCAGCAAGCCGAGCACGAGCAGCGAAAGCCAGGTGATCTCGCGGCGACCGGTCTGCCAGCGCAGGTCACTGCGACACTCCCGCTCGGCCTCCTGCCACCTTCCCAGCTGGAACAGGATGTCGGCGGCGTTGCCGCGCAGGAAGGCCCCGTAGGTCGCCTCCAGCCCTCCGGCAGCGGCCTCGGCCAGGAACTCCTGCACGACCTCCAGCGCTTCTTCACGCCGAAGGTCCAGGTCGAGCAAGGTGGTGCGGTTGGCCGCCACACGCATGAGGTGGTCCAGCCGCCCGGCCTGGCGGGACAGGGCGGCGGCGTCCTCGAGCATCTCCAGGCCGCGGAGGGGATCGCCCAAGTAGGCCACGTCGACGCCCTGGGTACAGATGGCATGGGCGCGTTCCTGCAGCGTGTCCTCGCCGCTTGCCGCTGCCGCATCGGCCGTCGCCAGGGCCTGGCTCGCGATCTCCATCGACTCCTTGAAGCGGCCGTCGATCATGAGGTGCTGCGCCAGCGATGCCTGCACCCAGGCTCGGCTGCGGCTGGGCTCGGCGGGCAGGATGCCCAGCGCTCGCTCCATGGTGTCGATGGCGCCATGGAGATCCCCGGCGTGCCATTGGTAGCGCCCCAGCTCTTCGTGCATCTCGCCCAGCGACAGGCGGGTCGCCGCATCGCGCCCACCTCGCTGGCTGGACGTCCCGCGCGTGGCACGGCTCTCGATGGCGCGGCGCATCAACGCCACCGCTCGCCGGAACGAGCCCGCCGAAGCCGACGCCCGGGCGGCGCCCGCCAACAGCTCGGACTGGACCTGCGGACTTACCGGCTCGAGGCTGGGTAGCTCGAGGGCCTCTTCGTAGTGCAGCAGCGCCGTCTCGGCCGGATCAAGGCGTGCGGCTACCCCGGCCGCATGCAGGTGCGCGGCGCGTGCTTCGGCCGGACGGGCGGCTCGCGACCAGTGCCAGGCGGCGAGCGCAGGTTCATCGGCGAGCTGCCCAGCTAGGGCAGCGTGGATACCCTTTCGCTCGAGCGTCAGCTCCATCGCCTCCACGGCCTCAGCGCAAAGCTCGTGGCTGATGCTCAGGCGGTCAACGTCCTCGCTGACGTAGCCACCGGCGATGGCCTCCTGGAGTCCCCGCACGGTGAGTCGGCCTTCGGGCGGGCGGACGCCGAGGACGGTCGCTCGCGATAGCGGCACGCGTGCGGCAGCGAGCACTCGGACGAGCCTGGCACCGTCGCGCGAGAGCGCTTCCACTCGAGCGCCGTACAGCTGGTCGAAGGGATCGGAGAGGCGCACGCCCTCGAGCGAGCCCGCGCTGCGGGCCAGCTCCAGCGCGATGAGCGGGTTGCCCCGGGCGCCCTCGCCGACCGCGGCGAGGACGTTCTGCGCGGGCCGCTCACCCAGGGCGTGGACGACCAGCCGCTCGATGTCGTCGGCCGGCATCGGCCCCAGCTCGATGTGCGTGACATCCGGATCAGCGCTGAGGCTGTCGGCCAGCGCCGCCATGGGATGACGACGGTGGACCTCATCGGGCTGGTAGGTGATCACCAGGCAGACCGGGAGCGACCTGCCCACGTCCTGCAGGGCCTCGATGAGCTTGCGGGTGGCGGGATCGGCATACTGGACGTCCTCCAGCATCAGCAGCATGACGCCGTCGCCGGCCAGGCGACCGAGGATGCCCAGGATGGACTCCAGCACCCTGCGGCCGAGCTGATCTGGCGCGATGAGCTTCGGGGGCGCGTGGTCGATGCCGAGGGTCTCGAGGCGGGCCCGCAGCTCGGGCACCAGGGCGCAGACATCGTTGCCCCTGTTGGCGACGACCCCGGCCACGCGCTCGTCGGGCAGCTGCGAGAAGCAGGACGCCAGCGCGTCGCTCACGGCCTGGTAGGGCACGCCCATGGCAGGTTCGTAGGCACGGCCTCGACATGCCAGCACGCCCGGCACACTCGAGACCCGTTTCGCCAGCTCGTCGAGAAGACGCGTGCAGCCGATCCCGGCTGGCCCGGTCAGCACGACACGTCCCAGTCTCCCCTCTGCGACTCGCCGCACGGCTTCGGCCAGCTGGGCCAGCTCGCGCTCGCGGCCCAAGAACGCCATGTCGCGAAGCATAGTCGCCCGGTGGCACATACTTCCGCTCGTGTCCGACAGTCCCATGCACCCAGCCCCCAGAGCGGTGCATCCGAACAACACCCTCAATGAGCTCAGCGGCGACGAGTGGCTCTACTTCACCAAATCGCTGCTCACCACTGCCTACCCATCGGAGCTGGGGCACGCGGCTCGCAAGACCCACGGCGCCAACAAGCCACCCCGGCTGATGGCGCGGCTGATCGAGTTCTTCACCAAGGGCGGGGAGCTCGTGCTCGACCCCTTCGCCGGTGTCGGCGGCACCCTCCTGGGTGCGGCCATCTGTCGCGTGCCGCGTCGGGCCGTGGGCTTCGAGATCGAGCCGCGCTGGGCGGGGATCTACCACTCTGTCGTGGCTTCGGCCGCGGCGGAGAACGAGGGGGCCGGTCCGGTGCTCATGGACCTGGGCGACAACGACCCTGGCGGGCCGCGCCGCTTCGATCCTGCCGGCTGCCGACTCAAGGTCGGGGATGCCATGTCGCTGGTGCGCGAGCTCGACGATGCCAGCATCGACCTGGTCGCCACCGACCCGCCCTACAACCCGCAGCTGAAGGCAACGATGTCGGGCGGACCGTTGGCCAAGACGTTCGCCAACCGGCGGACCGACTACGCCATGGTCACCGATGACCCGGCCGACATCGCCAACAGCGCCTCGTACGGGGAGTACCTCGAGCGCATGGCGGCCCTGCTCGGAGAGCTGCGGCGCGTCCTGCGACCCAGGCGCTACGCCGTCGTCATCGTGCGCGATGCCTACCAGCAGGGTCGCTATCGCTTCGTGGCCTCGGATCTGGCGGCGCGCGCGGACGCGCATGGCTTCAGCACCAAGGGTGACCTCATCTGGTACCAGGCCGGCACGCGTCTGCGGCCTTACGGGTACCCGCACGCCTTCGTGCCCAACATCGTCCACCAGCACGTGCTGGTGCTGCGTGCCGAGTAGCCGCTACCCGGCGAGCAGTCGGTTCCTCAGGGCCTCGTCGCGGGCCATGTCGATGACCGTCAGCGCCATCGACAGGGCACCGTCGAAGATGGCCTGGTCGGCCGAAGGCGTGGCACAGGCGTCGGCGAAGGCAGCTTGGTGGGGTACGGCTCCGTGGGATTCGATGCCGATGAAGGGATGGATGGAAGGCACCGCGTAGCTGACGTTGCCCATGTCGGTCGACACCGGCGCCGGCGGCTCGTCGGCGAAGACGCGGCCCAGCGACTCCGCGTGCCGGCGGTAGATGGCCGCCAGCTCGGGATCGTGGCGCATGTCGGTGTACGCCGTGTCGGTCGCGATCTCGACGCTGCAGCCGGTCGCCAGTGCGCCAGCCTCGAAGCAGTTGCGGACCTTGCCCAGCAACTCCTCCAGCCGCTCGGCTGTCCCGGCCCGGACCATGTAATCGGCGCTGGTCTCGCTGGGGATGATGTTGGCGGCGTCGCCGCCCTTGGTGGTGAAGCCGTGGATACGGTCGCTGGGCTGGAGCTGCTGGCGCAGCAGGGCGATGGCCGTCTGGGCCACCACCATGGCGTCGGCGGCATTGACACCGAGCCAGGGGAAGCCCGACGCGTGCGCCTCGCGACCGTGATAGCTGATGCTCAGCTGCTGTACGGCGATGATGCTGGGCTCGCTGACATCCACGGTGTAGGGGTGCACCATCATCGCGGCGTGGACGTCCTCGAAGAAGCCGCCCTGCACGAAGCCGATCTTGCCTCCCCCGCCCTCCTCGGCCGGGGTGCCCAGCAGCACCAGGGTCAGCCCGAGCTCGTCGACCAGCGGCAGCAGCGCGAGGGCCGCACCCAGGCCGGCGGTGCAGATGACGTTGTGGCCGCAGGCGTGGCCGACGCCCGGCAGCGCGTCGTACTCGGAGCAGATGGCCACGTGCAGTGACCCGCGGCCGATCGTGCCCACCACGGCGGTGGGCATGGCGCCGTAACCCCGCTGCGTCTCGAAGCCGGCCGCCTCGAGCGCATCGGCCAGCCAGGCCGACGCCTGCACCTCCTCGTAGCCCAGCTCGGGGTGCGTGTGAATGCGGTGCGACAACTCGACGAGCCCGTCCCGGACAGCCTCGAGCGCACCGCGTGCCGTCGCGTATGCGTCAGTGGTCATGGCGCGAGTCTACGCTCGCCGATGGCGGGGGCGCCGCGCCCCCGCGGGTATCAGAAGCCGGTGGTGGTGCTGCCGTTGCGGCTGCCGGCGGTGTTGCGAGTGGCGCTGCCGTAGCCCCGGGACGAGGTCGTGGCCCGTGGTGCCACGCGCATCGCGGCCGTCTCGGCCCGCAACGTCTCGGCCAGCGACGATCGCACGCTCGACGCCTCGACCGTGTCGGCCGGCGTTGCTGTCGGCCCCGACGGACTCGTCGTGGCCGTGCTGACCGCGGCGGCCGTCTTAGCGCCGGATGCGGGGGCAGAGCCGGCCGACGAGCTGGTGCTGGGCGGCGTGCTGGCACTACCTGAAGGCTTGCTGCTGGGCGATGGCGACGTGCCGGGCGAGCGCGAGGTGCTGGGCGACGGCGACGCTGCCACAGGGGCGACCGCGGACGCGACCGAGCTGCCGTCGCTGGCGGTCTCCGACTTGGCCTCGCCCCGCAGTGGAGCGCTGCCACGGATCGTCGCGGAGGCGTCCTTGGGCGACTCGGTGAGCATGTGCATCTCGCCCTCGACCGAGGCACCTTCGTGCAGCATCAGCTTGAAGGTCTCGACGCGACCGTTGATGCGGCCGCTGGCGCGCGCCTCGAGGCGTTCGCGACAGGTGAGGTTGCCGCTGAACTCGCCCGCGATGATGGCCTCATCCACGATGACGTCGGCGTCCACGTGGGCACCGTCCTCGATGCGGACCTGCACGGCCTCGATGCGGCCCTGCACCGATCCCATCACGACCACGGTGCCACGCGAGGTGAAGGTGCCCTCCAGGTGATCGTCCTTGGCGATGACCGAGTCATCGGGACCGGGGCCGGGCCGGGCCGCCTGCGGGGTAGGCTCCGGTGTGGGCGAGGCATACGCCGGCATCACGGGCTTGGCCGGCTGCGGGGGCAGCTCGCGCATGCCGATCGGAGCTGGGGACTGATCGACTGCAGGCTCATCCGCGGACTGACTGAACATGGTTCCTCCTGGAAGTAGGACCGCCAGTGTATGCGGCGACATCGAGGCTGCGGCCGGCTCCGTCGAGGGATGGCCGGGCAAGTGGTGCGCGGACGCCACACTTGTGTGCTCAGGACGTCACACCAGCACCCCGCAGCACCCCGCAGCGATCCGCGGAGTGGCGGCCAGCGATCTGCCGACCGACGGCCTGGGATCCTCGCCGCGACGCCGATCCGCCCACGTATCCCCCAGCACGGAGGATGCGTCGCAGGGGTGCGAGGCTGCTACGCTCATCCATCAGAGTCGGCGACAGCCGAGCAACGTCCTGCGCCGACGATCGGTGACGCCGGGACGACCAGCAGAAAGGTGGGCTGAGATCCATGAAGAGACCTATCGGGGTGATCCTCCTGGCAGCGGGAGCCGGCTTGGCAGGCTTGTACCAGCTGTACATGATGATCGTGTACCTGGGCATCGTGAACTTCCCCATCGACAGCGAGCGCTTCGGGGATATGTCCTTCCAAGATCCGCAGTGGGGCGCCGCGCTGTGGGCGTTGCTGATCGCGGCCATCTGGATCTGGGTCGCCATGGGCTTCTGGAACCTGCGTGCCTACGCCGTCCAGTTCGGCCTGTTCATCAGCCTGTTCACGCTGATCTGGGGCTTCTTCGCCCTGCTGTTCGGCAACTCGGTCGAGGCTTCCACGATCCCCTGGATCCTGGCAGGCTTCATCTACCTGTACCTCAGCTATCCCGGCGTCCAGCAGGCCTTCGTCGAGAACGAGAAGTCCAGGCTCACGCCCGAGCAGATCGCTGCCATCGAGCAGCTCGAAGCCGCGAACGTGGCAGCCAATGCCAAGCCCGCGCCCGGGATGAAGTAGACCCGGACCCGCGTAGCTCGCGGGAACCGATCGGGCTGGCTGCGCGCCCCCAGCGGGCGCCAGGCTTCCTGGACGAACGGAGCGGACCTGGGCGTTGGCCCCGGTCCGCTCTTCTGCATCCGGCGCCCTCAGCCGCCGAGGGCCTTGATCATCACGTCCAGCGGCGCGTCCCTGCCGGTCCAGGCCTTGAAGCCGGCCGCGCCCTGGCGAGCCAGCATGCCGAGCCCGTCGATGGTGCGGTGGCCGCGCTGCCGGGCGAGGCGCAGGAAGGCCGTGTCCGAACGCTCGGGGTTGAGGTCGCACACGATGGCCTGGCTCGAGAGGCCCGACAGGTCGACATCGACGAACGCCTCGGCGTCCGCGCCACTGCCCATGCCCACCGGGGTGCAGTCGACAAGCACGTCACAGGCTGGAACGGCCAGCGTCCCTTGCCAGGCCAGCCCGATCGCCTCGACCGCATGTCCTGCCGGTGAGGATGCCGGACCAGCTCGTCGCGCTTCGACGCGCTGCGGTTGGCGATGGTGATGCGCCTGGCGCCGGCCAGTGCCAGCTCCACCGAGACGGCGCGTGCGGCCCCACCGGCTCCCAGCAGCACCACCTCGAGCCCACGGGGATCGACACCCTCGTCACGCAGGGACCAGACGAAGCCCGAGCCGTCGGTGTTGGAGCCGATGAGCCGACCATCGGGCTGGCGCACGACGGTGTTGCAGGCACCGCTGATCTCGGCTGAGGGCTCCAGGCCATCGAGCAGCGGGATCACCGCCACCTTGTGCGGCAGGGTCAGGTTCAAGCCGCCGAAGCCGAGCACCCGGGCAGCCTTGATGGCGTCCTCCAGGTCCTCGGCCGGAACGGTGAAGTCGAGATAGCGCCAATCGAGCCCGGCGTGCTCGAAGGCCGCGTTCTGCATGATGGACGTCGGGTTCCCCTCCACGGGATCACCGTAGACGGCCACGTACTGGGTCACCATGGTGCTACCTCCTCCAGCTCACTCGGTTGCCTAGAAGGGCACGCCACACACGACGATGACGTTGCTGTAGGGCGTGAACTCCCCGGTGCGCACGACGAACTTGGCGCCGAAGGTACGGTCCTTCAACTCATCGTGCGGGATGCGCTCGGCGTCGCCGACCAGCTTCTCGATGGAGCCCGCGACGTCGGCGCTGGCCTCCTCGGCGATGACGGCACCTTCGGCCACGACCTCGGCCATGATGGCCTCGAGGACATCGAGGAAGGGCGGCATGCCGGGCCTGTAGGCGAGGTCGATGCGGGGCAACCCATCGGGGATGGGGAAGCCGCCGTCGCAGACGACGAACTCATCGGTGTGGCCCAGCTCGGCGATGGCAGCCAGCAGCTCGGGGTGCAGCAGTCCGGACTTCTTCACTCTGAAGGTTCCTTTCAGGCGCGTGTGGCTCGTGCCGGCCAGGGTGATGCCGGACGGGGCCAGCATCTCACGCGGAGCCGACGGGTATCCTCAGGTTCATCATGCCGACCGACCGACTCATCCTCGCCATCGACCAGGGGACCAGCAACACCAAGGCCGTGCTGGTCGACACGACCGGGGTGATCGTGGGCCAGGCCTCGCGACCGATGGACATCGAGTATCCCCAACCAGGGTGGGTCCAGCAGGACCCCGCAGCGCTGTGGCAGGCCGTGCGCGAGTGCATCGACGAGGTCCTGGAGGCGGCTCGGCGACCCGGGTCTCGCCGCCATCGGCATCTCCAACCAGCGCGAGTCGGGCGTGGCCTGGGAGCGTGCCGGCGGCGCACCGCTGGGTCCGGTGGTGACCTGGCAATGCCGCCGTTCGGGAGCCCTGTGCGAGTGGCTGCGCGGGGCCGGACGGGCGCATGAGATCCAGGCGCGCACGGGCTTGCCGCTCGATCCCGGCTTCACCGCGGGCAAGTGGCGCTGGCTCCTGGATGAGACCGCCGACGGGCGGGCGCGCGCGAGCAACGGAGACATCCGCCTGGGCACGGTGGACAGCTGGCTGCTGTGGAACCTGACCGGCGGTGCCGTGCACGCCACCGATGCCAGCAATGCGTCGCGCACGCAGCTGATGGACCTGGCCAGGGTGGCGTGGGATCCGTGGCTGGCGGACGCCTTCGGAGTGCCGCTGGCGGCGCTGCCGCAGATCGAGCCCTCAAGCGCTCACTTCGGCGAGACCGTCGCCTCGGCCGCCTGCCCGCGGGCGTGCCCATCGGCTCGCTGATCGGCGATTCGCACGCCGCGCTGTTCGGCCACGCCGGCTTCGAGCCGGGCTCGATCAAGGCCACCTACGGCACCGGCAGCTCGCTGATGATGCCGACCCCGACCCAGCTCTCGTCCGAGGCCGGCCTCGCGGCCACCGTGGCCTGGGGGCTCGACCGCACCACCTACGCGCTCGAGGGCAACATCAATGTCACCGGCGCAGCGGTGCAGTGGCTGGCCGACTTCATCGGCCTGGCGGGACCGTCCGCGGTCGCCGAGCTCGCCGCAGCCGCCGAGGGCACCGACGGCATCTACCTTGTGCCGGCCTTCGTGGGTCTGGGTGCCCCGCACTGGGACGAGCAGGCGCGCGGGCTCATCAGTGGCCTCACCCGCGGATCCAGGCTTGACCAGCTGGCCCGCGCGGCCATCGAGTCGATCGCCTACCAGGTACGGGACGTGTTCGACGCCATGCAGGCGGCCAGCGGCGGGTCACTGCGCCTGCTGATGGCTGATGGCGGGGTGACCCGCAATGAGCAGCTGATGCAGTTCCAGGCCGACATCCTGGGCGTGCCGGTCCAGCGCAACGACACCGCCGAGCTGTCCGCCCTGGGGGCTGCCTACCTCGCCGGCCTGGCCGTCGGCGTGTGGGCTTCGACCGATGACATCGCCGCGCTGCCGCGCTCGGTCGACCGCTTCGAACCGACCATGTCCCCGGGTGATCGCGACGACCTCTACGACGGCTGGAAAGACGCCATCGCCCGCACCATCCTGCATCCCGGGAGCTCGTAGCGCGGCTCCGGGGCGCGAGCGGACGCGCCCCCTAGCGCGCCACGCGGTAGCGCAGGTAGACGACTCCCGAGCGGAAGGTGCGAGTCTCGACGAGTTCGAGATCCACGCGCGTTCGCGACGCGGAAAGAACGGGATGCCACCGCCGACCAGCACCGGGTGGACCATGGCCCGGTACTCGTCGATCAGGCCCAACGCAGCCGCCTCGGCGGCGAGCGTCGCGCCGCCGATGGCGATGTCGCCGTCCCCCGGTTCGGCTCGCAAGCGCTCGATCTCCGCCGCCAGGCCGCCCGGAGGCCAGGCGCGCATTGCCCTGCACCGCCGTCAGCGTGGTGGAGAACACCACCTTCGGGAGCGGGTTCCAGAGCGCGGCCCACTCGAGCTCGGCGTCGTCGAGCGAGCGCTCCTGGTCGGCGGTCTCCCAGTACAGCATCGTCTCGTACAGCCGACGTCCCATCAGGTGGACGCCGACCTCACGGATCTCATCGATCCAGAAGCGAAAGACATCCGCGTCGGGCATCGTCCAGTCGAAGCGACCGTCCGGTCCGACGATGTAGCCGTCAAGTGAGACGCCCATCGAATAGGTCACGTCGCGCATCTGAGGTCCTCCTTGAGGAACGGGACCGACAGTATGACCGCAGGACGCATCGCGGCTCGCGGACCCCGGGGCCGCCAGTGCAGCCGTCCAGCGTTGACATGTTCAAGGGGGCATCGCTGTCCCCGACAAGGGGCGTCGCGATACGTTGACATGTGGGCCGGCGCGTCGCTATACTGCCGATTGTCCATACGATACTGAATAGCCATTCAGGAGAGGGATGACGGCGACGGACCCTGCAGGCAGCCAGGTGGAGATGCTGCAGCGCCGTGCCCGGGAGGCACGGCTGCGCGACCTGCGCATGGTCTACGGCGCCGGCATGGGCCACCTCGGCGGAGAGTTCTCGGCCATGGACATCCTGGTGACGCTCTTCTTCGGCGGCGTGCTGCGCTATGACCCCGCCCGGCCCGACGACCCCGATCGCGACCGTTTCGTGCTCAGCAAGGGCCACTCGGCTGCGGCGCTCTACACCACCCTCGCCATGGCCGGCTACTTCGATACGGCCGAGCTGGCCACCTTCCTGCAGCCGGGCTCGCGCCTCAACGGCCACCCGGACCGCAACAAGGTGCCCGGCGTGGAGACCAATACCGGTCCCCTCGGCCACGGCTTCCCGGTGGCCGTCGGCATCGCGATCTCGGGCCAGCTCGACGGATCGGCGCGCCGCACGTTCGTGCTCACCGGTGACGGCGAGCTGCAGGAGGGCTCGATGTGGGAGGCGGCCATGGCCGCCGGCCACTTCGGGCTCGACAGGCTCGTCTGCATCGTCGACCGCAACCGCCTGCAGCAGGGCGACCGCACCGAGACGACCATGGGCCTCGACCCGCTGGCGCCCAAGTTCGAGGCCTTCGGCTGGGCCGTGCGCGAGACCGACGGCAACGACCCCGCAGCGCTGCTCGAGACCTTCGCCGCGCTCCCCTTCGAGCCGGGCCGGCCCAGCTGCATCATCGCCAACACCACCAAGGGCCGTGGCGTCTCCTTCGTCGAGGACCGCAAGGAATGGCACCACCGCGTGCCCACCGAGGACGAGTATCGCCGGGCGGTGGCCGAGCTCGAAGCGAGCGAGGCATGAGCACGCAGCCCGCCACCGACAGCAGCGCCGACACCGCCACCGAGGCCCCCGTGCAGCTGTACGACTGCCGCGACGCCTTCGCCGACACCCTTCTCGAGCTCGCCCGCGCCGATGCCCGCGTGGTGGCGGTGGTCAACGATTCGCTCGGCTCCACCAAGGTGACGAAGGTGGCGGCGGCCTTGCCGGCGCAGGTGGTCAACGTGGGCATCGCCGAGCAGAACATGGTGGGCATCGGGGCCGGCCTCGCCAACGGCGGCAGGATCCCCTTCGTCTGTGGCGCCACGCCCTTCCTGACCGGCCGCGCGCTCGAGCAGATCAAGGTCGACGCCGCCTACAGCGGGGCCAACGTCAAGCTGATCGGTGTCAGCTCCGGCGTGGCCTATGGCGAGCTGGGGCCGACGCACCACTCCATCGAGGACGTCGCCTGGACGCGCGCCATCGACCGCCTCGTGGTCATCGTGCCGGCCGATCCGGTCGAGACGGCGCAGGCCATGCGCGCGGCCTACGAGCTCGTGGGGCCGGTCTTCGTGCGCACCAGCCGCATGGGCGTGCCCATCGTCCATGCCGCCGACTACCGCTTCGAGATCGGCCGTGCCGCGCGCCTGCGCGAAGGTGACGACGTCACCCTTGTCGCCAACGGCGTCATGGTCACGCGCGCGCTGGACGCGGCCACGCTCCTGGCCACCGAGGGCATCGAGGCTCGCGTGCTCAACATGGCCAGCGTCGCTCCGCTCGACCGCGAGGCCATCATCGCCGCCGCCCGCGAGACCGGCGGCATCGTCAGCGCCGAGGAGCACATCGTGCGCGGCGGCCTCGGCAGCGCCGTGGCCGAAGTGGTGGTGACCGAGGCGCCGGTACCAATGCGCATCCTGGGCTTCCCCGGCTTCTGCCCCACCGGCTCGGCGACCTGGCTGCTGGAGTGGGCCGGCCTCACCCCCGCCGGCATCGCCTCGGCCGCACGCGAGATCGTGAAGGGCTGAGATGGCACGTGCCGACGAGCTGCGCCTGATGACCCGCGTGGCCCGGCTCTACTACGACGTGGGACTCAAGCAGCCCGACATCGCCGCCCGCCTGCGACTGTCCCAACCCAAGGTCTCGCGGCTGCTCAAGGGGGCGCAGGACGAAGGCATCGTCCGGATCAGCGTCCGTGCGCCCAGCGGCACCAACCCCGAGCTGGAGGAGGCGCTGGAAGCCCGCTTCGGCCTGGGCGAAGCCGAGATCGTCGACATCTCCCGCGACGACGATGTGGCGGCCGTGCGCGAGCTGGGGGCCGCCGCCGCCTTTCACGTCGAGTCCACCGTGCGCTCGGGCGATGTCATCGGCGTCAGCTCCTGGAGCGCCTCGTTGCTGGCCATGGTCGAGGCCATGCACCCGGTCAGTGGCGTGCACGACACGCAGGTCGTCCAGATCCTCGGTGGCGGCGGCGACCCGGCGGCCGAGGGCCACGCCACGCACCTGGTGCGACGCATGGCCTACCTGCTGCACGGCCAGGGCACGTTCCTGCCGGCACCCAGCAGCGTGGGCTCGGCAGAAGCGCGCAACGTGCTGCTGGAGGACCAGTTCGTGCGGCGAGCCGTGTCGCTCTTCGACCAGCTGGACGTGGCCCTCGTCGGCATCGGCGGGCAGGAGCCGTCGGGTCTCCTGGCCAGCTCCGGCAACGTCTTCTCCCCGCAGGAGCTGCAGACCGTGCGCGAAGCCGGTGGCGTCGGCGACATCGGCCTGCGCTATCTCTGAGCCGATGGCCGGCCAGTGGACACGCCGTTGCACGAGCGGGTCATCGGCATCGAGCTGGAACAGCTCAAGCGCGTGCCGCGAGCCATCGGGGTGGCCGGCGGGCCGGGCAAGACCCGGGCCATCCGTGCCGCGCTGCTGGGCGGCTGGATCAACTGCCTCATCACCGACACCTACACCGCGCAGCGCCTCCTCGAGTCGGGCTCCGCACGGGACAGGACCACAGCGCGTGAGCGACGCACAGGAGCAGAGGTGGCATGAAGGAGAGAGTCAGCCCGAGCACAGCCGTGGCCATCGGCGTCGTCGCCGTCCTCGCGGTCGTCGCACTGCTGTTCGGCTTCACCGTCGTGTCCACCGAAGAGGAGGCCAGCCTCAACGTCGAGTTCGACCCCGTGGCCTTCGTGGCCGAGTCCTGGGACGACGTCCAGAGGGTCATCGTGGACGAGGCCGTGCCGCTCGCCGACGTGCTCAACCGCATCACGCCTGATGCGGCCGGCAAGGCCACCACGGAGTCGCTCACGCCCATCGCCGAGGAGCTCGGGCGGATCACCACCGGCAATGCCCACGTCTACCGCGTCAATGCGACGGGCACCGTCACCGACATCGACACGGAGACCAGCAAGGGCACCCTGGGCATGACCGTGGACGGCTACGAGGGCCCCATCAGCGTGCGTGTCTACGTGGGCTCCCGCATCCCCAGCGACGAATCGTCCATCCGTGATGCCACCGGCTTCATCGAGTTCGGCGACTTCCGCGAGCAGACCGAGTACGGCAAGGTCGGCGCGGAGATCAACAAGAAGGTCGTCGAGAACCTCGCGGCGATCGACCTCGAGTCGCTGCTGGGCCAGCCCGTCTCGGTCACCGGTGCGTTCACGCTGCGCACCCAGAACCAGCCCTCGGTCGATGTCAGCCAGGTGTCGCTGGTGCCCATCGTGATCGCCGCCCAATGATGACCGCCCCGACGCCCCAGCTCGCGGCCGAGCCGCCGGCGACCGCTGACGTGCCCATGCGCGCCGAGCACATCACCAAGGTCTTCCCGGGCACCACCGCCCTCGATGACGTGAGCTTCGACGTGTACGCCGGCCAGGTCAACGTGCTCGTCGGCGAGAACGGCGCCGGCAAATCGACGCTGATGAAGATCCTGGCGGGCGTGGAGCAGCCCACCGCCGGGCGCGTGCTCATGGATGGCCAGCCCGTGGAGCTGCCCAGCGTCAGCGCGGCGGCAGAGCACGGCGTGGGCATCATCTTCCAGGAGCTCAACCTCTGCGCCAACCTGTCGGTGCTGGACAACCTCTTCCTGGCCCAGGAGCTCGTGCGCGGCGTCGCCATCGACCGCAAGGCCGAGCGAGAGAAGGCCCGCGAGCTGCTGGCGAGACTGGAGCAGGACATCGACCCCGACGAGCTGGTGAGCAACCTGCGCATCGGCCAGCAGCAGATCGTCGAGATCGCCAAGGCCCTCACCCACGACGTGCGCGTCCTCATCATGGACGAGCCCACCTCGGCCCTCTCGCAGGCGGAGGTGCAGGGCCTCTTCCGCATCATCCGCGACCTCAAGGCGCGCGGCGTCTCCATCGTCTACATCTCGCACAAGCTGGAGGAGCTGCTCCAGGTCGGCGACCGCATCACGGTGCTCCGTGACGGCCGCGTCGTGGCCCACGCCGAGGCGGAAGGCGTCGACGTACCCTGGATCATCCAGCAGATGGTGGGCCGCTCGGCAGCCTCGCTCTTCTCGCGCTCCGAACGGCAGACCGGCGAAACGCTCCTCCGGGTGGTCGACGTGACGTTGCCGCGCCTGGGCGGCGGCTACCTGCTCGACCATGTCTCCCTGCAGCTGCACGCCGGCGAGATCCTCGGCCTCTATGGCTTGATGGGCGCCGGCCGCACCGAGCTCATGGAGGTCCTGGCGGGCGTCCGGCCCGAGGCCAGCGGCGAGGTCTGGCTGGCCGAGCGGCGCCTGGACGGTGCCAACGTCGCCGACCGCATCGACGCCGGCATCGTGCTGGTGCCCGAGGACCGCAAGACGGACGGCCTCGTGCCGACGCTCTCGGTGGCCCACAACATGGTGCTGGCCAGCCTGCGCCGCTATCTCAAGCGCTTCTTCCTCTCGCCGGGGCGGGAGCGCAGCGCCGTCGACCAGATGATCGACGATCTCGCGGTCCGGGTCTCCGGTCCCAACGCCAACATCGGATCGCTTTCGGGTGGCAACCAGCAAAAGGTCGTGGTCGCCAAGGGCCTGTTGACGATGCCCAGGGTGCTGCTCCTCGACGAACCCACCCGTGGCATCGACGTCGGCGCCAAGTCGGAGATCTTCCAGATCATGAGCCGCCTGGCGAGCCAGGGCTACGGCATCCTCTTCGTCTCCTCGGAGCTCAAGGAGGTGATGGCCATGGCCGACCGCATCCTGGTGCTCTCCCGGGGGGCCGTGGTGGCCGAGTTCGAAGGCGATCGGGCGACCGAGAAGGAGCTCGTCGACGCGTCCGCCGTTGGCCATGGCCCGGCGCGTGCACCAGACCGGCCGACGACACACCGAGCAGCCACGACCGAGGTGATCTGAGTGACAGCCAGTGCGCAGACGTTCAAGACCCGCGGCATGAGTCGCACCGAGGCCGCGCAGCGCCTGCTTCGGGGCCGTGCCTTCATCGCGCTCATCGTGCTGGCCGTCTTCTTCGCCGTCATGGAGAGCTCCTTCCTGACCGGTGCCAACATCGAGATCCTCATCAAGCAGACGGCCCTCAACGCCATCCTCGCCATCGGCATGACCTTCGTCATCCTGACCGGCGGCATCGACCTTGCGGTGGGCTCCATCGTGGGCTTCACCGGCATCATCGCCGGCCTGCTCATCAACCAGGGCCTGGAGATCGGCTTCCTCGGCGTCGTGGTCTACCCGCACACCTGGATGGTGCTGGTCATCTCGCTGGCGGCGGGCACGTTCCTGGGCGCCATCAGCGGCTTCATCATCACCCGCTTCAAGGTGGCGCCCTTCATCGCCACGCTCGGCATGCTCCTGGTCGCACGTGGCCTGGCGGGGCTCATCAACGGGGGCAAGACCTTCCCCAACCTGGTGGGCAAGGAGCAGCTGGGCAACACCAGCTTCCGCGAGCTCGGCACGGGCGAGCTCTTCGGCCTGGTGCCGTGGGCCATCGTCATCATGGTCGTCTTCGCCGCCGTGGCCTGGTTCGTCACCACGCGGACACCCTTCGGGCGGGCGGTCTACGCGGTGGGCGGCAACGAGCGCTCCGCCGAACTCTCGGGCGTGCGAGTCGACCGCACCAAGATGATCGTGTACATGATCAGCGCCTTCTGTGCGGCGACGGTGGGCCTCATCATCGCCTCGCAGCTGGTGGCTGCGCACCCCGCCACGGGCCAGTATTTCGAGCTCTACGCCATCGCCGCGGTGGTCCTGGGCGGCACCTCGCTGGCGGGTGGGCGCGGCACCATCATCGGCACGCTCATCGGCGCCTTCGTCATCGGCATCCTCAACAACGGCCTGACATTGATGGGCATCTCCTCGTTCCTGGAGCTGATCATCACCGGCACCGTCATCGTCCTGGCGCTGATCATCGACCAGCTCCAGCAGCGGGCCGAACGGCGGCTGGCCTTGCAGCAGCAGGCCGCCCAGGTCGGCGCCCCCACTGACTCACCCACCTCGACATCTCGTGACGACTGAAAGGAGGGCCATCCGGAGACAGGACTGGCGTAGCGGTCGACCATCGGGCATCGACATCGTCGATGACCGGCCTGGTCGACCAACGGGATCCAAGCACACCAGGGAGGACGGAATGACTAACAACAAGAGCATGCGTGGCCTGCTGATGGTGGCCGTCGTGGCTGCCGCGATCGGGTCGCAGGCCATGGCGGTCTCGGCCCAGGACAAGGGCAACATCTGCGTCATCGTGCCGCCGGTGGAGAACCCCTTCTTCGGCGCCATGCAGACCATCGCTGCCGACAAGGCCGAGGAGCTCGGCTACACGACCACGCGCCTCGTCCACAACGACGATGCCAACACGCAGCTCGAGCTGTTCGAGTCCTGCATCGCCGACGGCGCCAAGGCCATCATCCTCGACAACGCCGGCGCTGACGCCACCGTGGCGGCCGTGCAGGCAGCCAAGGATGCCGGCATCGGCAGCTTCCTCGTCGACCGCGAGATCACGTCGGAAGGCGTGGCCGTGGCCCAGATCGTCTCCAACAACTACCAGGGCGCCACGATCCTGGCCGAGGAGTTCGCCTCCCTCATGGGCGAGGAAGGCACCTACATCGAGCTGACCGGCAAGGACACCGACACCAACGCGAGCGTCCGCTCGCAGGGCTACCACGAAGTCCTTGACGCCATCGAGGGCATGGAGATGGTCGCTCAGCAGACCGCCAACTGGAGCCAGGACGAGGGCTTCACGGTCGCCGAGGCGCTGCTCCAGCAGTACCCCGATGTCAAGGGCATCATCGCCGGCAACGACACCATGGCCCTGGGCGCCCAGGCCGCGGTCGAGGCCGCCGGCAAGCCGGAGATCATCGTCGTCGGCTTCGACGGCAGCGATGACGCCATCATGTCCATCAACGCAGGCGGCCTGAAGGCCACCTCGCTGCAGCCCGTCGCCGAGATGGCGACCCAGGCCGCGGTGCAGGCGGATGCCTATCTGACCGCCGGTGGCACCACCGAGCTGCCCGAGAAGCAGTCCATCGACATGGTGCTCATCACCCCGGACAACGCGTGCGACTACTACCAGTTCGCGCCGGTGGAGGCGGGCACCTCGCCCAACTGCCAGTAGCACGGATCTGACCACAGGCGAGCGGAGGCTGGCTGGTTCGCCGGCCGGCCGACGCTCGCAGCGCAGGCCGCGTGCGCAGACCTCGAACGGGTCGGCACGCGGCCCTCGTTCGTCCCGGAGCTCGTGGCGCAGGTGGTGGCGCGGGCAGAAGCGGGTGGTAGGGGAGCCTGGATTCGAACCAGGAACCAGTCGGATATAAGCCGACCGCTCTAACCGTTGAGCTACTCCCCCAGGCGGGGCCTGCCGCATCGCGGTATCGGGACCGATGCTAGCACCGCCCTCGGGGATGGGGCGACCGCCGGGCCGCCCTCAGCTACGAGAGGAGCGGCCGCAGGATCTCGAAGATGATGACCAGCGCAAGGTAGACGATGGGGATGCTGGCGAAGAAGCCCAGCACACCGGCCCAGGGAGAGCGGCGCTTCTCGCCGGGCACGCCCGTGGGCAGCTCCACCCACAGGTAGGTGAAGACGCTGCCGCTGACGATGACGACCGCGACGTAGACGAATGGGCCAAGGTCCTGCAGGTAGCCCGGGATCAGGTCGTGGCTGGCGAGCCAGTCGGTCAGCAGCAGGACGATACCTCCGACGAGCGCAACGGCGACGTTGGCCAGCACCGCGCGCACCACGGGCGGCGGGGCGTTGCGGGCCTGGCGCCAGCGGATCTCCCATTCCGAGCGCTGCCTCACCTCGCGGGCGGGCGGGACCGTGGAGGGCGGCCGGCGGGACCTGGAGGGCACGGCAGGATCGGCCCGGGAGGGCTCTGTGGGCTGGGGAGCTTCGCCTGCCTCGAGCGTCTCGCGAGTGTCGGTCACGCGCCTTGCTCGGGGTCACTGGGGTCGACGGGTCGATCGTCTCGATGGGCTCGATGGGTCCGCTGAGGACCGTCAACGAGGGTCGGCGAGGCAGGGTCTCGGGCGTGTACGACGCGATCTCGGCGACGCGCTCGACGAAGCGCTCCAGCTCGCTCTCCCGGTTCCAGGCGGCGACGCTGGCGCGCACGAGGTCGGCCTCGACGTCCGACTCGACGATGGCGAAGACGCTTCGGCCCAGCTCGACGGCGACCGCTTCGGCATCCCAGCCGTCGATGCGGAAGGCAGCCACGGCGCCATGAGCCTGGACGTCCGCCATGAGCCGCACGCCCTCGATCGCGGCCAGCTGCTGATACAGCTGCTGGGCCAGCGTGACGGTTCGGTCGATGGCCCAGGGCAGCTCGACGTACATCAGCAGCCAGCCCACGCTGCGGGCGAGCGACAGCAGCGATCCGCGAGCGAAGGGCGCACACGCTTGTCGCAGCCACTCGGGCACCTCGACGCCGAGATCGGGGGTGAGCCAGGCGATGGCCATGGCGTGTGGACCCAACAGCCAGCGGTGGGCATCGGCGATGACGAAGTCGGCGCCCAGCTCCTGGACATCGGTCGGCAACGCCCCCACGCTGAGGCTGGCATCCAGCAGCAATCGCGCACCAGCCTTGTGGACGGCTTCGGCGAGCGGCTCGACGTCCGCCAGGCGCCCATCGCGATCGACGTGCGCCATCGCCACGAGGGCGATGTCGGAGGAGAGGATGCGCGGCGCGTCCGCCGACACCACGACCTCGGCTCGGGCCACGTCGGCCACGTCACGGATGGCCGCGGCGACCCTCGCATCGAGCCCCTCGAGCAGCAGCACCCGCTGCGGGTCACCATCCCGCCGTTCCAGCAGCTCGATGGCGATGAGGCGCGCGGCCTCGGGCGTGCCGTGGGTCAGCACGATCCGCTCGGGCGATGCCTTCAGCACGGCCGCAGCCACGGCCCGAGCCTCCCGCTCGCGCTGCGCCATGTCCTCGTCGCGCTCGTGCCCGGCGCGACCGATGCGCAGCTCCATCTCGTCCGATTCGTGTACCGCGGCCATCGTCTCGGCCGGGATCGGGCCGGCGATATGGGTCGCGAGGTTGATGCCGGCTCCGCTCGCGACCAGCGCCTCGCGCAGCCCGCGAACGCGGTCGAAGCGGGCGGGTGGCTCGCTCATGGACGTGCGTGGGCGTGGCTTGGACGTGCCGGAGCGTGGATCATGCGCCCATCATCGCTCAGGGCCGCCCGGCTCGGTCGCCGACGTTCGCTCGGCGGTCAGGACACCGCTGCGGCCGGCCACCTGCAGACGGGCATGCAGGGCGGCTACCGTGCTCAGGCGGTCCGCCTCCGTGGGCTCCTTGTCGTCGCGGATGCGCACGATGCGTGGGAAGCGCAGGGCGAACCCGGAGGCGTGCCGACGGGACGCATGGACGACGTCGAAGGCGATCTCCACCACGATCCGCGGCTCCACCACCCGGTAGCGGCCGTGGTGGCTGACGGTGTGCGCCTCGAACCAGCGCGTCATGGCAGCGATCTCGGCATCGGTCAGGCCACTGTAGGCCTTGCCGATCGTCACCAGCGCGCCTTCGGGGGCGCCGGCTCGGTCGTCGATCACGGCGAAGGTGTAGTCGGACAGCACGCCATGCCGGCGCCCGTGTCCGACCTCCACGCCGACGACGACGCAGTCGAGCGTGGTCAGGGCCTTCTTCAGCTTCAGCCAGGCGTAGCCACGTCGCCCCGGCGCGTAGATGGAGCCCGGGTCCTTCAGCATCAGGCCCTCGTTGCCGCGCGCCTGGGCTGCCTCGAAGATGCGCTCCAGCTGCGCGGCATCGGTCGCCTCGGTCAGCGCGGCCAGGCCGAAGCCGGGCGACTGCGGCAGCCCCAGCGCTTCCAGCCGGTGACGGCGCTCGTGCAGGGGTTGGCGCAGCAGCGGCACCGGCGGGCTACCCCCCTCCCCCAGCGCCAGCACGTCGAAGCCGACGTAGATGACCGGGACCTCGGCGAGGATGTCGGCCGACGGCCTCTTGCGGCCGAGCCGCGACTGCAGCGCCAGGAAGGGCAGCACGAGCCCATCGCGCCAGGCGAGCACCTCGCCATCGAGGATGCCGTCCCAGGGCAGAACGGCCGCGGCTTCGACGACCTCGGGAAACTGGTCGCTCAGCTCGTTGAGGTCACGGCTGTAGAGGCGCACCTCCGCGCCCTGCTTGTGGAGCTGCGCCCGGATGCCGTCGTACTTGTCTTCGACCCATACCGGCGGGCTGAGTCGAGCCAGGGCCTCTGCCTCGTCCGCTACCGGCGAGGCCAGCATCGACTTCAGCGGGTGGAACAGGATCAGGCGCGCCGAGTCGAGGGCGTCGTCGCGCGCCAGCTGGGCGGTCTGCCCGATGTCGCCGCTGAGCATGCCGGCCCATTGCACGGCCGCCGGGTCGCGCCCGAAGGCTGCGGCGATGGCCTTCTCCAGGTGCCCTTCACGCAAGCCGATGCGCAGCTCGCCACCGAGGATGGCGGTCAGGTAGCGCGCGCTCAACGGGTCGGCGCGTGCCAGCAGCCCACTGAAGACGGCCGCCTTGGCCTCGCGCCCGCGGGCCTCGGCGAGTGCCAGGTACCCCCGGCTGACATCCGTCAGCAGGAGCGGCGCATGCTGCCCCACGTGGCCGGCGGCTGCCAGCACCTCGCCCACCGCGGTGCCCACGTCGGAGGAGCGGTCGTAGGCCCGCCGCAGGGCACCCGGATCGTTGCCGGCGACCTCGTCCACGATGGCGGAGATGGCCGCCCAGCCGAGGCCGGTCTTGCGTTGGTCGCGCTCGGGAAAGGCGCGCCCGCTCAGGAACACCACCGCGCTGGCGAGATCGTCGGGCTCGAGCGAGCACAGGTACTCGGACACGATGGCGGTCTTCTCCGACGTCCTCGGCGTGGCCCGGATGCGCTCGGCGGTCTGCGCCCAACGCAACATCGAAGCGGTGGCGGCGTCACTCATCCGCTCATCCTAGTGGCGGGGCACGAAGTGGCAGGGCACCAACTCCAGTGGGGGCACGAAGTGGCGGGGCACGAACGCCAAGTGGCGGGACCCGTCCTCGCGACTGGTCCGTTGCGCTAGCATCGCTGGGCATGGTCACGCTCGAGCGGCAGCGACAGGTCTGGCATCCCGCCACCATCGACGGCGGCCGGGTCCAGCTACGCCACCATCTCCCCGAAGACCTCGCGGATGTGCGGCGCTGGTACCTCGATCCGGAGCTGGGCCGACTGACCCGCTTCTCGCTGCGACCGATGAGCGTGGACGAGATCGACCACTTCTTCCGTTCGCGGCTGCTGTCTCCCGAGCAGGTCGGCTACGCCATCGTCGTGCGTGCGACCGGGCGGCTGATCGGCTCGACCACCTTCAGCAACCTCGACGCCGACAACGGGTCCACGCTGTTCCACATCAGCATCGGCGAGCCCGACGTCTGGGGCGAGGGCTACGGCACCGAGGCCACCGAGCTGATGCTGTGGCTGGCGTTCGAGCGTATCGGGCTGCACCGCGTGGGCCTGTCGGTGTTCAGCTTCAACTCGCGCGCCATCCGCAGCTACGAGAAGGCCGGCTTCGCGCTCGAAGGGCGGCATCGCGAGGCCATCGCGCGAGATGGCGGACGCTGGGATGAGCTGACCATGGGCATCCTCGCCTCGGAGTGGAGGGCTCGGCGTGAGGAGCGCGACCGGCGCGACGTGCAGGTTCGGGGTGACGTGCAGGCTCCCCGTGAGGAGCGCGATCGGCGCGAGGAGCGAGAGTCATGACCGACCCCGACCCCGTCTCCATCCGCTTCGAGTACCAGCAGGGCAGCCTCTACGCGGCCGAGCTCGATCCCGACCCGGTGGCGCAGTTCCGGCATTGGCTGGCAGCCGCTGCCGAAGCCGGCATCCGCGAGCCCAACGCCATGACGCTCGCGACGGCGGGTGCAGAAGGCGCGCCCTCTGCTCGCATCGTCCTGCTGCGGGGCGTCGATGCCCGCGGCTTCACCTGGTACACCAACCGCGAGTCGCTCAAGGGCCGCGATCTCGCTGCCAACCCACGCGCAGCGCTGGTCTTCCACTGGCACGAGCTCGAGCGACAGGTGCGCGTCGTCGGACCGGTGCAGGTCATCGATGACGCCGAGTCGGCGGCCTACTTCGCGGGGCGGCCGCGCAAGAAGCCAGCTGTCGGCATGGGCTTCGGCGCAGGGACGTCCACTCAGCGGCCGCGACGAGCTCGTCACCGCCACCGAGCGCATCTCGCTGCGCTATCCGGGCGATATCCCGCTGCCGCCCTTCTGGGGCGGCTACCGCCTGGCACCCGAGATGCTCGAGTTCTGGCAGGGTCGCCGCAGCCGCATGCACGATCGCTTCGCCTACCAACGCGAGGCCGCCGGCTGGCGCATCGAACGCTTGGCACCGTAGCCTCCGACGGCAGCAGGGGAACCAGATGGCGCTCTACGACTTGCCACTCGACCAGCTTCGAGCCTACGCGCCCGACATCGCCGAGCCACCCGACCTGGATCGCTTCTGGCGCGAGACACTGGCCGAAGCACGCTCGCATGAGCTGGCAGCCAGCTTCACGCCGTTCGAGAGCGGGCTGCAGCTGGTGGAGACCTTCGATGTCGAGTTCGCCGGCTTCGGCGGCTCGCGGATCAAGGCCTGGCTGCACCTGCCAGCCGAGCGGCGCGCGCCCCCGCCGGCCGAGCAGCGCGCGCTCCTGCCGGCCGAACAGCGCGCGCTCCTGCCGGCCGTCGTGCAGTACCAGGGCTACGGTGGTGGACGAGGTCTCGCCCACGAGCAGGTCCTGTACGCCGTCGCTGGCTACGCCCACCTGGTGATGGACACGCGCGGCCAGGGTTCGGCCTGGTCGGCCGGTGACACGCCCGACCCCGACAGCGAGGGCGGCCCCTCCTACCCGGGCTTCATGACGCGGGGCATCCTCGACCCTGCGACCTACTACTACCGGCGCGTGTACACCGATGCGGTGCGTGCCGTCGAGGCCGTCCGCAGCCATCCCGCCGTCGATGGCGAACGGATCTTCGTCACCGGCGGCAGCCAGGGTGGTGGCATCACCCTGGCCGTAGCAGGGCTGCTGCCCGATCTCGCCGGGGCGGCGCCGGATGTGCCGTTCCTGTGCGATTTCGCGCGTGCCACGACGCTCGTCGACAGCGATCCCTACGCCGAGATCGTGCGCTACCTGCGGGTCCACCGCGACCTGGTGTCGCGTGCGAACGCGACCTTGAGCTACTTCGACGCCGCCGCGCTGGGCCGTCGTGCGACGACGCCGGCACTCTTCTCCGTGGGCCTGATGGACGAGACCTGTCCTCCTTCCACGGTCTATGCGGCATACAACCTCTACGCCGGTCCCAAGGAGATCATCGAGTACCCCTACAACGATCACGAAGGCGGGGCCGGCTTCCATGAGCGGGCCAAGCTGCAGTGGCTCCAGCAGCGGCTGGCCGCCGGCTGATCAGCCCGGCAGCAGGAGCGTCAACCCAGCAGCAGGAGCGTCACACCGGCAGCAGGAGCAAGCCGCCAAGCGCGATCATGACGAGGCCGGCCGCCACGTTGGCCGCGCGTAGCCGGCTGACGCTGCCGCCAAGCCACGAACGAGCCTGCCCGGCGGCCATCACCCAGGCGCTGTCGCAGACGATGGCGATGGCACAGAACACCGCGCCCAGCAACACCATCTGCGCGAGGGCCGGGCCGGCCGCGGGCTCGACGTACCGTGGCAGCAGCGCCGCGAGGATGACGATCGACTTGGGGTTGGTCACGCCGACGACGAAACCGTCGCGCAGCGGGCCCAGCGAGCGATGGCTGGCGGCAGCCGTGTGCGTCGTCGCCGCGGGAGGCGACCCGGTCGCGCTGCCGGATGGCACCGACGCCCAGCCACATGAGGTACGACGGCGCCGATCGTCCTCAGGACGGCGTAGGCCTCGGCAGATCCGCTGACGACGACCCCCACGCCGAGCGCTACCAGCACGACCTGCGCGAAGAGCCCTCCGGCATTGCCGAGCACGGTCAGCAGCGCCTGACGTCGGCCGCTCGCCACCGCCCGGCTGATGGCGAAGAGAACGCTCGGCCCGGGAGTCGCGATGACGGCGATCGAGACCGCGACGAACCCGAGATAAGGCGACTCGGTCATGCCGACATCCTGGCGGCGATGCCGCGGTATCTGTCACCGTTCAGTGGCCACATCGAGACAGGAGCTGTGATAATCGCGGCCATGGACCGTATCGACCGAGATATCCTCGTGCAGCTCCAACGAGACGGACGCATGCGGTGGGGAGAGCTCGCAGCGGCGGTGCATCTCTCCCCCAACGCCGTCGCCGAGCGCGTCCGACGTCTGCAGCGTGCCGGCATCATCCGGGGGTTCTCGGTTCGGCGCGACTGGTCCACGATGGGTCGGCCCATCCACGCGTTCATCGACGTCAAGCTCGCGCCGGGCGCGAGCGGCGCGAGCTTCGAGTCGGAGCTGGGGCTGCACGACTCGATCACGCAGGCTCACCACGTCACCGGTCGCTACGACTATCTCGTTGCCGGCCACTTCACCGACCTGAGAGCGGTCGACACGCTACTCGGCCAGCTGAAGGCCGGCGGGCTCGTCGCCGAGACGGAGACACGCTTCGTCCTGCGCTCGGTCGAGGCCATCGACCCGGCCGACTGACACCGGGGTCGTTCTGGCGCGTCGCCCAGGGCGACTGCGGGTGCCATGCGCGTGCATGCGCGAGGCCCTGGGCGTGGGCGAGGCCCTGGGCGCGGGCGTCGCCGTAGCGGCGCGCGTTCGGCAGCGCGTGCAGCGCCTGCTGGCTCGGCAGCGCAGGCGGACGGGAGAGGCCACGACGTCGACGAAGGGGACCCCCTCGCCCATCCATCCGTCCTCCCCTCCGGTCAGATGTCCGGCTCGGGCCCCTTAGGCGACTTGCGCGGGCGGGTGGGCGGCGGCGATCGCATGATCTTGCATCGATGGGGCCGACCGGGCCACGATGCGCGAAGGATATGCACGATCCATGCAGGCGGGCGCAGCTGCGTCGGCTTGGTCCCGCCTAAGGGTCCCCACGCGGACATTATGACCAAGTTGGGGCGAGCTACCTCGCCAGCCCAGGGCCAGCACTTGGCCAGCCCCGGGCGAGCTACCGAGCCAGCCCAGGGCGAGCACTTGGCCAGCTCCGGGCGAGCTACCTCGCCAGCCCAGGGCCAGCACTTGGCCAGCCCCGCGCCAGCGACCTCGCCAGCGAGCCATGGCCGTGGGCCGCATTCGGGCGGGACCCACACTGCCTGAGCGCCAGTGGGAACACGAACGGACGCCTGGCTTGCGGCCGGACGTCCGTCGAGTGCCACGAGGGTCCAAGGCGCCCTGATGGCGCCGTGGTCTAGGCGACCCGGTGGCGTGCGACGGCCTTGGAAGCGAGCCTGGCGGTGACGGACCAACGCTGGCGGTCGGGCTATGCGGTGGCAGTGAGGTGTGCCGGGGCTGACCAGGAGTGCAGCGTTCGGATGTACTGGGCTCGCTCGAAGGTACCCGGATCCTCGACACTGCCCTGGCTGGCGGATCCACGCAGCTGCGTGACGGAGGTGTACTCGTTCTCCTCCAGCCACGCTCGCATCTCGGTCTCGATCTGGGCGATCTTGCCGGGGCCCTCGCGCAGGATGGCCGAGGCGATCATGGCCACGTCTGCCCCGACCATCAGTGCCTTCACCACGTCCTCGCCGCTGTGGATGCCGGAGGTGGCAGCGATGGCCACCTGCGGTCCCAGCTGCGGCCGCAGGATGGCCGTCCAGCGCATCGGCAGGCGCAGCTCCGAGGGATGGCTCAGGCTCACGCGCGGCACGACCGCCAGCTCGTCGAGATCGATGTCCGGCTGGTAGAAGCGGTTGAAGAGCACGAGCCCGTTGGCACCTGCCTCGACCGCCCGGCTGGCGAAGTTGGCCATCGCCGAGTAGTACGGGCTGAGCTTGACGGCCAGGGGCAGGGCGACCGCCGCGCGCACGGCCGCGATGAGGTCGAGATCCTCGTCCTCGATATCGGCCGCGGTCTGGCTACGGTCGACGCTGATGCGATAGAGGTTCAGCTCCAGCGCATCGGCACCGGCATCGGCCATGAGCTTGGCGAAGCGCACCCAGCCGCCCACCGAGTTGGCGTTGAGGCTGGCGATGACCGGGATGGAGACCCGGCCCTTGAGGGACTCGAGTGATCGCAGGTAGCGGTCGCCTTCGCCGATGAAGGTATCGACCTCGGGGAAGTAGTCGAGTGCTTCGGCGAAGTGGTTGGTGCCCTGATCGAGGGAGGCAGCAAGCTCGATCTCCTCGTTCTCGATCTCTTCCTCGAAGAGGGAGGGCATGACGATGGCGCCTGCCCCTGCCTCCTCGATCTTGGCGACCGTGGCGGGGTCGCGGGTGAGTGGGGAGGCCGAGGCGACGATCGGCGAACGAAGCTCGAGCCCCAGGTAGCGGGTGCTGAGATCGACGGTCACTTGGAGTCTCCCTTCCCATTGCTGCCGGCGGGTCCTTCCACGGCTGGCGCGGACGGCTCGTGCTCCAGGCTGGGGATGCGGCGCTGGACGTCAGCCAACTGGCTGTAGTAGCGCCAGCGCTCATCGGCGTCAGCCTGCGAGAGCGCCGCCAGCTCGGCGGCACGCTCGGGCTGCGTGCGCTGCAGGATGGCGAAGCGCGTCTCGGCCGCGACGAACTCGCTGATCGGCATCGACGGTGCCTTGGAGTCGAGCTTGAACGGCTGACCCTCGGCTGCCTCACTGGGCGTGAAGCGGTAGAGCGGCCAGAAGCCGGACTTGACCGCATCCCGCTGGTGCGACATGGACGTCGACATGTCGATGCCGTGGGCGATACAGGTGCTGTAGGCGATGATGAGCGAGGGACCGGGCCAGGCCTCGGCTTCGAGCATGGCCTTGTTGGTCTGGGTGTCGCTGGCGCCGAGTGCGATCTGCGCGACGTAGACGTTGCCGTAGGCCCGCGCGATGGCGCCCAGGTCCTTGCGGCCCGTGCCCTTGCCGGCAGCGGCGAACTTGGCCACCGCTCCGCGCGGCGTGGCCTTGGAGGCCTGGCCGCCCGTGTTGGAGTAGACCTGCGTGTCGAGCACGAGGATGTTGACGTCCCGACCGGAGCTCAGCGCCTGGTCGAGACCGCCGAAGCCGATGTCGTAGGCCCAGCCATCCCCGCCCATGATCCACACGCCCGTGCGGATGAGGTCACCAGAGAGTGACAGCAGCGTCTCGGCATCAGCCTTGTGTTCAGCGCTGACCCCTGCCAGCACCTTCCGCAGCGCTTCGACCGACACGCGCTGGCGCGCGATGGCAGCCTCGTCGCCCTGCTCGTTCTCGAGGATCCGGGTGACCAGGTCCTCGCCGACCACCGTTGCCAGCTTGCTGAGCAGCGCCTTGGCGTGGCGGGTCTGGACATCGAGGGCGAGGCGCATGCCCAGGCCGAACTCGGCGTTGTCCTCGAAGAGCGAGTTGTTCCAGGCCGGCCCACGGCCCGTGGCGTCGAACGTCCACGGTGTCGTCGGCAGGTTGCCGCCATAGATCGAGGAACAGCCGGTGGCGTTGGCCACGATCATGCGGTCGCCGAAGAGCTGGCTGACGAGCTTCACGTAGGGTGTCTCGCCACAGCCGGAGCAGGCGCCGGAGAACTCGAAGAGCGGCTCCAGGACCTGCGAACCCTTGATGGTGTCACGCGGGAGCAGGCTGCGGTCGAGGTTGGGGATGGCCAGGAACTCGTCCCAGCGCTGGCGCTCGACCTCGACATGCTGCCGGTAGGGCTCCATGTTGATGGCCTTGTGCTTGACCTCGGCCTTGGACTTGGCCGGGCAGACGTCCACGCAGACGCCGCAGCCGGTGCAGTCATCGGGCGTGACCTGGATCGTCAGCCGGTGGTTCTCGAGCTCGCGAGACTTGAACTCCTTGGACTTGAAGTCACTCGAGAGCGAGGCCAGCTGGGCGTCCGGGTAGACCTTCATGCGGATGGCCGCGTGGGGGCAGACCATGGCGCACTTGCCGCAGTCGATACAGATGGCCTCGTCCCAGATGGGGATCTCCTGGGCGATGGCTCGCTTCTCCCACCTCGTGGTGCCAGTGGGGAAGGTGCCGTCCACCGGGAAGGCGCTCACCGGCAGCAGGTCACCTTCACCGGCCATGATGCGGGCGGTCACCTGCTTGACGAAGTCGGGGGCCTCTTCCGGCACGATGGCGGCGATCTCGACCGACGCCGGTGCTGGCCCGGTCACCACCTTGTGCAGCCGCTCCAGCGAGAGGTCGATGGCCGCGAAGTTGCGCTGCACGACCTTCTCGCCGCGCTTGCCGTAGGACTTCTCCACGAACTTCTTGATGGCCGCGATGGCCTCGTCCTCGGGCAGCACGCCCGAGAGCTTGAAGAAACAGGGCTGCATCACGGTGTTGATGCGGTTGCCCATCCCGACCTCGCCGGCGACGGCGAAGGCATCGATGACGTAGAGCTGGATGTCCTTGTCGATGATCTGCTGCTGGACCTTGGTGGGCAGGTGCTCCCAGACCTCGTCCGGCCCGTAGTGGCTGTTCAGCAGGAATGTCGCGCCCTGTCGGGCACGGTCGAGGACCGGCATCTTGGCCAGGAGACCGAACTGGTGGCAGGCCACGAAGTCGGCGGCCTGGATCTCATAGGTCGATTCGATGACCCCGGGGCCGAAGCGCAGGTGCGACACGGTCACCGCGCCGGACTTCTTGGAGTCATACACGAAGTGGCCCTGCGAGTACAGGTCGGTGCCCTCGCCGATGATCTTGACCGAGGCCTTGTTGGCACCCACGGTGCCGTCGGAGCCGAGGCCGAAGAACATGGCCTGGACCTGGCCGGCCGGCCGTGGTCGCACGAACTCGGCATCGATGGGCAGGCTCAGGTTGGTGACGTCGTCGTAGATGCCGACGGTGAAGTGGCGCTTGGGCGCGTCCTTGGCCAGCTCGTCGTAGATGGGCTTCACCATCTGCGGCGTGAACTCCTTGGACGAGAGGCCGTAGCGACCACCGATGATGCGCGGCGCGACCGCGAACGGGGCGTCGGCGGTGTCCATGGCCTCGGCGATGGCGGCCACGGTCTCCAGGTAGAAGGGCTCGCCTACCGCGCCCGGCTCCTTGGTCCGGTCGAGGACGGCGATGGACTTGACGGTCCTGGGAAGCGCGGCGATGAGCTCTTCCGAGGGGAACGGCTGGAAGAGGCGCACCTGCACCATGCCGACCTTCTCGCCGGCAGCCGTCATGACCTCGACGGTCTCCTTGACCGCGCCGGTGCCGGAGCCCATGACCAGGATGACGCGCTCGGCGTCGGGCGCGCCGGTGTAGGTCACCAGCTCGTAGGGCCGCCCGGTGCGCACGGAGAGCTCGGCCATGACCTCGGCCACGATGCCCTTGACGGCGTCCATGTAGGGGTTGGCGGCTTCGCGCGCCTGGAAGAAGACGTCGGGGTTCTGGGCCGTGCCGCGCACGACCGGGGTCTCCGGCGACATGCCGCGGGCACGGAAGGCCAGCACATCTTCCTCGCTCACCAGCGCGCGCAGGTCGCCCTGGTCGAGCAGGGCGATCTTGTCGACCTCGTGAGAGGTGCGGAAGCCGTCGAAGAAGTGCAGGAAGGGGATGCGCGAGCGCAGCGTGGCGGCATGTGCCACCAGCGCGAGGTCCTGGACCTCCTGGACCGAGGCCGCTGCCAGCATGGCCCAGCCGCACGAGCGGGCCGCCATCACGTCGCTGTGATCACCGAAGATGGAGAGCGCGTGGGTGGCGATGGCGCGAGCCGAGACGTGGATGACCGAGGGGGTCAGCTCGCCGGCGATCTTGAACATGTTGGGGATCATCAGGAGCAGGCCCTGTGATGCCGTGAAGGTCGAACCGAGCGCACCCTTCTGCAGCGCGCCGTGAAGGGCACCGGCGGCACCCGCCTCGGACTGCATCTCGACGACATCGGGGACGACGCCCCACATGTTGGGCTTGCCCTGGGCGGACCAGTCATCGGTGTGCTCCGCCATCGGCGAGGCCGGTGTGATCGGATAGATCGAGATGACTTCGCTCAGCTGGTACGCGATACGGGCGGCGGCCTCGTTCCCGTCGAGACACTCCCATCTCTGGGCCATGTGTCAGGCCTCCTTGGTGTGTGGCGTGGATCACCCGGGCACTTTGGGGTGGCCTCGGGTTCGGGGGTAGGTCCGCAGCCATGGGGTGGCGGCGAGCCGAGACTAGTGTGCACCTCTCGGGGATGTCCGGGGCAGGGCCGATAGGCCCCCCGTGGGGCAGGTGAGCCGTCACCTCCACCCCTGTCGCACGGACCAGACGATGCCATTGCGCTCCATCCGGCTGGCAGCGTCGGCGCCGGGCGGTTACGCTGAGCGTCCAGGAGGAACAGATGCAACCAAAACGTGTGGCGAGCATTCCTGCTCGCGATGACCATCATCATCGTCGGCGCGTTGCCGGCGGCAGCCCAGTCCGAGACCGGCTGGATGTTGTCGTCCGAGGACGACAGTGTCCTCATCGGCATCCAGCGCGACATCACGGTCGGGGCCACCGAGACGGCCGAGGGCGTGGTGGTGGTCGAGGGCGACGCCCTGATCCTCGGCGCGGTCGAGGGTCTCTTCGCGGTCGATGCCAACGTCACGCTGAGCGGCTCGGCCGCCAACGTGCAGAACGTCTTCACCGTCGGCGGAACGCTCGTGGTGGAGACCGGCGCGACCGTCGGAGAGGGCTACTACGCCGGCACCGAGGTCACCGTGAGCCCGACCGCCGTGGTCGAGGGCGAGATCGTCAACGCCCAGGAAGAGATGGTCGGGGCGCTGGCTGCCATCGTGGCGCTGCTCATCGTGGGGCTGATCTTCATCATCATCGGAGGCGTCATCGCCGTGCTGGCGGTGACCCTGCTGGTGGTCGCCTTCGGCACCAACCAGGTCCGCCGCGCGGCCGCCACCATCAGCAACGACGTGCTCAAGACCATCCTGGTGGGCCTGCTGATGCTGATCCTGCCCAGCGTGGTCTTCGGGCTGCTCTTCGTGACCATCGTGGGCATCCCCCTGGCCATCGGCCTGATGGCGCTGTGGAGCCTCGTCGATCCTGCTCGGCCAGATCGTGGTCGGTGTCTGGATCGGCGAGCGCATCCTGCCACGCGCCCGCACGGCCAACCGGCCCTATGGAGCGGCGTTCCTCGGCATGCTGATCCTGGTCCTGCTCTCGTGGACCGGTGTGGTGCCGCTGCTGGCGGGCATCTTCGGCACCGGTGCCGTCACCCTGGCCGGCTGGCGCGTCCTGCGGAGCGGCGGCACGCCGCCCGTGCCTCCGGGCTACTACGACCCCTACGCCGGGTACTACGGGCCGCCGCTGCAGGCGCCGTCACCCTATGCACCGCCGCCGTACGCACCGCCGCCGCAGTACGCGCCGCCGCCCCAGCCGGGCCAGTGGCCCCCGCAGGGAGGTCAGCCACCCGGCGCCTGGCCGCAGGGCTAGCACCATCGGTCACAGCCTCGCCGCCCGGCTTCCGACCGGGTGACGGGGCTGTTCCCATGTCTGAGCCGGGCTGATCCTTCAGCCGGGTCGGCCGCCAGCCAGGCGGGCGTCGATGATGATGGGGCGCAGCCCCTGCCTGAGGAACCAGCTCTCGCGCGTGAGCAGGCCGTCCAGGCGCGCCAGGCGCTCGAGCGTATCGGGTGCCTCCAATAGCTCCTGGCGGACCGCCAGGTCGACCTGGATGAGCGCGGTCAGGACGTACGAGAGCGCGGTGGGGTCGTCGGTGCCGGTGAGCCGTCGGGCCGCCGCCATCAACAGCTTGCGGCGCTGCTCGGACGAGATGTCGGCGATGTTCGCGTCCAGCCTGTCGGCGTCGACCGCGTCGACCGTGTCTGGGCGCCGACCATATCGACCGCGTCATCGCCGCGATCGGCCTTCGGCGTCGGACTCATCGGACACGCCGGGCTCGACGTCATCGTGATCGCCTTCGGCCAGCTCCATCTCGATCTCGAACTCGATCTCGATCTCGGGACCGTCGGCTTCGTCGACCGGCTGCAGCAGCTCGAGATACTCGAGGAAGCGCTGACCCACGCGCTGTGCACGATCGCCGAGCGCCGGCTCCGGGCCCGTGGGTTCATCGAGCCAGCTGACCCGGCCCAGCAGGTACGGCTGCGACACCGAGTCGAGGTCCTCCAGGCGGAACCGTTGCTGGCCCACGGTGAGGATGTCGAGGCGACCATCCGGATAGGCGCCGGCTCGCCGGATGGCAGCAGTCGTGCCGACCGCTGCGATCTGACCACGCAAGGGACCGACCTCATGACCATCGCGCAGGAGCACCACGCCGAACGGCTCGCCGCGCTCGATGCAGCGGCCGATCATGAGCCGATAGCGCTCCTCGAAGATGTGCAACGGAAGCGCCACGCCAGGGCAGAGCACGGAGCGCAGCGGGAAGATCGGGATCTCGGTCACGAGCTCCATCCTCACACAGAATCAGAGAGGCGAGCCCGGCTGGGCTCGCCTGCCTGGTAGCGGAGCGACGCCGACTCAGTGGCCGCAGGCGCCCGCCGCACCGGCCGAGTCCTCGGTGCGGAAGCTGCTGCCACAGCCACAGCCGGAGACGGCATTGGGGTTGTTGACGGTGAAGCCGGCACCCATCAGCGTGTCGACGTAGTCGATCTCGGAGCCCCTGAGCAGCTGCGTGGACTGCGGGTCGACGTAGACGCTGATGCCCTTGGACTGGACCCGGATGTCCTCCGCGGCGGGCTGGTCTTCCAGCATCATGCCGTAGCGATAGCCGCTGCAGCCACCGCTGTAGACGTAGACGCGCAGGCCCACATTGGGGTCGCTCTCGTCCTTGGTCAGCTCGGTGAGCTTGGCCACCGCGGCATCTGACAGGGTGACGAGGGGGGCGACCTCGGTCTCGGCAGGCGGGACAGCGAGGGGAGTCTGTGGCTGCGTCTCGAGCATCGAGTGAGACCTCCGGAACGATAGCGTCGGGGCGGATACCTCCGCGGGTCTAAATCCTACCTCCACACTAAGGATTGGGCAAGCACCCGGCTCTCCCACGTGCCCATGCCCGACCTGGCGCGAGCGGCGGTGCACACTGGGGCGGTCTGCGGCGGTCTCGAGCCGTACCCTCGGGTGATGGGCCGGTCTGCCCGCGACGGGCAGGCTGCGCGCATGACTCGCCGCTCGGCTCGCATCGCCAGCCTGGCCGTCGCAATGGCGGCGCTGCTGACCGTGTCCATGCTCGGGGCAGCGACGGCCGACACCTCCGTGGCGCGGGTCCAGGATGCCGAGACGTACGCGCGAAGCCTGCTCAACTGCACACGCACCGGCGGCTGGGTGGAGCCCGACGGCAGTTGCAGCGATCGCGGCAGCGGCAAGCACTCCGCCTACCGCGAGCCGCTCCCCTTCCATGCCGGCATCAGCCGGAAGGTGGCGTGGCCGTGGGCGCGTGCGATGGTCGCCTACGACGTATGCGGTCACGTCATCGCGGGCAAGCCGGAGCTGGGAAAGCGCCTCGCCAACAAGGGCTTCGACTACCAGTACTACGGCGAGAACGTCGGCTGCGGCTGGGGCCACGGGTCGGCGCAGGACGTGGTGCTCGCAACGCACCTGGCGATGCAGGCCGAGAAGTCGAGCGGCGGCGGTCACTGGGAGAACATGAAGAACGCGGGCTACCGCAGCGTGGGTATCGGCGTCGCCACGCGAGATGGCACCACCATGGTGGTCTTCGACTTCTACGGCAAGCGCTGGTAGCACGGGCAAGCGCTGGTAGCACGCCGGCCGCGGCCTCAGCCCTCCGGGTTCTCCACGATGGTGGTGATGCCCTGCCCGACACCGATGCACATGCTGGCGAGGCCGTAGCGCGCGCCGCGGGCGCGCAGCTCGTGCACCAGCATCGTCATCAGGCGAGCCCCGCTCATGCCCAGTGGATGCCCCAGCGCGATGGCGCCGCCGTTGACGTTGACGCGCTCCGGATCGAGCCCCAGCTCGCGGATGCAGGCGATGGACTGGCTGGCGAAGGCCTCGTTGAGCTCGACCAGGTCGATGTCGGCGACCGAGAGGCCAGCGCGCTCGAGCGCCTTGCGGGTGGCTGGGACCGGGCCCATGCCCATGATCGATGGATGCACGCCGGCCACGGCGGTGCTGATGACCCGGGCCAGCGGCCGCAGCCCCAGCGCCTGGGCTCGCTCGCCCTCCACCAGCACCAGGGCGGCCGCGCCGTCGTTGATGCCCGAGGCATTGCCGGCGGTGACGCTGCCACCCTCGCGAAAGACGGGCGCCAGGCCGGCGAGGGCCTCGGCCGTGGCCGAGGGTCGGGGGTGCTCGTCACGGTCGACCAGGCGCGGAGGGCCGTCGGGCTGCGGTACCGCCACCGGCACGATCTGCTCATCGAAACGACCGGCCGCGATGGCGGCGGCGGCCCGGCGCTGGCTGAGGAGCGCGAAGGCATCCTGCTCCTCGCGCGTGATGCCCCACTGCTCGGCCACGATCTCGGCGGTCTCGCCCAGCGGCACGACCGGGTAGGCAGCCTGCATGCGCGGGTTGATGAAACGCCAGCCAAGGGTGGTGTCGGCACGCTCGGGGGGCACCGTCCGAGCCCGGCTCGGGCCTGAGCTCCACGAACGGGGCGCGGCTCATCGATTCGACGCCGCCGGCGATCACGATCTCGCCGTCGCCGGCCATGATGGCGTGGGCGGCACTGTTGACAGCCTGCAGGCCCGAGCCACACAGGCGGTTGATCGTCTGACCGGCGACCTCGACCGGCAGGCCGGCCAGCAGGGCGGCCATGCGAGCCACGTTGCGGTTGTCCTCCCCGGCCCCGTTGGCATCGCCGAGGATGACGTCGTCGATGAGAGCCGGGTCGATGCCGCTGCGCTCGACGGCAGCGCGCACGACCAGCGCCGCCAGGTCATCTGGGCGGATCGAGCGCAGGGCGCCGTCGCGCCGGCCGATGGGCGTGCGCACGGCAGCCACGATGCAGGCTTCGCGTACCCGGCGTTCACGCTCGCGTCTCACGGGTTGATGCTACCGCCCAGGGCGCGGCGACATCGGCGCGCGTGCTCGGGTCGACCGGACAGCTTCCCCGGCCGCGCTCACACGGTCGCCATCTGCCAGAGCAGGCTGGCCACCCGATACTGGTCGCCCGATCGCTCCGCGGTGGCGGTCTCGAGGGCTCGCAGCCGGGCGACGATGTGGCGCAGGCCGGCGCGGTCCACCATCTCGAAGGGGCCTAGTGGGTGCCCGGCTGCGCGCATGATCGAATCGATCGACGGCGGAGACCCCAGGCCATCCTCCACGACACGGTATGCCTCGTTGACGGTCGCCAGCTCGAGCCGTTCGATGATGGCCGCGGACGACAGCTCCAGGGTCGACCGCGGTGCGGCCGCCGGAGTGGCTAGCGGCGCCGACATCGGGTGTAGCGCCGACAGGGGCGGCGGCGCCGACATCAGGCGTGGCGATCCCGGCCGAGCCGACAGTCGGTCCCCCGGTAGCGGTAGAACCCTCGGCCAGCGGTGCGTCCGCAGCGGCCCGCTTCGACCAGGCGGACCTGGAGCAGCGGCGCTTCGAAGCGGCCACCGTGGGGATACATCTGCGCCAGCGCGCGGTCGAGGGCAAGGTCCACGTCGAGACCGATGTCGTCGAGCTGGCGCAGCGGCCCCACGGGATAGCCCGCTGCTTCCGCCGCCGTGTCGATGGCCAGCACGCTGGCCTCGCCGGACTCCACGAGGCGGACGGCCTCGATGAGGTAGGGACGACCCACGCGCTGGAGGATGAGCTCGGCGGTCGAGGCGGCCCGGGGCGATGTCGTTCATGCCGCCGTCGTTCCACGCAGGAACTGCAGCATCACCGTGTTGAAGGCCGCGGGCCGCTCGGCGACCACCACGTGGCCCACCCCCGGCGCCACGAAGAGTCGAGCGTCCGGCAACGCTCGGCGCAGCTTGACAGCCTGCTCCAGCGGCACCCACGGGTCACGGTCGCCGTAGGCCAGCAGGATGGGCAGGCGCGCCGGGCTCAGCTCCTCGAGCGTCGGCATCGGTGCGGCCAGGATGTCCTCGCGGATGGCCAGCAGCAGCTTCTTCCAGGCCCCCGCGCCCTGGACCGGATCATGCCTCCGGGCCAGCCGCTGGGCCCAGGCGGGATCCTCTCGCTCGATCTTCTGGGGGTCCATCAGGCGTCGAGCCACGCTGGCGCGGGGCTCCTGCTCCACTCCGACGGCGGCGATGACCGCGCTGATGACGCGGTCGGGGTGCGTCACGGCCAGCGCCAACGCCGTGGCCGCACCCATCGACAGGCCGGCAAGGTGGAACCGCTGCAATCCAAGCGCATCGGCGAAGGCGAGGGCATCGGCCAGCAACATGCGGTGGCTCCAGCCCATGTCGGTATCCCAGTACGTCGAGGCGTGGCCACGTGCATCGGGCAGGTACAGGCTGAAGTGCTTCCGCAGCACCGGCCGCTGCGCCGCCCAGTCCTCGGTCGCCGACGAGGTGGCGGCGTGCAGCAGCACGAGCGGTGGGCCCTCGCCCTCGCTGGTGTAGTGGATGTCGAGCCCGTTGGCGGCGACGGTAGCCATGGCGCCGATGTTCGCACGTCCGGGCAGGTAGGCTGTGGTGCCTGATGACGAACGAAGCCCTCCTCATCCGTCGTGCCCCCCAACGTGCCGCCTACGACCGCGAGACCGTCGAGCGGATCGTGGATGCGGCGCTCATCGCCCACGTCGCCACCATCCGCGACGGCAAGCCCGTGGTCATCCCCATGCTGGCCGTACGCGACGGTGACTGGCTGCTCCTGCACGGCGCCCCCGCCAGCGGGACGGTGCGTCGTGGCCGCGGGCAGCCCGTCTGCGTCGAGATGACGCTGCTCGACGGCCTCGTGCTGGCACGCTCGGCGTTCCACCACTCCCTCAACTACCGCTCGGTGGTGATCCATGGCCACGCCGAGGCCATCACGGACGAGGCCGAGCGCAGCCGCGCCCTGGCACTGTTCGTGGAACGGCTGGCCCCCGGGCGCGGCGCAGGACTGCGTCCCACCACCACGGCCGAGATCCGGCAGACGGCGGTACTGCGGGTGTCGCTGGAACAAGCCTCGGCGAAGGTCCGCAGTGGGCCCCCGGTCGACGATGAGGACGACTACGACTTCCCCGTCTGGGCCGGCGTACTGCCGGTCACCACCAGCATCGGACAGCCCGAGCCCGATCCGCGCCTCGCAGCCGGCATCGATCCGCCGCAGCACGTACGCGACCTGGCCGGGACGGATCGCTGATGGCTGGCCGCTGGGACTGGCAGCACCAGGTGGCGGCCGCGGGGGGCGCGCTCAGCGTCCTTGCCTGAAGGCCTGGTACAGCTGCGGCAGCGCCGCCCCCGGGTCGGCGTAGAAGTCATCCGCGTCCACCGCGATGCGAGCGCGTGGTGACGGCGGCGAGATCAGTGGGCGCGTGGCCACGAACTCGCGGATGACCTCGGCGTGCGGCTTGAGAGAACCATCGGGACGCAGCAGCCCGAAGTGGCGTTCGTGGAGCTTGCTGTCGCAGGGTGGCCGGTCCCACAGCTCCGGGTGATAGTCCGCGTAGCACCAGACCATCGCACCCAGGGAACCGACCTCGACCAGCCGCGGCAGCACCGCTTCGAGGTGCTCGGCCAAGGCCTGCTCCGAGAGCATGACCTGGCGCGAACTCTGGCCTCGCCACTGCCACTCCCAGGTCGTGGTGTCGGCTCCCGGAGGCGCGGTGCAGGCGCCGAACTCCTCCATCATCGTGGGCTTGCCCGAGAGGGCGGCGGTCAGGGCCGTGGCGAAGGGGACGGCATCGGGATCGAGCGCCCCGCCCCCGAAGTCGACGTAGATGGGATAGGTGTGCATGACGGCGAAGTCGGCCTGCTCGAACATGCGGTCGACGCGCATCCGGTTGGCGCTCGACATCAGCGATGGCGAGTGCAGACCCACCGTGCGATGGCGCCCCGGATCCAGCTCGCGGATGACCCCGAACATGCGCCTCGCCCAGGCCGGACCGGCCTCGTCGTCGAGCGGGACCGCGAAGTTGTCCGGCTCGTTGCCGAGGTTCCAGGCCCACACGCCGGCATGGTCGCGCAAGCGGCCCACGACCTCGCGCAGCAGCAGCTCGGCGGCGTCCAGCGCCATGGGGTCGGCATAGGGGTCGCGGTAGGAGCCGGCATCGAGGTTCGCCGCGCTCACGACCTGGCGGCCCTCGGGGACGGGCTGCGAGCCGCCCAGCAGCCACGGCGGTGCCCAGTTGGGTCCGCTCATGTGCCCGGTGAAGAAGGTCACGTCCAGGCCGAGCCCGCGCTCGGCGGCCACGTCGGCCACCGTTTCGAGGTGCGCCAGCGCGCCCGGCGCCACCGCGTCGGGCGTGGGCTGGAAGTCCTCCCACAACAGGAAGATGCGCACCAGCGACAGCCCCAGGCTGGCGATGACGTCGAACTCGGCGGCCACTTCGTCGCGCTCGAAGTCGCGCCACCAGTACATCGCCTTGCGACGGGGCCAGTAGTTGACCCCGAGCGGGAAGGGCTGGCCGACGTCAAGGTCGCCGAGGCTCACTCGGCCACCCGCAGCAGCTCGAAGACACGGGCCGCGAAGTCGCCCCGCTCCTGGGACTCCCAGGCATGGTCGTCGAGGAACAGGCCGGTCGCCATCAGCTCGTCCCCTCCGCGCGCCATGACGTTGGCGTGGCTGATCCAGTCGTCGGCCTCGGGCCAGACGGTGACCTCGTAGCGCGCGGCGGGATCGAGGCCACGCAACGGAAGCAGCGAGGGACCTGGCAGGGGCCGCGAGAGGGTTCGGTACCAGCCCACCAGCGCGCGATCCGCATCGTCGGCGACCACCATCCAGGCGGTCTCGTTGTGGTCGCCCTCGAAGGGGCTGACGAGGCGGTGGAAGCGGCCGCGGTGAAGCAGCGGTCGACGCTCCTTGTACCAGGCGATCTGTTGTTGCACGCGCTCGTGCTCGACATCATCGAGCTTGCGCGGGTCCAGCTCGTAGCCAAGGTTGCCGAAGAACGCGACGGCCGCCCGCGTGTCGAGCGGCGTCACGCGACCGACCTGGTGGTTGGGTACCGCCGAGACGTGCGCGCCGAGGGCGACCAGGGGATAGACCAGGGAGCTGCCGTACTGGATGGACTGGCGCTCGACGGCATCGGTGTCGTCACTGGCCCAGACCTGCGGTGCGAAGGCCAGCATGCCGGGGTCGTTGCGGCCGCCTCCGCTGGCGCAGGACTCGAAGAGGATGTCGGGAAAGCGCTCGTTGAGTCGCGCGTAGAGGTCGTACACGCCGAGCATGTAGCGGTGGAAGAACTCGCCCTGGCGTTCCGCCGGCAGCGAGGCACCGTAGGGCTCGGTGATGACACGGTTCATGTCCCACTTGATGTAGGCGATGGGCGCGCTGTCGAGCACGGCGCCGAGCTCCCGCTCGAGGTAGTCGACGACCTCGCGGTTGGACATGTCGAGCACGTATTGGCTGCGGATCTCCGAGCGTGCCCGGCCGGGATAGCCGACGGCCCACTCCGGGTGCGCCTCGAAGAGACGGCTCCGCGGGTTGACCATCTCCGGCTCGATCCAGAGCCCGAAGAGCAAGCCCAGCTCGTTGATGCGGCGCACCAGCTCGGGCAGGCCCGAGGGCAGCTTGCGGCGGTCCACGCTCCAGTCACCGAGGGAGGAGGTGTCGTCGTCACGCTGACCGAACCAGCCGTCATCGAGCACGAACAACTCGACGCCCAGGTCCCTCGCCGCGGCGGCCATCTCGACCAGGACGTCCTCGTCGAAGTCGTAGTACACGCCCTCCCAGCTGTTGAGCAGGACGGGGCGCGGCTTGTCGCGCCACGTGCCGCTGACGAGCCGCTCGCGGTAGAGCCGGTGGTAGGCGTCCGACAGGCCACCGAGGCCCTCCCCCGTCCACACCAGCACCGCCTCGGGGATCTGCAGGTCCATGCCCGGTGCGATCCGCCAGCGGACGGTGTCGGGGTCGAGGCCGATGCGCGCGCGCACGGTGTCGTAGGGGTCCACCTCGACCTGGGCGAGGAAGTTGCCCGAGTACACCAGCGACATGCCGATGGCCTCGCCGGCGCCTTCGGTGGTGGAGGGACGACGCAACAGGATGAAGGGGTTCTGCTGATGGCCGCTGGAGCCTCGCTGGCTGCCCATCGCGCGCGTGCCCGGCAGCAGTGGCGCGTCCACGATGTGAGCCTCGCGCGCCCAGGCACCCGCGAGCTGCACCAGGCGCCAGTCGCTGTCGGGCAGGTCGAGCGTGGCGCTCATGGCGGTGGTGAGCTCGACGTCGTCGGTGCCGTCGTTGATGACACGCATGCTGCGGGTGACGACGGGTCGGCCGGCGAAGATGGTGGTGCGCAGGCGGACCAGGAGGTTGGAGTTGCCATCGGCGAGGACGATCTCGACCGTGTCGGCCTCGTCGTCCGCTTCCGTGTAGGTGCTGGGCAGGCCGTCCAGCGGGGGCTTGCCGGGCGTGATGACGTGCTCCCGATACACCAGCTCGATGGCGCTGCTGCCGTCAGCGTGCCGGACCGTCAGCCCGGGGATGCGGAAGTCGCCGCGGCCGGCCGTCGGCAGCTCCATCGGCGTCGGGTCCAGGACCTGGTTGAAGCGCGTGATGAACGAACGGCGCAGGAGGTGGGCATAGTCGCGACCGGTAGCCAGCCGGCGCCCGAAGTAGAGGTGCGCCAACGTGCCCGATTCCAGCACCCGCATGATGTAGCTGATGTGATCGTTGTACAGGTGCAGCTGTCGCCCGTCCTTGCGCCACTCGATGGGCATGCCAGGCTGACTCCTTCCACTCCGGGGGCAGCGCCGACGAGCATCGACAGTCCCGCGACGTCGATGGTACGCTGCCTCGAGAGGGACGCGTGACTACCGGGCGGGGAATAGGTACCATAGGCGTCTCTTGGACAAAGCATGTACGTGAGGATCTTGTCTGTGAAGAAGACCGTCATCGCTGCCGCGCTCGTGCTGAGCCTGGCTATCGTCGCCTGCAACAACGGGGACGACGCCACGGTTGCGCCCGCCGAGCCGAGCGCTCCCGTCGAGGCCGTTGAGTCCGTGGCTGCCGAGGTCGAGGACGCCGTCGAGTCCGTGGCCGCCGAGGTCGAGGACGCCGCCGAGTCCATGGCCGCCGAGGTCGAGGAGCCCGTCGAGTCCATGGCCGCCGAGGTCGAGGAGGCCGTCGAGTCGCCCGCCGCCTGAGGCGCACACCAGACACGAAGCAAAGCCGCCCGGACATCCGGGCGGCTTTGCTGTGCCTGGCAGGTCCGGGTCAGCTCCAGTCCGGCTCGTATGGAAAGCGCGCCAGCACCCAGTACCCGCGCTCGTCACCGGGGCCGGCATCGAGGGTGCCGCCAAGCCTGACCACCGCGTCGCGGGCTTCCACCAGCCCAGTCGTCTCAGCCGCGGCATCGTCGTCGGCGCTGATGCCGTCGTCGACGACCTCGATCTGAAGCTCGTCGCGCTCGTAGCGGATGACCACGTCGGATCGCGCCGAGGCGGTGCCGTTCAGCGTCGCCATCAACGCCTCGTGCACCACCCGGTAGGCCGCCGCATCCAGCTCGGGCGTGAGCGGCAGCGGCCGGCCTTCGATGCGCATGGCCACGGGCAGGCCGGCCGCGGTCACCTGCTCGATCAGGTAGTCGACGTCGGCCAGGCCCGGTTGCGGCTCGGGCAGGGGCGCGCCGTTTGGCGAAAGCAGCAGGCCGGTGAGTCGCTGCGTCTCCTCGAGCGCTTCGGTGCCGGCCGCCTCCACCACCGCCAGTGCGCGATGGGCCGCACGGGGGTCGGCCTCGAGCGTGCGGCGGGCATCGCGCGTGTGCAGCACGACCGCGCTCATGGCACGCTCGATGACATCGCGCAGCTCGCGCACCGTGTCGTCGCGGCCGGCCGAGTCAGGCACCGCCACGCCGGCCTCCCAGTCGAGGTCACCCACGACGCGCTCATCGCCACGGCCAGCGCGGATGCTGCGCAAGGCCAGGCCCAGCGACCAGGCCCCCAGCAGCGACAACGCCGGGGCCACGTGCACCTGGGCCTCGAGCCTGCCCTCGAACGTGCGGATCGTCAGCAGGCCGAGCATGACGCCCACGCCGAGGGCTCCCACCTGCCCGCTGCGGCCGCCGGCCCAGGCACCCACGGAGTAGGCCGTCAGCAGGAGTCCTGCCAGCAAGCTGTAGAAGGCCTCATCGCCGGCCGACCGACGACGACCAGCGCGAGCAGGCCCAGCGTGAGCGGCAGCAGCGGGAGGCGGCGACGCATCGCCGTCGACAGCAGGAAGGCCACCACGGCCGCGAGTGCGACGGCATCGTCGATCTGGGCGTCCGCCAGCAGGGGCTCACCGATGGCCGAGCCGTCCGCGAGGTACACCTCGACGAGGAACGCGGCAGCAAGTGAGCAGCGCTACCAGCGTGTCGAGGTGCGCGCGCATGGATCGCAGGACTCCCACCAGCGGAGGCTAGCGTGCCCGGGGGGTCTGCTGCCGGATCTAGGCGCGGGCGCTGCCGTCCCAGTACCGCTGCGCCAGCGCCCAGGCATCCTTGCCGCACTGCGCACCCATGAGGCGCCCTCGCACGTCGTCGGCCGAGATATGGATGCCGCCGTAGAGCCGTGAGACGCCGGCCTGGTCGGCGGCGTCGTAGTACGTCGCCCACTGCAGCTCGATGTCCTGGCTCGGGCCCGGCTTCGAAGTGGAGCGAGCCCTGCTTGACGGTCCAACTGCCGAGGCCACCGGGGAAGTATTCGCTGCCGGTCATCGCCGCCAGCACCTCCGCACCGGCACGGCTGAAGGTCGAGTGGCCGCTGACATAGCCGGCGAACGCAGGCGTGACGAAGGTGGCGAGCTGGTAGGGCACCCACTCGACCGCGCGGATCCAGCTCCACGCCGCCGAGCTCGGTCTCGCGGTCGTCGGGATTGCCCGACCAGGCCAGCACGGCGATCTCCCCGACGTGCTCGGCGAGGTGCTCGTGGCGCTCACCCGCCGCGACCGTGTCCGGCGTGATGAGCTCGACCTCGCCCGGGATGAGCGGCAGGCCATCAGGGTGGTACGAGGGCAGGTCGGGGTCGCTCGACTGGCCCAGTCCGCCCATCCAGCGGATCATCGAGATGGGCCGCGCCGAGTCATAGTGGCCCTTGGTCCCCCACGCCGCGATGGCCGCGTCATGGACGGCACCGTTGAGGGCGAGGTAGAGCTTGACGTCCCACTCGAGCGGGTCGAGCTCCTCACCCACCCCGCCCATCCGGCGCACGAAGCCGGGGGTGTCGACAACCTCGTTGGCCAGGGCGTTCCAATGCCCCGGCGGCGTCTCCGAGGAGGGGCCATCGGCCCAGAACTCCGCGAGCACGCGGGCGAAGTCCGCGCGTGGCACCTCGTTGGGGACATACGGCAGGCTGGTGAACGGGTTGACCTCGTGGCCGCTGCCGTCGTTGGTGCCCAGGGTGCTGCCACCCAGCGAGGCCGGCGAGATGTCCACCATCACGCCGTCGCGCGGGTCCAGCTGGCTGCTGAGGCGGAGGACCTCGACGGCCGCCTGCTTGAACTCGGCGTCCGTGAGCGGGTCGTGCAGCTGCGGCGGCGCGCCCGGGTCGATGGGCAGGCCGGGCATGACGGGCTCCGGGAGTGCGAAGGGGGTCACCTCCCCCCAATGCGGACCCACGAACCGCTGCGGCCCGAGCGGCAGCGGCAGGCCATTCTGCGCGAACGAGCTCTCCAGGACCAGTGGCTGCCAGCGGTTCGGGTCAGCCATCTGGGTGCCCGGTTGCTTCACCTCCATGGGCTCGTTGACCGAACGGTAGTCGGTCGAGACGTAGCCTTCCGCCTCGCGCGAGCCGTCGTGGAGCGTCCGCTCGATGATGCGGGCCGCGATGCGGTTGCCCAGCGCGGCCGGCGAGTCGCCCCGGGTAAGGGTTCGGTCGGCGGGATAGCACAGGTCTGCCATCAGCTGGTCGAACTGGTGCAGGCTCTCATCGCCGCCGGCGGCGTTCCTGTAGCGGTGCGACAGCAGCCGGTAGGCGGCATAGCTGATGGCCTTCCGGCGGGCCGATGTCGCATCGGCGAGCTCGATGTCCGCGTCCACGAAGACGCCATCCGCGACCGGATCGTAGGCGGCCCAGGCGTCCCACATGGCGGCCGACACGTGGTAGAGGTTGCGGGCGTGCACGGTCGGTGCCGGGAAGTCGCGGCGGATCGCCGCGAGCAGCGCCTCGTTCCACAGGCGCGCCACCGACTTGCCGCGGTCGGCCGTGCGGACGCAGCTGGCTGGATCGATCGGCTCGACGGCCGGCAGGACGGGCGCGTCCGGCGTGCCTTGGGCAGCGGGTGCGCCGGTCAGGCGCGTCGCCGAGGACAGCGCCAGCGGTTCCGCCGCACCCCGTTCGATGCGGACGCGCTGGCCGGTCGCGACGCGCTGCCACGCGCCCACCTCACCGTCGGGCCAGGTGACGCGGACCCGGGCGTGCTTCGCATCGGCCAGGCCGAAGTGCAGCGGTCCCAGCGCGCCCGACGCATGGCCGCCACCGATGGTCACCTCGCGCAGTGACTCGATGCCACCCGCACGCACCTCCACCCAGGCACCGATGGCGTCGCTGTTGGGCGCGTCCTGGGCCAGCTCGACGGCGAGCCAGTTACCCATGGCGGCCGGTTCCTCCGCCGTGCCGGCACCGGCGTTGCGCCAGATGCGGGCCGGCTCGCGGCGGACCACCTCGACCAGGTCCAGCAGGCCATCCAGGTTGAGGTCGACGAGCGCGGCGCCACGGGTACGCCCGAAGTGGACGATGCCGGCCTCCTCTGCCCCTTCCGCCCAGGTGCCATCGGGCTGCCCGATGAGCAGGTTGCTGGGGTCCTTGGCGGCGTGATCGGGCATGAGCTCGACGTTGCCCTTGGAGACGTAGAGGTCGGCGCGGCCGTCGTTGTTGACGTCGTCGAACTCGGCGTGCCAGGCCGTCGATGGGAGCTTGTCGCCACCGCTGAACGGCTGGGCCACATCCACACCACGGGCGAAGGCGCTGTCGACGTAGGTCGGCTGGTCTGGTCCATCCTCGAGCGTGCGCAGGCGGTTGCCGGCCATGGTGCTGATGAAGTACTCCGGGTACCCGTCGCCGGTGACGTCCTCACTGGCGATGCCCATGCCGAAGACGCTCAGCTTCTGCCAGCCCTCCTCGCGCGTGTAGGCGGCCAAGCGGCTCATCGGGGCGAACCTTCCACAGCTGGTCCTCGCCCTCCTCGGGGCGGTAGTACTGGCGGTCGTTGGTGACGTGGAGGTCGCGCCGGCCGGAGCGGTCCCAGTCACTGAAGAGCATCGAGAGCGCGCAGTAGCCGGGCGTGAGCACGTCGGGCGCTCCGTACCCGGCCGCGCTCGGACGAAAGATCGCGCTGTCGTCACAGACGGGGACCTCGCCCTGCTCCACGATGGTGAGGTAGTCGCCCAAGCGCCAACGTCGGGAAGACATCCCCGGCTTCCCACTTGGCGCTGAAGGCCGCTGTCCAGTCGTCATCCCCGTCGAAGCCCCAGGCCTCGTTGGCACGCTCGAAGCTGCAGCCGCCCAGGCCCCGCAGGAGCACGTTCTCACCACGACGCAGCACGGCCAGGTCGGTCGCGCCGTCGCTGTCGATATCGATGGCGTAGGCGCCGGTCACCTCGGTCAGGTCGGTGACCTCGCTGCTGCGCTGGCTGAAGGCCAGCGGCCCGCCGAGCGTGGAGTCGTTGCGATAGAGGCCAGCCGGTGCCTCGCCGCCGGCGAAGTAGAGATCGAGTAGGCCATCGTCATCACAGTCGAGGACGGCCACGCCGCCACCGGTGAAGAACTGCCACGAGCCATCGTAGACGTGGTCGATGCCGATGGTCGTGTCCTCGACCAAGACCGGCACGGCCGGGACATCTGCCGAGCGCGCGTCGTGCGTGGGCCCCTTGGCTGCCACACCAGGGGCGCTCGCTGGCAGCACCAGGGCGAACGACAGCAGGGCCCCCATGGCGGCAACGAAGGTGCGTGACATGGCGCCTGCAGTGTAGCGACGACGTCGCGATATGGAAGAGCTAGGCCATGTGGACGGCGACGTCGTCAGCGACCCCCCCGAGCATGGTGTAGTCGGTGGGCGCGGTCTGCAGCAACGACCCCGGGACGAACTCGCTGACCGGTCCGTGGGCCACCAGCCGCGCGATGAAGCGCTGCCATGACACGCCGCCACCGAGGTCCCCGTCGAGCCAGAAGCTGCGCCGCCGCGCACCGAGGATCTCGGCCGGGCCGATGGTCGCGGCCTTGGGCGGCACGGCCGACCAGTCACCGCCGAAGGAATGGAGCGCGTTCTGCATGATGGTCATCGGCGTCAGCTCGACGATGCGCGGACCGGCGCGCCTGTAGGCCTCCATGTCGCCGGCGAACTCGTGCCCCAGGCTGGATTCCCAGAAGGCGATGTGGCCGCACCAGCCGATGCCGCCATAGCAGGTGTCCGCACCGCCCAGCGCCGCGATCTGGTCGCCATAGCCCTCGATGGTGTCGCTGGCAGGGAAGTGGATCTGCTGCAGCGGCGGACGCAGCTCGGCGTCGATGCGATCGAAGAAGACCTCGAACATGGTGCGCTTGAAGGAGCCCTCCCAGGTGGTGGGCGCGGTCTTGCCGTCCTCGTCGGCGTACTCGTCCATGTTGAAGGTGTGGACGTGGTGCATCGTCAGGCGCCGCTGGTTGATCATCGCCACCGCCTTGCTGAACTGCGGCACCGGCCCCACCGGCAGGATCAGGACACAGTCGCGGCCCTCCGCGCGCGTCGTCTCGATGCGCGACACGATGTCGTCGGCGAAGGCCGTGTAGAACGCGTCGACGTCGTCCTCCACGCGGATGCGGAAGTCGGGGTTGGGATGCCGCGTGATCGCCGAGCGCGGGATGGCGCGCACACGAGCGAGGGTCTCGCTGTCGCGGAAGTCGATGAACCGCGCGAGGTCGTAAATGAACGTGCTCATGTGCCCTCCTGTGGGGAACGTGCTCGATGCGAGGCAAGGATGGCATAGGTGGGCGTTGACATGGCAGCGCTCCGCGTGCGCTAATCCGCAGTCGAGGACGCCGCCACTCCGACCTCCGGAGCGACGCCGCCCTCCGGGGGAACACTCCCGTCCCGAATCCCAGGAGGATCGCTGATGAATGATCTGAAGAAGGGTGTCGCTGGCCTGCTGGCCCTGAGCGTGGCCACCGCCGCCGCCGTGGCGACGGTCGGCGCCGTTGCCGCCCAGGATGACGAGCTGGTCGTGGGCGTGTCCTGGAACAACTTCCAGGAAGAGCGCTGGGGCGTCTGGGATGAGCCGGCCATCAAGGCCGCTCTCGACGCCGCCGGCGCGCAGTACGTCTCCACCGACGCCGCCTCGTCCATCGAGAAGCAGCTGACCGATGTCGAGGCGCTCATCAACCAGGGCGTCGATGCCCTCATCATCCTCGCCCAGGACAACGATGCCATTCTGCCGGCGGTGACGGCGGCGCTCGACGAGGGCATCCCGGTCGTCGCCTACGACCGCCTCATCGAGGACCCGGGGGTCTTCTACGTCACCTTCAACAACGTCGAGATCGGCCGCATGCAGGGCCGAGCCGTGCTCGAGATCGTGCCCGAGGGCAACTACGCCTTCATCAAGGGCAACGCTGCCGACCCCAACTCCGACTTCCTCTTCGAGGGCACCATGGAGGTCCTGCAGGAAGCCATCGACAGCGGCGCCATCGTCAACGTCGGTGAGCAGTACACCGACAACTGGGATCCGGCCGTGGCCCAGCGCAACATGGAGCAGATCCTGACCGACAACGCCAACGACGTCGACGCGGTCGTGGCCCAGAACGATGGCACCGCCGGCGGCGCCATCGCCGCCCTCGAGGCGCAAGGCCTGGCTGGGGTCGTCGCAGTCTCGGGCCAGGATGCCGAAGGCGCGGCCCTGAACCGCATCGCCAAGGGCACACAGACCCAGACGGTGTGGGTCGACGCCCGTGAAGAGGGCACCGCCGCGGCCAACATCGCGGTGGCCTTGGCGCAGGGCGCCGCACTCGACGAGATCGAGGGCTCCGAGGTCTTCGCCGATGGACCCAATGGCGTGGCCATCAACTCGGTGCTGCTCACGCCCGTGTCGGTCACGCAGGACAACCTTGACGTCCTCGTCGAGGCCGGCTGGATCACCCAGGACGAGCTCTGCGCCGGCGTGGAGCCCGGCTCGGTGCCTGCCTGCCCGTAGTCTTCGCCTCGAGCGCACAAGGACAGGCCCGTCGCACAGTGAGTGCGGCGGGCCTTCCTGCTGAACCAACCGATCTGTCCCGGAGAACGACATCATGCCAGCCCGTTCAGAGACCATCGACCTACCCGACTTCGGACTGCCCGACACGATGCCGGAGCTGCCCACCCAGCTCTACGACACACGCCTCGTGGGCATCCGTGAACGTGCCGCCGAGCGTGGCTACGATGCCCTCGTCATCTACGCCGACCGTGAGCACAGCGCCAACCTGGCGTGGCTCTCAGGCTTCGACCCCCGTTTCGAAGAGGCCATCCTCATCGTCGGGGCAGCGGGCAAGCCGCTGCTCCTGACCGGCATCGAGTGCGTCGGCGTGGCCAGGCGCGCCCCACTGCAGATGCGGGTCGAGCTGGCTCCCGATCTCAGCCTGGCAGGCCAACCACGGCCGCAGGCCCGCGCCTTGGAGGCGATCCTGGCCAGCCGAGGGCATCCGTCGCGGCAGCCGCGTGGGCGTCGCGGGCTGGAAGGCGCTAGCCCGACCGGGGCTGGCTGGAGACACCGTCATTCATCGTGGACGCGCTGCGCTCCGCCGTCGGCGCTGACGGTCTCGTCGAGAACGCCGGCGACCTGTTCTCCGATCCGGAGACCGGCCTGCGGGCGGTCAACGAGCCGGAGCAGCTGGCGCTGATGGAGTACGCCGCCTGTCACACCTCGGAAGGGGTCAAGCGGCTGTTGTTCGGGCTACGGCCGGGCATGACCGAGCAGGACGCGGTGCGCCTGCTGCAGTGGCCGGGCTTTCCGATGTCGTGCCACATGATGCTCTCCAGCGGGGAGCGGGCGACCTACGGCCTGCTCAGCCCGACCGATCGCGTCATCGAGCGCGGCGACCGCTTCACCGTGGCCTACGGCCTGTGGGGCGCGCTCGACTGCCGCGCGGGCTTCGTCGCGCAGCGACGCCGACGACCTGCCGCCCGCGATCCGCGACTACGAGAGCAAGCTGGTGGCACCGTACTTCGAGGCCGTGGCCAGGTGGCTCGAGGCCCTGCACGTCGGCCAGACCGGCGGCGCGCTCCAGGCCATCATCGACGAGCAGCTGGCGGACCCGTTCTTCGGCATCTTCCTCACGCCCGGACATCTCATCAGCCTCGAAGAGTGGCTCCACTCTCCCATCGGCCCAGCATCCACGGCACAACTCCGGTCGGGCATGGTCATCGAGTCGGACATCATCCCGGCCACCGGCACGGACTACTTCACCACCAACGTGGAGAGCCCCTTTGCCCTTGCCGACGGCGCCTTGCGGGCCGAGCTGGCGCAGCGCTACCCGTCGATGTGGGCGCGCATCCAGGCCCGTCGCACGTTCGTGCGCCACGCAGCTCGGGATCGAGCTCCACCCGGACGTGCTGCCCTTCTCCAACCTGCCCGCCTACCTGGCGCCATTCCTGCTGCGGCCCGAGCGCGCGATGACCAGGCGCGCAAGCTGACGAGGCGTCCTCGGGCGGCGACTGGAAGCGCTTGCACAAATACGCGCAACGGTTGACATGCGCCGTATCGGCGTGCGGTAATCTGGCGGCGAAGGAACGTGTCTGTTCCCAGTCTCGGAACCAGAACGTTCCCGTCATCGAAGGGGGCGTCCCCCCCGCTCCACAGAGGAGGAGGACCGCGAATGCGGAATACCAAGAAGAGCGCGACTGCGCTGCTGGCCCTGACCGTCGCCGCCGCTGGCAGCTTGGCCAGCATCGGCGCCGTGGCCGCCCAGGACGACGAGCTGGTCGTGGGCGTGTCCTGGAACAACTTCCAGGAAGAGCGCTGGGCGCTCCGCGACGAGCCCGCCATCAAGGCCGTGCTGGACGAAGCCGGTGCGCAGTACATCTCCACCGACGCCGCGTCGTCTGCCGAGAAGCAGGTCTCCGACGTCGAGCAGCTGATCACCCAGGGTGCCGACGCCATCATCATCCTGGCCCAGGACAACGAGGCCATCCTGCCGGCGGTCGAAGTCGCGCTCGACCAGGGCATCCCCGTCGTCGCCTACGACCGCCTCTTCGAGACCGAGAGCGAAGGCGTCTACTACGTCACCTTCGACAACGTCGAGGTCGGCCGCATGCAGGCGCGCGCCATCCTCGAGGCCATGCCCGAGGGCAACTACGTCTTCATCAAGGGCAACTCGGCTGACCCCAACGCGGACTTCCTGCGTGGCGGCCAGCAGGAGATCCTGCAGGAAGCCATGGACAGCGGCGCCATCGTCAACGTCGGTGAGCAGTACACCGACAACTGGGATCCGGCCGTTGCCCAGCGCAACATGGAGCAGATCCTGACCGACAACGACAACGCCGTCGATGCGGTCGTGGCCTCCAACGACGGCACCGCCGGTGGTGCCATCGCCGCCCTCGCGGCCCAGGGCCTCGACGGCGTGGTGCCGGTCTCCGGCCAGGACGCGGACAACGCGGCCCTCAACCGCGTGGCGCTCGGCACCCAGACCGTCACGGTCTGGAAGGACGCCCGCGAGCTGGGCAAGGCTGCCGCTCAGGTGGCGCTTGCCGCCGCAGCCGGCGAGACCCCCGAAGGCCTCGTCGAGTTCTCCGACGGCCCCAAGGGCATCCCCATGCAGTCCATCCTGCTTGTCCCGACCCCGATCCTGCAGGACAACCTGCAGGTCGTGGTCGACGCCGGCTGGATCACCGCCGAACGAGCTCTGCGCCGGCGTCGAAGCCGGCACCGTCGAAGCCTGCGGCTAGGCTTCCCCACCCTGTAACCGATACGCGCCCTGCCCAGGCAACGAGCCTGGCAGGGCGCGTACCCTTATCCGGGACATGACACGACACCTACTTGGAGCTGGGGAGACCGCGCATGAGTGACACCCCGGCGAGCCCTGCCGAGCGAGCCCCGGCAGCGGGTTCGCCACGTTCGGACAGTGGCGCGGGTGGCGGCGGATACAGCGAGTTCAAGCGCGCCGGTGGCGCGCTCTATCGATCGACCGAGGTCGACGGCCGGCTGCTGGGCCTGATGATCGCACTGGCCATCGCGTGGATCCTCTTCGACGTCGCCTCGCGCATCTTCGGCCAGGGCGGCGATTCCATCTTCGGCGGCAGCTTCCTGACGCCGCGCAACCTCTTCAACCTGTCGGTGCAGACCGCCTCGGTCGCGGTCATGGCCACCGGCATGGTGCTGATCATCGTCTCGCGCAACATCGACCTCTCGGTCGGCTCCCTGCTGGGCTTCCTGGCCATGGTCATGGCCATCGTGCAGAAGGAGCTGCTGCCGGAGATCATCGGCTTCGATAGCTCCCTGACCTGGCTCATCGCGCTGGGCGTTGGCCTGGCCCTGGGCGGGCTCATCGGCGCCGGCCAGGGATACCTCATCGCCTTTCTCGGGATCCCTGCCTTCATCGTCACCCTCGGCGGCATGCTGGTCTGGCGTGGCGGTGCATTCCTGCTCGCCAGCGGCCGGACCATCGCCCCGCTCGATGAGAACTTCAGCCGCATCGGTGGCGGCACGGAGGGCTCGCTGGGGCGCCTCGGCATGGACCTGGGGGTCGGCTCGGCCACGTTGAGCTGGATACTCGGCATCCTCGTCGTGGTCGCCCTCGTGATCCTCGTCATCATGGCTCGCCGCCGACGCCAGTCCTTCAACTTCCCCACCCGCCCGCTGTGGGCCGAGGGTCTCATCGTCGTCGTCGGCGCGGTGCTGGTGCTGGGTGCGGTCTGGGTGGTCAACAACTACGCCTGGCCCGAACGGGTGGCTCAGCGCTACGCCCAGATCAGCTGGCATGGAGGTGCCCGAGGGCGGGCTGATCCTCGCCACCGGCATCGCCTACCCGGTGCTGATCATGATCGGCGTCGCCGCGGTCATGACCTGGATCGCGCGCCGGCGCCAGTTCGGCCGCTACGTCTTCGCCATCGGCGGCAACCCCGAGGCGGCCGAGCTCTCCGGCATCAACGTGCGCCGCACGCTGCTGTTGACGTTCGCGCTGATGGGCGTGCTGGTGGCCGTCAGCGCCGCCATCACCTCCGGTCGCCTGGACGCCGCCACCAACGCGCTGGGACAGTGGAACGAGCTCTTCGTCATCGCCGCTGCGGTCATCGGCGGCACCTCGTTCGCGGGCGGCATCGGCACCATCCCCGGCGCCATCCTTGGCGCACTCTTCATGCAGACGCTGCAGTCGGGCATGGTGCTCATCGGCTTCGACACCGCACAGCAGAACATCGTCGTCGGCATCGTCCTCGTGGTCGCCGTCGGCATCGACACTGCCTATCGAAGGAGGGCCGCGACGTGACAGCGGAAGAGGCCAGCGTGGTGCGGGCACGAACAGCCATCGACTCCAGCGGAACGCCGCTGGTGGAGATGCGCAACATCCGGGTCGCCTTCGGCGGCGTGCATGCCGTCGACGACGTGAGCATCGACCTGTTCCCCGGCGAGGTGGTGGGCCTCGTGGGTGGCAACGGTGCCGGCAAGTCGACGCTGATGAAGGCGCTCTCCGGTGCACACCCGCCCGACAGTGGCCAGATCCTGGTCGATGGCGAGCGGGTCGAGATCCACAACCCGCGGGAAGCCAAGAAGCACAACATCGAGACCATCTACCAGACGCTGGCCCTGGCCGAGAACCAGGATGCGCCGGCCAACATGTTCCTGGGCCGGGAGCTGAAGACCCGCATGGGCAACCTCGATGACGCGTCCATGGAGGCGGCCACCCGCGAGGTCATCAAGCGCCTGAACCCCAACTTCCAGAACTTCAAGTCACCCGTGATGTCACTCTCGGGTGGCCAGCGACAGGCGGTCGCCATCGCCCGCGCCGTCCACTTCAACGCCCGAATCCTGATCATGGATGAGCCCACGGCGGCACTCGGTCCGGCCGAGACCATGCAGGTGCGCGATCTCATCCGGCAGCTGGAGAAGGAAGGCATCGGCATCTTCCTCATCAGCCACGACATCCACGACGTGTTCGACCTCTCCCACCGCATCGCGGTGATGTACCACGGCAAGATCGTGGGCATCGTGAACAAGGACGACGTGACGCCTGACGATGTGCTGGGCATGATCATCATGGGCAAGGACCTCAACGAGGTCGCGAAGGCGGAGCAGCCGATCCTGCACTAGGTCTCGCGACGAGAGGCGAACCAGGCGCCGGTGATCACCAGCAGCACGCCCAGCAGGGCCACCGGCGCCACGGTCTCGCCCAGCACCAGCACGCCCAGCACGATGGCCACGATGGGCAGGAAGTAGATCGCCACCGAGGCCCGGGGGCCACCGACCCTGCCCGTGAGGGTGGCCATCAGCACGAAGGCCAGGCCGGTCCCCAGCACCCCCAGCGGCAGCATGGCCAGCGCCGCGTCCCAGGACCAGGTCGACGATGGCAGCTGCGCCAGGCCGATCGGCGCCACCATGAGCAGCGCCACCAGCTGCACGCGAAAGATGACCGGCAACGATCCGTACTTCTGCTGCAGCGGCACGGCCAGGTTGGTGGCCAGGCCGTAGAACGAGATGGCGAAGAGCGCCAACAGCGCGCCGCTGATCTCATCGACGCCGGCCCGCAGCTCCGGCACGAACACCAGCACGATGCCGATGAACCCGAGCCCGATGCCCAGCAGCTGCCGCCAGCCCGGCAGGCGCCGCAGGAGGTACGTCGCCCAGGCCGCGGCGAAGATGGGCATGGCACCGTTGATCATGCCGGCCACGCTGGAGTCGATCGACTCCTGTGCGATCGGCAGCAGGGTCAGCGGCAGCGCCATCCAGACGGCCCCGAGCAGCGCGATGCGGCCCCAGTCCTCGCGATCGACGGGCGCTCGTGCCCTCGCGAACAGGGCCAGCGTGCCAGCTCCGAGGGCGACCCGCGCCAGCGTGATGACCCCCGGCGCAAGGGTTCGCAGTCCGATCTCCTGCAGCAGGAAGGATGAGCCCCAGACGATCGCGATGACCGCCAGCACGCCCCAGTCGGACGGCGCATAGGCAAGCGTATGCGTCCCGCTGGCGGTGGCAGGCAGAGAGGAACGGCGTCGGGTCGTCGGGGACGTCACGCCCTCATCGTATCGGCTCCGCAGATCGCGGACGTCGGTCGATTGACACGGTTCTCGTGATACACGATATTCGTGGCATGAAGAACGTGACCGTCACGCTCGACGAGCGCACCGCGCTGTGGGCACGCGTGGAAGCCGCCAAGCGCGACATCAGCCTCTCCGCCTTCCTGCGCGAGATGCTGGAGCGGGCCCACGCGGCCCAGGAATCGTACCCGGGCGCGATGCAGCGATACCAGTCGCGTCAACCGACGAGGCTCAAGACCAGCGGACACTATCCGTCGCGGGAGGAGCTGCATGAGCGAGACGGTCTTCGTTGACACCAACGTCCTGCTCTACGCTCGCGACGCCAGCGAGCCGGTCAAGCAACCGCGCGCACAGGCGTGGATCGACGCGCTGTGGGAGCACCAGCAAGGTCGCCTCAGCCACCAGGTCCTCAACGAGTACTACGTGGCGGCCACGCACAAGCTCCAGCCTGGCCTCGATCGCGAGGCGGCGCGTGCCGACGTGCGTGACCTCATGGCGTGGCGCCCGATCGGAATCGACAGCGCCCTGCTCGAAGACGCCTGGTGGCTGGAAGCCAGGTTCGGCCTGAGCTTCTGGGACTCGCTCGTCGTGGCGGCGGCCAGAGCCGCCGGCTGCCGCTACCTGCTGACCGAGGACCTGCAACACGGCCAGGACCTCGACGGCGTGGCTGTCGTCGACCCATTCGCCATCGAGCCGCAGGACCTGGTCCTCAGCTAGCGACCGACTCCGGGGTGCTCGGGCGCTCCGACGCCTGCAGCCGCCAGAGGTGGGCATAGAGCCCATCGGCCGCCAGCAGCTCGTGGTGGCTGCCCAGCTCCAGCAGCCAGCCATCGTCGAGCACGGCGATGCGGTCGGCGGAACGGATGGTGGAGAGCCGGTGTGCCACCACCACCGTGGTGCGGCCGCTCATCAAGCGCGCCAGCGCCTCCTGGACGAGGCGCTCGGACTGGTTGTCGAGCGACGAGGTGGCCTCATCGAGGATGAGGATGGGCGCGTCCTTGAGGATGGCACGGGCGATGGCCACGCGCTGGCGCTGGCCGCCCGACAGGCGCGTGCCACGGTCGCCCACGACGGTGTCGTAGCCGTCGGGCAGCGCCTCGATGAAGTCGTGGGCGTTGGCCGCGTGGGCAGCGGCGACGATCTCCTCCTGCGTGGCCTCCAGCCGGCCGTAGCGGATGTTCTCGCCCACGGTGCCTCCGAAGAGGGTGGCTTCCTGCGGCACCAGCGAGATGGCCTCGCGCAGGCCCCGCAGCGGCAAGCTCCGCACATCGCGGCCGTCGACCAGCACCCGTCCCTCGCCGGCGTCCCACAGTCGCGGGATGAGGTTGCAGAACGTCGTCTTGCCGGCACCCGAAGGCCCCACCACCGCCAGCACCTCACCGGGCGCGATGTGGAGGTCGATGTCGCGCAGCACCGCTCGTTCGGCCCCATAGCCGAAGGTGACGTGCTCGAAGGTGATGCCGCCGTCCAGGGCACCCAAGGGCTCGGCGACCGCCGACTCGGTGATGGTTGGCTGCTCGTCGATGAGCTCGAACACGCGGGCCACCGCCCCGGCGCCCTCCTGGAACTGGCCATAGAGGCCGGCGATGCTGGAGAGGCTGGTGCCGATGGTGATGCCGTACAGCAGGAAGCTGGTGAGGGCCCCGATGGTGAGGCTGCCCTCGATGACCTGGTGGCCGGTGAACCAGAGCAGGATGATGAGCGTGCCGAAGCCGAGCACCGTCATCATCGCGCCGAAGAGGCCGCGCCACGTCACCAGCCGGGTGGCCATGCCGACGACGCCCCGCAGGTCCTCGCCGTAGCGATGGCGCTCCCACTCCTCGCGCCCGAACGACTTGACCACGCGAATGCCGCTGAGCGCTTCCTCGGCCGTGGTGGTCGAGGCGGCGATGGCGTCCTGGACGCGCGTCGAGAGGCGACGCAGCGGGCGCGCGAAGATGACCGCGATGAGCACGATGGTCGGCGCCAGTGCCAGCACCACCAGCAGCAGCCCGGGGCTGAGCAGGAACAGGATGACGATGGAGCCAGTGAGCCCCAGCAGCGACGACAGCAGCGAGGTCAGCGTCTGGGTCAGCATCGTGCGCACGACCGTGACATCGCTCGACAGGCGCGAGATGAGCTCGCCCACGCGGCGACGCACGTAGAAGTCGAGCTCCAGCGTCACCAGCCGGTCGAAGACCTGCGCCCGTAGGCGGGCCACGATGCGCTCGCCGATGACGCCCAGTGTCCACGTCTGCACGAAGCCCGAGACGGCCAGCACGAGCGTGATGGCGACGAGCAGGAGCAGGAGCCGATCGAGCCCAGCGGTGTCACCGGCGGTCACGACCTCCCCCACCAGGCCGCCGAGGACCAGCGGCAACAGCAGCCCGAAACCGGTCGAGATGAGCAGCGCCACCACCGCCACCGAGAACAACCCGAGGTGCGGACGCAGATAGCCGAACAGCCGGCGCCACGGGACGCCGGTCAGCCCTGCCGCACCACCGTTGCCGGCGGCGTCCTCGCTCCGGACCTCCTGCTGGCTGGTCGGCGGGCTTGCTTCCTCGGGCCCTGCGGGCCGACCGGCCGAAGGGTGAGTGACGACCGAGGCTCAGGGCTCCAGCTCGGGCGGCGGCAGCTCAAGGCCGGTGTCGCACTCGGAACCGCCGACGAAGGTGCCGATGCGAACCAGGCGCGTCTCGCCAGCCTCGTTGAAGGCCGAGACGCTGTACTCCAGGCGGTCGAGCGCACCGGGGACACCCTCGATCCTGGGGGCCCGCACGGACCTCAGCACCTGCTGGTGGCGCGGATCGTAGCGCTCCCGGTTGGCCGCGATCGTCGCGACCTCGCGCCATGGGCCCACGACGATGGAGCAGTCCGTCTCCAGCCACTTGCGCCGCGCGTAGATGGTGAAGCCGTCCTCGTTGTCGGAGCGGTCGCGCCACACCAGCGCCCCATCGAGCGGGTCGGGGCCAGTGCCCGGCGGCCAGCCCCGCGCGCGGAGGCCCCCCGCCGGCTCGGGATCACGCGGCGGCACGAGTGGGTCGAGGTAGAGCACGCGAGCGCGAGCGCCTGCGTCAGGCGTGCCGTCGCACTCGGCCGGGAGGGGCAGGCGACCGATGTCCGAGTACACGTTGCCGGCGCGGTCGATGACCTCGACGGCGAGCGAAACCGGCACACACTGGCTGCTGCCGCGCGTGATGGCACGAGTCGCCCGCGGCAGCCAGGGCGCGCTCGGCTGCGCCCGTGCGACCTGCGGATCCCAGACGTAGCTGACCTTGGCATCACGCGTGTCGCCGTCCCAGTCGCACAGGCTGCCGAAGCCCCTCTGGCCCTCCAGCGGGGCCGGGCACAAGGCCAGCTCCCGCCACGATGTCGCCGGGTCGAACGAGGGCAGGTCGTCCTGCGCATCGACCTGCGGCCAGCGCGGATACCAGGCTCGAAATCGGACCTGCGAGATGTCGGTCACGTCACGCACGCGGGCGACCAGGCGGACGGTGTCACCGAAGCGGATGTGCGAGCCACTGGCGGGCGTCTTCTCGTTCCAGCGGGCGCGCGGGCGGCCGGGCTCCTCGGCGACCTCGACGCTCACCAGGGGGCCTCGCCACCAGGCGAAGCCCTCGTAACCCCGCTCGCCCACCAGCGGCTCCAGCGAGACAGGGGTGCCGCCGCTGATCTCGCCCTCGGGGCTGATGGCCCCGTCGCGCAGGATGGCCACGAACAGGTCGGTCGGCGCAGGATCGACCGCGGGACAGTCGAGCGATGCCGTCTCGAGCGGCGCTGCCACCGACCCGAAGTGGCCGATGACATCAGCGGGGCCGACGATCGGGGCCGGCAGTGACCGATCCAGCTCCAGCAGGCTCGGGTCCACGTCGGAGAGGTGGCCATGGACGGCCAGGTAGGTCACGCCATCGACCTCGAGGCGCAGCGCCACGGTGCGACCCAGCGACGCCGATGCACCGCTGGCGCAGCCGGCGAAGGCGAGCTCACCGCCGAAGAGCGGGCGAACCGCCGGAGCGGGGATGGAGCCAACGAGGTGGAGGCCGTAGCCATCGGCCGAGTCGGCCTGGTAGGCAGCGCTGATGGTGGTCTCGACAGCGGGCTGCAGCGGCACGTTGGCAGGCAACCCGGCCGGGCGCGCCACGAGGCGGAAGGGCTCGAAGGCGGCACCGGGGTTGGCCGAGGTGACGGTGTCACCGGCGAGGGGAACGCCATCAGGGCGCTGCGCGATCACGTCGGCGTCGGCGAAGGCGACCGGCTGCGAGTCGGTCATGAACCAGCCACCTTGGCCGACCTCGTGCCAGGCCGGCGTCCGCTGCACCTGGAAGCCCAGGCCGGTCCGCGCCGTCCAGCCGCTGCTTCCGGCCGTGCCGATACGCTGCCCGACGCTGACGACGTCGCCGCTGCGCACCAGCGGCGCACCGCGCTTCAGGTGGAGGTAGAGCGCCGACGTGCCGTCGCCGTGATCGATGAGGACGTAGTTGACCTCCCGCCAGCAGCCTGGACGCGGGCCGTCCAAGGGCTCGAGACAGCGACCGCCGCGGACGCCGACACGCGTCCCGATGACGGTCCCGCCACGTGCCGCGAGCACCGGGAAGCGCTCCGGTCCGGCGGCCGCGACGAAGTGGAGGGCGTACTCCTGCCCGTCGCTGCGCCCGACGGTTTCGCCGCTGTCCTGCGCCAGGAGAAGCTCGGTCTCGGTCGGCGCCGGCAGGTAGTAGACCGGCTGGTCAGATGCGGCCGCGGCGCTCGGAGCCGTGACGCCGAGGCTCACCGATGCCACCACGAGCGCGAGCGCCGCGCCGGCGAGCGTCCCTCCAAACCTCATCACCCAAGACCTCCTGCTGCGCACGCCCCACAGTAGCGCCAGCGCCGGCAGAGGGCGTGCACGGGCCATCCAGGCGGGCGAGGCCGGAGACCGCGCCGGGATGGACTGGTCAGCTTGCGGTATGCCGGCGCAGCCTGGGCAGCGCAGCCAGGGCCGCCGTGGAGTCGCGCATGGGCAGCTCGGTCCGCCGGACGCCGTCGAAGGCATAGAGCGCAGCAGCCACGGCCGCAGCCGTCGGCACCAGCACGGCCTCGCCCATGCCCTTGGCGCCGTACGGCCCCTCGGGCTGGTGCTCCTCGACGAGGATGGTCTCCACGGGCGGCATGCCGGCCGCGGGGATGATGCCGAGGGACTTGAGCGAATCGGTCACGAGCCGGCCGTCCTTCATCTCGAAGGCTTCGCTGAGGGTGTGGCCCAGGCCCATGTGGACACCGCCCACGATCTGGCCCTCGAGCATCAGCGGGTCGATGGCCTTGCCCACGTCGTGCGCCGCGATGATCTTCTCGATGCGGCCCTCGTCATCGAGGATGCAGACCTGCGTCGCCCAGCCGTAGCCGAAGTGCGTGATGGGTTCCTCCACGTCGGCGCCCAGTGGCGTGGTCCAGTCGATGACGATCTCGGCCGGGAACTCCTCACCGGCAAGGTCGTCGATGCTGCCGCCGCGCGTGGCCATGGCCTGCTTGACCAGGCCACAGGCCTTGAGCACGGCCCGGCCGCCCAGCATCGTCGCGCGCGAGGCGGTGGTGATGCCGGTGTCCAGCTCATGGCTGGTGTCGACGATGACCTCGATGCCGGCCGGGTCCAGGCCCAGCTCGGCGGCGACGATCTGGCGGAAGACGGTGTGCGTGCCCTGTCCCATCTCGGTCCACGAGTGGAAGAGCGTGAGCCGGCCGTGGCCATCCGGGCGCAGGACCGCCCGCCCGTACTCGGTGAGGCCGTTGCCGATGCCGGTGTTCTTGGCGCCGCAGGCGATACCGGCGTAGCGCGCCGCGCGGTACTGCTGCTTGACCGCCAGCAGCGTCTCCTTCAGGCCCACGCCCTGGGTCAGCTTCTGCCCGGTTCCGAAGCGATCACCCTCGGCGAGCGCGTTCCGCCAGCGCATCTCCCAGCCATCGATGCCGACCTCCTCGGCCAGCCGGTCGAGCAGCGACTCGATGGCGAAGTTGGCCTGGTTGGCGCCGAAGCCGCGCATGGCGCCGCCGGGAGGGTTGTTGGTGTAGACCGCGCGCGCCTCCACGTCGACGTTGGGCACCTTGTAGGCGCTGCAGGCGTGGCCGGCGGCGCGTTCGAGCACCTTGCCGCCGACGCTGGCGTAGGCCCCGTTGTCACCCACGAAGCGCGCCTTGACCGCGGTGAGGTGGCCCTCGGCATCGCAGGCGAGGGTGTAGTCCATCCAGAACTTGTGACGCTTGACCGAGCAGCGCAGGGACTCCGCACGAGAGAGGGCCAGCAGCACCGGACGATCGGTCGCCAGCGCCAGCAGGGCCGCGTGGCCCTGGACGTTGAGGTCCTCCTTGCCGCCGAAGGCGCCGCCGGTGGCGACCTGTGTGACCAGCACGTCGGCCGGTTCCAGTGCCAGCAACGAGGCCAGCTGGCGGCGGTCCTCCCAGGCCCCCTGGCCCTGTGACAACACGTGCAGTCGCGGCCCGTCGCCGTGCTGGGGCACGGCGAGGCTGGATTCGGGCTCGAGGTAGGCATGCTCGATGGCGGCCGAGGTGAAGGAATCCGACACCACGTGCGCCGCGCTCGAGATGGCGGCATCGACGTCGCCGCGACGGATGACCGAGGTCGAGAGGATGTTGCCGCCGGGATGCAGCTGGGGCGCGTCGTCGGCCATCGCCGCGAATGGCTCGGTGATGGGCTCGAGGATGTCGTAGCTGACCTCGATCAGCTCGGCGGCGAGGCGCGCCTGGCGGCGCGTTTCCGCGGCCACGGCGGCCAGCACATCGCCGACGTAGCGGGTGGTCTCGCCCACCGCCACCAGCTGACGCCAGTCGTCGCGGATGAGGCCCTGGTTGCGCTTGCCGGGGACATCGGCCGCGGTGATGACGGCCACGACCCCGGGTGCCGCCTCGGCCGCCGAGGTATCGATGGACCTGACCACGGCCCGCGGATGGTCGGAGAGGCGCAGGGCCCCATGCAGCATGCCCGCCACGACGTGATCGGCCACGTACGCCTGCATGCCCAGCACCTGCTCGCGGACGCGGTACCTGGGAGCACGGTCACCGATGGCCGTGCCACTCGCGGGCCGCGGGCGCGGGCCGCCGCCACGGGCCGCCGCGACCTGCTCGATGGCGTCGACGATGGCGTGATAGCCGGTGCAGCGGCACAGGTTGCCCGCCAGCGCCCGCGTGATGGTGTCACGCTCAGGCGCGGCCTCGCGACGCAACAGCGCCTCTGCCTTCATCACGATGCCCGGCGTGCAGTAGCCGCACTGCGAGGCCCCGGTGGCGGCGAAGGCATCGGCCCACAGGTCGCGCACATCGGCAGGCAAGCCCTCGAGCGTCTCGACGGAGCGGCCGGCGAAGCGCTCGGCCGGCTGGGCGCAGGAGACGACCGCTCGTCCGTCCACGATGACCGTGCAGGCGCCGCAGGAGCCCTCCGGAGCGCAGCCGTCCTTCATCGAGCGCAGCCCAAGCTCTTCGCGCAGCAGCTGCAGCAGGGTCATGCCCGGCTCGGGGGCGATCGATCGGGTCACGCCGTTGAGTTCGAAGTCCACCTGTCCTGCCATTCGTGTGCGAGGCGGGGCCATCTGGCCCTAGCGAAACCCTACCCCCAAGTCACAGCGTACGGCTGGACGAGCCGACAGCGCTCGTGCCGCACGACCCGTAGGCACGGCCCGTTCGGACCCGTCGTTCACAAGGGGGCCACGACGCCTGCCTTGGCGACGGCTCAAGACAGGAATGACCTCGGAGGGACCGATGCGACGGCTGGGACTCGAGCGTGAAGTGGTGGACCAGGCGGTGTACGAGAGCTCCGTGCGGCGCTTCCGCGAAGCCGGCATCGTGATGCCCACCTTCGCCCAGCTGGCCGACCCCTCGACCATCCCCGCCGAGACGCAGGCTCGCGTCGCTGCCGTCGACCCCGCTGGGCCGCACCCGGAGAACCTCTTCCGCGCGCACTGGTACAACGACTTCGACGAGACCAGGCCGGTACCGCTCCCGGCGCACGTGGTGCTGCCGCCGGAGCTGACCGGCGTGCCTTCGCCCATCCTGGTGCTGCTGGGCGACCGCTTCCCCATGATCGCCTCGCACAAGCTCATCGCCGCCTACGGCTGCCTGGCGCCGCGCATCGTGACCGGCCAATTCGACCCGGCCAGTCAGCGCGCCGTCTGGCCGTCCACCGGCAACTACTGCCGCGGCGGCGTGGCCGTCAGCCGCATCATGCTGGCCCATGGCGTGGCCGTGCTGCCGGAGGGCATGAGCCAGGAGCGCTTCGACTGGCTGGCCGAGTGGGTGACCTCGCCGCAGGACATCATCCGCACCCCCGGCACCGAGTCGAACGTCAAGGAGATCTACGACAAGTGCGCCGAGCTGGACCGCGATCCCGACACCGTCATCTTCAACCAGTTCAGCGAGTTCGGTAACCACATCGGCCACTACCAGCTCACTGGTCGTGCCATCGAGCACGTCTTCGAGACGCTGGTCGCGGGCGACCCCGAGCTGCGCCTGGCCGCCTTCGTCTCTGCCACCGGGTCGGCCGGTGCCATCGCCGCGGGCGACTACCTGAAGGAGCGCCACGGCACCCGCATCGCAGCGGTGGAGGCGCTGGAGTGCCCGACGCTGCTCTACAACGGCTTCGGCGAGCACAACATCCAGGGCATCGGCGACAAGCACGTGCCGCTCATCCACAACGCCATGAACACCGACTTCGTGGTCGACATCAGCGACCGGGCCACCGATAACCTGCTGGTGCTCTTCAACAGCGAGGCCGGTCAGCAGCACCTGCGCGAGCGCATGGGCGTGCCGCAGGCCGTCATCGACCAGCTGTGCTCCTTCGGCTTCTCCTCCATCTGCAACGTGCTGGCAGCCATCAAGGTGGCCAAGCAGCAGCAGCTGGGACCGCGGGACGTGCTGGCCACGGTGGCCACCGACGGCGCCGGCATGTACGCCTCCGAGATCGAGCGCATCGTGGCCCGCGACCACGACGGCACCTTCGACGCCGCCGCTGCGGGCGAGGTACGCGCCGCCTTCCTCGACCGCGTCGACACGGCTGACATGCTCGAGTGCACACAGGCGGACCGACTGCGGATGTTCAACCTGGGCTACTACACCTGGGTGGAGCAGCAGGGCGTACCGCTGGAGGAGTTCAACGCGCGCGCCAGCCAGGACTTCTGGGTCGAGACGCGTGAGATCGTCCACGAGTGGGACGCCATGATCGACCAGTTCAACGCACGGGTCGCCGGGTGACGATGATGGGCGTGCCGTCCCTGCGGGCGGCCACGGTCCCGCTGAGCCGCCTGGTCTGCGCCGGCTGCGGCGCCGTCGTGCCGCCCGAGACACCCTTCGCCTGGGCCTGTCCGGCCGCGGCCCCCGCTGACGACATCGACCACGTGCTGCGGCGGGTGCTCGATCCTTCCGCCCTCACCGACGTGAGCGACGTCGAGCCCAGCTCCAACCCCTTCGTGCGCTACCGCCGGCGCTTCCATGCCTACCACGTGGCTCGCGCCGCGGGCTGGAGCGATGGCCGCTTCATCGACCTGGTGTGCGGCCTCGACGAGGCCATCGCCGACGTCGACGGGCACGGCTTCCGCGCCACCCCCATCGTGCGTTCCAGCAGCCTCGACGAAGCGCTGGGCTTCGAGCCGGGTGGGGGCGTCTGGGTGAAGGACGAGACCGGCAATGTCTCGGGCTCGCACAAGGCGCGGCACCTGATGGGTGTGATGCTGGCGCTCAACGTGGCCACGTCGCTCGGCCTCGCCGATCCCGATGCGCCGCTGGCCATCGCCTCCTGCGGCAATGCCGCGCTGGCGGCGGCCGTGGTGGCGCGTGCCGCGCGGCGCCGCCTGCTGGTCTTCGTGCCGCCCAGCGCCGAAGCAGCGGTGATCGAGCGCTGCGCTCACTCCGGGCCGAGATCGAGGTCTGCCAGCGACAACCCGGAGAGACCGGTGATCCCACGGTCCAGCGCCTGCTGGCGGCCATCGGCGACAGGCGCCGTGCCGTTCACCGTGCAGGGCAACCTCAACGGGCTGGCCATCGAGGGCGGCGCCACGCTGGGCTGGGAGCTCATCGACCAGCTGCCCGACGATGCCTCGGCCCTCGACCGCCTGGTCATCCATGTCGGCGGCGGGGCCTTCGCCTCGGCCGCAGCGCTGGCCTTCGACGACGCCGTCGCCCTTGGCCAGCTCGGCCACAGGCCCGTCATCGACACCGTCCAGACGCAGGGCGGCTACCCGCTGGCACGCGCGTACGAGCGCGTGCTGCAACAGCTTGGTGTGCCGCCGGGTGCCCGGCTCGAGGCCGACGCGGTCGAGACAGCGCTGCGCCAGGTCGCGCGCCAGCGTGGCCGGTACATGTGGGCCTGGGAGACCGAGCCGGTATCCATCGCCCACGGCATCCTCGACGACGAGACCTACGACTGGCTCGCCGTCGTGCGTGCCATGCTCCTCTCCGGTGGTCGAGCGGTGGTGGTCGACGAGGCCACGCTCGAAACCGCCAATGCTCGCGCCCGACCAGATCTCGGCATCGATGCCGACCACACCGGCAGCGCCGGCCTCGCCGGCCTTATCCAGCTCACCCGCGACGGCGTCGTCCGCCCCGACGAGACCGTGGCCGTGATCTTCAGCGGCGTCCGACGCTCCTCGGCCGCCCCCCAGCCCCACTAGAAGGAGGAGAGACGCTCCCATGAGAAGCTTCCGCGGTCGCGACATCCTGTCGCTCAAGGACATGACCCGTGACGAGTACTTCCGGATCTTCCAGGTGTGTGACGACCTGGCCCCCATCGCACGTGACCGCCGCAACACCGACCTGCTGGCCGACAAGACGCTGCTGACCGCGTTCTACCAGCCCTCCACGCGCACGCGCCTCTCGACCGAGGCGGCGATGCACCGGCTGGGTGGCCATGTGCTGGGCTTCTCCGACGCCAAGATGACGCGCGCCGGCGACTTCTACCTGGAGTCGATCAAGGACACCTTCCACATGCTGGAGTACTACGGTGATGTCATCGCCATCCGGCACTTCCAGCAGGGCGCGCCGCACGAGGCCGCCCAGTGGGCCTCCGTCCCCGTCATCAACTGTGGGGACGGCTGGGGCGAGCATCCCACGCAGGTGCTGACCGACCTGTACACCATCTGGAAGGAGAAGGGCACGCTCGACGGGCTCAAGCTCATCCTGGTCGGCGACATGCGCATGCGCACGATGCACTCGATCCTCTATGCCATGTCGCGCTTCGACATGGAGGCCATCGTCATCGGGCCCGAGGACATGAGCCTGCTGCCTGAGTTCAAGGCCGAGCTCGACGAGCGTTCGACCTATTACCGCGAGGTGGCGGACATTCGCGATGTCATCGGCGAGGCCGATGTCATCTACATGGAGCCGGTGGTGCAGGCCGACTACACCAAGGGCCGCGTCGACTCGGCGGACGTGGAGAAGGGCCTCACGCCCATCGAGTACCGCGTCGACCTCAAGCTCCTGCATGAGAAGGCCAAGCGCGATGCCTTCGTGCTGCATAGCCTCCCGCGCATGGATGAGCTCACCACCGACGTCGACGAGACCCGCTTCGGACGCTACTGGGTGGAGGCCTTCAACGGCGTGGTCATGCGCATGGCGCTGCTGACCCTGGTCCTCGGCAAGGCCGAGTAGGCTCGCCGCAGCGGACGAACAGGAGGTCCCAGATGCAGACCGGACTCCGTGGTCGCGACCTCATCGCGCTGTCGGACTGGACCAACGAGGAGATCGAGACCGCGCTCGACGTGGCCTTCGACCTCAAGCGCAAGCGCGCCCTCGGTGAGCCTCACCCGTACCTGCGCGACAAGGTGCTGGCCATGCTCTTCTTCTTCTCCAGCACGCGCACGCGTGCCTCGTTCGAGGCGGGCATGGCGCAGCTCGGCGGACACGGCATGTTCATGGAAAGCCGCACCACGCAGATCGCGCACGGTGACACGGCCAAGGAGATCGGCGAGATCCTCGGCCGCTACAGCGACGGCATCGCCATCCGGCACGTCACCTTCGGCGAGGGCAACCAGTACATCCGCGACGTCGCCGCAGCGAGTCGCGTGCCCGTGCTCAACATGCAGTGCGAGGTCTACCACCCCTTCCAGATCCTGGCCGACCTGATGACCATCATCGAGAAGAAGGGGCGCCTCAAGGGACAGGCCATCACCGTCAGCTGGGCCTACGCATCGTCCTATCAGAAGCCGATCTCGGTGCCGCAGTCGCTCATCCTCGCGGCGACCCGCTTCGGGATGAACGTGAAGCTGGTGCATCCGCCCGAGTTCGAGCTGATGCCCCAGATCGTGGCTGAGGCGGAGGCCAACGCGGCGCGCTCCGGCGGCACGCTGGAGAAGCTGGACGACTTCGATGCCGGCTTCGACGGTGCCGACATCGTCTACGCCAAGTCGTGGGGTGCGCCGCTGCTGGGTGTGTCCGACGAGGAAGGCGCAAGGATCGCCGCCAAGTACACCGACTGGATCTCGGACGAGCGGCGCATGGCGCTGACCCAGGACGACGCCATCTGGATGCACCCGCTGCCGGCCGATCGCAACGTCGAGGTCGCCGATGCCGTCATCGACGGAGCCAAGTCGGCCGCCTTCGACGAGGCCGAGAACCGTCTCCACGCCCAGAAGGCGGTGATGGCGCTCACCATGGGCTGATCGCCACGAGGCACGCACGTGGCCTGCTGGCACGCGGGCTGCTGGCACGCGGGCTGCCGGCACGCGGGCTGCTGGCATGCGGGCTGCTGGCGCACGTGGCCTGCTGGCACGCGGGCAGCTGGAACGCACGACGATCCAACGCGACGTGGTAGCGCCCGGAAAGACCCGATCTGGCACGCCGGGCGTACCAAACGGGCAGGATCGGTCGCCGTGGCGTCGCGTTGGCACACCGGGCGTGCCAAACGGGCAGGACCGGTCGCCGAGGCGTCGAGTTGGCACACCGGGCGTGCCAGCCGGGCCGGCCGGGCAAGCTGGGCACACCGGGCGTGCCAGCCGGGCCGGCCGGGCACATCGGACCGGTGCGTGCTGGCACGCATCGCGGAACCTGCCTCGCGGCCGTAGCGTATCGAGAGGGACGCGTGCCCGCTCAGCTCGGCACGCCCAGCGAAGGGAGTCAACAGATGCGTGCCAGGCAAGTCTCGGTCGCGGCGGCGATCACCACCAGTCTGCTCATTGGCCTAACAGCGGGCAGCGCCGTCGCCCAGTCGGATGACCAGATCAGCTACACCAGCCAGCCGGATCAGATGGCGGTCTTCCTCAACAACGTGGCCTACGCCCGCGACAGCGTGACCCTGCCCGGCGGGGTCGACGTACGCATGCTGCTGCCAGCCGGCGTCTTTGCCGACACACTCGTCCTGCGCGAGGACGGCCGGCGTGTCGGTGCCTACCGACTCGATTACCAGGCAGGCCAGCCGGCCATCAAGTGGCAGAGCGCCGCCGACAGCGAGCTGCGCGAGGTGACCCTCGAGTACCTCCTGGGCGGCGTCTCCTGGCGACCCACCTACGACATGTGGCTGGGTGCCGACGAGGACGAGACCGTCGATCTGGACTTCTTCGCGGAGATCAGTGACACCTCGCTGCAGCTCGAGGATGTCGAGATGCAGCTGGTGGCCGGCACCGTCGACCTCTCCAGCCCGGTCGCCCCGATGTCAGAGCTCTCCGCCAACCAGCTGCTGGCCGGCTATGACGACACCGGCGAAGCCCGGGCCGACATGCCCACCGGCCAGGTCGACATCCAGCACGTCTACGACATCGGTCCCATCACCGCCGAGCCGGGCGACACCGTCTACACGCAGCTGGTAGGCCAGACGCTGCCGGCCCGCCGCTTGCACCTGTGGAACGCGCCGACCGATCAGCAGGTGACGGTCATCTACAAGGTCACCAACGAGAGCGACCAGCCCTTCGCCGAGGGAGTCGTGCGCAACTACCAGGACGGACTCTTCCTGGGCAGCGACTTCGTCGAGCTGACGCCGGTCGGCAGCGAGGGCAGCATCACCGTGGGCCACCTGCAGGACGTGCGGGTCAAGCGCGAGGAGAGCCGCACGGCCATCGCCGAGGGCCGCTTCGACTACCGCGGCGACGTCGAGCTGACCATCAGCAACTTCACCCCCACCACGGTCCACATGGAGGTCGTCGACTTCCGTTACCCCGAGGCCGAGGAGCTGACGGCATCCATCGCGCCACAGGAGGAAGCCGGCAACATCCTGCGCTGGATCATCTCCGTGGAGCCGGGCGACGAGATGGTCATCAGCTACCAGTACCTGGTGGACTGACCCGC
>CAWDQY010000016.1:0-142502 GCA_963804575.1 uncultured Chloroflexia bacterium
GGCGGGCTCCCAGCTGAACCGCCCCTCGGACCCGAGCCAGGCCCAGGGCCAGCCGGTGAGGCCGCCCTCAGTGCCGCGACCGCCCTCAGCGCCTCCGGCGCCTCCACCGCGGCCGCTGCGGGATCCCACGCCTCGCAGCATCGCCGAGGTCGGCAACCGCCCCTGGGCCGATGGGGCGCCGCCCATGGCGACACCACCAGCGCGCCGGCACCACCAGCGCCGGCGTCCATGGCGCCACCACCAGCGCCGTTCCCGCCGCCGGCCGCGCCGCCGCTCCCACCACCGCCCGGGTACGCGCCCGCCCTGCCGCCGGTAGGCGGCTCGGCACCGCCCGGCGTGCCGCCGGCCCCGGGACGGCTGCCACCCCCGGGAGCGCAGCCACCACCGGGTGCAGGCGCGTGGCCACCTCAACCACCGTCGACGCGCGAGACAGGGTCCGGGGAGTAGTCGACGTCCCTGCGGCGACACCCGGCGACACCCGGCGACACCCGGCGACGGCCGGGGCGACTGGGCCGCCTGGGCCATGAAGGTGGCCGCGCGAGAAGCGACGCCAGGAAGCCTGGGGCAGCCCGATGGCGTGGACATCCGGTTGACCACGCCGGCCCCGTATCGGGTACGCTGCCAAGCCTGAGCGGGGGCAAAGGGGTCTTGATTGAGCGCCTTCTGCACGAGCTGTGGTCAGGAGAACGGCGACGGGGCGGCCTTCTGCGACGGTTGTGGCGCCAGCCTGGCCACTGGTTGCCCGAGCTGTGGCATCCAGAACCGACCTGAGGCAAGGTTCTGTCGCGGCTGCGGTGCGGCGCTTGCCCCCGTTGCCCTGGCTTCGACGACCGACGCCGTCGAGCACACCAGCGCCCGCTCCGACGAACAACGAGGGTGTCGCCGAACGTCGCCTGGTGAGCGTGCTCTTCGCCGACCTCGTCGCCTTCACCGGCTACGCCGAGGGACGCGACCCGGAGCTGGTGCGCGACACGCTCTCGCGCTACTTCGACGCCGCGCGCGAGGTCATCGAGCACCACGGCGGCATCGTCGAGAAGTTCATCGGTGACGCGGTGATGGCGGCCTGGGGGGCATCCCGCGCCCACGAGGATGATGCCGAGCGTGCCGTCCGTGCCGCACTCGAGGTGGTGAGCGCGGTCAAGGCACTCGGCGATGGCCTCGAGGCGCGCGTGGCGGTGTTGACAGGGCAGGCCGCGGTGACCGTCGGCGCAACCGGGCAGGGCATGGTCGCCGGCGACCTTGTCAATACCGCGGCACGGCTGCAGGCAGTGGCGCCACCGGGCGGCGTGCTGGTGGGGGAGAGCACCATGCGCGCCTCCGCCTCCGCCATCACCTTCGAGGAGGCCGGCGAGCAGCTGCTCAAGGGCAAGGAGGCTCCGGTACCGGCCTGGCGTGCCCTGCGCGTGGTGAGCGAGCGCGGTGGGCGCAGCCGCTCGGGCAGCCTGGAGCCGCCATTCGTCGGCCGCGAGGTCGAGCTGCGCCTGCTCAAGGACCTGCTCCACGTCGTCGCCCGCGAGCGTCGACCACGCCTGATCTCGATCACCGGGCCGGCGGGCATCGGCAAGAGCCGGCTGGCATGGGAGTTCGAGAAGTACGTCGACGGCCTGGTCGAGGACGTCTTCTGGCACCGCGGCCGTGCCCCCAGCTATGGCGAGGGCGTCACGTTCTGGGCGTTGGGCGAGATGGTGCGCAAGCGCGCCGGGCTGGCGGAGAGCGACGACGACGCCACCACGCGCGCACGGATCGCCGAGACAGTGGCCGAATGGGTGCCCGATGCGAAGGATCGCGAGTGGGTGCAGCCGGCCTTGCTCACGCTGCTGGGCCTGGAGCCGCCGCCGGCCGGCGGACGCGAGGTGCTCTTCGCCGCCTGGCGGATCTTCTTCGAGCGCATCGCCACCCGCAGCATCACGGTCATGCTCTTCGAGGACCTGCAGTGGGCCGACGGCGGCCAGCTCGACTTCATCGACCACCTCATGGAGTGGTCGAAGGGCGTGCCGCTGCTGGTGGTCACGCTGGCTCGCCCCGATCTGCTGGAGCGCCGGCCCGGATGGGGCACCAGCGCCCGCTCCTTCAACACCATCGGCCTGGAGCCGCTGACCGACGAGCAGATGCGCGAGCTGGTGACCGGCCTGGTGCCGCAGATGCCGGCCGCGGCCGTCGCCGCCATCCTCGCCCGGGCCGACGGCATCCCGCTGTACGCGGTGGAGACCGTGCGCATGCTCATCGCCGACGGCCGTCTTGCCGAGGCGCAGGGCGGCACCTTCACACCGGCCGGCGACCTGGGCGAGCTGGCCATCCCCGAATCGCTGCGGGCGCTCATCGCCTCACGCCTGGATGCGCAGGAGCCCGCCGATCGCTCGCTGCTGCAGGATGCCGCGGTCCTGGGCAAGACCTTCTCGGCCGCTGCGCTCGCCGCCATCGCCGGCGAAGACGTCTCCGCCCTGGAGCCTCGCTTGCGCTCGCTGGTGAAACGCGAGCTGCTCGAGATCTCGGTCGACCCGCGATCGCCGGAGCGCGGCTACTACGGCTTCGTGCAGTCGGTCATCCGCGAGGTGGCCTACGACACGCTCGCGCGCCGCGATCGACGTTCACGCCACCTGGCGGCGGCGCGCTACTTCGAGGCACTCGGTGATGACGAGCTGGCCGGCGTGCTCTCGACGCACTACCTCGCTGCGTATGACGCCTCCGACCCGGGCAAGGAGGCCGCCGCGCTGAAGATCCAGGCGCGCCTGGCGTTGCGCGGCGCGGCCGACCGCGCCATGGACCTTGGTGCCATCGACCAGGCCATCGCCTGCCTCACCCAGGCACTGCAGATCACCGATGAGACCGCCGAGCGCGCCGAGGTGCTGGAGCGCGCCGCCGACGCAGCGGACCTGGACGCTCGCTACGAGGAGGCCGAGCGGCTCGCCCATGACGCCGTCGCTGCCTACGAGGCCGTCGGTGACCGCTCCGGCGTGGCGCGCGTGTCGGCCCTGATGGGCGGGATCCTCGTGGATGCCTCCAAGCTGGCCGAGGCCGTCGCGTTCCTCGGCCCGGCCATCGCCAACGCCGACCGGTCCGAGGACGACGAGTACCGCGCCGACATGCTCTCCCGGCTGTCCCGGGCACACATGCGCCTCAGCGAACCCGACCTGGCCATCGCACGGGCCGACGAGGCGCTCGCCATCGCCGAGCCACGGCGGCTCACGCGCATCATCGCCGAGGCATTCATCAACAAGGGGACATCGCTCTCCAGCAAGGGTCGGCTGCGTGAGCCGGTGGTGCTGATGGAAGCCGCCATCGAGCTGGCTCACCAGGTCGGCGACGTGGCGCTGGAGCTGCGCGCCCGCAACAACCTCGGTGCCGTGCAGGCCGACGAGGATGCGACCGCCGCCCTCGCCGTCGCGCGCGAGGCCTACGAGCTCTCCGTTCGGCTCGGCGTCGGCCAGATGACACAGTGGCTCATCGGGGCCATCAGCCAGGGCGCGTTCTACGAGGCGCTCGATTGGGACACCGCCATGGCCGACCTGGAGGCCGCCTTCAGGGACGCTCGCTCCGATGCCGACCGGGCCCGGCTGCTCTCCATCACCGAGCACTACATGGTCTGGCGCGGCGAGGATGTCGAAGCCGTCAGCGCCGAACGCGCCCGTCTCGCCCGGTCCATGACCGACCCTGACGTCGAGTTCTGGGAGTGGATCACGCCGGCGCTGGTCTCGCTGCTCGCGGGCCGCCCGGCCGAGGCGGTCGCACCGGCTCGAGCCGCCGTCGCGGTCGGCGGCCAGAACACGCTCGATGCGCGCACCGCGCTGCTGCTGGCCGGCCACTGGGCGCGCGACCTGGCCGTCGCGCGGGAAGGGCTCTCGGGCATGGACGAGGAGCAGTACTCGGGCAACGGCGTGGAGGGCGTCCGCCTGCTCGCCGAAGCGGGAGTGGCGGCGTTGGAGGGCGAGACCGATGAGGCCGTGGCGCGCTTCTCCGGCGCCATCGAGAAGTTCACCCGCGGCGGCTCTCCGATGCACGTCGCGCTCACGCAGCTGGATGCCCTGACGCTGCTGCCCGATGAGCCGTCTGTCGCCGGCTGGGCCGAGGCCGCCCGCGAGCGCTTCGAAACGGTCAAGTCGCCACCGCTGCTGAAGCTGCTCGACGCGGCCATCGCCGAACGCGTGGCCTGACGCCTGCGAGAATCGGGCGGCGCCGCTACCCTCTCCCCCTCGACATGCCATCCCGCCGTGCCGTCGCGTTCGCCCAGGCGTTGACGATGATCCTGCTGCTCCTGCCTGGGCCCGGACCGTCCGGCCCGGCACCGGTCGAGGCTGCCGTCGAGCCCGCCGATGCCCCTGCGGTCAACGTCTTCGACGCCGCCGGCAGGGGCATCGGCTGCCAGGCCGGCACGCGCAAGTACAAGGGCCCGGCGCTGCCCAAGGATCCGCCCTGGCCGCCGGGCGCCCGAGCCTACCCCTCGCCCGGAACCATCGACGGAGCCATCGATCGAGCCCTCGGCCGACCCATCCGGCGAGCCCTCGGCCGACCCAGCGACGGAGCCCTCGAGCGATCCGTCGCTGGAGGTCGGCGATGCCGGATCTCCTGGCGCCACGAGCGCGCCTGCGGCCGTTGCCGGCGCCGCTCTGGTGGCCGCGGTCGACACGCGCCTGGTGCAAGCCGAGCTCGAGCCCGAGCCGCTCACCGCGCAGGCCACGCCGAAGCCCAGGCTCCTGCCGGGCATCGATGTCAGCCACCACAACGGTGACATCGACTACGACAGGGTCCGGGACGCCGGCCATCGCTTCGTGTTCATCAAGGCCACCCAGGACATCGACTTCATCGACCCCATGTTCCCCACCAACGTGGCGCGGGCGCGCGCGGCCGGCCTGGCCGTGGGTGCCTATCACTTCTTCGACTACACGCTCGACGGACGCTCCCAGGCCGACCACTTCCTCGATCGCGTCGAAGCAGCCGGCGGGATCGACGGCGCGCTGCCGCCGGTGGTCGACGTGGAGTGCTGGGCTCCCATCGGCGCCTCCATCCACGCGGTCTCGACGGCGCGCCTGCGGGACTTCGTCGAGCGCGTCTACGAGCGCACCGGGCGCCTGCCCATGATCTACACCTCGGTGTTCATGTGGCGCGAGGTGGTGGGCGATGCCGAGGGCTTCGAGGACCTGCCGCTGTGGGCTGCCTGCTGGGGCTGCGAGGAACCACCGTCGCTGGCGCCCGGGTGGGACGACTGGGCCTTCTGGCAGACCGGTCTGACGCGCATCCCCGATGTCGGCCGCCTCGACGGCAACTACTTCGGTGGCGGTGGCAAGGACCTCGACTCGCTCAAGCTGCGGCCGTTCAGCCTCGCCGGCGGTGCCATCGCGACCTCGAGCGAGCTCGTGGAGCTGGACCTCGGGGGGCGCGTGGGTAGCCACGTGCGCACCTCGTCCGACGGCGAGGAGTGGTCGAGCTGGAGCCGCATCCGCGAGGTGGCGAGCGCGCAGCTGCCGCGTGCGGAGGGCGAGTACGACGGTCTTCGCCCAGCTCCGCCTGGGCATGGGACTGGAATCCCCCGTGCTCAGCGACAGCATCATGGTCGACCGCACGCCACCGGAGATCTCGGCGCCAACGGTCGTGCTGCGCACGGGCGCGCTGGGTGCGCTGGGGGAGGGCTCAGCCAGCCTGCCGGTCACGGTGGCATGGGAGGCACGTGACGAGGTGGCCGGCTTGTCGGAGGCATCGGTCCTGGCCGCTTGCGCCGATGCCGGGTCCCAGCGCGCGGACGCCCTCAGCCCGGCCGCCCCCGGTGAGGCGGCCACGCAGGAGGTGGCAGCGTGGCTCCTCCCCGACGCCAGCTGCGAGGTCACGGCCATCAGCCGCGACGGCGCCGGCAACGTCTCGCGCGTCCAGGGCGCCCAGGCCGTCACCCTGTCGACGCAGGCTGACGGCACCGCCATCGCCGGCGACCAGTTCGGCGTCATCGCCGGCCGCGGCCCTGATGGAGGCCGCGCGGTCGTGCTCATCGATGGCGAGGCGGCGGGCCTCGTGGACCTGTACGCCCCGCAGGTGAGCGGGCCGGAGGTCGTGTTCGTGGCCGATCTGACCGCCGGCAGCCACGACATCGTGCTGGAGCCCACCGGCACGGCCGATGCTGCTTCCTCGGGCACGGCGCTCGCCATCGATGGCTACGTCAGCCTGGTGACCCCAGGACCAGCGAGCGATCGTCAGCGACCGCGCACAAGGCTGCGTCGGTGCGCAGCGACACCCGGTCTCCGGCGAGGTTCGCCGGCGCTACCTCCGGGGACCGCCGATCCTCTTGCGGCCCTCGTCCTTCTTGGGGGCGCTGGTCTTCTTGGGGGCGCTGATCTTCTTGCGGCTGTCCTCATCGGTCATCCAGTGTGGCTTCGACTGTCGTGCCCATGGTGGACCGGTCTGCCGTCGCAGGATGACCCACAGGCCAAGCACGCCCAGCACCGCGACGCCGAAGAAGACGATGCCGGCGAGTCGCAGTCCGCCGCTCGAGGCACCATTGCCGATGAGCGAGACGACCTCCGACGACTTGTTGATGGCCAGGTCGACCTCTCCTCCAGGGCCGCCTCCTTGGCCTGTTCCAGTGGCGCGTTCACGTCGACACCCCAGAGGCCGAACTCCGTGAGCAGGTCGCGGCCGCCACTGACCGCGAGCTCTGCACGGCCGATCCAGTCGGCAGCGTCAGACCACTGCTTCGCCAGCGTGGCGCCGGCTTCCAGCTCTTCGAGGCTCTGGGCGTTCTCGAACGCGTCCTTGACACGCTCCAGCGCCCCGAACTCGGCCCAGTCCTGGTCGGCCTGCCAGGCGTTCTCGACCCAGCGCTGGGCCGCATCGGCGGTCAGCGCGGCGGTGGCGAAGTCGCGTGCGGCGACCGGGTCGGTCACGACCGCCGGGATCTGCCACTCGGGCACGCGGCTGCCGAGCAGCTTGAGCGCACCGCCCACCTTCTGGGCTTCGGCACTGCGGGCCTCGGCCTCGGCCCGCAGGGCGGACATCTCGGCGGCCGTGGTCACGCCCTCGAAGCGGGGACGGATGTCGGTGCTCAGCTGGGCCTCGGGAAGGGCGATGTCGGCAAGTCGCGCGGCAGCCACGACCGAGCGGGCGTCCCCGACGATGGCGCGCCCGGCGGTGATCTGGCCGTTGTCGATGGGGTCGGTCACGGCTGCCGGGATCTGCCACTCGCCGACCTCGGTGCGCAGCAGCCCGAGAGCGGTTCCGGTGGCTTCCGCTTCGCGCCGAACCACCGCCGCGTCCCCGGCCAGGTCCTCCAGCTCGCTCTGGGTCGCGCTCGAGCGGTAGAGCGGGCCGAACCGGTCCAGCAGGCCGGCCTCCGGCAGGGCGGCGTCGGCGGCGGTGATCTCCTCGGCGATCGTCCGGGCCGGTGCGATGGCAGCCATGACGGCGTCGAATTCGCGGGCCTCGATGGCCGTGGCGATGGCGGCGGGGACGTCCCAGCCTGGCGGCGTGACGGATTGCAGGGCACCCAGGGGGTCGACCAGCTCGGTGGCGTTCTCGAGCAGGTCGAGCGCCTCCGCCCGGACGTCGTCGATCTCGTCGACGCTGGCAGCATCTTCGAAGGGCCGCTGGATGAGCTGGACGAGCCCGGCCGTGGGCAGGAGCCGGTCCGCTTCGGTGAGCGCATCGAGGACCTCGTAGGACTTGTCGAGTGCCTCGGTGGCCTCGCTGAAGCTCCAGTCGTCCATGGCCTTGCGCACGGCCAGCGGCGCGCCGAGCGGCGCGGCGTCGGCGAGGAACTGGTGATAGTAGGCACGCGCGGCGGAGCGTTCGGCGAGTTCGGGGCCGCTGGCGACGATGCCATAGTCGTCGAGCAGGTCCTGGGCGAAGTCGAGCTGGTCAAGGTTCCCGGCGAAGGCCGGGTCGGCAGCCGCCGGGACGAGGCCGCGCTCGTCGACCGCGTCGAGCCACTCGCGATAGTCGACCGTCGGGCTGGAGGCCGCGTCAGGCCCGGAGAGCCCCACGTACTTGGTCTCGCCATCGAGCAGGGAGCCGATGACCTCGCGCCACTGCTCGGGGGACATGCGCGCGGCAACGGCGCTCACGATGCCGCAGGCGGCCGCATCCTGCTCGGCGAGGACCTCTTCCCAGCCCTCGCTCGAGGTTGGCTTCACGACCTGCCAGGCGGACAGCTCCAGGCCGTTGGCGTTGGGCCCGGCCGGTGCGCAGGCTTCGCCACTCATGGCGGAGGCGGTCCACAGCGCCATGCCCTCGCGCAGCCACAGCTCGATGAAGGTGTCCGTGGTGAACCACGCGTGTGCCAGCTGGTGCTCGGGGGCGGACCCGATGACACCGGCGTCCTCGTCGAGCTGCACGATGCCGGGCGTGTCGTGGGCGCTGGCATAGCCCCCCAGCTCACGCGGTGGTGCCATGCGGATGATGACGGGGCCCTCGCCGGGGATGTCGTGGTCGAGGAAGGCGTGGATGGCATCGAGAGCCGGCTGCGCGCGCGTCTCGGCGGCCTGCAGCCAGTTGCTGCCGATCGACCCATGCCTGCAGCACGACCTGGCGCCCGGCCGGGCCGATGAACGTGTCGGTGGCGAGCCTGTCCTCGCGGACGCCCTCCACGCAGGTGAAGACCTCGGCCGGGACCTGGGTCGGCCCCGATTCGAGACCGTTGGTGCGCGACTTCTTCAGCGGGGTGCCGCTCTGGGTCAGCGTCCACGCCGCATCGTCGTCGATCTTCGATCTTGATCGAGCCGCTGTCGGTGTCCTGGCCCAGCGCGCAGAAGTAGAAGTAGCTGCTGTCGACCCGTGCCGGCGTTTCCTCGAGGATGGAGTTGGCCTGCCCCAGGCCAGCATCGATGCGGTAGTTGAGCAGCAGACGCGCACTCTCGCGCCCGCCTTCGATGCGGGGGGTCTGCACCTCGTAGGACTTCCACAGCCCAGGTGCTTCCTGCGCGGGCGTGATCAGCTCCCAACCGGTGATCACGCTGGGGCGTGCACGTTGCTCGACCACGATCGGTCCCCACGCCTGCGGAAGGAAGGGATCCTGGCCCTTGGTCTTCAGCCGGAAGGTCATGCTCACGTCGATGTTCACCGTCGGCGGGTACGACGGTGTAGGTGATGGTGGAGCTCTCTTCCAGCGTGTCGGTGTTGGCAGCGACAGGCAGCGCCATCACGATCGTGGCGACGAGCGTGAGCAGCAGGGATACGAGGGCGCGGCAGGCCCCAGACGACATGGGACGTTCCTCGTGTACGGGGAAACGATGGCTGTGCGGTTGAGTGTGGTTGCGACCGTAGACCCAATCGCGCAGAGCGGCAAGGTGGACTATCGGCAGCATCGGGACAGGACCGCTCACCCATACTCGAGACATGACCGCGCGACGACTGCGCACCCTGTTCGCCGTGCAGGGCCTGGCCTTCGGCCTGCTGATGCCGTTTCCCGTGCCGCTGCTCGATGCGCGCGGCCTGGGAGCGGCGGAGATCGGCCTCATCCTCGGCCTTGCCGGGCTGGCTTCACTGGCAGCCTATCCGCTATGGGGTGCCATCGCCGATGGCTGGCTGGGGCGACCGCGAACCATCGCGCTGTCGAGCTTCGTGGCCGCGAGCGGTGGCCTGGCCATCCTGCTCGCGGACAGCGACCCGCTGCTGCTGACGCTGGCACTGTCGCTGGCGCTGGCCGGCGCCCTCTCGTGGGGACCGCTGGTCGACGCGCTGGTCCTGGGCGAGCTGGGGGACGGTTCGGCTGACTACGGACGTCTGCGGGTGTGGGGCTCGGCCGGCTGGGCCGTCTCGGCCACGGTCGGCGGTGCCCTGTGGGTGGCAGCCGGGCCCGAGCCGGTGTTCAGCGCCTTCATCCTGGGCTCGCTGCTGCTGGCCGGCCTGGTGCTGCTGCCGGCGTCGGGCTCACGGCGGAGCAGCCACGCGGCCGAGTCGGCGCCGCGCCCCTCGCTGCGCGGTTGGCTGCCGCTCTTCCTCACCCCGGTGCTGCTGGGCTTCCTGGTGGGGCTGCTGCTGACCTCGCTGGGCGAGCATGCCTCGTGGCGCTTCATCAGCCTGCGCATCCTCGACCAGGGTGGCGGCGTGTTCCTGGTGGGACTGGCGGCGGCGCTGCCGGCGGTGGTCGAGATCCCCGTCTTCGCCTCCTCCCGGCGGCTGGCGCCACGGCTGGGCCTGCGGGGCCTCTTCGTGGGCGGGGCGGCACTGGCGGCGCTGCTGATGGCGCTGGTGGCGGTGGCGCCCGAGGCCTGGATGGTGACCACGTTGCGCACGCTGGACGGCGTCTCCTACGCCCTGCGGTACATGGGCATGGTGCTGGTCATCGGCGTGCTGCTGCCGCGACACCTCTATGCCATGGGCCAGTCGGTGGCCTGGTTCGTCTACGCCGGTATCGCGCCCATCCTCGGCGATGCCCTGGGCGGGCTCATCTACGACGCCTTCGGCGCGCCCGCGCTGTTCAGCTCCGCCACCGTGGTACTGGTCCTCGGCGGCGCCATCGCCTGGCTGGCGTTGCGCGGACCGGAGTTCGGGCGCCGGCGGGTGCCGACGCTGGTCGAGGCGCTGCCGCCGCCGCTGCCGCCGGTCTGAGGGTCAGCTGGCGACGATCCACTCGCCGCCGCGCATGACGCGTCGCACGCCGAAGCTGGCCGCGTCCAGCTCGACGAGGTCCGCCCGCAGACCGGCCGCGAGGCGACCGCGGTCGGCCAGGCCCAGCAGCTCGGCCGGGTTGGCGGTCGCGGCGCGCACCGCGTCCGGCAGCGCGATGCCCGCCCGAACGACGTGGCCCAGCTCCAGGTCCAGGGCGGTGACCGAGCCGGCCAGGTTGCCACCGTCGACGAGCGTGACCCTGTCGCCGTCGACGCGCACCTCCAGCTCACCCAGCACGCCGCGGTCGCGGCCCGAGCCGGCGAGCGCGATGGCATCGCTGACGAGCAGGACCCGCTCCGCCGGCTTCAGGCGCCAGATGAGCGGCCACAGGTCGGGATCGACGTGTAGCGTGTCAGCGATGAGCTCCACCCACACGGCATCGTCGAGCAGTGCCGCCAGCGCCAGCCCGGGCTCGCGGTGGAGGACGCCGAGCATGGCGTTGAAGAGGTGCGTGGTGGTCACGGCGCCGGCCTCGTAGCCGAGGCGTGCCTGGGCCACCGTGGCGGCCGAGTGGCCCAGCGAGACGCGCACCCCCTGTGACGCGAGCCGTCCGATGAGCTCGGGCGCACCACGCAGCTCCGGCGCGATGGTGATGATGCGCAGGCCCTCCACGAAGGTGGCCAGGCGGTCTTCGTCGAGGTCTTCGGGGTGGCGCAGCAGGTGCGCCGGGTGGGCGCCCTTCTTCTGCTCCGCGAGGAACGGTCCCTCCATGTTGAAGCCGAGCGGCTCGGCACCGTCGTCCGGCGCCAGCGGCAGCCACTCGCGCACGGACTCGGCGAAGCGGGTGAGGGTCTCGAAGGACGCCGTCACCGAGGTGGGCAGGAACGAGGTCACGCCGCGGGCGGCCAGCGCCCGGGCCATGCCGCTGAGCGCCTCGGGACCGCCCATGGCGTCGTGGCCGCCCCAGCCGTGCACGTGCACATCGATGAAGCCGGGCACGACGATGATGCCGGCATCGACCGCCCCGTCAGCCTCCAGCCCCACGATCCGGCCGTCCTCCACCACGACGCGTCCCAGCAGCTCGCCGTCATCGACGATGAGCCGGCCCGCCAGCACCTCAGTCATAGTCGCCGGCCTCCTCGACGGCCTCCCAGAAGGCCAGGATGTTCTCCACCGGCACCTGGGCCTGCATGTTGTGGATGCTGGCGATGACGAAGCCACCGCCGGGCTTGAGGTCCTCGATGCGCCGCATGGTCTCGGCCTTGACCTGCTCGGGCGTGCCCCGCGCGAGCGTCTTCTGCGGGTCCAGGGTTCCGCCCCAGAAGGTGATGTCCTTGCCGAACTCGGCCTTGAGCGTGGCCGTCTCCATGCCCTCGGCAGAGACCTGCACCGGGTTGAGGGCGTCCACGCCGATGTCGATGAGGTCCGGGATGAGGTCCCGGATGGCGCCGCAGGAGTGCAGGAAGAAGCGGGCATTCGATCGGCTCTTGATGTAGTCGACGATCTGCTGGTGCAGCGGCTTGACGATGTCGCGGTACGCCTTCGGGCTGAACAGCGGCGCGTGCTGGGCACCCAGGTCATCGGCCTCGGCGGCGATATCGATGTCGGGCCCGATCTCGTCGAGCACCTTCTCCCAATAGGCCAGCTTGAGCTGGGTGACCTTCTCCATCAGCTTGCGTGCCAGCTCCGGACGCAGGGCCATGTCCATGTAGCCGTCTTCGTAGCCACGCAGGCGGAAGTGCATCTCGGTCACACCGGCACACAGCGAGCCCACGAACACCGCGCGCTTCTCCACCTCGCGGATGTGGCGCGCGCGTGCCTGCATGCCCACGAAGCGCCCGGCGTCCTGGGGGTCGGGCCAGGGGTAGGCGTCGATGTCGGCGAAGCTGATGTCGCCCGACAGGGGCGAGGTGGTGGACTCGTAGTACAGCCCGCCGACCGGACGAGCGCGCAGCACCCCGAACTCATCGAGGAAGCGCTCGTACTGCCCGTCGTCGATGACCTCGCGCCGGTATGCCAGGGGCGAGCCGGCCGAGACCAGCGCCACGTCGGCGCCGAAGCGGTCCAGCACGTCGTCGTGGACGTGGGCCAGGCCCTGCGTGGTATCGACGATGGTGATGTCCGTCTCCGGCAGGCCCAGCGCCGGCCGCAGCCGCTGGTAGGCTTCGGCGTGGATGCTGCTGTAGCGAGTGCCGGCCAGGTCGCGCGGGACCCGGTCGGCTTCCCGATGGTCGAGCGCGGCCAGCATGCGATCTCGAGGCTCCATGGCTACCCCCTGGGGCCGGCCAGGGCCGGCGTGTTCCGGGCTTCAGGCATCCGGCGCGATGGTGATGGCGCCACCGTCCTCGACAGAGAAGCCGACGTTCAGCCCGTAGCGATCGGCGGCGTACCTTGATTCCGTGCGTTCGATGGGCCGTCCGCGCTGGTCGAAGATGAGCCGGCGCTCGACGAGCATGGGCTCACCCGTGGCCACGCCCAGGAGCACGGCGTCATCGCGCGTCGCGGCCTCGGCGCGGATGGACGACTTGCCGTGCGAGGGCACCATGCCGTCGCGGATGAGCGCCTCGTGCAGCGAGCCCATCTCGAGGTCGGCGTCCAGCACGGTCTCGATGCAGCGCGTCGCCAGCACGGCACGCTCGACCGCGACCGCGCGCCCATCGGCCAGGCGCACCCGCCGCAGGTCCACCACCTCGGCGCCGGCCGCCACGCGCAGCTCGCTGCGCTCGCCATCCGTCGGCGGCCGCACGACGCGCTGGACGATGCGCGAGCTGGGCTGGCGACCCTGCCGACGCATCTCGTGGCTGAAGGTCATCAGGAAGTTGGCACGGCGATGGGTAGGTGGCTCGGCCACGAAGGTGCCGCGGCCGGGATCGCGTCGCACCAGGCCTTCCTCGGCCAGCTGTGCCATGGCATGTCGCGCGGTCATGCGGCTGACCCCGAACTCGGCGCACAGGTCGGCGTCCGAGGGCAGGCGCTGGCCTGGCCGCAGGCCCGAGATGCGCGCGCGCAGGGCTTGCTCGATCTCGCGGTAGCGGGGGGCGTAGGAGAGCTCGGTCACGCCGTACCTGCGCCGGTCGCGACGGACCGCGCCACCGCGGCTCGCTCGGCGCCGTGGACGGCGGCACCGATGGCCCCGGCCCAGGTGCCCAGCTCGGCCAGCTTGACCTCGACGCGCTCGACCGGCGTGGTGATGACCCGGCGGCGCATCTCGGCCTTGATGGGCTCGATGATGAGGTCGCCCGCGCTCGACCAGCCACCACCGAGGATGACCAGCTCGGGGGTCAGCACGGTGATGACGTTGCTGATGCCGATGCCCAGGTAGCGCCCGATCTCGGCCAGTCCAGCGATGGCCCGCTCGTCACCGGCGCGGGCCCGCTCGATGGCCTCGCGCGGGTCGGCCGTGCCGCAGACGATGGCCACCTGGTCGGCTCGGCAGTAGGCCTCCACGCAGCCACGGTTGCCACAGCCGCACCAGGGCCCATCGGGGTCGATGGTCTGGTGGCCCAGCTCGCCGGCCTGGCCGCGATAGCCCTGGATGACCTGGTTGCCGATGGCGATGACACCACCGACGCCCGTGCCCAGGGTGAAGCCGACGAACGATTCGACATCGCGGCCGGCTCCGAAGCGCAGCTCTGCCAGGCCGAACGCGCGGGCGTCGTTGATGAGCGCCGTGGGCAGCCCGCTCGCCTCTGCCACGGGCACGCCGACCGGGGTGGCCGACCAGTCTCCCGGCACGTTGGTGAGGAAGGTGACCACGCCGCTCTCGGGGATGTAGAGGCCGGGCACGGCCACGCCCAGGCTGTCGACGGGACCACCGGCCTGGTCGCGCACCTCGACGGCCAGCCTGGCCAGCTGCGGCACGACGGACTGCTCGCCGCCGGACGTGTCGGTCGGCACCGAGCCCTGCTCGAGCGTCTGCCAATCGGCGCCGGAACCGGCCACGATGGCCCACTTGATGTTGGTGCCGCCGAGGTCCAGCCCGATGTGCCGCGTGCGCTCATCCATGCCGATGCCCCTAGCGCTCCTCCGTGATGCGCGTGTAGGCCGCCGCCACGGCCAGGATGATGGCGCCGAAGAGGATCTGGCGAGCGGCCTCCGGCATGTTCAGCACGGTCAGCAGCGTGGTCAACACGGTGAGGATCACGGCACCGACGATGCTGCCGGCGTAGCCGCCGCGGCCACCGTAGATGGAGGTCCCGCCGATGACGGCTGCCGCGACCGAGGGCAGGACGTAGACCTCGACCAGGGTGCCCGTTGCGGTCTGGGTCAGGCCGGCGTAGATCAGCCCGGCGATGCCGGCCAGGAGACCGGAGATGATGTACAGGACGAGGAGCACCTGCCAGACGCGTACGCCGGCCAGTCGGGCGGCGATCTCGTTGTCCCCGACCGCGTAGAGCATCCGTCCGTAGCCGCTGCGCCGGAGCCCGAACAGGATGACGGCCGCCAGCGGGATGAAGACGATGATGCTGTTGGGGATGAACCCGAACGAGGTGCGCGCGCCCAGCCAGAGGATCTCGTCAGGCACTCGCGTGCCGCTGGCGATCATGATCCGTTGGTAGACAGTCAGCATCCCCAGCACCACGAGGCTCATGCCCAGGGTCATGATCAGGGGATGGACGCGGAAGATGCCCACGCCGATGCCGTTCATGAGGCCGATGACCGCGGCCACGGCGATGGCCAGCAGGACTGCCGGCACGACGCCTTCGGCCGGGGCCTGCGTGGCCATGACATACGCCGACATCGAGGCGATCATGCCGACCGAAAGGTCGATACCGCCGGTGATCATCGTGAGGGTCTGGCTTGCGGCCAGGATGGCCAGGGGGATGGCGAAGCGTATCGTCGAGGAGAACCAACGCTCGTTGATCATGCCAGGACGGACCAGGTAGAGGATGACGACGAGCACGGCGAGCAGGATGAGCAGCGGGATGAGGGGGCGGTCGCGCATGAGACGCCGTGCCGAATCGAGCCACGGCCGGGCGTCCCGATCGGCTCCGGCGGCTCGTGGTGTGGTGCTCACGAACGACGACTCCGGATCGCGACGAGGCCGCCGACCATCACGACGCTGACCATGATGGCGCCCTCGATCACGGTGGTGTAGTTGGGGTCGATCCCCAGCAGGGTGAGATCCGTACGCACGAGACGCAGGATGAAGACGGCCACGATCGGCCCGACCAGGCCACCACGGCCGCCGACGAGGCTGACTCCCCCCAGCACGACGGCCGCCACGCTGGCCAGCAGGTATGGTCCCGGGACCGGTGTCCCGATCCCCGTGCTCATGGTCAGCGTCAGACCGCCCATGGCCGCGAACAGCCCCGTCAGCGCATACGCCGCCACCTTCGTGCGCGACACGCTCACGCCACTTCGGAAGGCCGCGAGCTGATCGCTACCGACAGCGTAGAAGGACAGCCCGAGCCGGGATCTCTTGAGCGGGATCCAGATGGCGAAGATCGCCACCAGCAGGAGGATCAGGGCCTTGGGCACCCACTCGCTGGCAAGGCTGCCGTCGATGAGGCCCTTGAGCCAGGCCGCCGTTCCACCGCCGGGCGTGTTCAGGACGAGCAGGGCAGCTCCGGCCCAGACGTACATCATGGCCAGAGGTCACCACGATGTCCGGGACGCGCGAGAGGACCACGAGGCCGCCGTTGATGGCGCCCAGGACGAGGCCCATGATGAGCACGCCCACCACCACGAGGATGGCGAACTCCTCGCTGTTGTCCTTCATCAGGACGGCTGCCGTCACGCTGGTGAGGGCCATCATCGAACCGATGGACAGGTCGATGCCTCCGGAGATGACAGCGATGGCCTGACCGGCAGCTGCCAGCGTCACGGGCAGGGCGGCCAGCGCGAGCGCCGTCACCTGGGACGGTCCGTAGTTGGGCTGGATGTACTTGGTGATCACGAACAGCACGACCAGGAGTGCGCAGAGGCCCAGCACCCAGCTGTTGCGCTGGACCAGGCGGGAGATCGTCGCTCCCGCGCTGCTTCCGTCGAGGCGACCGGCGGCGCGCTCGGCGGCACTCATGCCGGCGTCTCCACGGTCTCGGACTGGCCTGCGCTGCCGCCGGCGAGGATGCCCACATTGCCCGTATCGCGCGGCAGGCCATAGGCCGCCCGCGTGAGGGTGGGCTCGTCGGCGATGCTGGCCGGGATGTCGTCGACGACGTGGCCCCCGAAGATGACCACGGCCCGGTCACAGGCCAGCTGGACCTCCTCGAGCTCTGACGTGTAGAGCAGCACCGCGGAGCCAGCCGCTGCCAGATCGCCCAGCAACTGGTAGATCTCACGCTTGGTCCGGATGTCGATGCCCCTGGTCGGGTCGAAGCAGAGCAGCGTCCGGACGCCACCGGCGATCCAGCGGGCGATGGTGACCTTCTGCTGGTTGCCGCCAGAGAGGCGGCGAACCTCGCCCTGGGCGCGGGTATCGATCTGCAGGCGGTCGATGGCGCCTTGCACGCGGTCCTTCTCGTCACGCCATGTCGATGGGCCCCCAGCGACGCGGGCGGGCGGTGGACGGCAGCGCGATGTTCTCGCGCACGGACCGCTGCATGAGCAAGGCCTCCACGCGATCGCCGGGGATGTACACGAGGCCCTCGCGGATGGCATCGGCAGGGTGGCGGAAGCCCACCTCCCGGCCGTCGACCAGAAGCGATCCGTGACTGGGCCGGCGCATCCCGGAGAGCACGCTGAACAGCTCATCCTGGCCCTGCCCTTCGAGTGCCACGAGCCCCAGGACCTCGCCCGACATGGAGTTCGAACGACGCGCCCTTCAGCCTCGTGCCTGCGCCCAGGTCACGCAGCTCCAATCGCGCCACCGGCTGGCGTCCCGTGCGCATTCGTCCTGGTGGCCGTCGCAGCCGCGAAGGTCCGGCTCGTGGCCGCCGCGGCCTCTCGTCTCCTCCGAGGTGCCGAGCATGAGGTCGACGATCTTGTCCTCGGCGCCCGGCGCCATGTCCACGACACCCACGGTCTCGCCGTCGCGAAGGACGGTGGCGCGATCGCAGAGGGCGGAGACCTCGAGCAGGCGGTGGGAGATGAAGATGACCGACTGGCCGGCTGGCGCGCAGGTTGCCGATCTCGCCGAGGACCTTCTCGGCCAGGTCCGCCGGCAGCGCCGCGGTCATCTCGTCGAGCAGCAACACGTCGGGCTTGACCGCCAGCGCACGCGCCAGGTCGAGCACGCGGAGCACCGCCAGCGGGAGATCACGCACCATGTCGTGCAGGCGCAGGTCGAGGTACGCCGAGTCGCTCGACCCAGTCCCGAAATGGGCCGACCGGCGTCTGGGTGAGGCGGAGATTGGAGGCGACGTCAAGGTCAGGGATGAGCGCCGGCTCCTGGTAGACGGAGATGAGTCCCGAGCGGCGCGCAGCTGCGGGCGAGTGCACGTCGCGTTCCTGGCCCCGCACGAGGATGCGGCCCCGGTCGGGGTTCACCGCGCCGGTCAGGATCTTCACCAGCGTGGACTTGCCTGCCCCGTTCGCACCCAGCAGGGCGTGCACCTCGCCGGGCAGGACGGCAAGGGAAGCCTCGCGCAGTGCCACGACCGCCCCGTAGTGCTTCACGACACCGGTGGCCTCGAGGAGCAGCTCCTGGGGCACCTGGGCGGGCTCTGCAGTCAACTGGCGACGCGTCCGTTCTGCTGGTCGAGGGGGTGCGGGCTGTGCCCGCACCCCCTCGGGTCATGGTTGGAAGGCTGGTGCTACTCCTCGCCCGGGCCCTTGCACGCGAGGATCTGCTCCTCGGTGTAGGTGGTCCAGTCGGGGATGCTGATGGTGACCGGCCAGAAGGGGTCAAGGGCGCCAGACAGCCGCGATCGCGGCCTGGATCTTCTCCTGACCTTCCGGGGCCTGGTTGTCCCAGAGCTCCGGAGACACGAGCACGGCCGGGTCCTCGGGCACCTCGCCGTTGAGGATCTGCAGTGCCAGCGTGACGCCAGCGCCGCCGACCGAACCCGGGTTGGTGACCGCGGCGCCGATGAGGCCTTCCTGGGTCCCGAGCTGGTTGACGAACTCGGAGTTGTCTGCGCCGACGACCGGAACGCCTTCGACGCCGGCGGTGGTGAGCGCCGAGACGACGATGCTGTCGATACCGGAGGTCCACACGCCGTCGACGTTCTGGCCGCTGTTGATGACGTCGTTGATCTGCTGGGCGCCAATCGCCTGGTCCCAACCGGTGAACGTCTCAGCGACGACGGTGATGCCGGGGTACTCCTCCAGGGCTCGCTTGAAACCGGTGTCACGGTCCGTGTCAGCCTGGGCACCGGCGATGCCGCGCATGTAGACGATGTCGCCTTCGCCACCGACCTGCTCGAACAGCCACTTGGCGCCCAAGTAGCCGTACTCCTCCTGGTCGTTGGCCATCAGGTAGGCGCCTTCCTGCGTCACGCCCATGTCAACGGCGACCACGACGATGCCCGCCTCGACGGCCTCGGCGAGGGCGTCGTTGATGGCGTCGGGGCTGACCGGGTTGACGATGATGGCATCGACGCCGGCCGCGATGAGGTTGCGGACATCCTCGAGCTGCCCCGCAGCATCGGTATTGCGGTGGGCGACGATCATCTCGCTGACTTCACCGGATGCGAGTGCCTGCGCCTTGATGGAGCAGATCATCTCCTCGCGCCAGCCGTTGCCCTGAAGCGTGTTGGAGACGCCGATCTTGTAGCCGCTCCTGTGCGGCGACCGCGCTGCCGATAGCTCGTCGCGGCGAGCGCGACGTGGCGGCCGGCGGCGAACAGCTTGGGAAGCTTGTGGTCCATGTGACTCCTGGTCCTCCTCACATGAGGGTGGCAAAAGGCCCCTGGGCACGATTCGCCCGTCGAAGGCCGGGGTGGAACAGTCCTTCTCGCGTCCTCGCTACACCTCCTCGCTACAGCTGACCGCGTGGTTCGTCATCGGGCTCGCGGACGATGGTGCCCGCGACACGTCGCGCGTGCTCCCGGTAGGCACTCTCGAAGAGTGCCCGCGAGCGCTCTGCGCCCACCACGGACGCGCGCGTGATGACAGGTGGCGTCACGCCCTGCTCCACCAGGAGCTGGGCGATGCGCACCTTCAGGGAGTTCACGATGGCCACGTAGGCCAGCGTCGAGCCGGGGCCGACGGGCGTGTCGAGGCCCGGCACCAGCACCATGGCATCAGCCTCGTGCGTGCACAGGTCGATGACGATGTCAGCCTCATCGAGCAGGCGCCCGCCCACGGCCGGGTCGGGCTCGCCCGCCATCGACTGCTGCACGCCCGTGACGGCCACGACCTTGCAGCCACGGCGGCGCGCACCGCGGGCCATCTCCACCGGCACGGCCGTGAGGCCGTTGGCGCTGAAGATCATCATCACGTCGTTGGGCTTGAAGCTGAAGTTGTCGAGGATGACCGCGGCCAACCCGGGTACGCGCTCGATGAACATCGCCTGCCGCTGGCCGTTCGAACCGACCACGTCGGTGTGGTACGTCATCGACAGCTCCACGATGGGGTGGAAGCCCGGGAAGCTGCCGTAGCGCGGGAACATCTCCTCGACCGGGATGCGCGAGTGGCCCGTGCCGAAGAGGTGCACGAGGCCCTCGCCGGCGATGGTCGCGGCACACAGCTGGGCCGTCTCCTCGAGCACCTTCGCCTGGCTGGAGATGATGGCCTCCAGCATCTCCTCGGCGGCATCGAACCAGGCACGCAGGCCGTTGAACTCGGTCATGGGGTGGTTCGTTCGCCTCGCTTACTTGACGTAGGGTCGCAGGATGTCACGCGCCACCAGGAAGCCACGCTTGACCTTGTCGTCGCTGCCCTCGAAGACCTTGTCCTCGTGCTCGATGATGATGGGCCCGTCGTAGCCGCTCCGGTACAGCGCGGCGAAGATCTCCGCCCAGGGGGCGTCACCGAGCCCCGGGATCCGCGGTACCTGCCAGCCGATGCCACCCGAGAGCGAGCCGCGCTCGTAGAGGCCGTCGCGGTCGATCATCACGTCCTTGGCCTGGAAGTGCAGGATGTGCGCACCGAACTCGCGGATGAAACGACCCTGGTCGATCATCAGCCAGACGAGGTGGCTGGGATCGAAGTTCAGACCGACCGTGTCGCCCCACGCCTCGAGGATGCGCCGCCAGATGTAGGGCGAGTAGGCGATGTTGTGCCCGCCCGGCCACTCGTCATAGCTGAAGATCATGGGGCAGTTCTCGAAGGTGATCTTGACCCCGTGGTCCTGCGCGAAGCGGACGATGTCCGGCCACACCTTCAGCGCTTCCTGCCAGTTGTCGTCGAGGTGCTTGCTGGCGTCGCCGCCGCAGAAGGTGTTGGTCACCGGCAGGCCCATCTTGCCGGTGGCGACGATGACCTTCTTGAGGTGCTCGATGGCTGCCGCACGCACGGCGGGATCGGGATGCAGCGGGTTGGGGTAGAAGCCCAGGCCGGAGATGTCCAGGCCTCTCTCGGCGATCTGCGCCTTGATCTCGCCCGCCTGTGCGTCGGACAGCTCGGCCACGTCGATGTGCGAGGTGCCCGCGTACTTGCGCGTCGCACCGCTGGTGCGTGGCCAGCAGGCGATCTCCAGCACCTCGAAGCCTACCGAGGCGGCCCAATCGGCTACGTCCAGCAGGGGCGTCTCCGGGAACGGCGCGGTCAGGAACCCGAGCTTCACGTCCTCCTCCTCTGTGTCTTGGGGATGCTAGCGATGTTGGCTGCTCCGTGGGTGGTCAGTGGCAATACGGCCGCAGGACATCGCGGGCGATGATGAAGCCACGCTTCAACAGCTCGTCACTGCCCTCGAAGCCGCGGTCCTCGTGCTCGATGATGCCCTTGCTCGCCCTCGTTCGACTCAAGCCTCGACGTCGACCCAGCGGTCTTCGGCCGCGCTGCGAGCGACCGCATCGCCCACGGTCATCTCGTGATGTCCCGCTTCGAAGGTGGCGTAGAGCGGGTCGGCTGGCGCGGCGCCGGCGAGGATGGCGCGGTACACCTCGCGGAAGTGCGAGCAGATGCTGTCGGCGAAGCCTTCGACGTGTCCACCGGGGAGCGCGGTGGCGGCGATGCCGCTCGCGTTCATCAGCTCCGCCCCGCGCTGGAGGATCTCGTTGGGTCTGCCCCGGTGGCCGATCCAGAGGTGGTCCGGCCTCTCCGAGTCCCAGGCAGCCGAGGCCGAGGAGCCGTCGATCTCCCACTGCACCGAGTTCTTGCGCCCGGCGCTGACCTGGCTGATGGCGACCGTGCCGCGGGCGCCGTTGGCGTAGCGCAGCAGGATGACGGCGGCATCGTCGGTGGTCATGTCGACGGGCTCGGTCTCGGCGGCGCGCTCCTGGCTGAAGGTCTGCACCTCGCCGACAGGCTTCTGCCGCACCGTCACGAACGTGGACAGGTCGGCCATGACCGACTGCACCTTCAAGCCCGAGATGAAGTTGGTGAGATCGATCCAGTGCGATCCGATGTCGCCGACGGCGCGCAGCGTGCCGCCCTTGTCGGGCTCGAGGCGCCAGTTCCAGTCGGTGTCCAGCAGCAGCCAGTCCTGGAAGTAGTGGCCGCTGATGAGGCGGACCTCACCCAGCTCAGCGTCCTTGACCATCTGGCGGGCATGCTGGTTGAGCGGGTAGAAGCGGATGTTGAAGTTGACCGCGGTGATCCGGTCGGAGGCAACGGCGAGCGCCACCAGCTCCCGCGATTCAGCCGAGGTGACGGCCAGTGGCTTCTCGCAGATGACGTGCTTGCCGGCAGCCAGGCTGGCCTTGACCTGCGGGTAGTGGTACTGGTTGGGCGAGGTGACGTGGATGACCTGGACCGCGGGGTCCGCCAGCGCAGCCTCCAGGGTGGGGTACGCCTGGCGAAGGCCCAGCCGCTGTGCGGCGCCCTCCGCCAGCTCGGGCGTGGCGTCGATGACGCCGCGAACATCGACGCCGAGTCGACGCAGGGCCTCGATGTGCACGGTCCCGATGAACCCGCTGCCGATGACGGCTGCACCGATGTCGCTGAAGCGCTCCAACTGTCCCCTCCTTGAGGCAATACAGCTATCTAGACGGCTAGATGGCCCAGCCCAATCTACAGACGGCACGATCCTCGGTCAAACCGGTCCCGAGCGAAGCGAGCCGGCACGCCAGAGGCCGATCGATACCATCGTGATGGTATCGTCGTGGTATGAGAACGAGGATGGACAGGGCTGGCCGACTCGTCGTTCCACGCGGACTGCGTCACCAGGTGGGCCTGCTTGATGGTGGTGTCGTCGACATCGATGTCCAGGGTGCTGCGATCATCATCGAGCCGGTCGTAGGAGACGATCTCCAGAGGGAAGGAGGATTCGTCGTCATCCCCGCGAGCGGTGAAGTCATCCGTGACGCCGACGTTCGTGAGCAGCGTCTTGCCGATCAGCGCTGAGTCGATCGGCGAGGCCCTGGTCGACACGAGCGTCGCGGTCGCCATCGTCCTGGCGGATCACGTCGACCATGCGGCCACACTGGAGGCGGTACGGGGACTGCGTCTGGGGCTGGCGGGCCACGCCTGGTTCGAGACCTACTCGGTGCTCACGCGGCTTCCGCCCGGACAGCGGCGGTCTCCGGAGTCCGTCCATGCCATCCTGGCGTCGGACTTCCCGCTGACGCGCTTCCTGCAAGCTGACGATGCCGCTGCTCTTGCCGCCGAGCTGGCCAGGCTGGGGGTCAGTGGAGGGTCGGTCTACGACGCCCTGGTCGGTGCCGCAGCGCGTTCCTGCGGGATGCCCCTGATCTCGCGTGACCGGCGGGCGCGTGCCACGTACGAGTCCCTCGGCGTGCAGGTCCGGATGATTGGCTAGCTGGCTCTACGGAGACTAGACAAACCTTCGACATACAGCGTACACTCCACCAGTCAAGCGGTCAGCCCAGCCGCATCGAACGAATGGAGACCTCCGATGCGCCGCCTCTCCGTCCTCGCCACCCTCCTCGCGATCGTGGTCACGCCTGCTGCTGTCAGTGCTCATGCCCCCTCGGTCATCGATAGCGCCACCGACTCGGCCGCCGACGCCATCGTGCTCGAGGACCCGACGCTGTCGCGCGCCATCGGCGCCACCATCGAGCAACCCGGTGAGGTGGACTGGTATCGCCTGGACCTACGAGGCCGGTGAGCCCCTGGTGGTGGGCATGACCGCTCCCGATGCGATCGGCGCGGTTGCCGCTACCTTCACGCTGCTCGGTCCAGGCCTCCCCGAGGCGGTCGAGTCCGGCGCTGAAGCGGTCGCGTTGGCGGAGGCCGTCGGCGTCGATGGCGCCATCTCGTTCACGCCTGCCGCCGAGCCGCGCCGCGAGGTGCACGGCGGCCTCGGCTTCATCAACTACGGCAGCATCCGAACCGTGGCGCCGGAGTCGGGCAGCTACTACGTCGCCGTCTACAGCGTCGATCCGGCGGCCACCGGCAAGTACGTCTTCGCTCCCGGACAACGCGAGGAGTTCGGGCTCGATGCCGTCGGCGGCATGCTTGACCTCATCGGGTTCTTCAACGCCCCCTGGCCGCCCGAGCCGACCACGTAGGTCCGACCCACAAGCGCACGCCGGGTCGCGGCCGCTGCCCGCTGGTCGAGCCTGCCGTATGCTCCGCGTCGACGCCCGCGCGTTCATCCCACCGCAACCCCCGAGGAGGCTCCATGCCCCACCGTCGACTGCTGGCCATCGCGGCCGGTGTCTCCATGCTCGTCGCCAGCGCGGCCGCACCGGCCATCGCCCAGGACGATGAGCGCCCGCTCGGTCCGCCCGCGGCCACGCCCAACCCCGTCGCGCTCGAGGCCCCGGCCGGCGACGGCACGGCGGTCCGCCTGACGACCGAGCTGGGTGACGTCGTCATCGGGCTCTTCAACGAGTCGGCCCCGGTGGCCGCGGAGAACTTCCTCAACCTGGCCCAGGCCGGCTACTACGACGGGGTCGGCTTCCACCGTGCCGTCCCCGGCTTCGTGCTGCAGGGCGGTGACCCCGAGGGGACCGGCAGCGGCGGGCCCGGCTACACCATCCCTGACGAGGAGGTGGTGGGTCAGTACGGTCGCGGCATCGTGGCCATGGCGCGTACCCAGGAGCCCGACTCGCAGGGCAGCCAGTTCTTCGTCATCCTCGACGACGAGGCCGAGGCCGCGCTCGAGGCGTACCGCACCTACGCCATCTTCGGGCGCGTCGTCGAAGGCATGGACGTGGTCGATGCCATCGTCGAGGCGCGTGAGCCGTCCGACCTGATCGCCGAGCCGGTGCGCATCCTGTCCGCCTCGGTCGAGCAGGTCGAGCTGCCGCCCGAGCCCACGCCCGCGCCACCCACGGCTGCGGAGCAGGCGGCGGACGCGCTGGTGGCGCAGCTGCCCGACGAGGCCGCCGGCTACCAGCTGCAGAAGGTGGCCTTCACGCTCGACGAGATCGGCGGCCAGCTCGACCGCGACGTCATCGCCGAGCTGCAGGGCATCGCCGAGGCCAACGGTGCCGACGCGCAGCTGCTGTCGATGGCGCAGGCAAGCGGCCAGGACGCCGAGGGCTACATCAGCCTTGCCGGCGCGTCCATCCCGGGCGTCCCGGCCGAGCAGGTCCAGGACGCCATGATCCGGCTGCTGCTGCCGACGGATGACTCGACCGGCATCACGACAGAGACGATCGCCGACCGCGAGGTCAGCCGCGTCGACCTGGTTCCCGATCCCGGGCCCGGCGACTCGGCCTACGTCATCTCCAGCGGCGAGGCGGTCTGGTTCATCGTCTCCACCGTGGAGGACATCAGCGAGGTCGTCGCGGCCCTGCCGTAGCGACCCCCCTTCGCGGCCCTGCCGTAGCGACCACGCCGCCGGGGCTGACCGTTAGCGAGGCAGAGCGCTAGACCACGCGGTCGCTGAAGTCGCCGCTCCTGGGGTCCTTGAGGATGAGCTTGGAGCGGCCGTCGGGCAGCAGCTCGCGCTTGATGACCACGAACTCGCCGTACATCTCCGTCGCCTTGGCGATGCGTTCGGTCTTGCCGCCTCGCCAGTCGAGCTCCACGCCTTCCCAGGCGCCGCTCTTGGCGGAGCGATAGCAGGCGTCCATGATGGCGTTGACGACATAGCCGTCGTAGAGCGTCTCCATGGGCTCGCGACCCTCGTCCATGGCATCGAACATGTCGCTGAACATGTCCGTGTAGCCCAGCTCGGACACCTCGTCGCCGACGGGGAAGAGCCAGCCGGCATCGGTCTCGGCCTTCTCGGCCACGTAGCCGCCCGAGCCGCTGCCGGTGGTGAACATCTCCAGGCCCGTGCGCAGGAAGTGGTTGATCCAGATGGTGCCCTGGGTGCCGGCGACCTCGTCGCGCAGGTCCATGCCGCCGCGGAACGTCCAGCTCACCTCGAACTGGCCGATGGCCCCCGACTCGTAGCGCACCAGGGCGATGGCGTTGTCCTCGGCGTCGATGGGATGCACCAACGTGTCCGTGTAGCACATCACCTCGAGCGGACGGTTGCCCTTGCCCAGCATGATCCGCGCCGATCTCGATGCAGTGGCAGCCGAGGTCGATGATGGCGCCACCGCCGGTGAGGCGGTGATCCCAGAACCAGGCCGAGTGTGGACCGGGGTGCGTCTCACGGGCACGCACCCAGGTCACGTCACCGATGGCGCCGTCCTGCACGGCCCGCATCGACTTGAGCGACTTGGGCGTGTAGACGAGGTCCTCCAGGTAGCCCCCGAAGACGCCGGCCTGCTCGACGGCCTCGAGCATGCGCTTGGCCTCGTCGGCGTTGCGCCCGAGCGGCTTGGTCACGAGCACCGCCTTGCCGGCCTTGGCGACCGCCTTGACGGCCTCCTCGTGGAGGAAGTTGGGCAGCGCGACCACCACCACGTCGGTATCCGGATGCTCGATGGCAGCCAGCATGTCGGTCGTGGACTCGGGCACGCCGTGGCGCGCCCGGAAGGCCTCACCCCGCTCCGCCGAACGCGAGTAGACGACCTGGACACGATCGCGCCCACGCTGGCCATGCAGGGTCTGGGTGTAGAAGTCACCGATGAGCCCGGTGCCGAGCATCGATACCTGGTGCTGCTTCACGTACGTCACTCCTCGCGTTGTCGGGCCTCGATCGTAGCGTCCCGATCAGCGCTCGATGAGGCCCGACGCAACGGTCGGCTGGTGTGGACAGCCTAGGGGAAGAGCGGCTCCTGCCAGGCCGGGCGCTCGGGCTCTTCGCCCTTGCGCAGCATCTGCCACCACTGCTCATCGCTCAGGCGATCCGCGGTGGGCCAGGGAAACTCGTAGTACGAGTAGACCCCGCCGGTGGCCACGTGGAAGGCACCCTCGTCGTCGGGGACGATGACGAAGATACGGTCGATGCGGCCGGTGCCGATCTCAAGCACCTCGTCGGTGCCCTTCTCGAGGTCGATGCCGCGCCCGATGTCGGCGATGACCGCGGCATCGTCGTCGCGGATCGGGTTGGAGGTGTCCAGCTTGTCTCCGCTGCGCCACCAGAAGCCCTCCAGCTCGCCGCCGATGCGTCGCAGCCACTCGTTGTCGGCCGTCAAGGCGTTCTGCGGACCCTTGCCCACCTCGATGGGCTCGCCGGCCAGCTCGTCGCTCGCGATGGCGGTCGAGCCGGTCGACGAAGACGATGTAGTCGTCGAGCAGCCGGACGATGTCCTTGGGCAGCAGGTCACGGCTGGCGAGCCCGTCTCGCGTCAGCGGGCCATGGCCGACAGGCGCGCGAACGGCACCGGATCGGGCTCGACCCAGTTGCGCACGTCCGGCAGCTCCGGCGTGATGTCTCCCATCTCGCCCACGAACTGCTTGGTGTAGAGGATGGTGTCGTGGCGCAGCTCGGCGTACGAGCCGAAGCCGGACTGGTGTGCCTTGGCTGCCCAGGCCTCGGTCTGCATGAAGTCGGGGAAGGCCGTGCCGTGCGGCAGCCACATCGGCTCCACGGCGGCCAGCCAGGCGTCGTAGACGGTGGCGCCCCAGGCCTCGTCCGGCCGTGCCGCGACCGCTTCCCGCATGGCCTCCATCTGCTCCGGGTAGTTGAGGTAGGCGGTCTCGCCGGCTGCGTCCTGGATGTCGAGGGCGAAGTCGGAGCCGAAGGCTGCGGCCAGGTCGAGCACCGAGATGCCAGTACCCGCAGGTCGGGCGCTTCGCTGACCGAAGGGCGCGATCAGCTGGTCCAGGATCCAGGAGTCGATGCACGAAGCGCGTGCCCATCAGGCGCACCGACGGCCGCTCCGGGTCGATCCGCACCGGGCGCGTCGCCGTGCAGCTCGTCGGCGACGGCGAAGAGCGTCTCGTCGTCGAGGTCGGGCGGAGCACCGGCCACGCCCGACTCGCGGGGCAGAACGGTCTGGTAGGCCATCATGAGCTCGAAGGGGGTGTAGTCGTCCGAGACGCCCGACGAGGAACGCCGTCGGCTCGAAGACCTGCCGCCACAGCGCCTCCAGCTCCGGATCGCCGACCAGCGTCCGCGAGGCCAGCACGGCCAGTCGCAGGTTGTCGAGGCTCTCGACGACGGTGGCGTCGGTCTGGAACGGAGCCGGGCAGTCGGAAGGCGATGCTGGCCCAGCACCGACATGGCCACGAAGTAGCGCGTCAGCGCCTTCGTGCGCGTGTAGTGGCCGCGCGGCGCGAAGAGCGAGTAGTCGGCCTCCGTGCCCAGGATGGGTGACGTGGCCGCGGGTGCGTCGTGGGCATCGATGAGCGCCTTCTCCGCCGAGCGCTCGCTCGCTGAGCGTGCCCGACGGCACGCCCAGCTCCGCCGCCGCCACGGCGATGAGGTCGACGACCCGGGCGGCATCGTCCGCGAGGGCCGTAGCCGGCCAAGCTCCTTGCGCTGCTCGATGGCGTTCTCGACGCATGCCCGTCAGCAGCTGGCCGAGCGCCGGCGCCAGCCGCTCGGTCTCGAGGTCGCGGAGGATCTTGTCGAAGACCTGGTGCCACGCGTGGTAGGCGGCATCGGTGGTCACGAAGACCGGCGTGCCGCTGTAGAACTGCTCGTCGTACGCCTGGTGGAAGAGGCGGAACTCCTCCGGGACGACCACGAAGCCCTGGGCTTCGAGCGTGGCTCGCGCCTCGGGGCTGAGCAGCTCCTCCACCTGCTCGGTCATCGACACCTCGTCCATCGACGTCGGTGTCGCCGGGCCGGCGTAGGGCACGTCATCGCCCAGGCGCGGGACCAGTTCGTAGTCGCCGAAACCGCTGTCGATCGAGGGCAGCTCGGCCTGTGCCCAGGCCGGGCCGACGTCGCCAGCAGGCTGCCGGCGAGCGCGACCGACAGGCTGGCCGCGAGCAGCGCGACGACTCGGGATGTCGGTTCACGGAACACTCCTTCCTGTGATGGCCGGTTCGGTCCGGCCGTCGCCATCGATGTCGACGCAGATGGGGATCCCCGGACCGGGTAGTGGCTCGGTGGGGAGGAAGCCGAAGACGACCCAGCGCCAGGCGCCCGTCTCGATCGTGCCCGCTCCATCGAGCTGTCCCGTAGGCCACGGCCAGCGAGCCGTTGCAGGCAGCCAGCGCGGCCACCGGCTTGACCAGGGTGCCGGCGACCCACACCGACGAGAGGTCGTGGGGCCTGAACAGACCCACGTGTGCCGAGAGGCCGTGGGCGTCGGCCCAGGCACGACGCGGCCGGGTGATGTTGATCGCCGTCCGTCGGAATGGCCGGCGGAAGGAGAGGACCAACTCGGTCTCTCCGTCCATGTTCACGTCGCCCAGGGAGACGGCCGTGAGGCGGTCGGGAAGGCGCCGTGTCGCGGCGGGTGCGATGCGATCGCGGACGCGGGCAAGGGTCGCCGCGTCGGGCACGTGCGGATGGCACGCGCGAGGTCGGCGAGCGGTCGGAGCGGGGTCCACCACTCCTCGTCGATGAGGACCGCGTCACCGCGGGGCAGCTGCCAGTCGCCATCGGCTCCACGGCTGCGCCAGGCATAGGCGCCGGAATCGTCGCAGAGCACGTCCACCGCCGACGGATCGCAGGCGGGCAGGGCGGTGTGGCTGGACTGCGAAGGTGGCTCGGCGCGCGCGGCCACGACGCCCCCCACGATGAGCACCGCCGAGGACAAGGAACAGCAGGCTGCGACCCAGCCACATTGCTGCGCCACGGTACGGGGCTGCGGCACCCGGCGCAAGAGCCATGCGGCCCCGAGCCGAGGCCGCGGATGCCGGCGCTGCCGGTGACCCCAGGTCGCCCTCTATGACCCCAGGTCGCCCCGAAGCGGTCGAACGGCTACGCCTTGACGGCTACGCCTGACGGCCTATGCCTTGTCGGCTGCGGCCGACTCGTCGGCTCCGAGGGCGTGCACCGTACCCGCGGTCGGACGGAAGGTGGATTCGTGACCGTCGTCCCAGGCCACGCGATAGCTGGTGCCGTAGTCGTGCTCGATGATCTCCAGGATGGTGCCCTGGCGCGGCGACTCGCCGGCCTTCTGGGAGTCGACCATGATGCGGTCGCCAACGGACTGGGTGGTCATCGAACGCCTCCTTTGGGTGCCCCGGATGAGGATACCGACGATACGTACGCGACGAGCGCGCCCGGTAGGGCCATCCGGCATAGCCGCGCGACAGTCAGCATGGACCATCTGCACATCCCCGCGGAAGGCTGGCATGCTAGCCCCATGCGCAGCCTCACCCCCGGGGTCATCCTGGCGTTGGCCATCCTGCTCTGCCTCGTGCCCACGGCGGTCATGGGCTCCGACGCCACGCCACTGGTGACGCTGTCGACGCGCGGGGCTCCGCTGATCACGGACGCCGGCCAGCGCGTCGACGTCAACGTCACCCTGCGCGACCGGGCCGAGCTGCGTGTTCGCGTCACCGACTTCGATGGTCGTACGGTGCGTGAGCTGTCCTCGGGCGTGCGTGATCCGGGAACCATCAGCGTGAGCTGGTTCGGGCGTGACGACGACGGAGCACGTGCCACCGATGGCCCCTATCGCATCGTGGCTGCGGCGACCTCCGTGGCCGATGGCTCCACCGATCGCTCGGAGGCGTGGGTCACCGTCGCCGATCGAGCCGTCTATCCGGCACGGCCCGGCTTCATCAGCGTGGCCGTCGATCCCGGGCACGGCGGCGAGCTCCCGGGCGCGGTCGGTGCCGACGGCACTCGCGAGGCCGACATCAACCTCGACATCGGCCTGCGACTGGCCCGCATGCTCGAGGGCGCCGGCGTGAGGGTCGTGATCACCCGCACCACCGATGCCTTCGTCAACGACCCTCCACAGGAGCGCACGGGAGACGGCATCATCGATGACGACGACGAGCTGGCGGCTCGACCCGACGTCGCCAACCTCGCGCGCGCCGACCTGTTCATCTCGATCCACAACAACATCGCCGTCAACGAGTCGGTCGGCGGCCCCTCCACCTATTACTTCGACGAGCGGCCCTTCGGCGCCCGCTCCGAGCGCCTCGCTCGATTGGTGCAGGACGAGATGGTGGCGGCGCTGGCTGACATCTCGGCGGGCTACCAGCCCTACGATCACGGCACGCTCATCTACCCCTACTACGTCCTGCGCGACTACGACCCACCGCGTCTGCGGCGGCCCACGCAGATGCCGGGGGTGCTGAGCGAGGGCATGTTCCTCTCCAATGAGCGTGAGCTGCGCTTCCTGAAGCGGCCGTCGGTGCGCGCCCGCATGGCGGTCGCCTACTACGACGCCATCGCCGCGTACCTCGCCAGGCGCTCGACGCACGTGGGCTACGAGCTGCTGGACGGGCCAGCGGGGCCGGTCGCGGCGGGCGAGACCGTCAGCTACCAGGTCGAGGTGCGCAACCAGGGCAACGAGCCGATGCGTGAGTGGCGCCTGGGCGTGGCCGCACTGCCGGCGACGTCGCACTACATCGGCCGCATCCGCGAGGGCACCCCGGTGGGACAGGCGCGCCTGCCGCGGCTCGAGCCAGGCCAGGCCGCCACCATCAGCCTGGACGTGGTGGCGCCCGATCCCAGGGGGCGACTGGGTGCTGCTCTTCGACGCTCGCACCCGCGAGGGCGACCGTGCTGCCGAGATGGGCAGTCCCATGCTGCAGGTGCCGCTGTCGACGCTGGGCACCCCGCCAGCGACGCCGGAAGCCCCGGCAGGGTCGCCGGAAGCCGACAGCGCCACCGGAGGCGTCGCCACTCCCGTCCCGGCCTTTAGGCGCCACCACGCCGCCACGTCTGCGACTCGACCCGTGGCTGCCGCGGCCGCTGGAAATGAAGGTCTCGCAGCCCCCGCCTACCGGGTTCTCCCGATGTGTCGGCCCACCCTTTAGGCCCATCGTTTGGTCCAGACGCGGCAGCCCCCAAGCCGCCAGGACAGAGAAGGGTCGGCACGATGAACGACTACACGATGGTATAGCTCGCCGCAGACCGAGGGCGCGCCCTGCGCGCCGAAGCCCATCGCCAGCGACTCGCCAACGCGCCCGGCTGCATCGCCCGGCCACCCCCGGCGCGCCTACGCGAATGCGCCACCGCAGCCCGAGCTCGTTGCTCCGCCGAGTCACGGCGTAGCGCCGCACATCGCGCGGGGTCTCGGCCACACGGCGACGAGCCGCTCGGACCGAGCAGACGCGCAGGCCGGCTCCACGCTCGGGCCGACGAGATCCTTCGAGCCATCGGGCGATCAACCAGGCGACACCCGTATGATCGTGGCCATGGCTCGCAGGATGACCAGCCCGGTGATGGTCGGCCGTGCCGACGTGGTCGATCAGCTCCGGCTCGCGCTGGCCCGGGCCGGCGCAGCCCGCCACGTCGTCGTCGGTGGCGAGGCCGGGGTCGGCAAGACACGTCTGCTGGGCACCGGCAGGAGCTCGCCGCAGCCGACGGCAGGCGCGTGCTCCCGGGCGCCTGTGTCTCCGTCGGCGAGGCCGGCCTGCCCTTCGCCCCCTATACCGAGATCCTGCGTGCCCTGGTCGCCCAGGAGGGTGTGGCGAAGGTGACGGCGCTGGCCGGACGAGCCGTCGCCGATCTGTCGCGCCTGGTGCCCGTGCTCGGAGCCCAGCCGCGCCCGCCGAGACCGGAGGTGGCCCAGACGCGCTTGTACGAGGGGCTCTTGACCTCCTGCGCCGGCTCTCCAACGAGCCCCCCTGGTGTTGTTGCTCGAGGACCTGCACTGGGCTGACGCAGGCACATTGGCGGCCACGTCCTACCTCTTGCGTGCGACGACCAGCGAGGCCGGTGACCATCGTGGCCAGCTTCCGCAGCGACGAGGTCACGCGCAAGCACCCGCTGCGCCCGTGGTTGGCGGAGATCGCTCGTGATGCCGACGTCGAGCGCATCGATCTGGAGCCGCTCGGACTGGCTGAGCTCGGCACGATCGTTCGCCACATCCTGGGCGAGGATCTGTCGGCAGCCGAGCTCGACGACGATCCATCGACGATCCGACGGCAACGCCTTCTTCGCCGAGGAGCTGCTGTGCTGCCGCGACGATGCGACGGCCAGCTCGAGCCGTCTCCCTCAGGGAGGTGCTGCTGACGCGCGTCGACCGTCTGCCCGAGTCGACCCAACGCCTGCTCGACGTGGCCTCGGTGGGGGGCCGGGAGGTGGAGCACGACGACCTAGCTCGCCGTGTCGGTGCCGACGACGACCGCGTCGGAGCGACCTCCGCCTGCTCGTCGACCAGGGGCTGCTCCTGCCGATCAAGGCCTTCGACGCGGATGACGCCTACAGCTTCCGTCATGCCCTGCTGCAGGAGGCCGTCTACGAGGCGCTGCTGCCGACCGAACGACGACGACTGCACCGCCGCTGGGCCGAGTTCCTGTCGGCCCATGGCGCTGGCCCCAGCGAGCCGCCGGCCACCTGGTGCAGCTGGCGCACCACTGGCGCGAAGCGCGTGACCACCGCGCGCTGGCGACGTCGATCGCGGCCGGGGATGCTGCCATCGTCGCCTTCTCCTTCGACATCGCCGCCCGGGAGTACGAGGAGGCGCTGCTGCACTGGGACGGGCATCCCGGGCGGACGTCGGCATCGACCACGTGGAGCTGCTGCGCCGTGCGGCACGCGCGGCCGGCCTCTCGTTCGCCGTACCGCCAGGCCGTGGCAGCCTGTCGTGCGGCCATCGAGGAGCTCGGCGACACCGACGCGGCTCGCCTCACGGAGTTGCAGATCCTGCTGGGCCGAGCGCTCTGGATCTCGGGCGACTGGGCCACCAGCATCGACGCCTACGAGGCGGCCCTGCGCGTGGCCCCGGCCGATCCGCCGGTCATGCGCATCTCGAGCCCTCAGCGGCCTGGGGCAGGTGTACATGCTGCATGCGCGCATGGCCGAGGCCCGTCCGCTCTGTGAGGAAGCCATCGACGCGGCCCGTGCCGTCGGGGCGCGTGACCTCGAGGGTCACGCCCGCAACACGTTGGGGGTCGTCCTGGCCGGCCTCGGCGAGACCGAGGCCGCCACGGGCTTCCATCGCGGAAGCGCTCGCGATCGCCCTCGAGCTGGGCATCCCCGACGACATCGGTCGAGCCTACGTCAACCGCGCCGACATCGAGGGCTGGTCGGCTACCCGGAAGTAGCCCTTCAGACGTGCCGCGAGGGCATCCGCGTCAGCGGTGAGTGGGGCGTGGGCAGCAGCTACGGCGTCTGGATCGCCGACGCGGCCGCGAGCTTCGGCTTCGAGAGCGGCCAGTGGGCCGAGGCCGCCCGCATCCTCGCCGAGGCCGATCGCGTCGGCGGCAGCGCCGAGGCCCAGTTCCTCTACCGCGCCACCTACGTGCTGGAACTCCTCGCCGCGCGAGGCGACGAGACCTTCGAGGCGACCTGGAGCGGGCGCGCAGGCTCATCGAGAGCCTGCCGGCGAGCGACCACCACGGCCAGGTCATCCAGGGCGGACTGCAGCACGCCATCCTGGCCGGACAGGGCGCCGAGGCCCTGGCGCTCGCCGACCTGGGCTTCTCCATCATCGGGGACTCCGGGGCCGCCTATCGTCGCGCCGAGATGGCCCGGCTCCTCGCCTGGTCCATGGCGGACCTGGGCCTCGCTGCCGACCGGGAAGGTGACCGGGCGACCGTCGACGAGGCCGCGGCGCGCATGGTCGAGCTGGCCCATCACGTCCGCGTCTGGCAGGACCAGATCGCGCAGCCGGGCGACCACCTGGGGCGTGTCCTGGGCCTGGCCGTGGCGGAGGTCGATGCACAGCGGGCACGCATGAGCGGAGACGACAAGGTCGAGCGATGGCACGCCATCGCGGACGCGTGGGCCGAGGTGGGCCGTCCCTACCGTGCCGCCATGGCGCGCTGGCGAGAAGCCCAGGCGGCCGAAGCCGCCGCTGACCGCGAAGCCGCGGTCGGCGCCCTGCACGAGGCACACCGGATCGCCTCCGAGCCAGGCGCCAAGCCCCTGCTGGAGCACGTGAACGTGGCCGCCCGTCGCCTGCGAGCCAGGATCGGCGACGCCAGGGCCACGGCGCCTGTCTCGAGCGAGATGCCCTACGGCCTGACGCGCCGCGAGCGCGAGGTGCTGGCGCTGGTCGCTGCCGGGCGCACCAACCGTGAGATCGCCGAGGCACTCTTCATCAGCGAGTCCACTGCCGGTGTGCATGTCTCCAACATCCTGGGCAAGCTGGGCGTGGCCACCCGTACCGAGGCGGCCCGGGTCGCCCTCGACCAGGGCTTGCTCGACGGCTGACGACGCTGCCGCTGGGCTGACGACGCCGCGGTGGGCAGGTGGACGCGCGTCAGGCGAGCGTGGGCGCCGCCTGCGGCCGGATCTCGCCCGAGCCACGCACGATCAGCTCGGTGGCGATGGTGCGGTGCTGGCTCGGCCCCTGGTAGCCGTCCAGTCGGTCGAAGATCAGCTCCGCCGCCGCCGTGCCGATGGCGTAGGGGTCCTGCGCCACCACGGTGATGCCCGGAGCGAGCAGGTCGGCGAGGGCGATGTCATCGAATCCGACCAGGGCGATCTCGCGCTGGAGCCCGCGCCGATACAGCGCCTGGATGGTGCCGATGGTGATCAGGTTCTGGCCCGCGAACAGGGCGCTGGGTGCCTGATCGGATGGCAGGCAGAGCAACGTCTCGGCGGCCGCGTCGGCTGCCTCGACCGTATGCAGGTCGTTGCGTACCAGCCGCGCGTCCGGCCGGATGCCGTGCCCATGCAGGGCCTCGAGGTAGCCCTCATAGCGCTCGCCGGCGGTGGGGATCTCGGTCAGGTCGCCCAGGAAGGCGATGCGACGGTGGCCGACGGCCACGAGGTGCTCCACCGCGGCCCGAGCGCCCGCACGGTTGGTTGTGAGCACGGTGTCGGCGTCGAGGAACCGCGGGGGGCGATCGACGAATACTACGGCCAGGCCGGTCTGCATCTCCGCGCGCAGGTAGGACTGGTCGCTGCCGGTGGGCACGATGACCAGGCCGTCGACGCGGCGGCGGATCATGGCCCGAGCTGCCGCGCGCTCTCGCTGCGGGTCCTCGTCCAGGCTGGTGGCCAGCACAGCCACACCCCGCTCCGCCGCCACACTCTCGATGGCCCGGTGGATGGTGCCCGAGAAGGGGTTCGAGACGTCCTCGAGCAGCAGGCCAAGGGTGGCCGTCTGGCGCGCCGCGCGGCGCAGGTTGGAGGCCGCCAGGTTGGGCTGGTAGTCGAGCTGGATGGCGGCCGCCTGCACCCGCCCCACCAGCGCCGCTGACACGCCCGGCTCGGCATTCACGACCCGCGACACCGTCTTGATGCTGACCCCGGCCAGGGCGGCCACCTCGCGCATGGTGGGCCGCGCGGGGTGTGTGCCCGCTCTCCCCGGGGGCATGGACAAGGTTGTCATCCCCGATCGTGCCATCCCGACGCACGATAGCCCTGTTCGTGCTGCAGAACAACCTTGACACCGATATCTGTGCAGGCCTAGTCTCGCCGGACAACGTTGTCACCCGGACAGCGTGGGAGGAGTAGTGAGGAGGCTCGCTGTAGCGATGACCTTTACCCGAAGCCGCTTCGCGCGGCTCACCGTGCTCGCCGCGAGCGTGGCGTTGACCGCTGGGACGCTCGGCTCTGCCGCCGCCGTCGCCCAGGACGAGGAGCTCAACGGCGAGGGCGTCAAGATCGACCTCATCGTCAAGGAGAACATCAACCCCTTCTGGGTCTGGATGATCGACGGCGCCACGGCCAAGGCCGAGGAGCTCGGCGCTGACCTGCAGGCCTGTTGGGGCGTGAGGGATCCCGATCCCGAGGGGCAGACCACCTGTATCGAGAACGCCGTTGCGCGCGGCGCCACCACCATCCTGCTCGCTCCTGCCAACGCAGACGTCACGCCGGCGGTCATGCGGGCACGCGAGGAGGGCGTCATCGTCATCGCGCTTGACACCGCCACCGATCCGCCCGACGCGGTCGACATCACCTTCGCCACCGACAACTTCGACGCCGGCCTCAGGATCGGCCAGTGGACGGCCGCCAAGCTAGGCCCCGAAGGCGTCGAGAACGCCAAGATCGGGCTCATCAACATCGATCCGTCGCAGCCGCTCGTGGGCGTCCAGCGCAACCAGGGCTTCCTGCAGGGCTTCGGCATCGACATCGGCGACCCCACCCTCTGGGGTGACGAGACCGACCCGCGCATCGTTGGCCAGGAAGTCGGCCAGGGTTCGCAGGAGAACAGCGTCACGGCCATGGAGAACCTGCTCCAGATCGATCCCGAGATCAACGTCCTGTACACCATCAACGAGCCCACCGCTCGTGGTGCGGTGCAGGCCATGAACACCTTCGGCATCGACGTCGAAGATGTGCTCATCGTCTCGGTCGACGGTGGCTGCGAGGCCATGGGCGACATCGACGACGGCATCATCGACGCCACGTCGCAGCAGTACCCCTCCCGCATGGCCGAGCTCGGCGTGGAGTGGGGCATCCGCAACGCCCTTACCGGTGAGGTCCCGGCGCCCGAGGACAGCGAGTTCTACATCGAGGGCAACGAGATCTTCAACACCGGCGTCACGCTGATCACCAACGATCCGCAGGAAGGCGTCGAGTCCATCACGGCCGAGGAAGGCCGCGAGATCTGCTGGGGCAACCCGTAGTCTCGAGTCAGTCCGAATGGCGAACGGGGCGGCCGAGCGGCCGCCCCGTTCGCATGTCTACAATTCGCGCGCACTAGCCACACCGACAGGCACGCGACGCCATGAGGAGAGGGACCTCGCATGAGCGGTCCTGAGGAACGACGCCCCGACGCAGCCTCCCCGGAGGTGACGGCGCTCGCGCTGGACGGCGAGATCAGCGAGCACGACCGCCGGCAGCCGACGTTGGCGCAGCGGCTCCAGCGAGTGCTGCACAAGTACCCGGCCCTGGCGCCACTCTTCTTCCTCGCGGCCATGCTGGTCATCTTCGCCTTCGGCAACGAGCGGTTCATGACGCCGTTCAACTTCAGCCTGGTCGTCCAGCAGGTCATGTTCGTGGGCACCCTGGCCATCGGGCAGACCATCATCATCCTCACCGCCGGCATCGACCTCTCGGTCGGTGCCGTGGCCGTGTTCTCCTCGGTCATCATGGGCAAGCTCTCGGCCGACTTCGGCGTACCGGGCGTGGCGGCCCTGCTTATCGGCTTCGCCTTCGGCACCAGCGCCGGCCTGCTCAACGGCCTGCTCATCACGCGCCTGCGCCTGCCGCCCTTCATCGTCACGCTGGGCACGCTGAGCATCTTCTTCTCGTTGAACCTGTTCGTGTCCGCGTCGACGACCATCGACGGCCGGGACATGGACCCGATCATGACCTGGACCGGCACCCGCATCGACGTGCCCTTCATCGACACGGCTGTCCCGCTCTCGTCGTTCCTGATGCTGGGCATGTTCGCGATCATGTGGTACGTCCTGCGCTTCACCGCCTGGGGGCGTCACATCTACGCCACCGGTGACGATCCGGAAGCATCGCGCCTGACCGGTATCAAGACCGACCGCGTCCTGCTCGCGGTCTACGGCGTCGCCGGCTTCATCTACGCCATCGGCGGCTGGTTCCTCATCGGCCGTCTCGGTGGTGCCAGCCCGCAGGCCGGGACCTCGGCCAACCTGGACTCCATCACCGCCGTGGTCATCGGAGGCACCAGCCTGTTCGGCGGCCGCGGCACCGTCATCGGCACGCTCATCGGGGCCATCATCGTGGGCGTGGCGCGCAATGGACTGGCCATCTCTCAGTACGAGATCGGGGATCTCGTCATCAAGTTCGACCCGTTGTGGCAGGACTTCACCATCGGCCTGCTCGTGATCCTCGCGGTCACGCTCGACCAGTGGATCCGGAGGGTGAGCGTATGACCGCCGCCGGCCCGAGCGCGGGCTCCCGCAGCCCGTGCTCCAGGCCAAGAGCCTGGTCAAGAATTACGGCCGCGTCGTGGCCCTCGACCGCGCCAATCTCGAGCTCTACCCGGGCGAGGTCCTCGGTGTCATCGGCGACAACGGTGCCGGCAAGTCGACCCTCATCAAGTGTTTCAGCGGCGCCGTGACCCGGACGAGGGCGAGATCCATATCGATGGGCAGCGTGTCCACCTCACCTCGCCCAGCGACTCGCAGGCCGCCGGCATCGAGACGGTGTACCAGACGCTCGCCGTCTGTCCGGCGCTGGACATCGGCACGAACCTCTTCCTGGGACGCGAACGCCGCAAGCCGGGCATCCTCGGCTCGGTGTTCCGCATGCTCGACCTGGGCGGCATGCGCGAAGCTGCGCGCAAGGAGATGTCCGACCTGGGGCTGCTCACCATCCAGGACATGAGCCAGGCCGTCGAGACGTTGTCCGGCGGTCAACGCCAGGGCGTCGCCGTGGCGCGGGCCGCCGCCTTCGGACAGCGCGTGATCATCATGGACGAGCCCACCGCCGCGCTCGGGGTCAAGGAGTCCGGAAAGGTGCTCCAGCTCATCCGCGACGTCCGCGATCGAGGCATCCCGGTCATCCTCATCAGCCACAATATGCCGCACGTCTTCGAGGTCTCCGACCGCATCCACATCCACCGGCTGGGTCGGCGCGTGGCCGTGGTCACGCCCAAGTCCCACAGCATGTCGGAGGCGGTGGCCATCATGACCGGCGCCGTGGAGATGCACATGACCGACGAGGAGATGGCCCGCCCGGCGTCGGCGCTTGCGGCGGCGTAGCAGTCCGCTCGTCGCCAGGCGCTCGTGAGCACCAGGGTGCGTCGGCTCGACCGCAAGCTGGCCCACATCGCTGCGGGCCAGGACGAACCTGACGACTTCGTGCTGGCGGATGCCAAGGATGCCGACATGGCCTTTGGCGTCACCTCGGCAGGGACGGTGTCGGCCGTCCCGGCTGTGCCGGACACGACCGTGGGGGCCGGCATCTACCGGACGCGTGAGGCCTACCTGGGGTCGATGCGGACGCTCGTCGGTCACGGCGTCCTCGATGTCCTGCTGACGTCGGCTTCGAACGGGGAGCGCCTAGCCGCCGAAGGCGCCCTGGACGCGGACGACGTGACCCTCGCCGTCCGGGCCAACGACAGCTCCGACATCTGGCTTGCCCGCGGCAGCCGCTACAGCGCACTGCCCTCGCGACCGTTCCGCACAGCCGACCTGGCGACCATCGCGCCCTTCTGCGACCTGGTGCTGTACTCGGTGACCTTCAACCTTGACCTCGAGCGTGACCTGGCGACGCTCGAGGCCTACCGGGTCTTTCGCCTGGAGGCAGCCGAGCTGGGCATCCGGCACTTCCTCGAGGTGTTCAACCCCAATGCTCCGGTCGGCCTCGAGACGGCGCAGATCGCAGCGTTCGTCAACGATTCCATCGTGCGCACCTTGGCCGGGGTCACGCGATCGCAGCGGCCCATCTTCCTGAAGGTGGCCTACAACGGCGCCGACGCCCTGGCCGAGCTGGTCGAGCACGATCGCTCGCTCGTGGTGGGCATCCTGGGCGGGGCGGCCGGGACGACGCGGGACACCTTCGAGCTGCTGCAACGGGTCCATTCGCTGGGCGCCCGCGTGGCGCTCTTCGGACGCAAGATCAAGCAGGCCGAGTCACAGCTGGACCTGGTGAGGCTCATGCCTCGGGTGCTTCGCGGTGAGCTCAGCCCCGAGGGCGCGGTGCGCGCCTATCACGAGACGCTCGCGCAGATCGGTGTCACCCCCCTGCGCGCTCTCGCAGCCGACCTGGCCATCACCGAACCGGTCCTCGTCGCGGAGTAGCGAGCGGGAGACGTCGCGGTCATGGCGTGGCCTTCGTGGCGTGGCCGCTACTGTGCGTGCTGTCCGCTACTCGTGCTTGCCGCGGGTCCAGCCCTTGTCACCGAGGGCCGCCTCGGCGAACGCAGCCGAGCCTTCCTCCAGGGGCGTGGCGAGCGAGTCGTTCCAGCGGTTGAGGAAGCCGTAGAGCGACACGGCGGCCAGGATCTCGACGATCTGGCCTTCGTCCAGTGTTGGCGCAACCGGATGAAGTCGGCGTCGGTCACGAGGTTGGGCACCGCGGCGGCATGGACGGCGAAGTCGAGCGCGGCGCGCTCCGCTTCGCTGAAGAGCTCGCTGCTCTGGTATTCCCAGATCGCTTCCAGGCGCGCCTGCTCAGCCCCGGCGCGCCCGGCCCCTTGCAGCGCGTGCGCCTGGCAGTACATGCAGCCGTGTGTCCGGCTGGCGATGTGGGCCACGAGGTTCTTGAGCTCGGCCGGAACGGTGCCCGAGGCGGGGTCGAGCACAGCCCGTCGTAGCGCGATGAAGCCCCGCACGATCTCTGGGCGCCGCGCCATGATGCGCAACCCGTTGGGCACGAAGCCGAGGGTGCGCTGGTATGTCTGCTCGACCTCCTCGAGCCCTTCGACCTGGTCAAGAGAGAGCGGTTCGAGTCGGGTCATGGGCATCCTCCTTTTGGCGTGATCCCCGTGACGGTACCGTCCCCACCGACATCGGGCGCGGCAGCGGGCAGGCGCACGCACGCTCCGGAATGCCCACGAGGTGGGTTGCCACCCTCCCCGCCGATGGCGGATATGCTGCGCCTCTCCAATCGCCCCCAAGAACCAGGAGATCGTCGTGAGCAATATCCGAGTCATGACCCTCGATCGACCCGGCAGCCTCGTGCGGTTGCTGCCCATCAGCGCCTTCGCCCTTGGTGCCGCCCTCGTGCTCGGCAGCGCCAGTGCCCACGCCCAGGAGCCGAGCGAGTCGCCCGCCGCCGCGCCCGACGGCATCGACGGCACCTGGACCGTCGACACGGACATCGGCGATTTCGCTGATTTCAGCAGCTCGTGGGTCGGCTTCCGGGTCGCCGAGGAGCTGAACCCGGGTGGCCAGGTCGAGGCGGTCGGGCGCACGCCAGCCGTGAGCGGCCAGCTGACGGCCTCCGGCACGGTCATCGAGCAGGCGCTCATCGAAGCCGACCTCACCGCCATCATCAGCGACCGTCCGCGCCGTGACGGCGCCATCCAGAGCGCGCTGGAAACGGCAGCGTTCCCCACGGCCACCTTCAGCTCCAGCGCACCCGTCGACCTGGGTGCGGTGCCCGTCGAGGGCGAGCCGTTCACCGCCAGCGTCCCCGGCGTCGTCACCATCCGAGACGTGAGCCAGGAGGTGACCCTGGAGCTGACGGGCCAGCGAGTGGGCGACGTGGTCGTGGTCGTCGGCGCCCTGCCAGTGGACTTCACCTCCTTCGGCGTGACCATGCCCACCGCGCCCATCGTCGTCTCCGTGGCCGATGCCGGCGACCTGGAGTGGCAGCTGTTCCTCACCCGGAACGCCGAAGCCGCCGCCGAGCCGACCGGCGATGAGGCTGCCAGCGAGGGATAGCGGCCGAGCGTACGCCCGCACGGGGGCGCAATGGCACTGTCGAGGGTGCCCGCCCGCCTGGATGCTTGAGACGGCCACGCCCGCACCCAGGCAGCGGGCGCCCGTATGCAGCTCGCAGGAGAGTGACCATGCCCACCATCGACCAGGCCGTCGACGACTTCCTGTCCCTGAAGCGCATCGCCGTCGCCGGTGTCTCTCGTGATCCCGGCGGCGCACACGCCAGCAACGGCATCTACTCGCGCTTCAAGGAGCGCGGCTACGAGGTCTTCCCGGTCAATCCCAACGCCGACAAGATCATGGGGGATACCTGCTACCACAGCCTCAAGGACATCCCCGGTGGCGTGGATGGCGTGGTCATCGCCACCAACCACAAGGCCTCCCTGTCGGTCGCCCAGGAGTGCAAGGAGCTGGGCATCGACAAGGTGTGGATCCACAAGAACATCGGTGCCGGCAGCTACTCCGAAGAGGCACACCAGTTCTGTCGCGCCAACGGCATCACCGCGCTGGTGAGCTGCCCGCTTTGGTACGGCAAGACCGCCGACGGCTTCCACAAGTTCTTCGGCGCTACCTGCCGCCTGTTCCGCCAGGTCCCCCGCGAGGTCTGAACGCGCGCTGAGCGGCAGGCATGGCCAACGAGGTCGAGCGGCGGCCATCGGATGCCGCCATCTTCTGGTCGCGGCTGAGACGGACGCCTTGGCGCATGCTCATCGGCCGCGCGTGGCGAGCACAGGGGAGGGACGCCCACATGCCGTTGCCTGAGCGACTCGAGGGTGCGGTCTACGGTCATCTCTGCGGTGACGCCCTCGGCGTACCCTACGAGTTCAGCGATCCCGCCGCCATCGCCGAGGTGGAGTGGCGCGGCCATGGCACCTACGATCAGCCGCCGGGCACGTGGAGTGACGATGGCGCCTTGATGCTGGCGCTGCTGGACTCGTTGCTGACGGTCGGCTTCGATACGGCTGACCAGGCGCGCCGGATGCTGGCCTGGAAGGACGAGGGAGCGTACGCCCCGGGTGGGCGCGTCTTCGACGTTGGCAATGCGACATCGCAGGCGCTGCAGCGGCTTCGCTCGGGTGCTGCTCCGGAGGAGGCTGGCGATGTCGCGGCCAAGGGCAACGGCTCCTTGATGCGCATCCTGCCGCTGCCGCTGGTATGCCGCTCGGTGGACGACGAGGAGCTCGTCGACAAGGCCATCCGCGCCTCGCGTGTCAGCCACGGCAGCGCCGAGGCACAGCTCGCCTGCGCCCTATACGCGCTCATCGTCCGACGACTGCTGCAGGGAGCAGCGGACCGAGCCGATGTCCTCGACCGATCGCTTGCCAGCTTGCGCGACATCCTGGGCCGTAGCGGTCTGCCCGGGTCCAGGGAGTCAGCGCCGGCGCCCGAGGCCATGGCGGCGCTCGATACCTTCGTGGCCTGGCCTGAACGTCGCGGCGGTGGGCGCGTGGTCGACAGCTTCTGGACCGCCTGGGAGTGCTTCAAGTCCGCCGACGGCTACGCGGCCACGGTCCGTGCTGCCGTGCGTTATGGCCACGACACCGACACCACGGCGGCCATCGCAGGTGGCCTCGCCGGCGCGCACTTCGGTGTCCACGACATCCCCTCAGCCTGGCGCTTCGGCCTGCGCGACCGCCACCTTGCGCAGGAGCTGGCCGATCGGCTGGCCGAGACCGATGCCTCCGAGTGGGACGGCCAGCCATGGCAGACCTCGCACCGCCGTCCGCTCCGAGTCGACTTCATGGACCTTGGCGGAACCGACCTGGCCACCGCCGGCGGACGCGTCGGCATGACCTTCCTGCCCGGCAAGCGCTACCTGGGCTACTACACCGGCCCTCACTGGCGCGACCTGGTGGCCGATGCCGCCCGCCTCAGGGAGCTGGGCGTGGACATCCTGCTGTTGCTCGTCGAGGACGACGAGCTGGAACGCTGCCGGGCGACCGAGGTGGTCGATGTGCTGCCCGCCCACGGCGTGGAGCTGATCCGCTATCCCATCGCCGACCCCAGGCTGCCGACCGATCACGCCGCCTATCGGAGCCTGCTGGCCAGCCTGGCCGAGCGCGTGCGTGGGGGTGCGACCCTGGGCATCGCCTGCCGTGGTGGACTCGATCGCGCTGGGATGACTTCGGCCTGCCTGCTTCGCGAGTCCGGCCTGGCTGCCGATGCCGCCATCGGCCGTGTCCACGCTGCGCGGCGACACACGCTCACGATGCCCGAACAGCTTCGCTACGTGCGCGCCTGGCCGCACGCCTGACGTCCGGGTCTGGCCGCCCGTCTGCGGCGGGCGCCACATCTCCACGCAATCTCCATGTTCGGTCCATCGCGCCTGCGAATGACGCCTGCATCGTGTCGGCATCAACCCCGCACTGGCGCCCAGCGGGTGCCTCGACCACATGGAGTACCTACGATGCAGACTCGATCCCCTCGAACCCTCCTCGCCATCTCGGCCGCAGTGGCCCTGAGTGTCAGCGCACTGGCACCGACGGCGGCCTTCGCCGTGGGCCCCGGGCCGCGCGCCGCCGACTGTGATGGTGACTGCACCAGCGAGACCAGTGAAGCCTTGCAGGTGCGAGCCCGTGGCGGCGCGGTGACCCAGACGCCCACCGGCGGGCGCGGACAGGCCCGGGCGCGCATGACGGACGGCGCATCGCAGCTCGGCAAGGGCGCTGGCAACTGGGCCGACGAGGACGTCAGGGCAGGCCGAGGCCCCAGCGGTCAGGCTGCCGCCGGCGGTGGCCGCGGCTGGGACGAGGACGCGCTTCGCGGACCTGAGTACTGTGACGGGTGCGATGCCGAGATGGGTACGCTCAGCGAGGCCGACATCGCGGGCCTGGTCTTCATGGCCAACGAGGAGAAGATGGCGCACGACGTCTATGCCACGTTCGCCACGATGTACGACCTCCCGGTCTTCGAGCGCATCGCGCAGTCCGAAGCCCGTCACCAGCTGGCCGTGGACACGGTCCATGAGCGCTACGGTATCGAGGACGACACGTCGGTGCTGGCCCAGGGAGTGTTCAGCGACGACGCCATCCAGCAGCTCCATGACGAACTCATCGCCAAGGGCTCGGCCAGCCTCGAGGAAGCCATCGCAGTGGGCGTACTCATCGAGGAGACCGACATCGCTGATCTCGAGGTTCGCGTGGCCGGCTACGACGAGCTGACCTCGCTGGAGGTCAGCGCACCCGACGTCTTCGAGATGTACTCGAACCTGTTGACCGCGAGCAGCCAGCACCTGGCTGCCTTCCAGCGCCAGCAGTAACCGCTCGGCGGGCCGCCGCTCAGCAGCATGCGCTGCCCGCGATGACCGCTCAGCCAGCTTGCATTCACTCGATGGCCGGGGTCAGTCCTGGCCATCGACGTACCATCCACCCCTGATGGCTCGCATCCTCGTCGTCGATGACGAACCCCACATCACCCAGGTGGTCGGCGCCTATCTGGAGCGGGAAGGTCACCAGGTCCAGACCGCTGCCGATGGCGACCGCGCCTACGAGCTGGCCCGGGCGACTCGCCCGGAGGTCCTCGTGCTCGACGTGATGTTGCCGGGCCGCTCCGGCTTCGAGGTGCTGCGACAGCTGCGGGCCGACGGCATCGCCAGCGCCGTGGTCATGCTGACTGCGCGCGACGACGTCATCGACCGCGTGGCCGGCCTGGAGATGGGTGCCGATGACTACCTCACGAAGCCCTTCGAGCCGCGTGAGCTGGTGGCGCGCATCGGGGCCGTCCTGCGGCGCCTGGAAGAGCCGCGCGCCATCGCTGCACCACAGATGCTGCTCGACCTGGCCATCGATGCCGATGCCCGCGAGGTCCGCCGGGGCGACGAGATCATCGCCCTCACGCGGGTCGAGTTCGACCTGTTGTCGGCCCTGGCAGAACGGCCCGGCACGGTGCTCGGGCGAGGTCAGCTGGGCGAGCGCATCTTCGGGGAAGCCTTCGAGTCCGAAGACCGCACCATCGACAGCCACGTGAAGAACCTGCGACGCAAGCTCGGCCGGCCGATCGACGGCGGCGACTACGTGGAGACGGTGCGTGGGGTGGGCTACCGGGCCGCCCGTCGATGAGCCTGCGCGTCCGACTGGCGCTCATGTTCGTGCTGGTGGCGATCGTGACCGCCGGTGCCATCGCGCTGGTGACGCCGGCCATCGTCGACCGAGGGTTCCGGCAGTTGGAGGCCGAGTCCGATGCCCGAGGAGGCAGCCAGGGCGTGGGCCTTGGACCCGGTCCGCGAGAGGGGCGTGGCCCTGGGCGGGCCCAGCAGGAGACGACGACGGCCATCGTGCTGGGTGCGGCCGTGGCCGCCGCCGGCGCCTCGCTGCTGGGGCTCCTGGTGGCGGGGCGGCTGGTGCGGCCGCTGGGACGGCTGCGCGAGGCCGCCGCTGATGTCGCTGCAGGCGACCTGACGCGACGCTCACAGCTGGCCGGCCGCGGGGACGAGATCGGCGACCTGGCGCGTTCCTTCGACGCGATGGCCGAGGCGCTCGAGCGCTCCGACGCTGCGCGCCGCCGCCTGTTCCAGGACGCCGCCCATGAACTCAAGACGCCGATCACCGTCATCGACGCGACCACCACCGCCATCCTCGATGGCGTATACCAGCACGACGACCGACACCTTCAGACCATCCGCGAGCAGTCGCACCTGTTGGCGCGGGTCGTCGATGACCTGCGTACGGTGAGCCTGGCCGAGTCCGGTCACCTGCCCCTCCGGCGCGCCGATGTGGATGTCGCCGAGGTCATGGCAGCGGTGGTGACGGCGTTCGCACCGCGCGCCGAGCTGGCCGGCGTGCACCTCGAGGTCGAGCCCGCGGCTGAGCCCATGACCACTTACGCCGACCATGAGCGACTGCGCCAGATGCTCGCGGCGCTGCTCGATAATGCCCTGCGCCACACGCCTGCCGGCGGCACCATCACGCTCGAGGCTCGACGGGCAGGCGGCGAGGTCTGCCTATCTGTCCGCGACAGCGGGCCAGGTATCACTGTCGACGACCTTCCCCACGTGTTCGACCGCTTCTATCGGGCCGATCCCTCGCGGCAGCGCTTGTCCGGGACGTCTGGCCTGGGACTGGCCATCGTGCGCGCCCTGGCCGATGCCCAGGGAGGCAGCGTGGGTGTCGAGAATGTGGAACCGCACGGGGCGAGGTTCTGGCTGTCCCTTCCGTCTCGTCGCATCAAGGACACCTGACGAACTGATACAAGGCCTCTGGCCTTTGGGCCTAAGGGACCCTGCAGAGTGGCCACACGTCACTACCCATCGGCGAGCCAGCACCGTGGAATAGGGATATGAATTCTGACCCCCAGAATCAGGATTGCGAGCACCGAAGCTGCCGCTTCCTCACGCGCGCCTTCGCCCTGGGTCGACCGGTGCCGCGGCGCTGCCGCAAGTACTGTCCGGCCGCCGCCACGATCGTGGGTCTCGACGAGCTGGGCCGGGGACAGACGGGCCGGATCCTCCGGGTCGGGGGGCGCCCGGCGGCGCGCCGTCGGCTGCTGGAGCTGGGCGTCGTTCGAGGCGAGACCATCACCCTCCAGCGTGCCGCGCCCCTGGGTGACCCGCTCGAGTTCGTCATCAAGGGCTACCACCTCTCCCTGCGCAAGCGCGAGGCCGCGACCATCACCGTGGAAGCGCTCCACGCCGTCGGCGAGACGGCGCCAGCAGCATGAGTGGCACCCTCACGCTGGCGTTGGCGGGTAATCCCAACGCAGGCAAGACGAGCATCTTCAATGCCCTCACCGGCTCACGCCACCACGTCGGGAACTGGCCGGGCAAGACCGTCGCCAAGATGGAGGGAACGTTCCGGCGCGGCGACCTCGTGGGCCGGCTGGTGGACCTGCCCGGAACCTACAGCCTGAGCGCCCTGTCGCCCGAGGAGATCATCACTCGCGACTACCTGCTGGGCGGCGAGGCAGACGTCGTCATCGACGTGGTCGACGCCACCAACCTCGAGCGCAACCTGTACCTCACCGCCCAACTGCTCGAGCTGGGCCTGCCACTCGTGCTGGCGCTCAACGTCAGTGACAGCGCGCGAGCCCAGGGCATCCGCATCGACCTCGCACGACTGAGCGCCCTGCTTGGCCACGCGGCCATCATCGAGACCGTGGGTCACCGCGCCAGGGGGCTCGACCGCCTGATCGACGCGGCCGTCGACCTTGTCGGCCCGGGACGACCACCGCTGCGGCTGGTGGCCTAGGTCGCCGGGGCCGTCCCGTTCGGGTCATCGATGACGACACTCGCAGGTACCGCCGGCTACCCACCCTTCCACATCGACTATGGCGTGGAGGCAGAGGCTGAGATCGCCGCGCTCATCGACCTCATCACAGCCCAGCCTGAGCTGGCCGGCGCCTACCAGCCGCGCTGGCTCGCCATCAAGCTGCTGGAAGGGGAGGCCGACCTCGTTGCTCGTGTGGCTGCCGCTGACGGCGGCACACGTATCCTGGCGACGGCCTCGGCGGGCAGCGCACGCATCGCCGCGATGTACGGTGATAGCGCCGACATCGCCATCGCCGATGCTCGCTACGGCTACGTCCACGGGGTCGTGCGCGAGGTCGTGGATGCCTCGGCCGTCTCTCGCTACAGCGTCACCGACCGGCTCGACCGCGTCTTGACCAACCGGCTGCTGGGCCTGCCCATCTTCTTCGCCGTCATGTACGTCGTCTTCAAGCTCGTGGTCGAGGTTTCGGCGTACTTCCTCGACTGGGTCGACGCGGTCATCAGCGGTCCGGTCACGCGCTGGACGGTGGCTCTGATGGATCTGTTCTCGGCGCCTGACTGGTTCGTCTCACTGGCGGTGGACGGGGTCATCGCGGGCGTCGGCGCGGTGCTCGTCTTCGTGCCCGGCCTAGTGGTGCTGTATCTCTTCCTGACGCTGCTGGAGGACAGCGGCTACATGGCGCGGGTGGCCTTCGTGATGGATCGGGTGATGCGCTTCACCGGCCTGCATGGCAAGTCGTTCATCCCCATGGTGCTGGGTTTTGGCTGTGCCGTCCCCGCCATCTATGCCACGCGCACGCTGGAGAACCGGACGCAGCGCATCATGACCAGCCTGCTGGTGCCGCTGATGTCCTGCTCGGCTCGTCTGCCGGTGTACGTGGTCTTCGGCCTCGCGTTTTTCGGTGCGGCCGCGGCCAGCGTCATCACCGGCCTGTACGTGGTGGGCATCCTCATCGCCGGCCTCGTCGCCATCGTGCTCTCCCGCACCATCCTGCGCGAGCGGGACGACGCGGTCTTCGCGCTGGAGCTGCCACCCTACCGAGTGCCCACGGTCAAGGCGCTGACCATGCACACGTGGCAGAAGACCAAGGAGTTCGTGGTCAAGGCCGGGACCGTCATCTTCGTCATCTCGGTCGGGTTGTGGTTCCTGATGAACCTGCCGTGGGGCGTCGAGGAACGGCGTGACAGCCTCTTCGGGCAGGTCAGCGCGGCGGCCGCGCCGGTCTTCGAACCGGCCGGCTTCGGCACCTGGGAGGCATCCGGCGCGCTGGTGACGGGGTTCATCGCCAAGGAGGTCGTGGTGACCTCCATGGCCCAGGCCTACTTGGGCGATGACGAACCCGTCCACGAGGCGCCGCCGCCCTCGCTGGGTGAGGACGTGCGAGAGATCGGAGCCTCACTGGTAGCGGCGGCCGATGGCGCCGTGCGCGCGACCCTCAGCATCGTCCCGGGCGTGGACCTGACCCGTCGCGACGAGGCGGACCCGCAGGAGACGGCGCTGAGCAGCGCGTTGAGCGCCAACTTCACGCCGGCGGCCGCTCTCGCGTTCGTCATGTTCGTGCTCATCTACACGCCGTGCGTGGCCACCCTGGCGGCCATCAGGAGCGAGTTCGGCTGGCGCTGGGCGGCATTCTCCGGGCTGTATCAACTGGGCCTGGCCTGGCTTCTGGCGGTGCTGGTCTTCCAGGTCGGCACGTTCCTGGGTTTCGCCTGATGCTGAGCGACGTGCCGTGCTGAGCGACGTGCTGCGGGCCATCCGCGAGGCCGGACGGCCGATGTGCCTGGCCGACCTGAGCCGTGACTTGGGCATCGAGCCGTCGGCCCTCGAGGGCATGCTTGACACGCTCATCTCTCGCGGTCGGCTCCGCGCCATCGTCTACGACGACGCCGGCTGCGCGGCCTGCCCGGTGAAGGGTGGCTGCTTCATCATGAGCGACGGCGTGGCGGTGACGTACGCGCTGACCAGTGCCGACCTCGCCCAGAGTGCTTGAGGGGCGTTGAGACCGCCCCGTTCAACCGCCATGCAGTGCCATGGCTGCCGACGACACCCCGGGCGTGCGGATCGTTCCTCGAAACCAGATCCCAAGCGCAACGGCGCCGATGGCGGTGATCACGATGAACATGGGTGCCACAGCTGCCGATGCCACGGGTGAGGCCGGATCGGCCAGGGAACCGAACCACTGATCGACCGCGATGGCGAGCGACTCCAGGACGAGCATCAGGAGCATCGCGCCGCCAACGACGAGACCCCACGAGGTTCGGCGCCAGAGCGCCACGGCGACGATCAGCGTGAAGGGGAGGAACAGTGCCATGTCGAGTACATAGTTGGTGGCGGTGACCATGCCGCTGCCTTCGAGGAACGCGGGATCGGCGCCCTGGAAGAGTGCCGGCACGACGTTCTTCAGCCAAAGTGCATAGAAGGCGAGGCAGGACGCGATCATCCACCCGGCCAGCAGACGTACGGGCATCGACCGGCCGAACTGTGAGGCGAACGGCTCGGTGCGCAGGCGCAGCAGCAGGGCGACCACGCCCCAGAAGCCGCATCCGAGCATCGCCACGTACACCAGGAAGAAGCCGTTGAAGGGGATCGCGAACAGGAACATCCACGCCTGATAGGTGATGAACACGAGGCTCGCGATCCATCCGACGAAGCCGAGCAAGCGGTTCTGCCGAGCTGCCGCCATGGACACCACCAGGATGGGCAGCGCGATCACCAGCATGACCAGGGCAGTGCCGCGCATGGATCCCACCATGACCGCCGGCCCATGGAGCGTCTCCGGCACGGCGAGTGCGCTGATCGTCGCTGTCGCGGCCGCGACCAGCAGCGACACCGACAGTACCCACGGCGCAGGTCCGAGCCTCTGCGTGTCCGTTACCGTTGCCTGTGCTGAGGGGGTGGTCATGGGTTCGTCTCCTTCGTGGGGATCGGTTCGTCCGGCGTGGGTGGCCCGTCAGCCGGCGGCGCAAGCGCGTGCAGCCAGAGTCCGAGCAGTCGTTCCAGAGCCATCACGTCATCCCGCTCCAGACCGGCGAATGCGTTTCGGAGCAGCTCCGCTGCGCGGGCCTGCCCTGCCGGACTGTCGAACTCCGCCACCTGCTTCGTGACATGCAGGCGCCTGGCACGTGCGTCGGTCGGGTCTGCCAGCAGTCGCAGATACCCCTTGGCCTCGAGGCCGAGGGCAACCTGTTTCACATTCTGGCGCGAGCTCCCGTAGACGGCCGCCGCCTCGGTGAGGCTGGGTGCTCGGCCTGGGAACGCTCGCGTCAGGACCGCAAGGAGCAGCCACTGGCGGCTGGTCAGGCCCAGGGGTTCGAGGGCTGCGTCAGCGAGCCGCGCAAGATGCTGCTGCAGCACGAACACCCGGCCGAACGCAGCCGCCCGTGCTCCATCCAGCTCGGCGTCGACGGGCGGCCTGCTACGTTCTGACATGAACGTAATGTATTACTTACCCGTCAGAAGGACACCCTGCCGAGCGACCCGAAGGCTCAGGACAACCAGACCGGTCCCAGCCCCACCACCTGCCTGTCACTCGTTCCCGTGGCAAGCGCCAACCAACGGCCCACCCTCGCATGGCCGAATGGCACAGGGCGTGCTCCATGCGCTGGCGCAGCATGGCGCGAAGCTTGGCAGCCTGTCCGTGGCCGCTGGCTTGGCGTAGCCCGTCGACGCAGAGGGGGACACGGGGTTTGGATGCCGAACTGCTCGCTCGCCTGCAGTTCACCCTGACGGCGAGCTACCACTTCATCTTCCCGCCCCTCAGCATGGGGCTGGGCCTGATGCTGCTCATCGTCAGCGGCATGTACCTGCGCACCAAGGATCCCAAGTGGCGCCGCCTGTCGTTCTTCTGGGTGAAGATCTACGGCATCATCTTCGCCATGGGCGTCGCCACCGGCGTCGTCATGGAGTTCGAGTTCGGCATGAACTGGGCCGAATACTCGCGCTTCGTGGGCAACGTCTTCGGCTCGCTTCTGGCTGCGGAGGGCGTCTTCGCCTTCTTCCTCGAGGGTGGCTTCCTGGGCCTGATGCTCTTCGGCGGCAATCGCCTGGGCCCGCGTATGTGGTTCCTGGCCAGCCTGATGGTGGTCGTGGGTGCCCACTTCAGCGCGCTCTGGATCGTGATGGCCAACTCCTGGATGCAGACGCCGGCAGGCTTCGACATCCAGAACACACCGGCCCCGACCCGCGCCGTGATGACCGACTTCTGGGAGGTCGTCTTCACGCCCTCCTTCATGCCACGCATCCTGCACGTGTTCGTCGCCAGCTGGACAGCGGGAGCAGCCCTCGTTGCCAGTGTGGGCGCGTGGTACATCCTGAAGCGGCGCGAGTTCGCCGACCTGGGTCGCGCTGCCCTCTCCATCGCGCTGCCGTTCTTCATCCTCTTCGCCCTGGCCAACGCCTTCGTCTTTGGACCCGAGTCGGCACGCAACGTGGCCGAAAACCAGCCCACCAAGCTGGCCGCCATGGAGGGCATCTGGGACACCCAGGAGAACGCCCCTGCCTACCTGTTCGGCTGGGTGGACGCGGACGCGGGCACGACCACCGGCCTGGCCGTCCCTGGTCTGCTCAGCTTCCTCAGCGGCCAGGGCACCGTCGAGGGCATCGACTCGTTCGAGGTCCCGCCGACGGTGGTGAACCTGACCTTCCAGTCGTATCACCTGATGGTGGCGCTGGGCATGGCCATCGTGCCCTTCGCGCTGCTCTCTGCTGGGCTGTGGTTCTGGAAACGGAAGCTGTTGGAGCATCGCTGGGCGCTCTGGATCGTGGTGTCGACCGTCTTCGTCTCCATCTTCGTCATCACCATGGGCTGGTGGGTGGCCGAGTTCGGCCGCCAGCCATGGATCGTGTACGGGTTGATGTTGACCGCGGATGCCACGTCACCGGTCGTGTCGGCCGGGGAGATCGTCATCTCGCTGGGTGGCTTCGTGCTGATCTACGTGCTGCTGCTGGCGCTCTTCGTGTACCTCATGAACGCCAAGATCCAGCACGGGCCGGCGCCGCTGGAAGAGGTCGAGACCAAACCGGTGGAGGAGCTGCCCGACACCCTGCGCGGCATCTTCAGCGCGCGTGGTGCGGGTGACGAGAGGATGACGCGATGATCCTCAACGAGATCTGGTTCGCCCTTTTCATCGTCATCATCGGGGGCTACCTGGTCCTCGATGGGTTCGACATGGGCGTGGGGGTCCTGCATCTGCCGCTGGCGAGGACCGACACCGAGCGGCGCACGCTGCTCAACTCCATCGGCCCGGTGTGGGACGGCAACGAGGTCTGGCTGATCCTGGGGGGCGGCGTCCTCTTCGCCATCTTCCCCTTCGCCTATGCATCCCTCTTCTCGGGCTTCTACCTCGCGTTCATGCTGGTGCTGGTGATGCTCATCTTCCGTGCCGTGACGCTGGAGTTCCGCTCGCAGCGGCCTGGCTCAAGGTGGCGGGCCATCTGGGACACCAGCTTCTTCCTGAGCTCGCTGCTCCTGGCGCTGCTGCTGGGCGTGGCCTTCGGGGCCATCCTCAACGGGGTGCCGCTCGGTGCCGATGGCGAGATCAACGTCAACCTCTTCGAGATGCTGACCCCCTACGCCCTGCTCATCGGTATCACGGCGGTGGCCATGTTCACCATGCACGGCGCCATCTACCTCATGCTCAAGACCGAGGGCCAGATCCAGGCGCGCGCCAAGCGCTGGCTGCCGTACCTGATGGCCGGGTTCGTGGTCCTCAACACGCTCGGAGTCGCTGCCAGCGTGGCCCTGGACCTGCCCTTCACCGAGCGCTACCTCGAGCAGATCTGGCCGCTGATCTTCCCTGCCGGCGCCCTGCTGGCCATGGGTGCCGTGTGGTACTACGCCCAGCGGGCGCGCTACTTCTCGGCCTTCGTCGCCTCGTCGGTGATGATCCTGCTGCTGCTCGTGGCAGGCGGCGTCGGGATGCACCCGAACCTCATCGTCTCCAGCATCGACGGGGCCTACAACCTGACCATCTACAACGCTGCCTCCGAGGACAACACGATGACGGTGGCGCTGATCATCGCCCTCATCGGGATGCCGTTCGTGCTGCTGTACACGACCGGCGTCTACTACGTCTTCCGGGGCAAGGTCCGCGTCGAGCCGACCAGCTACTAGGGGTGTTCAGAGGGCCCGATGAGCGGGCCCCAGGCTGCCCGCGCTCCTTGTTGAGCGGGGCATGATGGCGGCATGATCGGCGCAGCCGCCCCCGGCGCAGCCGATGAGCGTCGGCTCATCGGCTATGACCAGCGCGCTCGACGCTGGATGGTGGTGGCCGTCGCGGCCGGCTACGGCGCTACCCTCGCGCTCATCGCACAGCTCATCGCCGTGGCGCTGGCGGTGGCTGGGGTGTTTCTCGACGGCCGCCGCCTCGAGGAGGTGCTGCCCCTGCTGGTGGCGGGTCTGCTGCTGCTGCTCCTGCGCACGCTGCTGGGGGTCGTGGGCGAGCTAGCGGCCCGGCGGTCCGCGGCTGGGCTGGTGGAGACGTTGCGCGCCGACCTGACGGGCCAGCTGCTCCGCCTGGGCCCGACCTGGACGAGTGGCGAGCGCAGCGGCGAGATCGCCACCGTCCTCAGCAGCGGTCTCGAGGCCATCGAGGACTACCTCACCGTGTACCTGCCGGCCCGCTGGCTGGCCACGCTCGTGCCGCTGTCGGTGCTGCTCATCGTGGCACTGCTCGATCCGCCATCGGTGCTGGTGCTGCTGTTCACGGGGCCTTTGCTGTTGCTGCTGCTCATGGTCATCGGCGGGCGCACACGGGCGGTCTCCGAGCGGCGGTTCGTGGAGATGCGCACGCTCAGCGCCTTCTTCCTCGACATCCTGCGGGGGCTTGCCACGCTCAAGATGTTCGGGCGCAGCCGTGAGCAGGTGGAGAACCTGCGGCGCATCAGCAGCCGGTACGGCGACGCCACCATGGACGTGCTGCGGACCGCGTTCCAGACGTCGCTGGTGCTGGAATGGGGCGCCACCATCGCCATCGCCCTGGTGGCAGTCGAGATCGGCCTGCGCCTGCTGGAGGGCGGGATCGCCTTCGAGCGTGCGCTGGCCGTGCTGCTCATCACGCCCGAGTTCTTCCTGCCGCTGCGGGCGCTGGCCATCCGGTTCCACGTGGGCACTGCCGGCAAGGCCGTCATCGGCCGCACGTTCGAGATCCTGGACGTGCCGCTCGCTGCCTCTCCGGCCACCGTGGCAGGCGCCGCCGCCACGCCCGCGCTGGTCCAGCCGCCACATATCCGCTTCGATGCTGTGCGGTTCACCTACCCGAGCCGCACCGCAGCGGCGCTCGACGACGTCAGTCTGGAGCTGCCAGGTGGCACCTCGCTGGCGCTCGTGGGTGCCAGTGGCGCGGGCAAGTCGAGCGTGGCCAGCCTGCTGATCCGCTTCATCACGCCCGCTGCCGGGGCCATCCTCGTGGACGGGCGGTCACTGGCCGAGATCCCGCTCTCGGCTTGGCGGGCCTCCCTGGCCTGGGTGCCGCAGCGACCGCACCTCTTCGACGGCAGCATCGCCGACAACATCCGGCTGGCTCGGCCGGACGCGCCAGACTCGGCCGTCATCGCCGCCGCCGAGGCGGCCAATGCCGCCGACTTCATCGAGCGCCTGCCAGGCGGCTACGAGACCCCGGTCGGGGAGGCCGGCAGCCGGCTGTCAGGCGGCCAGCGACAGCGCCTCGCCATCGCCCGGGCGTTCCTGCGTGACGCGCCGCTGCTCGTGCTCGACGAGGCCACCTCGCACCAGGACGAGGCCAGCGAAGAAGCCATCGGCGAGGCCCTGGCGCGCCTGATGGCGGGGCGGACCGTGCTCATCATCGCCCATCGCCTGCGGCTCGCGGAGCGCGCCGACCAGATCGTCGTGCTGCACGCCGGGCGGGTCGTGGAGCGTGGCGTGCCGGCGGATCTGCTCGGGGCCGATGGTCCCTATCGGCGGCTGGTCGACGATCATGCCGGCGGGGAGGTCCACACGTGAGCGACCTTCGTCGCCTCCTTCGACTGGTCCTGCCGCACTGGCCCTGGCTCGCGGCGGCCGGTCTCTTTGGCGTGGTCGCCATCGCCTCCAACGTCGCGCTCATGGGACTGTCCGCCTACCTCATCTCCAAGGCCGCCATCGCCAGTGGTGTCGCCGAGCTGGCGTTGGCGGTCACCGGCGTGCGCGTGCTGGCCATCTCACGTGCCGCCTTCCGCTATCTGGAGCGCTATGTCACGCACCGGGTGATGTTCCGCATCCTCGCCACCGTGCGGGTGTGGTTCTATCGCGCCGTCGAGCCGCTGGCTCCGGCACGCCTGGCGCACCGTCGTAGCGGCGACCTGCTGGCGCGCTCGGTCTCCGATGTGGATGCCCTCGAGGACTTCTACATCAAGGTGCTCCTGCCGCCGCTGGTGGCCGCGGTCGTGGCAACCTCGACCTGCATCGTCTACGGCCTGATCGACGTCGCGTTCGGCCTCGTGCTGGCCCTCTTCCTGGTCATCGCGGGCGTGCTGCTGCCACTCGTCACGCGTCGTCTCTCGGCGGCGCACACCGCCTCGATGGCCACCATCCGGGGGGATGTCAGCGGCATGCTAGTGGACGAGGTGCAGGGCCTGGCCGACCTGGTGGCGCTGGACGCGGCCGCCGAGCATCGCGTGCGCCTGCTGGCACGAGCCCGGGAATCGGACCGGGCGCGCCAGCGGACGGGCGCGATCGAGGGCGTCGGCAATGCACTTGGCGGACTGTTCGCCTCGCTTGCCGGACTGTCGGTCCTCGTGCTGGCCATCCCGCTGGTGACGGCAGGTGAGCTGGAGGGCGTCTTCCTCGCGGCACTGCCACTGGCGGCCATCGCCACCTTCGAGGCGGTCCAGCCGCTGTCCCGCTCGTTGCAGTCGCTGGACACGACTCGCGCCTCGGCACGACGCCTCTTCGAGCTCATCGACGAGCCGCCAGCGGTGCTCGACCCAGCCACGCCCGCGACTGCGCCTGCGTCGCACGCCATCGATATCCGCGGGCTCTCCTTCCGCTACCACCCGTCAGAGCCGTGGGTGTTGCGGGACCTCGACCTGCACGTGGGGCGGGGAGAACGCGTCGCCATCGTGGGCCCCAGCGGCTGCGGCAAGTCCACGCTGGTGTCGCTGCTGCTCCGATTCTGGGAGTACCAGCTGGGTGAGATCAGGGTCGGTGGGCGTGAGCTTCGCGAGCTCAGCGCCGAGGACGCCCGGGGGCTGCTCAGCGCGGTGCCGCAGGACGTGCATCTCTTCAACGCCACCATCGAGGACAACCTCGCGGTGGCGGCGGCAGTAGCCGACCGCGAGACCATGGAGCGCGCCTGCCGCATCGCCCAGCTGCATGGGTTCATCGCCTCGCTTCCGCACGGCTACGACACCGTCATCGGCGAGGATGGCCTGCTGCTGAGTGGTGGGGAGCGACGCCGGCTGGCTATCGCCCGCGCCGTGCTTCGGGACGCGCCGGTGGTGATCCTCGACGAACCCACCGCCGACCTCGACGGCACCACCGAGGCGGCGCTATGGCTGGCCCTGGACCCGTGGCTGACGGGGCGGACGGTCCTCCTCGTCTCGCACCGGCCCACGGTTCGCCTGCCGGTGGAGCGGGTGATCCGGCTGGACCGATAGGTTCGACTTCCCCCCGTTATGGAACAAGGCGTGATACGGTTGTACGGCTGCACGTCGCAGCGCGATTGCGTGGTCGACCTTCTCTCGAACGGACCGTGCGTATCTAGCGACCCAGTTCGGGAACCAAAGGAGGTCGATATGGCCACCGGAACCATCAAGAAGCTCGTCTCGGATCGCGGCTTCGGATTCATCTCTGCCGAGGATGGCAAGGAATACTTCTTCCATCGCAACGAGCTGGAGAGCTCGTCGGACTTCGATCGGCTCGCCGGCGGCGAGAAGGTCGAGTTCGAGATCGGTCAGAGCCCCAAGGGCCCACAGGCCCAGCGGGTCCGCCTGACCTAGCTCGGCGAGCGGCGGATCCGCCGCGACCGTAACGAAGGCCCGTCCAGCCCGGACGGGCCTTTTGGCTACCTGGCGGCGCCGGTGCCTCCTACAACAGCCAGGTGCCCACCGCCGTCGCTCCCACGACCCCGAAGCCAAGGATCATCTGCCGCAGGCCCAGGACCTTGGCCGGCCGGGGTGGCCGCCGCAACGTGGCGCGCTGGATGACGACGAGGCCGACGAGGGCGAGCGAGCCTGCCAGGAGCGAAGGCTCAACCCAGGTGGCCACCATGGCGGCACCGACGGCGGCAAGGTCGCCCACCATCGATGGCAGCGGCGGCGCCGGCTGGCCGTGGATGCGCAGCACCTGCCTGCGGACGTGTGGGATGGACGAGAACACGCGTCCAGCCAGGATGACCCATGCCCCCAGGGCGATCGGCCAGGTGGCGCCACCGGCCAGCGCCCCCATGGCGGCGACGCCGGCGATGGCCACCGAGCCGGCGACCTGCGGGATGACGTGGCGGCTCAGGGCGCGCCTGTCGAACCACAACGCGAGCATGAAGAGTGGCGCGGCGATGGCCAGCGGCAGCCACCAGGCCGGATCCTCGGCCAGCGCCGCGCCGGCGAGCAGCGCCACCGCCATGAGCACCAGCTCGATGGCGGCGACGCGTGTGGCCAGGCGCATGCGCTCGATGCCCTGCGTCGTTCGCGGCCGCGCTTCGCCACGACGTCGCCCGATGAGCACGAGCCGAAGCGGCGTGCGCAGCAGGAACGCCAGCAGTGCCGCGACACCGAGTAGCAGCCCCGCAGCGCTGGGGGCGAGCAGCACGCCCAGGATGGCGGGCTCGAGTGTCAGGCCCCAACCGCCATGTTCGACAGGCATGACGACCGAGCGCAGGGTGGCCCGCTTCGTGGATCCCATCATCGTCCCACGAGGCTCGTCAGCGGGCCAAGCGGCTAGCCGGCGAGGGCCGCAGCCACCTTCGACAGCCGGTCGTGGGCATCCTCGGCCACGGCCTGCAGCTCAGCCACGTCGATGTCCCCAAGCATGCCCATCGGATCGACCACCGAGACGGTGGTGCCCTCGCCACCAGCGTCCTCGAAGAGGATGACGTTGCAGGGCAGCAGGAGGCCGATCATCGGCTCCGCCGTCAGGGCTCGATTGGCCAGCTTCGGGTTGCAGGCTCCGAGGATGCCGTACTTGCGGAACTCGATGCCCAGCTTCTGGCGGAAGGTGCGCTGCATGTCGATCTCGGTGACGATGCCGAAGCCCTGCTCCTGGAGGGCCGCTTCGGTCTTCTCTCGTGCCAGCTCAAAGGGCACATCGAGGTGGACGGTGAAGGCGTAGTCGTCGAGTCGCTTGCTCATGCATCGAGGATACCGTCCGCATGCTCTCGCCGACGCCCAGCGAGCGGCCCCTTGGGGAAGTCGCTACGCTTCGACCAGATGACCTCAGCGCAACCGCTCGTCGATGCCATGGGTCGTGCCGGCTATCGCCTGACCGAGCCGCGTCGGGTGGTGGCGGAGCTGGTCGCGGCGCGGTCGGGGCACTTCACGGCCGGCGACCTCATCGACGACGCCGCAGCACAGGACCTCGGGATCGGCCGGGCGACCATCTTCCGTGCCCTCGACCTCTTTGCCGAGCTGGAGGTGCTGGAGCGCATCGACCTGCCCACCGGCGACCATGCCTATGTGCCCTGCCTCCCGCAGCACCATCATCACCACATCGTCTGCGACACCTGCGGGCGGGTGACGGAGGTTGAGGACCTGGGCCTGGGCAGTGCCATCGAGCAGATCCAGGAACGGACCGGCTGGACAGTGGAGAGCCACCGGCTCGAACTGTTCGGTCGCTGCCCAGCCTGCCAGGCGGAGCTGCAACGCCAGGTCCGAGCTGCAACGCCAGGCTGAGCGCGCTTCCCAGTTGCCTATCTAGGTGAGACTGAGTATCATGTGAGGATGAAGACACTCACCGCCCTCGTCCTCGGTGCATCGTTGCTGTTGGCTGTACCAGTCTCCGCCACGGATGACGGGTCCACGCGGCCGGTCTCTGTCGTCGTCACTACCGAGGTGCTTGGCTCCGTCGTGGACCAACTGGTGGGCGACAGCGCCGACGTCACGACGCTCATGAGCAGCGGTGTGGACCCGCATAGCTGGCAGCCCTCGGCTCGGGAGACCGAGGCGCTGTTCAACGCCGATCTCGTCGTGGCCAACGGCCTCGACCTGGAGGAAGGGCTTGCCAGCGTCCTGGAGCAGGCCGAGGCCGACGGCGTGCCGGTGTTCCACGCCGCTGATCACGTCGCGCTGCGCGCCTCCGCCGGCGCCGAGGAGGACCCCGTCGAAGAGACGGAGGCCGATCACGAGGGCGATGCCGATCACGAGGGCGATGCCGACCACGAGCACGCGGCCGGCGACCCCCACTTCTGGCTCGACCCACTCGCCATGCGCGACGTGGTGCTGGCGCTCGGCGCGGCCCTCGAGGGCATCGGCCTTGAGCTGGCGGATCGTACCGACGCCCTGGCGTCAGACCTCGAGGTGCTCGATGCCGAGCTGATCGAGATCCTGTCGGTGATTCCCGGGGAGCAGCGCCAGCTGGTCACCGGCCATGGTGCCCTGGGCTACTTCGCCGATCGCTACGGTTTCACCATCGTCGGCACCGTCGTCCCCGGACTGTCCTCGGCCGACGAGCCCTCGGCCCGTGAGATCGCTGCGCTCATCGAGGACATCAAGGCCGCCGGTGCGGTGGCCTTGTTCACCGACATCGGGACCCCGCAGTCGGTGGCACAAGCCGTCGCGGACGAGACCGGAGCGCAGATCGTCGAGCTGCAGGTCGCGCAGCTGCCCGAGGGTGGCAGCTACCAGGATCTGCTGCGGGACCTGGCCAACCTGGTGAGCGGCTCACTGGCCGCGCCCGGGGTCACCGGCTGATGGCGGTGGCGCGCTGGGACGAGCGCTATGCCGCCCGCGAGTACGTTTGGGACGTCGCGCCCAATCGGTTCGTCGAGCGCTACCTGGCTGGCCTCACGCCAGGACGTGGCATCGACCTGGCTGCTGGCGAAGGGCGCAACGCCGTCTGGCTGGCCCGGCAGGGCTGGGAGGTGGTCGCGGTCGACTTCTCACGGGTCGGCCTCGACAAGGCGCGCCGACTGGCAGTGGAGCACGGTGTCGACGAGCGCATCCAGCTGGTGACCGCCGACGCGCTGACGTATGAGCCGCCCGGGCCGGTGGACCTCGTGGTCATCGCCTACCTGCAGGTGCCGGCCGCGCAGCAGCGGGTGATCCTCGAGCACGCCGCTGCCTGGCTGCGACCGGGTGGCACGCTCTTCGTCGTGGCGCACGACCGCTCCAATGTCGAGCGCGGTCACGGTGGGCCGTCGGATCCCGACGTCTGCTATGACGTCGACGCCACGGTCGAGGCACTGCCGGGGCTCCGGATCGTCAGCGCCGAGGTCGTTCGACGCGACGTCGAGACCGACGACGGTCTTCGTTGCGCGCTCGACACGCTCGTCATGGCACAGCGGCCACCGGCCTAGATCCCGACGGCGTCGTATCGGCTGGCCGCGCCACCCCGATGTCGGCGTCCGGTACCACGAGGGTGGTGCTCGACTACCATCGCGGCGGTACCTTCCGTCGACCGTCGTGTGAGCCTGGGCCCGGCCATGAGTGCCGGGCGACATGGAAGCAGCTGAGCAGGGGAGCGCCGAAGCTTGAAGCAGAGGTGGGCACTGGCCGCCCTCGCCCTCGCCCAGTTCGTGATGGTCCTGGACCAGGCCGTGATGAACGTCTCCATCAGCCAGCTGGTGGAGGACTTCGATACCTCGGTCACGACGATCCAGGGCGTCATCACGCTCTACTCGCTCGTGATGGCCATGTTCATCGTCACCGGTGCCAAGGTCGGCGACATCATCGGCCGCCGGCGGGCCTTCATCGTCGGCCTGGTCATCTACGCCGTCGGCTCGGGCCTCACGGCCGTGGCGCCGAGCGTGCCGGTCCTGACCCTGGGCTGGTCGGTGCTCGAGGGCATCGGTGCCGCGCTCGTCTTCCCCGCGCTGGCCGCCCTCATCGCGGGCAACTACGAGGGACGGGAGCGCGTGACGGCCTACGCCATCATGGGTGGCGTGGCGGGGGCCGGCATCGCCGTGGGTCCCATCGTCGGTGGCTGGGCCACCACGATGCTCACCTGGCGCGTCGTCTTCGTGGGCGAGGTCATCCTCGTGCTGGCCATCCTGGCGCTGGTGCGGTACGTCGCCGACGCGCCACGCGAGGGCCGCAAGCCCAGGCTCGACGTCGTCGGGGCCGTGCTGTCGTCGGCCGGTCTTGGCCTCATCGTGCTGGGCATCCTGCAGTCGAGCACCTGGGGCCTGATCGAGCCCAAGGACTCGCCCGTCGAACCGCTCGGCTTCTCGCTGACCGTGTTCGTCATCGGCGCTGGCGTGGCCTCGCTGGCTGCCTTCGTGCGCTGGCAGCGGCACCGGGAGTCGAGCGGCCAGGACCCGCTCGTGCACCTCGACCTGTTGCGGATCGGCATGCTTCGATCAGGCCTGGCCAGCCTGCTCTCACAGAACCTCATCCTCATGGGCATCTTCTTCGTGGTCCCGCTGTACCTGCAGATCGTGCTCGGATTGGACGCCCTGGAGACCGGCATGCGGATGCTTCCGGTCTCGATCACGATGTTCATCTTCTCGGCGCTGGGCGCTCGGCTGAGCCGCCGCTTCTCGGTGCGCTCGCTGGTGCGAACTGGCCTGGCCATCGCCGCGGTGGCCGTGCTCGTCCTGCTCGCGGTCATCGACCCCGAGCTCAAGGATCTGGGCTTCGCCATCTCGATGGCGCTGCTCGGTGTCGGCATGGGCCTGCTCGCCTCGCAGCTCGGCAACGTCGTGCAGTCCTCGGTCGAGGCCTCCGGCCGCAGCGAGGCCGGCGGCCTGCAGTACACCTCGCAGCAGCTTGGCTCGTCGCTCGGTGTGGCGCTCATCGGTGCCATCGTCATCGCCGGGCTGACATCGAACTTCATCGGAAACGTCGAGGACGACCCACGCGTCCACGACGAGGTCGCGGCACAGGTCAGCGTGGCCGTGGGCGACGGCGTGGATTTCATCTCCATCGACCAGGCAGCCGAGGCACTCGAAGACACCAGCCTCGATGCTGCCACCGCCGCGGCCGTCGTCGAGGACTACGCGTCGGCGCAGCTGCAGGCACTGCGGGCCGGCCTGCTCGTCGCCGCCATCATCGCGCTGCTGTCACTGTTGTTCACGGGCCAGCTGCCCAGTGGACGGCCCCAGCCGCCGCCAGCCCTGGCAGGGAATGGGGAGGCCGTGCAAGGCGGCGCTAGCGCATAGCGCGCCGAGCGACCAGGGCCAGGACGGCGAGCAGGCCGACGGCCCAGACCCAGGCGAGGCTACCGGGACCATCGCTCGAGACCTCCCGGCGCAGCGGGTGGATGCGCAGGAGTCGGTACATCGAGGTCGCCCGGTCGAGGTCCTCGTCCGACATCCTGCTTGGGTCGAGTCCGATCAGCCGGGCCGCGAAGCCGGAGTCGATCAGGACCTGGCGCATCAGATCGAGGCGTCGGTGGTCGTCCGAGGCGTCATCGGCGCTGGCCAGCCAGCGTCCATCTGGAAGCCATACCGCGAACCCCGGTGCGGCCAGGATGTTGCGGTACCAGTGTGTCTTCTCCCCGAACGCGGCCACGCAGTAGAGGTCATCGCCGACCCTCGAGAAGTCGACCGGCGTGCGGTACTGCGCGCCGCTCCGCCGACCCACGTGCTCGAGCACCAGCATCTGGCCCGTGCCTTCGGGCCAGCTGTTCAGCACGCGACCGAGGCCCAGCCGCCAGAGTGGCACCATGCCCTTGTTCATCAGGTTGAAGCCGCGACGCATGGCTTCGAGTGCCCGTGGTTCCAGGATCTTCTGGTAGCGCCGGGCTACGCCCGGGTGATCGCCCTGTGCTGTCTCCAACATCGCCCCCCATCAGGTCCGTAGAGCACGACTCTCGGTCGGCCACGGCCCGGGCGACAAGGGCTGCAGGTCACGCGTCGCGTTGACAGAGGGGTTGGAGCGGGAGACGGGATTCGAACCCGCGACATCCAGCTTGGAAGGCTAGCGCTCTACCGGCTGAGCTACTCCCGCTTCGCGCACACGATATCGCACTTGGAGCCCGCTGCGGTGAACCCGATGAGGCCAGCGGCATGTGCCGCCGGCCCCATCGCGAGCTGCCGGGATGAGCCCTAGGCTCCCGTCTCGACCGTGACGCTCCCAGGTGGTGAGGTTCCAGTCACGCCCCATCTTCAGCCCGGTCGCGGCGTAGCCATCACCGAACTCGACCGGCGTGTCGATGAACTCGTCGCTGCCCGCCATCGTCTCTGCCTCGACGACTGGTTCTCCGGGCACGAAGGTCCAGATGCCACCCTCGTCCCCCTCGTCCCCGTCCACGGCACCGAAGGCCTGGACCTGGCCATCGATATCGGCCATCCAGCGCACCGCTCCGGCCACCATGCCCGGGGGACGCGGGGCCTCCGTCCACTCGATGCCATCGGGGCTCGTGTAGATCGCGTCCGGGCTCGACAGACACGTGAGGCACGAGCACCCACAGGTCGTCCAGGGCGAAGATCTGCGTGTCGGAGACGAGGCCGAGCCGCCCCTCGAGAGCTTGGCAGGCAGACCCCACCTCGGTTCGAGCCGGACGCGAGGTCGGTCCCGGTGGAGCAGGGTCGCGACGTCGATGAGCTGCCAGCTGAGGTAGCCTCGCGGGGCCCTTCACGAGGGTCATGTCCGTGCCGAGCCGATCGACCAGCCTCCAATCGGTGCCGTCGTCGTTCGCCCAGACCGCCCTGCCACCCTGTACGGCCAGCGGCGCGTCGGCAGAGACGATGCGGTCGATGCGCTTGAGCTCGGGCGGAGCCTCGACCTCCAGCCACTCGATGCCGTCGGACGAGGACCAGATGCGCGCCACCCGCGTGCCATCGATGGTGTCGGAGCCGGCCGCCACGATCCCGTTCGGCCGTGGCAGCCAGATCGGCGATGGTGGGCCGGCTGCCGGGGATCGCCGCGGGGACCCAGGTGACGCCGTCAAGCGAGTGGTAGACGACATCCCGGGTGGGGCCCTCGTTGGCAGCCCGCGTCGAGCCGATGGCGACGAGCCGGTCCCCGACGGCTTGTAGGCGGCGCATCTCGCCGTGGCCGCTGCCGTCTTCGTTGCCCGTGCCGAGACGTCCGATCTCGGTCCAGCCGGCGACACTCTGGCCGCTGGCGGCGTCCATGACCAGGGAATCCGCCTCGACCGTCGCGACGGGGGTCGCGTCCGGGACGCCAGTCGGCGATGCCTCGGGTGCGCTGCTGGGATCCGCGACCGGAGGAGGGAGGACGTGATCGCGGCCGGCGGGTTGTTCGCCGTCCCGCGACGGCAGCGTCATCGTCGTGATGAGGAAGCCGCCGACCATGGCGAGCACGATGCCCGCGGCCACGACCTTCAAAGCAGTGAACATGTTGTGGGATCTCCTTGTGGTGAAGGGTCGCAGCCAGCCACGCTGCTGCGGTGTCAGGTGGATCAGCTGCGCGGTTCGCTCGGTGTCGATCTCGGGCAGCCAGATGGGCTCCTTGAGCCAGGCTTCGACGAGGGCGGCGTGCTCGAATTCCTCGGACTTCATGCCACCCGCTCCTTCTGCGAGCCCTGACGGGCATCGATGTCGGCGTGCAGAGCCAGGCGCAGCTGGGCCATGGCACGGCTCAGTCGAGACTTGGCCGTGCCGACCGAGACGCCCAGGGCTTCTGCGGTGTCCTCGATCGAGAGATCGAGGTAGTAGTGGAGGACGACGACGGCACGGTGGTCGACCGAGAGCCGGCGGAAGCCACGCTCCAGCTGGTCCCGGTCATTGACCGTGTGTGCTGCATCCGGGTGCGTCAGCTCGTGGTTGCCGGGAACGACGCGGAAGGCCTCCCGGTAGCGCTTGCCTTCGCGGTAGCAGGCGTGGACGAGGAACCGGTAGCTCCAGCCATCGAAGCGTTCGGGGTCGCGCAGGGTGGGCAGCTTGCGCCAGATCTCGACCAGCGCCTGCTGCACGGCATCCTCCGCCAGGTGACGGTCGCGCAGGATACGGAAGGCGACTTGGTTGAAGCGCGCGCTCGCCGCTCGCGTGATCAGCGTGAACGCGACTTCATCGCCCCCCTGTGCCCTGCGCACCAGGCTCGGGTCCATGGTTCCTCACATGTCGGACGCCGCACTCGGGCGTCTCTGCCATGTATGAGGCCGAGGATAGTGCCGAAGTGTTCCCTGAATTCGGCAGGCCCATCGTCCGCCGGCCTTAGCGGTCCCCGTGCGGCTCCGCGATGACGAGCGGATGCGACAGCTGCGGGTGCGGGATGACCAGCATGGGGATGTCGAAGACCGACTCCAACAGGTCCGCGCGCAAGACCGTCTGACGGGGACCCGGTCTCGACCACCCGCGCCTCGCGCATGAGCACCACGCGATCGGCGTAGGCGGCGGCGAGGTTGAGGTCGTGCAGCACCGCCAGCACGCCGCGCCCGGCATCGGCGCTCTGCCGCATGAGACGCATGGCCGTGTGCTGATGAGCCGGGTCGAGACTGGAGGTGGGCTCATCCAGCAGCAGGAAGCGTGCCGCTGGGGCGTCGTCCTCGGTCGCGACGACCTGGGCGACGGCGCGGGCGAGCTGCACGCGCTGGCGCTCGCCGGTCGAGAGCGTGGCGTACACGCGCCCGGCCAGGTGCGCGACAGTCGACCGCCTCCAGCAGCGCGCGGACGATCGCGCGGTCGGTATCGTCGGGGTCGCCGCCGTGGAGCGGCAGCCGGCCCAGCAGCGCGACCTCCTCGGCGGTGAAGGCGAAGGCCACCGCCCGGTCGGTGCTCATGACCGCGCGCCGTCGGGCCAGCTCGGCCCGCGGCCACTCGGCCACGGCTCGCCCTTCCAGCGTCGCCGACCCGGCCGACGGCGCCCGGTCGCCCGCGAGCACCTGGATGAGCGTGGACTTGCCGGCACCGTTGGGTCCGGCGAGGGCCACGATCTCGCCGGCGCGGACCTCCAGCGAGACGCTGTCCAGCAACGTGGCCGAGCCGATGCGGACGGAGATGCCGTGGGCTGCATAGGTCATCGCGCCAGCAGGCCCCGCTCGTGCAGCAGCAGCCACAGGAAGAAGGGGGCGCCGACCAGCGTGGTGATGACGCCGATCGAGAGCTCCACCGGCGAGAAGAGGCTGCGGGCGAGCACGTCGGCCACGACCAGCAGCGTGGCACCCAGCAGGGCGGAGCCGATGGCAACGACCCGGTGCGGTCGGCCGACCCAGCGGCGGATGAGGCTGGGCACCATCAACGCGACGAAGGCGATGACACCGGCCGTGGCCACGGCCACCGCGGTCAGGAGGGCGAAGATGCTGCCGCTGAGGAGCGTCAGCCGCGGAACGTCGACACCGAGGTGCCCGGCCTCCGCCTCGCCCAGCGCCAGCGCGTCGAGACGCGGACCAAGGCGCGCCAGCAGCGCGATGGCAGGGACGACGATGAGCGTGGCGATGACCACGTCCCGACCCACCACGCCGGCGAACGAGCCCAGCGTCCAGAAGCCCAGCGAGCCCATCTCCGGCTCTCGGCCGGCCGCGACCACCAGCGCCGTCACCGCGGCGAAGAAGGCGGAGAGTGCGATGCCCGCGAGCAGCATGGTGGCCACCACCACGCGCCCCGAGGACGAGGCTACGCGGTAGATGATGACCGCTGCGATGACCGCGGCCCGAAGGCCATCGCCACCACCAGCACGCTGCCGGCGTATCCGGCGACCACGCCCAGCGCCACGGCCAGGGCCGTTCCCAGCGCGGCACCCAGCGCCGCCCCGCCACCGATGCCGACCAGCGCCGGATCGGCCAGGGGCGTGCGATACAGGCCCTGCATGGCCACGCCGGCGCCGGCCCAGGCGGCACCGACGATGGCCGTCGCCAGCACCCGTGGCGCGCGGATGGCGGTGAGGACCGTCTCCTGCTGGTCACTGAAGGTGGGGCCGATGTCGAGGCCGAGGCGCGCCCCGAGGATGGCCACGACCTCGGTGGGCGAGATGGCCACGGCACCGACACCCATCGCCACCACGATGGCGGCGACAAGGACGACGGCGAGGGCGGCCAACCGCGGCCGGCTGCGGGTTACTGCGCGAGCTCCGGGTGCAGCAGCCGGGCCAGGTCAGCGATGGCTCGCCCTGTGCGCGGGCCGAAGCCCATCAGGTAGAGGTCTTCCATGGCGACCACGCGATCATCCTGGACCGCCGCTGTCTGGCTGATGCCGGGCTGCTCGAGGAAGGCGTCGTAGCCGCCGAGCCGATCGATCGAACCAGTCGTGGTCAGGATCACGTCCGGGTCACTCTCGACGATGCCCTCGGGTGTCATGGGGATGTAGCCGGGAAAGCCGGGATAGACGTTGGTGCCCCCGGCCAGCTCGATCATCGAGCCGGCCGCCGTGACGGCCCCCGCCACCAGCATCGGCGCCTCGGGTGGCTGCAGGATGAAGAGGACACGTGGCGAGCTGGTCGCCTGTGCCACCAGCGCCTCGGCCGCAGCCACCTCGGCATCGAGCGTGGCGAGCAGCTCCGCTGCCTCCGTTTCGCGTCCGAAGACTGCGCCCAGGGTGGTGATGAGGTCGCGGGCCGCCTGCACATCGTTGTTGTCGGGCAGCAGCAGGATGGGTACGCCGGCGTCGCGCAGCTGCTGTACCACCTCGGGAGGGCCGGTCTCCTCGTTGCCGATGATGAGGCTGGGCTCCTGTGCCAGCACCGGCTCCGCCGAGAGGAAGCGGTAGTAGCCGAAGTTGGGCTTCTCCTCGAGCGCCTCGGGGGGATGGAAGCTGGAGGCATCGACGGCGATGAGCTGGTCCTGGGCGCCGAGAGCGTAGGCAGTCTCGGTGAAGACGCCACCCAGCGTGGCGACACGCGAGACATCCTCGATGACGACGTCATCGCCGTCGACATCGGTGACGGTGAGTGGCGCCTGCGCCACGGCCATGCTGGCGCTTGCCAGTCGCCAGCAGGCCCGCGAGGGCGAGCGCGGTCAGGGATCGGGTTGGGGTGTGCATGGGCCGATTCTGCGCCCGCGCGGGCGAGGCTGCTGCGGAGCCCGTCGACACTCGGCGACCCAGGCCACGCGCGGCCTGCCCTCGGTCAGCCCAGCAGTACCGCCAGGGCGATGGCAGCCCAGAGGATGCTGGCGGCGACGAGCACGACGGTGAAGACGGGCTTGTGGGTCTTGTGGTGGAAGACCGCTCGCCCTGCCCACGCACCGATGACGCCGCCGACCAGCGCCAGCCCGTGCAGCACCGCCTCGGGCACGCGCCATCCAGTCTGCCGCGCTTGCCGCTTGTCGATGCCGTACATGGCGAAGGCTGGCAGCGTCCAGCCGGCGACCCAGGCCAGCAACACCGGAAGACCCAGCCACCACAGCACCACGAACGCGGCGATGCCGGCGATGACGGCGCCCAGCAGCGCTGGGCGGTTGCGCGGATCGATCATGGCCTCATGCTAGGGGCACGCGACCCCGACCGGGGCGTGCGAGTGGAGGACAGGACGATGAAGCGACGACCAGGACCAGGCCTACGCTGACGCCGAGGCGGCCGCACGGCCGGGGGCTGCTCGCGCGCTGGAGGCCATGCTCGAGCGCATCGGCATGCAGGCCGGTGCGCGCGCGGTCTTCGGCGATCCCGTCGAGCGGGACGGCCGCAGCGTGATCCCCGTGGCACAGACGGTGTTCGGTGCCGGAGCCGGGAGCGGCAGCTCGAAGGAGTCGGACTCCGGCGAGGGTGCCGGGGGCGGCGCGATGTCACGCCCGGTGGGGTACATCGAGATCACGGCCCACGGGACCGAATTCGTGCCCTTCAAACGACCCTGGCAGGAGCCTGCGCTGGTCATCGCCTACGCGCTGGTCGGCCTCATCGTGCTGCGGACGCTGGTGCGCCTGGTTCGCCGCTAGCCGACCTTCCGCGACCGTGGCGGCAGCCGGCCGTTGACGGCGCTGTCGCCTCGCCCGCCCAGCGCCCACCCAGCACGCTATCCTCGGCACCAGGCCGGTGTCGCGGCAGCCGCCATCGTCGCCTGTGAACCCGCCAGACACGGAGATGCCAGCTGATGAAGGTTCTTGTCGCCGTGGCCTCCAAGCATGGCGCGACCATGGAGATCGGCCAGGTCATCGAGGCCTCGCTGCGATCGAGCGGTCTCGCGGCCGAGCTCAAGCGGATCGAGGAGGTGACCGGCCTCAGCCAGTACGACGCGCTCGTCATCGGCAGTGGCGTGTACGCCGGCCACTGGTTGCGGCCGGCCCGCGAGTTCGTGGAGATCCACGAGGGAGAGCTCAAGCAGCGGCCCGTGTGGCTCTTCTCCAGCGGTCCGGTCGGCGATCCGCCCAAGCCACTCGAGAACCCGGCCGAGGTGGCCGCGGTCACCAAGCGCATCGGGTCACGCGGCCACCGGCTCTTCGCGGGCAAGATCGAGGGCTCCGACCTCGGCATCAGCGAGAAGGCGTTGGTGGCGCTGGTGCGCGCGCCGGACGGTGACTTCCGGCCCTGGTCGGAGATCTCCACCTGGGCCGAGTCCATCGCCCATCAGTTGCAGGAGCCGTAGGTCAGCGCGACTCCAGCTCGAGCGCCATGATCTTCTCGACGCGCGCCAGGTGCCGCCCGCCCTCGAAGCTCGCGGCAAGGAAAGCCTCCACGCAGCCGATGGCGAGCTGCGTGCCCACGATGCGCGCGCCCATCGAGAGCATGTTGGCATCGTTGTGCTGACGTGACAGGGCGGCCGTGACCGGCTCGGTCGCCTGGCAGCAGCGGATGCCAGCGATCTTGTTGGCCACGATCTGCTCTCCGGTGCCGCTGCCGCCGAAGACGAAGCCGAAACGACACTCGCCCGAGGCGACGGCGCGCGCGGCCGGCGCGACGTAGTCGGGGTAGTCCACCTGGTCCGGGGTATCCACGCCGAAGTCGACGACCTCGTAGCCGTGATCTCGCAGCCAGGCCTGCACGACCTGCTTGAGTGGAAGCCCGGCGTGATCGGTCCCGAGCGCGATGCGCATCAGCTGCCCTCCGCGTCGCTGCCGTCGTCATCGCGGGTGCGGTAGGAGTCGACGATGATTCCGACGACCTCATCGATGTCGTCGCAGACACGCAGCAGGTCAAGGTCCGCTTCGAACACGTTCTCCCGCTCGACGACCTGTGCGCGGATCCAGTCGAGCAGGCCAGCCCAGTAGGTGCTGTCGAAGAGGATGATGGGGAAGTGGTCGATCTTGCCCGTCTGCACCAGGGTCAGCGACTCGAATAGCTCGTCGAAGGTGCCGAAGCCCCCGGGGAAGATGACGAAGGCCTGGGCGTACTTCACGAACATCGTCTTGCGCACGAAGAAGTAGCGGAAGTAGGCCGGCAGATCCACGTAGGGATTGACGCCCGTCTCGTGCGGCAGGTCGATGGCCAGCCCGACCGAGACGCCGTCGGCTTCCTTGGCACCCTTGTTGGCCGCTTCCATGATGCCCGGTCCGCCGCCGGTGATGACCGTGAAACCCTGCTCCGAGAGCCGAGCCGCCAGCGTCTCGGCGTTGGCGTACATGGGGTCACCGGGCCTCGTTCGCGCGGACCCGAAGATGCTCACGGCAGGTCCCAGTCGCGCCAGGGCGTCGAAGCCATCGATGAACTCACCCATGATGCGCAGTGCCCGCCAGGCGTCCGACTCGAGGAAGGAGGGATCTGCGAATGGCCGCTGCATCAGCAGCTTGCGATCGTCCATCGTGCGTGAGCGCGGGTGCTTCGGTCTGTCAGTCACGTCGGCAGGATACGCGTGGACGCCTGCCGATGCCTGACTTGTCGCCCCGGGCCAGGCACCGGTCAGCCCAGTAGACTGACCGACATGAACGAGCATCCGACTCCCCCAGGTCCAGGCATCGCCATCGATCCGGTGTGTGGCATGCAGGTCGTCGTCGAGGGCGCCCAGCACACCTCCGAGTACGAGGGAACCACCTACTACTTCTGCGCCAAGGGCTGCCGGCTCGACTTCGAAGACGATCCCGGGCGGATCCTGGCACCAGACTACGAAGCGAAGATGTAGTCCGCATCGGGATAGGTGCGTTGCGGCGCGTGACAAAGTGCTAGCGCCCGAGCGATGTGGTCGCTATAGTCCGTATCTGCAATCTCAGGAACGCTCATCGTGGTCCCGTATCCCGCTCGAACGTCCCTGGTCAACGTTAGGAACCTAGGAGGTTCGTTCGTCCGTGTACGAGGACAGGACTATCACCTGTGCCGATTGTGGTCAGGAGTTCATCTTCACCGCATCCGAGCAGGCGTTCTATGCGGAGAAGGGCTTCACCGACGCCCCCAAGCGCTGCAAGTCGTGCCGCCAGTCACGCAAGGCCCAACGCAATACCGGCAGCAGCTACGGTGATGACAGCTACGGTGGCGGTGGCTACAGCAGCGGTGGCGGTGGTGGCTACGGCGGAGGCGGCGGAGGCGGCGGTTACGACCGTCCCCCACGTCAGCTCTACGACGCCACCTGCGCCGACTGCGGCAAGATCGCCCAGGTGCCGTTCCAGCCGACCGGCAGCCGGCCGGTCTACTGCAACGACTGCTTCCGCGCTCGCCGCTAGCTGACGACCGCGACCACGCGTCGCGCACCATCAGTGCCCGCAAGGCGCCTTCTCCGGAAGGCGCCTTTTGGTTTGTCCACATCGGCCCAAGTCGCAGTGAAGTCCCTGGAGAGCGCCGGGTAAGAGGCGCTTCCTAGCCTTGCGCCATCGACCCGCCAGGCAACGCATGGGATGGATGGAATGGACACTGCATCAGGCCTCAGCTCGTACCTCTCGGCCCTGCTGGAGCGACGGGGCGTCCTGCGCCTGCTCCTCGCGCTGCTCATCGTGCTGACGTCGTTCGCCGTCACGGTCGCGGTCGCGGCGCTCTTCCAGCCCGTGCCCGAGACGATCATGGTGGCACCCTTCCGCTGGTAGGTTGAGGAGACCGCCGCCGCGGCTCGTCCGCTCGTCCTCGGCTACCCTGCGCTGCGTGCAGCAAGCTCCCATCTCTCGCGCGCCCGTCGTCGTCGTCATCGTCTTCGCCGTCGTGGCGGTGACGCTCATCTTCATCGGCATGCAGCGTCCCGGCGAGCGGCCCCCCGACATCGAGATCGACCAGCCCGGCAGCGCTGCAGCGCCGCGCGATGTGACCGTCATCATGCGTGACTACCGCTTCGACCCCACCCCCGTGGTGCTGGCAGCGGGGGAGACCGTGCGCTTCACCATCTTCAACGCCGGCCTGGAGGACCACGATTTCGTCATCGGCGACGCAGGGGTGCAGCGGGCCTGGCACGAGGCGGATGCCGCCGCGACACCACCGAACCTGCTCGCCACCGCCCCGCCTGCGAGCGTGCCGCCAGACACCGGCGGCCTGCGCGTGCTGCTCGGATCGGGCGAGCGGGCAACGGTCGATTACCAGGTGCCCGGCGACGAGGACCTCGCCATCCTCTGCCACATCCCCGGACACATCGAGAAGGGCATGGTCGGCGCGGTGGACCTGCGCCACGTGAGCATCACGGCGTAGCGACCACGCTGCCGCCCGTTCCGGTCCATAGCGCACCCGTCACACGGTCCGAATGCACCCCCGCACGCTGGTGTGCCTGAGTAAGATGAGGGCAGCCGACCCGTGATTGACCCACCGGGGCGTGGGCCTCGGCGAAGTACCGCAAGAATGAAGGAGTGCGCCAATGACCTACGTCATCGCCGAGCCCTGCGTGGATGTCATGGACCAGGCCTGCGTGGCTGTCTGCCCCGTGGACTGCATCCACTTCGATGAGGGCGTCGACCGGACCCTCTACATCGACCCCGACGAGTGCATCGACTGCGGCGCCTGCGAGCCCGAGTGCCCCACGGCCGCCATCTTCCCCGAGGACTCCGTGCCCGCTGACCAGGTCGCGTACACCGAGATCAACGCACTCTGGTTCAAGGACAAGGACGCGGCGCGCGCCAAGGTCAACGAGATCAAGCCCGTCTGAGACAGCGGGCTCCGGCAAGTCCGGGCCTGCCGCAACCGCGAACCCGACCCCACGTCGAGCGGCGTGGGGTCCCTTCCTGTGCCACCGCGCGCTAGCGCGAGCGGATCGCGCCAACCAGCTGGCTGAGCGTGGGTCGGACGCCGTACAGCAGCACGGTCGCCCTGAAGATACGCGCCGATGCCCAGGCGGCGAGCAGGGCGAAGAGCGTCAGGCTGACCAGCGACGCACCCACCAGCCACCAGGGGATGGACTCGGAGAGCCCCAGGACCAGCAGCATCGAGGTGGGGGCCGTCAAGGGGAACAGCGACAGCGCCAGCACGATCGGCGAGGTGAGGTCGGTGAGGTACAGCGACGAGGCGATGAGCGGCAATGGCGGCGGCGAAACCCAGGAAGCCCGAGTACTGCTGAGCCTCACGGTTGCCCGGAGCCATGGCGCCGATGGCCGCGAAGATGGCGCCATAGGCGAGGTAGCCCAGCACGAAGTAGGCCAGCGCCAGCAGCAGCACGGTGGGGTCGAGGCTGATGGAGCCCAGGTCAGGCACCTGGTTCGACAGCAGCGGGATGGCTACCAGGGCCGAGACGACCCAGATGGCCACCTGTGTCAAGCCCGCACCACCCAGTCCGATGATCTTGCCCCCCATCAGCGGCGTCGCCGGGATGGAGCTGAGCACGATCTCGACGACGCGGTTCTCCTTCTCCTCGGTGACCGACTGGAGCAGGTAGCCGCTGGTCATGAAGATGCTGATCATGAAGATGGCCACGAACACGATGGGGACCGCGACGCCGGCGGCGATGTCGGTCGCGGAGACCGCGTCGCCCTCGAGCGTGACCGCGGTGACGGTGAAGCCCTGCAGGATGCGCGATGCGTCGTCAGGCGAGATGCCGGCTTCACGTAGCAGGGCGTCGAGGATGACATAGCGCAGCAGGCCCTCGTTGCTCTGCTGGTCCTCCAGCCGCGCGATGTCGAGCCCGGCATCCGTCTCGATGCGCTTGACCTCGCCACTGCTGCGGAAGTCGGCGGGGACCAGGTAGTACTCGCTGATGTCGCCCGCCTCGAGCTGGCTGGTCGCCTCCGCCTCGCCCAGGATCCGCAACTCGGCCGTCCCGGTCTCGAAGTCGTTGATGGGCACGTCGGATGCGTTGACGATGACGATGGTGCCGCTGGCCTCGCCATCGCTGGAGAAGCCATCGGTGGAGAAGAACATCGAGACGGCCATCAGGAAGGCGATGCCGATCGGCAGCAGGATGGTGCCGAAGATGTAGCCGCGCCGGCGCACGGTGCGCAGGTACTCTCGCCGCGCCACCAGCGCGGTGAGGCGAAGCCGGCCGGACCCGCCGGCGGACTGCCGGCCGCTCATCGCACCGCCTCCGCCCGGGGATCGCCCGCCACGGTGCGGATGAAGATCTCGTCGAGGCTGGGCGCCTGCACCGCGAAGCGTTCGACGTGTGCGCCGCTGAGCGCCAGCTCCCGGAACAGGTCCTGCGGGGTCGCACCGTCGCGGATGAGGTAGCGCAGGGCCCCGCCCACCTCGTGGACGTCGGTGACGCTGTCGAGCGCGTCGGCTGTGGCCGGGATGTCCCTGCCACTGATCTCCACGGCGCCATCGCTGAAGGCCTCGCGAACCTGGACGACGGTGCCGTACAGCAGCCGAACCCCCTTGTCGATGAGCACGATGCGGTCGCACAGCGTTTGCGCATCGCCCATGTCGTGGGTGCTCATGATCACGGCCGCGCCCCGGTCCCGCTGCGCTCGGACCACGCCTTTGAGCATGTCGGCATTGACCGGGTCGAGGCCCTGGAAGGGCTCATCGATGATGAGCAGATCGGGGTCGTTGAGGATGGTGGCGATGAGCTGCGCCTTCTGGTGCATGCCGCGCGACAGCTCGGCGGCCTTCTTCTCGGCCGCACCGTCCAGGCCCATCTCCGTCAGCAAGGCCATGGCTCGTGCCCGAGCGGCCGACTGGGTCATGCCACGCAAGGCACCGAAGTAGGTCAGCGTCTCGATGATCTTGACGTCTCGGTAGAGGCCGCGGTCCTCCGGGAGATAGCCCACGCGCTCCTGGTGCATGACGCCGGGTGCCTCGCCGAAGACCTCGATCTCGCCTCTCGCCGGACGCACGATGTCAAGGATCATGCGCATGGTGGTGGTCTTGCCCGAACCGTTGGGGCCGAGGAAGCCCAGCACCTCGCCCGGGTGCACGTCGAACGAGAGGTCGGCCACGACATCGGTGTCGCCGTATCGCTTCCAGACGCTGCGGACCTCGACCGCGGGTGCTGTCATGGAGCGAGGCTAGCGCATCCCGCCGCGGTCGGCCCCGGGCATCAGCGGACAGCTCAGCAAAGGCGTGGGAGGATGTGATGGCCATGCGAATCGTCTCCCTCACGCCGTCGGCTACCGAGATCGTCTATGCCCTGGGACTCGGCGACAAGCTCGTCGGCCGGAGCCATGCCTGCGATCACCCCGAGGAGGTCGTCGAGATGCCTGTCGTGACGGTGCTCGATCCCGCCCTGCCGGAACGCCACCTCGATGGCGCCCTGCTGGCACGCCTTGAGCCGGACCTGGTCCTGACCGATGGCTCGGACGATGAGCCCATCGTCGACTACGCCGAGGTGAGCGCGGTCGTCGGTGGCCTGTCGCGCGAGGTGACCCTGGTGGCCTTGGCACCGCAGACCATCGAGGGCATCCTCAACAGCATCTCCACGGTCGGTGCCTACACCGAGGCCGAGTACGAGGCCGTCGGGCCTGCTCGAGATCCTGCGCGAGCGACTGGCGGCGGTTGACCAGGCCGGCCTGGGCCTGGCCACCCGGCGTGTGGCCGTCCTGGAGGGACTCGATCCGCTGCTCAGCGCTGGGCGCTGGGTGCCGGAGATGGTCCGCCGCGCGGGCGGCTGGGAGTTGCTGGGCCGCGAGGGGGAGCCGTCGGCGCACACGAGTTGGGAGGCGCTGCGCGAGGTCGAACCGGAGGTGCTCGTGCTGGCCCTGCGCGATGGCGATGCGGCGGCCGCTGCCCGTGCCCTCGCGTCGGCGCCGCTGCCGGCCTGGTTCGATGAGCTGGAGGCGGTGCGCGACGGCGCCTTCTTCGCCGTCGACGGCCGTGGCCTGTTCGCACGTCCCGGACCGCGGGTCATCGAGGGTATCGCCGTGCTGGCCGAGCTCCTGGAGCCGGAGGTCTTCGCCGGTACCGGGCCGGTCGAGGCGTGGATGCCGCTGGCACCAGTGGGCGTGGCCGGCTCGCCTCGGCCGGACCGGCCTGCCGGCTGAGGCGCTGACGGTTGGTGTTCCGCCTGGCGTTCGATTGCCTCTGGTGCGGTCGGGCATGGGAGGTTCGTGAGGTTGACGACCTGGCAGGCTGGGCGAACCTGTGCCCCGAGTGCCTGGGCAGGGCGGATGACAACGGCTTTCTGCGGATGCGCCTGCGGGTGGCGCTGCGTGAACGCGCGGCGGCGACGGTCGTCCGGCCAGCCACGCCAGCGAGGCCGCCCGGCGACTGGGACGACTGGTACTTGCGCCGCGGCGGCTACTCACGCGGACCCATCCACGACGAACCCTGGAAGATGGAGCTGCAGCAGGTCACGCAGTGGCTCGACCAGGTCGACCGTGGTGGCGTCCTCGTCGCGCTGGGCGCGGGCATGGGCTGGTGGGCTGGACTGCTGGCCGAGCAGGCCGAGGTGTGGCTCTACGATGCCGACGCCGCCTCGCTCGACGCAGCGCGAGCCCGACTGCTGGCCCACGGCCAGCTGGCGCACCTTCACGAGCGCGATCCGCTGGCCGACCCGGACAAGGCGGTCGACGCTGTCTTCGCCGCCTACCTGCTTGGTGGCGCCGAGCTGCCGCAGGCACTGCGCGCCCGGCTCGAGGTCGTGCGCTCGTGGCTCAAGCCAGCCGGCGCCTACCTGTTCGTGGAGGCCGGGGTCACTCCCGAGGCGGCCAGCATCGAGGGCCCATCGGGCCGCCTCTGGCCTCGGGCGGCGGAGACGTTGCGCCAGGCCATGCTGGATGCCGGTTTCGCCTCCGTCGAGGCAGGGCAGACACGCGGCGCGTTCGTCTTCGGCCGCGCGGTCGCTCCGGCCTAGACTCCCGGCATGGTCGTCCGGCGTGCCGGCGCCGACCTCGTCGCCATCATCCCGCTTGCCGCCGAGGCCGTGCCGAGCACCTCCCCATACTCGAGGCGCTGGCAGACGCTCGCCGCCTCGCCTGCGCCACCTATACTCGCGGGCGTGGCACCTCTGCAGGGAACGACCATCGCGACCGTCGGCACCGGCGTGATGGCCGAATCGATGATCGCGGGCCTGCTGACAGGCAAGGTCGTCGAGCCTGCCCAGGTCATCGCCAGCGATCCACGTGCCGAACGCCGCGAGGCGCTGGCTGCCACCTATGGCGTGCGCACGACGGCGTCCAACACGGAAGCCATCGAAGGCGCCGACGTGGTGGTGCTGGCGATCAAGCCGCAGATGCTGGTGGCGGTGGGGCGCGAGCTGTCGCCCGTGCTGCGCACGGAGCAGCTCGTGATCTCGATCCTGGCCGGGTCTACCACCCGAGCGCTGCGCAACGCGCTCCGTCACGACGCCATCGTGCGGGCCATGCCCAACACCCCTGCCCAGGTCGGCAAGGGCATGACCGTCTGGTGCGCCACCCAACAGGTGAGCGAGATCCAGCGCGATCAGGCCGCGGCGTTGTTGCGCAGCCTGGGCAAGGAGCTCCAGGTCGATGACGAGAAGTACGTGTCCATGGCCACGGCCGTCAGTGGCACCGGGCCGGCCTACGTCTTCCTGGTGATGGAGGCGCTCATCGACGCGGCGGTGCACCTTGGCTTCCCGCGCCACATCGCCCACGACCTGGTCATCGAGACGCTGCTTGGTGGCACGCTGCTGGCGCAGTCCAGCGGTGACCACCCCGCGTACCTGCGCAACATGGTCACCTCGCCGGCCGGGACTTCCGCGGCTGCCATCCACGAGATGGAGAAGGGCCGCCTGCGGACCGTGCTGTCGGAGGCCGTCTTCGCCGCCTACCGGCGCACCGAGGAGCTCGGGCGTGAGCTGGAGGAACAGACCGCCAGCGACGAGTAGACGGCGAGGAGAGACATGGCGGGTGGCGCAGGTGCCGGCCAGGGAGGCGCTGCTCCGGGTGGGCCGCTCAGGCGATGCGAGCGGCGTGCGGGTACCCTACGGCATCCCCCGCGCACAGGACAGGATCAGACCAGTGACCCAGCGAACCGACATCGCCACCGCCCTGCGAGCCGGCGGCGTCATCGACATCACCACCACCGGCCGCAGCTCGGGCCAGCCGCGTCGCATCGAGATCGTCTTCTTCAACCTCGACGGCCGCGTCTATATCAGCGGCATGCCCGGCCGGCGGGCGTGGCTGGCCAACCTCAAGGCCGACCCACGCCTCACCTTCCACCTGAAGCGGCAGGTCGTCGCGGACCTACCGGCGATGGCCCGCATCATCAGTGATGAGACCGAGCGACGGCCATTGCTGACACGAGTCTGCGAGAGCCTGGAACCGTCAGCCCCAGACCGAGGCCTTCATCGCCGACTCACCGCTCATCGAGGTGCTCTTCGAGGACGAGTCGCTCCTCGCGGCGTAGTCGCTGCGTCGTCGCACCGCGCCACTGCCCCCAGGCAGCGAGGGCGATACATGTCACATCGCCAGCGCGACGACCAGGCTGGATGCCAGCATGACCGACGCCACCGGCACCCACAGCCGTCGTTCGCCGGGGCTTCGGCTCGCTGCGTTCATCGCCAGGCTCAGCGCGGCCAGCGCAACGACCAGCCACATGAGCCATTGCAGTTCCGCCGACAGCCGCAGGCCGGCGAGCCCGGCGGCGGAGGCCACGACCAGCCCGAGGAGCCCAAGCACGACGGCCTGCACCAGCGCCAGGAGACGCAGGGACGGAGGGAACCGACCCGGGAAGCGGCCGCCCATGGCGTAGGCACCCCACGGAGCGCCGAGCGCGAGGGCGATCTGGAAGCCGACCACCAGCAGGGTGCCGGCGAGATAGGCCAGTGCCGCCAGCGCGACTACATCCATGTCGGTCCCCTCATGCCCGGTCTCGTGCCCGTTCCCCGTGCAGCGTAGCGCGGCTGCATGGCCGGCTCAGCGATGCCGCCCGGGATGCGGTCGACGAAGGCCCCGTTGTCGCAGGCGATGTGGTCGGGTAGCGGCTGGACGGAGAGCGGGCTGCAGCTGCGCCTGATGCAGCAGCTGGAGAAGGACCGTCGGCGTCAGCGTGGCTGTATCGGCGCCGGCCGTGCGACGCAGGCGCTCGCCGTGCCCTGAGCCCAAGCGCGCTGCCATTCGTGGCACACTCCGCGAACGTGGCCAGCGAGCACGACCCCGGGGACCTAGACCAGCGGGGAGCCGCGCGCCACCCAACGGAAGGTGAGGACATGGTCGAGGAGACCCGGGCGGTCATGAGCGCTGATGAGATCGTGGCGCTCTCGAAGCAGTACACGATGTTCGAGTGGGTGGCCCAGAACGCGGCCGACCCGATCCCGGTCGAGACGGCCAAGGGCTGCTACTTCTACTCGACCGACGGCAAGCGGTACCTCGACTGGAACAGCCAGCTGATGTCGGTCAACATCGGCCACGGTGACCAGCGCGTCATCGACGCCATCGCGACGCAGGCGCAGAAGCTGGCCTATGCCAATCCGTTCATGGCCCACGAGCCTCGCGCCCGACTGGGCCGCAAGCTGGCGCAGCTCACGCCCGGCGACCTGGACGTGATGTTCTTCACCAACGGTGGAGCCGAGGCCAACGAGAACGCCATCAAGCTGGCGCGCCAGTACACCGGCAGGCACAAGATCCTGGCTCGCTACCGCTCCTATCACGGCGCCACCGGCCAGGTGATGGTGGCCACCGGCGACCCGCGCCGCTGGACCAGCGAGACGGGCGTATCCGGCATCTACCGTGCCCCCGACCCGCACAAGTGGGGTCGCCCGGAGCCCGAGCCGGTGGACGTGGCGCTGCGTGAGCTGGAAGACGTGATCATGTACGAGGGCGGCCACACCATCGCCGGCTTCATCCTCGAGCCGGTGGTGGGCACCAACGGCATCCTCATCCCGCCCGACGGCTATCTCCAGGGCGTGCGCGAGATCTGCGACCGCCACGGCATCATGATGATCGCCGACGAGGTGATGAGCGGCTTCGGCCGCACCGGCGAGTGGTTCGCCGTCGACCATTGGGGCGTCGTCCCTGACATCCTCACCATGGCCAAGGGCCTGACCTCCTCCTACCTGCCGCTGGGAGCGGTGGCGATGCGGCAGCGCATCGCCGACGCCTTCGCCGACAAGGCCTTCGGTGGCGGCCTGACCTACAACAGCCATCCCATGGGCTGCGCCACGGCGCTGGCGGTCATCGATGTCTACGAGCAGGATGGCCTGATCGAGCGAGCGGCTCGGATGGGCCAGCTGATGCGCGAGCACATGGCGCGCCTCAAGGAGAAGCATCCCAGCCTCGGTGCCCACCGCAGCATCGGCCTCTTCGGCATCCTGGAGCTGGTACGCGACCGCGCCACCTACGAGCCGATGGCGCCCTACGGCGGTGTCTCCGACGAGATGAAGGCGGTCGGCAAGTACCTGAAGGACAACGGGCTCTACACGTTCGTGCGCTACAACACCATCCACTGCAATCCACCGCTGATCATCAGCGAGGACGAGATGGCCGAGGGCTTCGAGATCCTGGACGGGGCCCTGGACATCGCCGACAAGGGCGTCCGCGCCTAGCGTCGGGGCCGGGGAGGGCACGTCCGCACGGGCGACGACATGAGCGAGCAGGGCAGGGAGCAGGGCACACCGCCCGAGCCACCGCAGCGACGAGCGGACGTCGATGACGGGGGCCGTGTCCCCATGCCCTATCGAGCCCTCGGGCCGAACACCTCGGCGGGCTCGTCACGTGATCGTCGTGGCGACCCGCTCGCCGACCCGGAGGCCGGTGAGATCGCGCTCGACGTGGGCGATGTCGCCGACGATGTCGCCGTCCACACGGTCGGCGGTGCCGAAGGGGTCGTCGGCCGCTGGCAGACGCCACTGGGACGTTTCGCCCGTACGGCGCTCGCCCTGGGGGCGTTCTTCCTCATCGCCGGCTTCATCTGGGAGGCCCTGAAGTGGTTCGGCGGCACGCCCTGGCGCTTCGAGAACCTCTTCGGCAGCGGCTTCGACTACATGCACGACCCGCCCCTCCGGGTGCTGCAGCTCAGCGACCGCCAGCTGCCGCACATCTGGGACATCCTCTTCGAGCTCTTCGAGCCCTTCCGGCGTGGCTCCGACCAGACGATGCTGGAATTCCTCCTGGGGGCGGCCCTGTTCACCATGCGGCAGGCCTTCATCGGCTTCGTCCTGGGAGCGCTCATCGGCGTAGGCATCGCCTCGATCTTCGTGCACTCGATGCGCTCGGAGCGGACGTTCATGCCCTACGTGGTGGCATCGCAGACCATCCCCATCGTGGCACTCGCCCCGGTCATCGCCCTGGCGGTTGGGCTGGGGCCGACGGCAGTGGTGATCGTGGCCACCTACCTGACCTTCTTCCCGGTGACCATCTCGCAGCTGCGAGGCCTGCGTTCTCCCGACCCGCGCGCGATGGAGCTGATGCGCTCGTACGGCGCCTCGCGCTGGGACGTCTATCGCAAGCTGCGCTTTCCCGCATCGCTGCCCTTCCTCTTCACGGCACTCAAGGTCGCCGCGACCTGGGCCATCATCGGCGCCATCATCGGCGAGGGCCCGGGTGGCGTCGGCGAGGGCCTGGGCAAGGCCATCATCAGCTTCAGCCAGCAGTACATCACCGGCCCTGAGAAGCTCTGGGCCACCATCCTCATCGCCTCGCTGGTCGGCATCGTCGGGTACCTGGCGGTGCGGGCGACCGAGGTGCTCGTCTTGCGCAACCGCCCAGGGGCCAATCCATGACCTCTACCAGCGTCTCCCCTCCGGTCGTCCACCTGGCGGGTGTCGACAAGGTCTTCGCGACCAAGTCCGGCGCCGACACGGTGGCCCTCCGCGGCATCGACCTCGACATCCAGGCCGGTGAGTTCATCTCCCTCATCGGGCCATCCGGCTGTGGCAAGTCCACGCTCCTGCGCATCGTGGGTGACCTCGTGGAGCCCACGGCGGGCATCGTCGAGGTCAACGGCAAGAGCGCGCACGAGGCACGCGTGGCACGTGACTACGGCATCGTCTTCCAGGCACCGGTGCTGTTCGACTGGCGCAGTGTCGAGGCCAACGTGCGCCTGCCGCTGGAGATCTCCGGCGTCGGCGGAGCAGAACGGGAGCAGCGCATCGACGAGATGCTGGAGCTGGTCGAGCTGGATGCCTTCCGCGACCACTATCCGCATCAGCTGTCGGGGGGCATGCAGCAGCGCGTGGCCATCGCCCGGGCACTGGCGCTGCAGCCGGCGCTGCTGCTGATGGACGAGCCCTTCGGCGCGCTCGACGAGATGACGCGCGAGCGGCTGAACGCCGAGGTGCTGCGCATCTGGCGGGCCACCGGCAAGACCGTCATCTTCGTCACGCACTCGATCCCCGAGGCTGTCTTCCTGTCCACGCGGGTGGTGGTCATGAGCCCCAGGCCCGGCCAGATCAGCCACCTCGTCGATGTCGACCTGCCACAGCCACGCAGCGACGACTCGCGCGAGACGGAGCGCTACTACGACCTCGTCACCGAGGTGCGCGAGGCGCTCCGGGGACGCGTGGGCGGTGGCTCCGGTGCGTCCGTCGCGAGTGCCGACCGGGCCCGCGCCGAGGGCTCCTTCGGGTGACCGCTGGAACACCGGCCGCCAGCTCGGGCTCGACCACACGAGCCTGGCTCGGCGACCGAGCCGGCCGCGTGGTGCCGCCCCTTGTCGCGCTCGTGGTGCTGCTGCTGCTGTGGGAGTCGTTGGGCCGGGCGGACGCGCTGCCACGCCCGCTCTCGACACCCTCGTCGATCGGCGCTGCCTTCAGCGAGCACCTGGAGATCCTGCTTCGCAGCGGCTGGAACACGCTCATCGAGGCGCTGGGTGGTCTCCTCATCGGCACCACCCTGGGCCTGCTGACCGCCTTCGCGGCCTCCCGCTTCATCGTCGCCCGTGACATCCTGCTGCCTCTCGCCATCGGTGCGGCAGCCATCCCGCTGGTGGCGCTGGCTCCCATCTTCAACAACTGGTTCGGTATCGCCAACCCCCTGTCCAAGATGGCGATGTCATCGGTGCTGGTGTTCTTCCCCATCTTCATCAGCGCCACCCGCGGCCTGGTGGAGGTCTCGCCGGGGGCACTCGAGCTGATGCGCTCGTATGCCGTGTCCGACACCGAGGTCCTGTACAAGGTGCGCATCCCCAACATGCTGCCGTTCTTCTTCACGGCCCTGAAGGTGGGCACCACGCTGGCCTTCATCGGTGCCATCGTGGCGGAGTACTTCGGCGGCACCTCCGACGTCATCGGGCGTGTCGTCATCACGGCCATGTTCGCCGGCAACTTCGGCCTGGGTTGGGCGGGCATCCTGCTGGGCGCGGTGGCCGCCATCGCCGCCTACCTCGTGGTCGCGGCCGTCGAGCGCCGCGCCATCCCCTGGTACATCTCGCTCCGCGACGGCGAGGTGTAACGCGATCGCACCCTGGACGGGGCTGCCATCACGCGCCCCAGTGCGCTATCGTGCACCTGCTTAGTACGTCTTTCGCCGGATAGGGCGAATGCAACGGCGCGGAGCGCGCCAGAGGAGAGGTGTATCCATGAGGAATCCGACCCGGATCGGCGTGGCACTCGGTGCCTCCGCGCTGCTGGCCGCGGCGACCGTCGGCAGCGTCAGTGCGCAGGACGAGCTGACCCCCATCGACCTGCAGCTGCAGTGGTTCGCGCAGGCCCAGTTCGGCGGCTTCTACGCCGCCAAGGACCTCGGCTTCTACGAGGCACAGGGCCTCGACGTCACCATCAACGAGACGCCGTCCGACCAGGCGCCGCAGGTGCTGGGATCCCAGCCGGACGGCCCCGAGTTCACCATCGCCTGGGTGCCACGCGTGCTCGAGGTCCGCGCGTCCGAGGTGCAGTCGGACCTGGTCAACATCGCCCAGCACTTCCAGCGCTCGGGCACGCTCTCGGTCTCCTGGGCGGATACCCCCGTCACCAGCCCCGAGGAGTTCGCCGGCAAGAAGGTCGGCATGTGGGACTTCGGCAACGACTACGAGGTCATCGCCGCCGGTCGCGCCGCGGGGCTCGAGCCGGGCGAGGACTACGAGCGCATCATCCAGAACTTCGACATGAACGCCTTCCTCAACCGCGAGATCGACGTGGCCGAGGCGATGATCTACAACGAGTACGCCCAGGTCCTCGAGACCGAGAACCCCGAGACGGGCGAGCTGTACCAGCCCGAGGACATGGTCATCATCGACTACAACGACGTCGGCACGGCCATGCTCCAGGACGCCATCTGGGCGCGCGAGTCATGGCTGGCCGAGGAGGGCAACGAGGACATCGCCACGCGCTTCCTCGCCGCCAGCTTCCAGGGCTGGATGCACTGCCGCGACAACCCCGCTGAGTGCGCCGAGATCGTGGCCAACAACGGCTCCATCCTCGGCACCGGACACCAGGCCTGGATGATGAACGAGATCAACGCGCTGATCTGGCCCTCGCCCGACGGCATCGGCGCGCTGCCGCAGGAAACCTGGGACACCACCGTCGGCATCATGCTCGATGCGGGCATCATCAGCGAGGACCCCGGTGAGGGCGCCTACCGCACCGACCTCGCCGATGCTGCGCGCGGCATGGTCGAGGGTGACGTCACCGGCGAGGGCTTCGCGAAGGCCGTCATCGAGCCAACACCCGGCGGCGAGTAGCCGCCCACGCCGCTTCGCGCGGCATCAGCACCAGCACACGGGCAAGGGGCCGGTCTCACGAGGGACCGGCCCCTTCGCATGGGCGAGTGCGGCCAGCGACGATGAGCCATGCCGTTCGTACTGGAACGGCATGGCTCATCCGGTGTGTTGACAGGACGCACCACCGGCCGGGACGCTGAGGCTAGGCCCGAGACACCGGGCCCAGGCACCTTCCGCCCTCAGGAGTGACACATGAGACATCTTGGGAAACTGATCGCCGGCGCAGCAGCCGCAACTCTCGCCCTCAGCTCGCTCGCCGCTCCGGTCCTCGCAGCCAGGTCGCCGGCGACGGTGGTCCTCGTCCACGGCATCCCCGGTGCCACGCTGGAGGTCTGCGCCAGTGGCAACGAGCTCATGAAGGACTTCCGATACGGCCACCACATGCGCACCCGCCTTGACGCGGGCGCCTACCAGCTCGCGCTGCGAGCGGCAACTCCGGGAGCCTGCACCGGTGAGCTGGTCGCCAAGAAGCGCCTCGTCGTCGCCGATGGGCAGCGCCTGACCGTCGTGGCGTCCTTCCGGAGGGCGGCGCCGGCTTTGCTTGTCTTCGACGATAGCGAGATCCTCGAAGACATCAGCGGCTCGGCGATGCCCGCGTTCGGCGTCGTGCAGCATGCCGCGCGGCTGGGCGCGCTGGACTTCTACATGGCGGTGCCCCTGAGCCCTGGCGTGTCAGACACGACGCCCATGGCATCGGGGCTGCGCAAGCGGGAGCAGCTGGGCGGCCCGACGGATCCCGGCGCACTCGTGCTCTGGATGAACCGTGTGGGTGAACCGCAGCCGGTCATCGGTCCGGAGCTGGTGCAGATGCGCGCGGGCAAGCTGAACCACCTCGTAGCCGTGGGGACACACCCGTTCAACGCACGCTTCGTGGTCTTCCGCACCGGGCTGGACACCTGATCCGGGTGTCCTGAGGTCGGCAGCCAGGCGCACCGAGCCGCCGCCGCTGCTCGGCTAGTCAGGTGCAGCCAGCCGCCGCTCGGCTAGCCGCGTCCTCGCACCAGGTCACGACCGGCCACCATGGCGGCCAGCTTGGGTCGGGTAGCCCAGCGGGCGGTCTGGCTGAAGCCGCAATCCGGCACGATCGAGAGCCGCTCCTCTGGCACGCCCGCCGACAGCACCTGCTCGATGCGCCGGGCCACGTCGTCGGCCGTCTCGAGGTAGTAGTTCTTGACGTCGATGACGCCGGCCGAGAGGTGTCGCCCGGCCGCGGTGATGTCGGCGGCCACGTCCAGCTCCGCCATCTCGCGATTGGCGAACTCGAGCACCAGCTCGCTCACCTCGAAGGCCAGCGCCTGCTCCAGCACCGGCCGGTACGTGCGCCGCGACAGCGGCCGTCCGAAGAAGTTGCCGAAGCACAGGTGGGCGGCCAGGTAGACGCGTCCCTGGACGCCGGCCGTGGCCGCGTTGACGAGCGCGGCGAACTCATCCGAGGCCTCAGGGTGGATCGCGGGAGACGGCTCGTCGACCTGGATGTAGCCGGCGCCGGCCTGGACCAGCCGCTCGAGCTCGGCGGCGAGGATGGGCACGAAGGCGCGGGCGGCTGCGATGCGGTCGGTGTAGACCTCGCCCGGCCCGTACGCCAGGCGGCCCGACAGCGTGAAGGGTCCTGGCAGCGTGACCTTGATGGGACGGCTCGTGCGCGTCCGGGCGTACTCGAACTCCTCCACGACGCCCAGGCCATCGGGCGCGCTGATGTCCTCGTGCACCGCGAAGCGATGCTGCTGATCGTGACCGGCCGGACCCAGCCGTCGCTCTGGTGCCAGCGCTGAGACGCCCCCGAGGTGACGGTAGAACTCGGCCGTGAAGAAGCCCACGCGCCGCATCTCACCCTCCGAGACGACGTCGATGCCGGCGTCCTCCTGGTCGCGCAGGGCGGTGTCGACCGCGTCGTCCTGCACCTCGCGCACGTCGCGCGGGCCGAGCTCACCGCGCTCGGCGGCGGCCACGGCCAGCTCCAGCCAGCCGGGACGAGCATGTGATCCGCAGACCGAGGTGGTCAGGGGCTGGGGACGGAAGGGCTCGGGCATCGTCGACCTCCTGGCGTGCGGGGGATCAGCCACCGGGCTGGCGTGTCTCAGGCGATGTCGAGGACGGACCAGCCACCGTCGATGGTGATGGTCTGTCCGGTGACGGCGCGTGACTCGGCAGAGAGAAGGTATAGCGCGGCAGCGGCCACGTCCTCGGCCGCGATGAACCCGCTCGACAGCGGCTGCTTGCGCTTCGAGAACGCCTGCGTGGCCTCGTCGGCCGCGGCGCGCTCCGACATGCGCGAGGTCGTCAGCGCCGGCGCCACCATGTTGATGCGGATACCGCGAGCCGCATAGAAGGCGGCCGAGGTCGTGGTCAGCGCCGCGATGGCGCCCTTGGCCGCGGCGTACGCGTGCGTGGGGAAGTGCTCCGGCACCGGTCGCGTGGCCAAGCACGGAGCCCATGTTGACGATGGCGCCGCGCTGGCCGTCAGCATCGGAAGGCTGCTGCAGCATCGCCTGCAGCACCGGCGCGCTGACGGTCACATGGGTGGTGGCATTGAGGCGCATGGTGGCCTCGTAGGCGTCCGGTGTCAGCTCGTGCAGCGGGCTGTCACCCAGGCGCCGCCCTGAGCCACCGGCGACGTTGAAGAGACCGTCGACCCGCTCGAGCATGGCGATGGCGCCGATGACGGCCTCCTGGGCGGCCGCGGTGTCGGTCAGCTCGGCGGTCACGAAGTGCGCCCGCCCGCCGGCTGCGGTGATCCCATCCACCAGCGCCCGGCAGCTCGACTCCGTCCGCGAGATGACCATCACGCGCGCTCCCTCGGCCGCGAAGCGCCTGGCCGAGGCAGCGGCGATGCCGGTCGCGCCGGTGACGATGATGCTGCGGCCCTGCAATCGGTCCACTTCCTACCTCCCTCGGCGCGTGACGATGACCTGCTGTTCCAGCTCGTGCGCGACTGCAGCGTCGAGCATGCCCGCCCCCAGCGCAAGCGCGTTGGCCGAGCCGGCCGCCACGCCATGCGCCAGCGCGGTCTCGAAGGCGGCCCCTGCCATGAGCGCAAGCGAGAGGGCGGCGTTGAAGGAATCGCCCGAGCCGACCGCGTTCACCACCTCCACCGCTGGCACGTTCGCCAGCCACAGCTGGTCGGCATCGGCTGCCGCCACCTCGCGGGCACCATCGGTCACCACCGCCAAAGCAGCGCCGTGGCCGACCAGCGCCACGGCCGCCTCAGCCGCCGAGGCCCCGGCGGCGACAAGGCCGGCCTCCACGGCCTCGATGCGTCCGATCTTGACGATGTCGGGCGCGGCCTGCAATGCCGCCAGCAGGCCCGGCCCCGACGCGTCCACGAGCAGCGGGCAGCCGGCTCCGCGGGCGACCTCCACGATGGCGGCGTGACCGTTGCGCGCCGATACCGGTGGGGATGCTGCCGGCTACCACGGCTCGCCCTGACCGAGGCATCAGCTCGTCGGCCAACAGGCGCAGGAAGGCGTCGAACTCCGCCGCGGTGGCCGGTCCCGGGCGCTCATAGACGATGACCGCATCGCCCGAGTCGTCGACGGTCACGTACGTGGTACGCGACTCGGCAGCGGCGGTGGCCCACACGGGGGTCAGCCCCTCGGCCGCCAACGCCTCGACGATCCAGCGGCCGGCGTGGCCACCGGCGATGCCGCTGGTGATGACCCGTCCACCCAGGCGGACGGCGGCTCTCGCTGCGTTGACGCCCTTGCCCCCCGGCAGCACCACCAGCTCCTGCGGTCGCAGCACCTCGTGGTGCGCCAGGCGCGCCACGTGCGCGGTGCGGTCGATGGCCGGGGCCGGCGTGAGACAGAGCAGCGCGCCTCGGCCGGCGTCCGCCATGCGCACGGCGTCGGCAGCGGAGCCCGGGACGGCGACTACAGGCCGGTCCCGAACTGGCGGTCGCCGGCATCGCCGAGACCGGGCTGGATGTAGCCCTTCTCGTTGAGCCGTCGATCGAGCGCGGCGCAGTAGATGGGCACGTCGGGATGCGCCACGCTGACCGCCTCGACACCCTCGGGCGCGGCGATGAGGTTCACCAGCTTGATACGGGTGGCGCCCCACTCCTTGAGCACCTCGATGGCGGCCGTCGCCGAACCGCCGGTGGCGAGCATGGGGTCGAGGATGAGGCAGGTATCGACCGTCGTCTGGTCGGGCAGCTTGTTGTAGTACTCGACCGGGCGCAGCGTGCGCTCGTCGCGGAACAGGCCCAGGTGCCACACCTGTGCGGTGGGGAACAGCTCCAGGAAGGCGTCCACCATGCCCAGGCCCGCTCGCAGGATGGGCACCAGGCCGATGCGCTCGGCAAGCTTGTGGCCGGTGGTGAGCTCCAGCGGGGTGTGCACCTCGATCTCGTGGAGGCGGGCGTCGGCGAGGGCCTCGTAGCCCACCAGCCAGCTGATCTCGCGGACGAGCTCGCGGAACTTCTTGGGTTCGGTGGTCTCCTCGCGCAACAGCGCCAGCTTGTGCAGCACGGCGGGATGCTGGGAGATGAACAGGTTGGGCTGGTCGGGCACGAGCGCCTCCGGGTACGGCAGGATGGCGAATGCAGATTCTACGGCGCGCGGCGGGAGTTGGTGGCCCGCTGCACCAGCCCGCTCCGCCCGCGATACCATCGGGACGTGCCAGAGCAAGCCTCCCTCCCGGTCTTCCCCAGCGAGGCTGCCGACGCCGCCGACATCTTCGAGGCAGCCGCGTCGTCCGTCGCATCCCCAGCGCGCCCACGTGCCGCGCGCGCACACGCCGTCCGCACCCGCAAGGGCGCGGCTCCGCCGGTGCTGGTGGAGGTCGGCCGCGGCGGCACCATCGAGAGTCGGCACCGCGGTCACATCGTGCAGGTGGACGCGAACGGCCGGGTCCTGCGCGTGGTGGGCGCGCCGAGCACCGAGGTGATGCTGCGCTCCACCGTGAAGCCCTTCGGGGTGGTGGCGCTCATCGAGTCGGGTGCCGCCGACGACCTGGCGCTGACGCCGCCGGAGCTGGCCATCATGTGCGCCTCCCACACCGGCGAGGACAAGCACGTGCGCACGTTGCAGGCCCTCTTCCGCCGGGCCAGCGTCACCCAGGCGCTGCTCCGATGCGGCACCGACGGTGCCCCCAGTGACGCGCTCACCGCCGCCCGCCTGGCGCGTGACGGCGAGACAGCAGGACCCATCCGGCACGGGTGCTCGGGCTTCCACGCTGCCTCCATCCTGATGAGCGCCTACGCCGGCTGGTCGCTCGATGACTACGCTGACCCCAAGCACCCCAGCCAGGTGGCCGTGCGTGAGACCGTGGCCCGCCTCTTCGGCCGCAAGCTGGAGGCGCTCCGGACCGCTACCGACAACTGCGGGCTGCTGACCTACGAGGTCACGCTGCTGGAGCTGGCGCGTGCCTACCTGCTGCTGGCCGACCCTGAGGGCCCGGCCGCCGACGCCGCGCGCAGGCAGTCCGCGCCAGCCTTGAGGCGCGTGCGCGACGCCATGATGGGCGCGCCGGACATGGTCGGCGGCACGTACGACAACCTCGATACCGAGCTGATGCGCCGCCGGCCCGGACAGCTGCTGGCCAAGGCCGGTGCTGAGGGCATGCGTGCCATCGGCCTGGTGGCTCGCGACGGAAGCATGGCGTCGGGTATCGCCATCAAGATCGAGGATGGGGACATGTCACGCCGCGCCAGCAAGGCCACCTCGGTGGAGACGCTGGCCCAGGTCGGCGTCCTCGACGAGCGCGACCTGCGAGTCATGGCCGGGTATCACCATCCCACGGTCACGGCGCCAGATGGGGGAGAAGCTGCCACCGCCCTGCCACGCTTCGAGCTGGCAGCCGCCGGCGAGCCAGACGGCTAGCCGGTCATCGCGACCGAGGACGACGGCCAGCATGAAGCCCTCCCCCGATCCCTATCGCATCCTCGGCGTCCTGCGCGGCGCAGATCGTGAGCAGATCAAGGCCGCGCACCGACGGCTAGCCAAGCTGTATCACCCCGACGGATCGACCGGTGACGAGGATCGCTTCCTGGCGGTGCAGGAGGCCTACCAGCTGCTGTCGGACCCGCTGCGCCGGCGCGACTGGGATCGTCGCCACGCGCCCGGACCCGTGCCTGCCGGGCGTGGCCGCGCCGGAACGCCACGGCCACGGCGCGCGCCCGGGACCACGACCCGCACCTGGACGGCCGAGCGCGTGCCGTGGTGGGAGGACTTCCGCCCCGGCACCCGACCGGACAGCTCGAGCCATGCGGAGCCCGAGCGTGACGAGGAGGCCTCCAGCGATCCCGACGTCTTCACCCGCTCCAGCGGCGCCGCCTGGTCGGCCGCGGCCCGCCGGCACTTCCGTCGCGGCACCGAGGACCTTCCCTCGCGAGGCGTATGGCGATATCGTGGCACGCAGGTCGTGACCGGCGCCGAGGCCCGCCGCGTGGCAGCCGAAGAGGAAGAGGAGGACACGTCACGATGACGACCCGCTGCCGTATCGCGCCCAGCCCCACTGGGCCGCTGCATATCGGCACGGCCCGCACCGCCCTGTTCAACTACCTCTTCGCGCGGCGGACCGGCGGCACCTTCGTGCTGCGGCTCGAAGACACCGACCAGGCACGCTCCACGCGCGAGTACGAGCGGGACATCCTCGATGGCTTGCACTGGCTGGGCATCGACTGGGACGAGGGACCCGGGGTGGCCGATCTGCCCGCACGGGGCGAGTTCGGCCCCTATCGCCAGTCAGAGCGTGGCGACCGCTACGCCGAGGCCATCGGGCAGCTGTTGGCCGAGGACAAGGCGTATCCCTGCTTCTGCACGGCCGAGGAGCGCGAGGCGGATGCCAGGCGCTGAGGCCGCGCGATCCGGTTATAGCGGCCGCTGCGCCAACCTCACGCCGGAGCAACGCGATGCTCGCCGTGCCGAAGGGCGCTCCTCGGTCGTCCGCTTCCGCATCGGCGAAGGCTCGGTCGAGTTCGACGACCTCGTGCGGGGACACGTCAGCATCGACACGAGCCAGCTGGGCGGCGATCTGGTCATCGCCCGCTCCGACGGTTCGCCGTTGTACCACTTCGTGGTGGTCGTCGACGACATCGCCATGCGCATCAGCCACGTCATCCGCGGTGAGGATCACCTCTCCAACACGCCCAAGCACGTGCTGCTGTTCCGTGCGCTGGGCGCTGAGCTGCCGCTGTTCGCGCACCTGCCGCTCATCCTCAACCCTGATCGTTCCAAGATGAGCAAGCGCAAGAGCCAGACCGCCGTGGCTGCCTATCGTGAGCAGGGCTACCTTTCCGAGGCCATCGTCAACCAGCTGGCCCTGCTGGGCTGGAGCAGTGGCGATGACAGTGACCTGTTCAGCCTGGCCGACCTGGAAGGACGCTTCGACCTTTCGCGTGTGCAGCCCTCGGGTGCCATCTTCGATACCGCTCGGCTCGACTGGCTCAACGGCCAGTGGATCCGCCGCCTTCCACCGGACGAGCTGGTCGAGCGCGCCCTCCCATTCCTGCAGCGAGCCGTGCAAGCCGCCACGGAGGATGGCTACAACGTGCGCCCACCGACGGCGGATGACCTGACCTCGTTGCTGCCGATGGTCGCCGAGCGCCTGCCTCGACTGGACGCCATCGGGCCCATGCTCGACTTCATCTTCATCGAGGACCTGGAGGTCGACCCTGCCTTGCTGCTGCCCAAGCGATGGGATGCGGCTACCACCGAGGCCGGGCTGGTCCACGCCAGGCGCATCGTCGAGGAGACCGGCGAGGACGACTTCGGAGCCGAGGCGCTGGATCCCGCGCTGCGAGCGCTGTGCGAGGCGAATGACTGGAAGGTGGGCGACCTGTTCATGGCGATGCGCGTGGCCCTCACTGGACGCACGGCCACGCCGCCGCTCTTCGATGTCATGTCCGCCCTTGGGTACGAACAGACGCTCGACCGGCTGGCCGCAGCCAGCGAGCTGGCCGCCGCCATCGCCGCAGAGGAGTAGCACATGCACCTGTCACGTGACCACTTCGGATCCTGGCTGGATCGCTACATCGAAGCCTGGCGGAGCCGCGATCCAGACGCCATCGGCGCCTTGTTCAGCGCCGACTGCGCCTACAGCTACCAAGGAGGGCACACGCCGGTGGCTGGCCGGGAGGCCATCGTGGCGTCCTGGCTGGACGATGATGACCAGCGTCCATGGGAGGCCGCCTACGAACCATTGGCCATCGAGGACGAGGTCCACGTGGCGATCGGTTCGACGCGTTACCTCGATGAGGCCGGCGCTGTCGAGGTCGAGTACAGCAACATCTTCGTCTGCCGCTTCGACGAGGCCGGCCAGTGCCGCGAGTTCAGCGAGTGGTTCCTGCGCGCGCCCGGTCCCGTCGGTCGCCTGGACTGACCGTGGCCCGCACCATCCTGATCGTCGACGACGAGCCCACGCTGCGCGAGACGCTGGCGGAGGCGCTCGCGCAGGACGGTCTGCGCGTCGTCACCGCCGCCGACGGCCGGGCCGCCCTGGAGCGGTTCCGCGCTGAGGCGCCCGACCTGGTGCTGCTCGACCTGATGCTGCCCGAGGTCTCCGGCATCGAGGTCTGCCGCATCCTGCGCCGCGAATCGTCGGTGCCCATCATCATGCTGACCGCCAGGGACGGTGAGATCGACAAGGTCGTGGGCCTCGAGCTGGGCGCCGACGATTACGTCACCAAGCCCTTCAGCCTGCGGGAGCTGATGGCGCGGATCCGCACACAGCTGCGCCGAGTGGAGCGCGCCGACCAGCGTGCCGCCGATGGCCAGGCACCCGCCGAGCACGAGCTCATCTGGCTGGGCATCGTCAGCCTGGACCTTGCCGGACACCGACTGCTTCGCGACGGCAAGGAGATCCCCGTCAAGCCCAAGGCCTTCGAGCTGTTGAGCTTCCTCGCCCGCAACCCCGGCCAGGTGTTCAGCCGTGACCAGCTGCTGGAGAAGGTCTGGGGCTACGACTACGCCGGCGAGACGCGCACCGTCGACGTCCACGTCCACTGGCTGCGCTCGGCGATCGAAGACGACCCCAGCCGGCCACGCTTCATCCAGACGGTGCGGGGCGTCGGCTACGTCCTGCGTCTGCCCGGAGCCTGAGGGGCCATCGCTGCGTCGAGACCGGATCGCTCGCTAGCTACCCTTGTGCACGATACGCTGGATGATCTCGGAGACATCCTCGGCCGCGTCGATGGACTCCTCCAGCGACGCATAGATGTCGCGCCACTTGATGACGTCCAGCGCGCTGTAGTCCTCTCGAAAGAGCCGTCCGATGGCCGTGCGTGAGAGGCCGTCGGCTTCGTTCTCCAGCTCGTGGATGCGACGCACGTGCTCGTTGAGCCCCTTCATCGACTCCAGCTTGCCGAAGGCCGCATCGAGCTCGCTGGCCTGTGTCACCAGGATGACGGCAAGGCGACGCGCCTCGTCAGTGGGTGCCCGGACATCGTAGATCTGCATCGCCTCGGCGGTCTCCTGCACGCGGTCGACGACATCGTCCATGCGCCGCGTCAGCTCGTGGATGTCCTCGCGATCGATGGGGGTGATGAAGGCATCCTCCAGGCGAGCCTCGATGTCGTTCCCGATCTCGTCGCCCACGTGCTCCAGACGCCTGGATGCGCCCGATCCGCGCGTCCAGGTCGTCGTACGACTCCATCAGTCCGCGCAGCTCCTGGGCTGCTGCCAGCAGGTTCGCCGCCGCAGCGCTCAGCAGGTCAAAGAACTTCACGTCTCGCGGCATCAGGCGCAGGGAGACCATGGTTCAGGATCCTCCGTTCAGCTCACGCCGAGGGCTGAGAGCGCCAGCCAGGCGGCGGCGCCCACCAGGCCGGATGCAGGGATGGTCACGATCCAGGCAGTCACGATGGTACGCGCAACACCCCAGCGCACCCGGCGTCGGCCGCGGCTGCTGCCGACTCCCGTGATGGCACTGGAGATGACATGCGTGGTCGAGACCGGCATACCCATATGCGCGGTGACGATCAGGACCGTGGCGGCGGTCGTCTCTGCGGCGAAGCCGTGCACCGGCTCCAGCTCCACCACCCGCTGGCCCATCGTCTTCATGATGCGCCAGCCGCCGGCGGCGGTACCGAGCGACATGGCGGACGCGGCGACCACGATGACCCAGACGGGGACGGTGATGTCATCGATGGCGCCGGCGGCGAAGAGCGCGAGGGTGACGATGCCCATGGTCTTCTGCGCGTCATTCGATCCATGCGCGAAGGCCATGAAGCCGGCCGAGAGCACCTGGGCCTTGCGGAAGTACCGTGATGTGCGTCGGCGGGGAGCACGGAAGAACAGCCGCGCCAGCAGGACCATGAAGAGCAGGCCCAGCACGAAGCCGACCAGGGGCGACGAGAACATCGGCACGATGACCTTGCTGATGATGCCGTCGAGGTTGAGGGCACCGACGCCGGCGGCGACCACGGTGGCACCCAGCAGCCCGCCGATGAGCGCGTGCGAGGAGGAGCTGGGGATGCCGTACCACCAGGTGAAGAGGTTCCAGGCGATGGCGCCCAGCAGGGCCGCGATGATGACGGCCTCGGTGGTGGTGGCGCCATCGACGAGGCCAGCGCCGATGGTCTGGGCCACGGCGGTGCCGGCAAAGGCGCCGGCGAAGTTCATGACTGCCGCCATGAGCACGGCATGGCGGGGTCGCAGGGCTTGCGTCGCGACCGACGTGGCGATGGCATTGGCCGAGTCGTGGAAGCCGTTGATGTAGTCGAAGACGACCGCCAGGACGATGACCAGCAGCAGCGATAACGACAGGGCGTCAGGCACGCCGCATGCACCTCCCGGAAACGGCTTCGACTCGGCTCACGACTGGGACTCGTCAAGCGGGGGTGCTCGCGATCATCTCGAGCGTACGGCACGAGGGGAACGTCGGTATGCCGATGTCGCGCGCGGCGTGGCGTGGCAGCCCCGGCCTATCCTTGCAGCATGTCGAGTGAGCCGAGCGAGCAGCCAGCCGATGAGGTCGCCCAGGTCGCCGACCAGGCCTCCCTGGGCCTGATCCGCTTCGACGCGCAGTTCCGCGTTCGCGTCGCCAACCTCTCCGCACACCACGCCCTCGAGCGCCGACCCGGCTCGCTCATCGGACGCTCGGTGATGGAGACGTTCCTCGACCACCGCCTGGAGTCCATGGTGCGGGCGGCAGCCCACGGCCAGGCAGGTGTCCGCGAGCTGGACAATGCCGAGGGCAGCAGCATCATCGTGCGTGCCCGGCCGGCCAGCGATGGCGGTGCCTGGGTGAGCCTGGAGAACATCACCGAGCTGCAGCGCCTGCGCCGCATCCGCAGCGAGTTCATCGACAACCTCAGCCACGAGCTGCGCACGCCTCTTGCCAACGTCCGCCTCCTGACGGAGATGCTCATGGACGACCTGGCCGAGGCGGATGTCCCCGCCCGCGTGCGCGAACGGGTCGCGACCATCGATGTCGAGAGCGGTCACCTGGTCCAGATGATCAACGAGCTGCTCGACCTCTCGCGCATGGAGCACGCCGCCACGCAGGTGCGTCGTGACGAGGTCGCGCTGGGGCCACTGGTCGAGGCCAGCATGCAGCGGCTGCAGACGTTCGCCGCTCGCCAGGGCGTGACGCTGAGCGCGCAGCTGCCACCCGACCTGCCGCCGGTGCGCGGCGACGAGGAGCGGCTCGACCAGCTGCTGATGAACCTGCTCCATAACGCTATCAAGTTCTCGCCCGATGGAGGCGCCGTCAGCATCACCGCCGACGAGCACCCGGACACCGCGGTCGTCTCGGTGCGCGACGAGGGCGTGGGCATCCCGGCCAGGGACCAGGCGCGCGTCTTCGAACGCTTCTACAAGGTCGATCGGGCTCGCCAGCGAGGCCTCGGTGGCACCGGCCTGGGGCTGGCCATCGCGCGCCACATCGCCGAGGCGCACGGTGGTCGCATCTGGCTCGAATCGACGGAGGGGGAGGGCTCCACGTTCAGCTTCTCGCTGCCCTTCGCCTAGTCGTCCACCGCCAGCAGCTCGGGTGGCACCAGCCAGCGCAGCTCGCCTTCGCCATCCCCCAGCTGGTCTGCAGGTCGACGGTGGCCAGCGCCCCCTTCTTCAGGCTGATGCCGGCCGTGTCGACGAGGTAGGACAGGAGGCCCGAAAAGTCCGGGTCGTGGCCCACGAACATGGGTTCGCGCGCGCCCGTCTCGTCCAGTAGCGCCCACAGCTCATGCTTGCCGAAGCCCTCGGCGAGGCGCTGATCGAGCTTGACCGTCATGCCCAGCGTCGAGGCCACGATCTCGGCGGTCTGCTGCGCCCGCACCTTGGGACTGGAGACGATGACGTCGGGACGGACGCCGTGCGCCTCGAGGAAGGCCCCCAGGCGCTCGCACTGCTGCCGCCCCTTGCGGGTGAGCGGCCGCAGGTCGTCATCGCCGATCCACTCGGACGAGTCGCCAGCGTGGGCATGGCGAAGCAGGTGCAAGCGCACCTTGCCGACTTCACCCGATCGTGCCGCTGCCATGCGCTAGGGTGGCATGTCTGCGGCAGCCGCGCCAGCGTGGACCGGCTCAGGCCGCCAGCGCCGGGGCCTCGACCGGCTCGGTGCCGGTTGACGAGGGGCTCACGGGTTGAGGTCCGTGACCTGGCCGGTGGCGAGGAAGACGATGTCCTCGGCGATGTTGCAGACCCGGTCACCCACGCGCTCGAGGTAGTGTGCAGCGAAGAGGATGCGTGCCCCGGGGTCGACGTTGGCCGGGTCGGCGCGCATGAGGTCGAGCGTCTCGTCGAAGATGCGGTGGTACAGCGCGTCGACGTCGTCGTCTCGCTGGGCCACCGCCTTGGCGCGCGCAGTGTCGATCTCGACCACGGCCTGCAGCACGTCGCGCACCTGGTTGGCCACCATGCGGCCCATGTCGGGCAGGTGCACGTAGTCCTTCATGGGCGCGTTGGGAGCCAGCTTGCGCGCCTGCTTGGCCACCGACGAGGCGTGGTCGCCCATGCGCTCGAGGTCGTAGGCCACGTGGTCCAGCGTGAGCAGGAAGCGCAGGTCACGCGCCACCGGTTGCTGCGTGGCGATGGTCAAGGCGATGAGATTGGAGATGGTCCGTTGCTGCTGGTTGATGTCGTCGTCGTTGACGATGACGGCCAGTGCCCCCTCCACATCGTGCGTCTCGAGCGCGACGATGGCGGCGAGGATGCGCTCGGCCACGAGGCTGCCCATGCGCAGGATGCCGTCCTTGACCTCGCTCTCCTCGGCCTCGAGTAGCTCGCGCGTGAAGGGCCGGGGAATCTCCACCGACGGTCGCACGCCCAGGTCGGTGGGTGTGCCCTGTCGCTTCGTCGCCGGCGCGCGCTGAGGGCGCGATGTCGCTGCTGGGTCGTCCGGTGGGGTCGGTCATGCCAGGCTCCTCATCCGAACCGACCGGAGACGTAGTCCTCGGTCAGCTGGTTCTTGGGGTTGGTGAAGATCTCGGCCGTGGGGCCTTTCTCGACGAGGTAGCCTGCCCGGTCCTCGCCCATCGTCAGGAAGATGGTCTCGTCCGAGGCCCGGGCAGCCTGCTGCATGTTATGCGTGACGATCAGGATGGTGAACTCGTCGCGCAGCTCGAACATGAGCTCCTCGATCTTGAGCGTGGCTACCGGGTCAAGGGCCGAGCAGGGCTCGTCCATGAGGATGACATCCGGCTCCACGGCGATGGCACGGGCGATGCAGAGACGCTGCTGCTGTCCTCCTGAGAGCGCCGTGCCAGGTTGCTTGAGCTTGTCCTTGACCTCGTCCCAGATGGCAGCCCGTCTCAGGCTCCTCTCCACCAGCTCATCCATGTTGCCCTTGTAGCCGGCGATGCGCGCCCCGAAGGCGACATTCTCATGGATCGACTTGGGGAAGGGGTTGGGCTTCTGGAAGACCATGCCGATGCGGCGCCGCACCTCCACCGCGTCGACCTTGGGATCGTAGAGGTCCACGCCGTGATAGCGGATGGTGCCCGTGTTGTGCGCCACCGGCACCAGGTCGTTCATGCGGTTGAAGCAGCGCAGCAGCGTGGACTTGCCACATCCGGAGGGTCCGATGAAGGCCGTGATGCGGTTCTTCGGGATGTCCATGTCGATGTCCTTCACCGCGCGAAAGGACCCGTAATAGGCGTTGAACCCGCGGACCTCGAAGACGTTCTCGCCAGGCCCATCGGTCGGGTTGACCCCGCCCACGTGGACCTTCAACCTCTCCATGGCCTCGACGCGCATCTCGGCCTCGAGGGCGCCGCTCTCCGGCGCGGGGGGTGGAGCACTCAGGTCGGCGGTCATTGGCTTACCACTTTCTCGCATACCGGTTCCTCAGGATGATGGCGAAGGCGTTGACGAGCAGGATGACCACGACCAGGACGATGATGGCCGCGGCCGTGAGGTGCCTGAAGTCCGGGTTCGGCTGACGCGACCAGCTGTAGATGATGGTCGGCAACGCCGTGTACGGTCCCGTCAGTCGGTCCAGGAATGTGGCCGAGGCGGGTTGGGCGAAGCCCGTGGCCGCCGCGCCCACCAGCAACAGTGGGGCCGTCTCCCCGAATGCGCGCGCCAGGGTCAGGATGATGCCGGTCAGGATGCCCGGTGCCGCGTACGGCAGGACGTGGGAACGGATCACCTCCCAGCGTGTGGCGCCGACGCCGAAGCCGGCCTCGCGGATGCTGGCGGGGACCGCCCGAAGGGCCTCCGCGGTGACGATGATGGTGATGGGCAGCACCAGGACGGCCAGCGTCAGGCCACCGGCGAGCACGGTGCGGCCGCCGGTGAAGCCACCCAGGGCCAGCACGAAGAATGAGAGGCCCAGGATGCCGAAGACGACGGCCGGCACTCCAGCCAGGTTGCGGATGATGGTGTTGAGCGTCCGGCTCACCACGTTGTCCGGGGCGTACTCCTCGAGGTAGATCGCCGCAGCGATGCCCGCCGGAAGTGTCAGCAGCGCCACGATGATCATGAGTACGAAGGAGCCGAAGAGGCCCTGCGAGATGCCCGCCTTCTCAGGGTTCGAGGCCAGCGGTGTCGAGAGGAAGTCCACGAGGCCACGCTGCTGCCAGACCGGCACCGACTCCATGAAGGTGCTCACCAGGAGCCAGATCAGGAAGAAGAACGAGACCACCAGGGAGATGACCAGGAAGGCCTCCCAGGCTCGGCTGCGCCAGTCGGCCTGCTTTCCCTCGAGGGCGCGGCGAACGGCTTCCGAGGTCTCGGACTGCGCTCCCAGGGTCGCCAGTCGGCCGGCCATCTAGAGGGCTCCCTTCCTGCGAGTCCGGCGCACGTAGGACTCGCTCACGAGATTCAGGACCAGGGTCATGCTGAAGAGCAGCAGCCCCACGAAGAAGAGCGACTCGTAGGGCAGGTTGACCTCGCCGGCGCGCGACTGGTCGGAGCCGATGGCCAGCGAGACCATGGCCGCCGTCATCGTCTGTCCGGGCAAGCAGGGATTGATGTTGAAGGCCGCGCCGCCCGTGCCGCCGGCGGCGATGGATACGATCATGGTCTCGCCGATGGCCCGCGAGAGGCCGATGATGAGGGCCGCCACCACGCCGGAGACGGCAGCCGGAAAGACGACCCGCAGCGTCGTCGTGCGCTTCCGTGCGCCCAGGCCGTAGGAAGCCTCGCGCAGGGAGTTGGGTACTGCGTAGAGGGCATCCTCGGCGATGCTGGCCACGAGCGGCATGATGAGCACGCCCACGGCCACGCCGGCCGACAGCATGTTGAAGGGGATCGTGGGCCCGGGGCAGATGGGGTCGATGATGGTCGGGCTGAGCACCGTCAGGGCGAAGAACCCGAGCACCACGCTCGGGATGGAGGCCAGGATCTCGAGGATGGGCTTCAGCCAGCCCCGCAGCCTGGGGCTCGCGTACTCGGCGAGGTAGATGGCCGCACCCAGGCCAAGGGGTGCCGCGATGAACATCCCGATGACGGCGATGACCACGGACCCGGCGACCAGCGTGGGGATGTCGAAGCGGAGCGAGCGCGGCTCCCAGATGCCATTGACCAGGGAGGCCAGGTCGACGTTGCTGATGAAGGTGATCGACTCACCCAGCAGCGAGAGGACGATGCCGAGCGAGATGAAGATCGCCAGCGACGCCGAGACGAGGAAGAGGCTGCGCAGGATCCGTTGCGTGCGCGCTCGAGCCGGGGAGACCTGCAGGTCTTCCGCTCTCAGTGGCTGCGACTGCTGTGCCATCGGTACCTGATCGCTCCCTCGGGCGAGGATAGTAACGCTGTGAAGCGGCCGGAGGACCGGACCCCGGGACGCGGGTCCGGTCCTCGAACGGCCTGGGAGAGAGGAGCTAGAGGAGGGTCACTCGGCAGCCATGCCGGAGGCCTCGGCCCACGCGGCGCGCGTGGCCTCGAGGTCGTCGGCAGCGAGCGACACATACCCGACCTCGGCGACCTTGGCGATGCCCTCGTCGGACAGGTAGTAGTCCACGAAGGGGGCGATGGCCGCGTTCGTCTCGAGGCGGTTCAGGGCGGGGTAGATGAAGAGCGGGCGGCTGAGCGGGTAGCTGCCGTCAGCGACCGTCGTGGCGTCTGGCAGGACGCAGCCGTCGCCGCCGTCCACGCCCAGGACCTTGACCGCGTCGCCCGCCTCGGTGGCGTAGGCGAGACCGACGAACCCGGCCGAGGTCGGGAACTGCGAGACACCCTGGATGATGACCAGGTCGCTGGCCGCGCCGACGTACGTGGGTGGCACGGGATCGCGTGTCCCAGCCTCGACGCCGCGCTCCTCGGCCACGCCGGCCAGGGCGAGCTCGATGAAGGAGTCGTACGTGCCCGACTCGGTGCTGGGCGCCGTGATGGCGATGTCACCCTCGGGGAAGTCCGTCGTGGACCCCAGCTCCTGCGCGAACACCTCGGCGTCCTGCCACGTCTTGATCTCGTTGGACTCGGGGCCGAACACCGCGTAGAGGTCGGTGAAGTTGACGCACTCGAGTGGGTTCTCGGGCGAGGTGATGACGGCCAGGCCGTCGAAGGCCACCTTGAGCTCAGCGTACTCGACGCCGCTCTCGGCGCAGAGTGCAGCCTCTTCCTCCTTGATCGGGCGCGAGGCGTCGGAGATGTCGGAGTTGTCGACGCAGAAGAAGTTGGCGAAGCCGTCGCCGGTGCCTTCCTCGCCCACGAAGAAGCCGAAGCCGGGGTTCATCTCGAGAAGGCCTCAGACACGGCCAGCGAGATGGGAGCGACGGTCGATGAACCATGGATGTCGACGGTGCCTTCGACATCCTGGGCCAGGGCGCTGCCGGCCAGGCTGGTGGTCAGGATCGCGGTGCCGATGGCGGCGGTCGCGAGACGCTTGCTGCTACGCATGGTAGGAATGGTTCCCTCCTGGTTGGTGGTGCAGGGGCGATCCCGTGCCCCGTGATACGACGCCGCCGACGATGGGCGCTCGACGTGAACGGGTGGTTGCGGCCACGTTAACGCTCGGTTAACGGAGCGGTTCCAGCCGATAGCCCACGCTGCGCACCGTCAGCAGCCAGGTGGGGTCGCGTGGATCGGGCTCGATCTTCGAACGCAGCCAGCGGACGTGCACGTCGACGGTGCGTGGGTCACCTTCGTGTCCGGGGCCCCAGACACGGCTGAGGATGTGCTCACGGGTCAACGCCCGGCCGGGCGCGCGAGCGAAGAGCTCCAGCAGGCTGGCTTCCTTGGGGCGCAGGTGCACCCACTCGCCGTCGCGCAGCAGCTCGCGCCGGTCGAGGTCCAACTGCATGTCGGCCCCGATCGGCAAGCGCGTGATGCGCCCCACCTTCGCCCGCTTGAGCTGATGGCGCAGGCGTCCGGCCAGCTCGACGTCGCTGATGGGCTCGGCGAGGGCGTCATCGACGCCGGCGTCGAGCGCGGCCAGCCGCTCGTCGACCGCAGCCGCCGGCGTGAGCAACAACGTGCGTGCGTCGGAGCGCACCTTGCGCAAGGAGGTCAGCGCCTCCAGCCCGGCCCCGACGTCATCGACGCCGCACAAGATGACTCGCGGGCGCAGCTCCTGGGTGCGGCGCGGCAGCTCCTCGAGGCCGCTCTCGTGGATGTCTGCTTCGGGGAGCAGGCGGCGCAGGCGGGCCAGCAGGGCCGCGCCGCCGACGACGACGACCCTCGGCCCGTTCGGCGTCCGCCCCACGTTCGACATGCCCGCACGCTGCGCCAGGACCGATAACGACCGGTTGCGTCTCTGTTAACGCTACGTGAACAGCATCGGAGTCCGTATCATTGCGCAGCCGGTCGCAGCCCTACCTCCAGGGACTGTTCCGCCGGACAGGGACGGGACGAAAGGGACACCATGGCCAAGAAGAAGGGCAAGCGCCGGGACGTCGCCTGCCCAGAAGCCCAAGCAGCTACGTGAGCAGCTGCACAAGGCGGAGGCCGGGCTGCACAGGCCGAGGCCAAGCGAGACAAGGCCCAGGCCCGGGTCGAGGCGCTGGGCATCATCGCCGATGAGCTGCGGGCACAGCTGGCCGACATCGAGAAGGCGGACGCCAAGTCTGCCGCGGAGACCGGGCCCACGGGTGAGCCACCAGCGGACGAGGCAGCCGACGTCATCGCTGAACCCGCCCCGAGCGCCAGGTCCAGGCGGCCTGCCCAAGCGAACCCGCGCCGCACCCGAAAGGCGCCTCCGACGGCGTAAGCTGCCGCTACTCGATCTGCGTGATGGCCACGCCGAGCGCCTTGCGGAAGGGTCGCCCGGTGATGCGCCGCCAGAGCGGCCGGAACGAACGTCGCAGCTGCTCCACCTCCGCTTCGCGGGAGTCGAGGTAGAGACCGACCGCCTCACGTGAGCGTGCCGGCAGCATGGGTGCGTTCAGGTTGAGCCAGTCGCGCGTCTCCCGGGCAGCCACGTCGGCATCGTTCAGCAGGCCCAGGTGGTCCTGCATCTGGGTGACCTGGATGATGAGCTGGCGTGCGTTCACCGGCAGCACCTCGCTGAAGTACTCCAGCGTGTAGCGCAGCCGCTTGCCTTCGATGCGCAGGGCGTGCAAGGTGCGCACGTCGGCCCAGGTGATGATGGTCTCGTAGGCGCGGACGCGCTCGTACGCCGCCAGGATGCGGGAGCCGGCAGTGTCGCGCACCAGGCTCGGTTGACCCAGCGGCGTCTTGACCTCGGCGGCGCCCGGAGACTCGGTGAAGTCGAGGTAATCGTCCACGAACTGGCGGTACTGCCGCGAGTCGAGGCGCTCGACGAGGGCCTTGCGGGCGACCTCGCGCCGGCGGCGCCAGGCACTGCGCAGCGGCTCGAGCGCTTCGCGACCGGGTGCTGGCAGCTGGCTCAGGTGGCCACCGAGATGCTCCAGCAGCACGTCGATGTCACGTACCTCGCCGAGGGCCCCGGCGATCGCGCGCAGCTCCTTCACGTAGCGCCGCTGCACCTTGGGCCGGTAGGCACCGTCGAAGACGCGCCAGGCCGCACGCATCCGGCGCGTGGCCACGCGCATCTTGTGCAGCTCTTCCGCGTCTTCGCCCAGGCGGGCGCCGGCCTCGAAGTGCAGCATCCGCGCCAGGTGCATGCGCAGCACCTTGCGGCCGGCCTCGCCCAGGTGGTCGTCGGCCTTGACGCCGGGCGAGGTGGGCACACGCGGCAGGCGGTGCGTGGGATCCTCGGCGGCCCTGGCCACGTAGTGCCGCGCGATCTCTTCCTTCGAGCGCGGCTCGGGCACCACGAAGCCGGTGGCCTCGACGAGCGCTGCCAGGCGCTTGAGGTTGGCGCCGCTGCCGTCTGTCGCCTCGATCTCCAGCACCGAGAAGGACGTCAGCGGCCGCGCCCCACGAAACACGGCGACGCGGTCGAGCGTGACCGCGACGGCGCCGTCCCCCAGCGCCAGCGTGCGCTTCTCGCGGCGCTGGTTGATGGTGAAGAGCGTCCGCAGCCGGGCGCCATCGCGGACCTCGTTGATGAGCTCGCGCGCAGCACTCGGGGGCCACAGGTCCGGGTCCAGCTGTGCGTTGGCGGGGCCTTCGACCTCGACGCGCTGGGAGAGGGCGCGGGGGTCGAGCGCAGCGTCATCGTCCGCTTCGCCGGGCCGGTCGTGGGAGGCGGACTTGACGGTCACGCTCACGGGTCCGTCGTCCTCACGCCGCAGGCGCGCCCCGAAGCCGGCCTGCTCCAGCGCGCCGTAGGCCGTGTCGATGTAGCGGTCCTCGACCTCGACCGTCCGCTCGGTGCCCGCTTCGACGCCGTCGAGGGCGCCGCCCCAGTCCTTGGCCAGCCAGCCGCGCAGCGCTTCGAGGTCGCGCACGAGGTACTTGAGCTCCACCTCTCGTGGGATGACACGTCCGTCGGAGCGGGGGACATCCAGCCGCGGCATGTCGACGGCGCTGGGATCGTCCCAGCCGCTGTCGCTCACGTCTCGGCCCGCTGCAGGGCGTCGTCCATCAAGGCCTGGAAGGTGTCGGTGGAGGGCTCGCCATCGATGGTGCTCTCCACGCGCCTCCATTCGCCGTCGTCTCCCAGCGTCCAGGCCCGCCGGTCGTCGCGCCGCATGATCGCCAGCGCCTTGCGCAGCTGGTCCTGCGACGCCTCGTCCTTGACCGGCGCGATGGCTTCCACCCGACGGTCGAGGTTGCGCTCCATGAGATCGGCTGAGCCGATGAAGAAGCGTTCGCGCTCACCCTGGCCGAAGACGAAGATGCGCGAGTGCTCGAGGTAGCGGCCGACGATGGAACGCACGTGGATGGATTCGGAGAAGCCAGGCACGCCCGGCTGCAACGAGCACATGCCGCGCACGATGAGATCGATGGGCACGCCGGCCTGGCTGGCCTGGTAGAGCCGCCGGATCATCTGCGGGTCGACGCAGGCGTTGCACTTGATGATGATGCGCCCGTCGCCGTGCTCGCGATGGCGCTGCCATCTCCCCCTCGATGAGGTCCTCGAGCATCGGACGCATGGACTTGGGTGCCACCAGCAGCTCGCGGTAGCGGTCCTTCTTGGCCACGCCGGTGAGGACGTTGAAGAGGTCGGTCACGTCGCCGGTGAGGGTGCGATCGGCGGTGAGGAGCCCAAGGTCGGTGTAGATGCGGGCGGTCTTGTGGTTGTAGTTGCCGGTGCCGATGTGGGCGTAGCGACGCAGGCCGCCCGCTTCACGCCGGACGATGAGCGTGCACTTGGAGTGCGTCTTGAGGCCCAGCAGGCCGTAGGCGACGTGGGCACCGGCGCGTTCCAGCGCCCGCGCCCAGACGATGTTGGCGCGCTCGTCGAAGCGAGCCTTGATCTCGACCATGACGACCACCTGCTTGCCGCTCTCGGCGGCGCGGATGAGCGAGTGCACGATGGGCGAGTCGCCGCTGGTGCGGTACAAGGTCATCTTGATGGTCAGGACGTCGGGGTCCTCGGCCGCCTGCTGGACCAGGCGCTGCACCGAGTGAGTGAACGATTCGTAGGGGTGGTGCACGAGCACGTCCCCCTCGCGGATGCGGGCGAAGATGTCGACGCCACGCTCGGCCTCCTCGTCACGCAGGGTGAGACGAGGCGGCACCACCGGCTTCCACGCCGGCGGCTGCAACCCCGGGATGTCCAGGTCGGCGATGGACTCGAGGCCGCGCAGGTCGAGCATGCCGCGGATCTCGTAGACGCTGGACTGGTCGAGGCTGAGACCGCGCTGCAGCAAGGCACGGGTCTCGTGCGGCATGGAGCGCTCTACCTCGAGGCGCACGACCTTGCCGAAGCGGCGACGGCGCAGCTCTTCCTCCATGGCCATGAGCAGGTCGTCCGCTTCGTCCTCCTCGATGTCCAGGTCGGCGTTGCGGGTGACACGGAAGAGGTGGTGCGACTCCACCTCCATGCCGGGGAAGAGCGCATCGAGATTGGCGGCGATGACACGCTCCAGGAGCACGTACGTGCGCGGCGCCACCTCCCACATGCGGGGCAGCACCGGCGGGACCTTGATGCGCGCGAAGCGCCGGTCGCTGCTGGATGGGTCGCGCACGGTGACCGCCAGCGACAGCGACAGGTCGCTGATGTACGGGAAGGGGTGCGAGGGGTCGACCGCGAGTGGCGTCAGCACCGGGAAGATCTCGTCCATGAAGCGCTGCCGCAGCTCGTTCTGCCGCTGCGGGCGATCCTCCAGCGGCAGGACGCGGATGCCTTCCGCCGCCAGCTCGTTGCTGATGACATCCCACAGGTCGGAGTGCTGGGCCTGCAGCTGCAGCACGCGGCCACGGATACGGTCGAGCTTCTGGCTGGCCGAGAGCCCATCGAGGGTGGGCGTGGAGTGTCCGGCCGCGAGTTGTTGCAGCAGGCCGGAGACACGGACCTGGAAGAACTCGTCAAGGTTGCTGGCGAAGATGGTGAGGAAGCGGACACGCTCCAGCAGCGGGTTGCGGGCATCCTCGGCCTGGTAGAGGACCCGCTCGTTGAAATCCAGCCACGAGAGCTCCCGCGTGAGGTACGGGAAGCCGGGCTGCCGAGCCCGCCTCGGGCCGGGCTGGGAGCGGGTGGAGTCGCCGGTAGAGGTCACGGTGCGATGATGCTAGCAGGGGCTCCCACGTGGTGATGGGACGCGCGCTGGCGCTCGCGCCCCGCTGGCGCTCGCGCCCCGCTCAGCCGTGGGTATGCGGGAGACCCTCGCCCGGCTCGGTCGCGGCGGCAGCGGCCGGGTGATCAGCCGCAGTCCCGCCATCGGCGGCACAGGGGCAGTTGCGTCGCAGGTGCTCGAAGGAGTAGAAGCCGCTGCTGTGGCCGTCGGCCCAGACGGGTTGGACGGCGTAGTGACCCACCAGTGAGATGTCGCTCAAGGTCACCTGCTCGTCGCTGAGCGTGGGGTTCGAGTCGAGCCAGCCGGGCTGCCCGGCCTCGCCGCGGCAGAAGGCGCACGGGCAGAGCCAGCGCAACGTGTTGAATTCGAACACGCTGCTGTGGCCGTCGGCCCAATCGATGCGGAGCTCGCGCGCCGGTCGATCGGCGTGGATCTGCTGGGGCTTGGTGGCGTCAGCAGGAAGGTCGTTGGTCATGAGCCCGACTGTGCCACAGGAGACGCATCCTCGAGCTGGCGGCACGCGGCCGCATGGATGCCCGCCGGATGGCTGCCGCCCGCCCCGCCCGTCGCGCGGCAGCCATCCTCGTAGGGCGACCGCCCCATGGATGCTTGGCCTGCTGTTCCGGCGCCACGTCGTCGGCGCTCTGCTGCTACCGTCGTCCTCCGCCCAGCTCGCCCAGCGGACCGCCCAGCTCGTGGTCACCGCCGGGACCGACAAGGACACCGACACCAGGTTCGTCGCGCCCCACCTGGTAGCCAGCTCGATCGTACGTGGAGGCTCAGGAGAAACGATGAGAGTCGTCGTCGCCCTCGGCGGCAACGCATTGCTGCGGCGTGGCCAGGCCATGACCAGCGACAACCAGCGAGAGAACGTCAAGACCGCCTGCCGCGAGCTGGCCCCTATCGCCGCGGAGCATGAGCTGGTCATCGCCCATGGCAATGGCCCGCAGGTCGGGCTGCTGGCGCTGCAGGGCGCCGCCTACACGGAGGTGCCCATCTATCCGCTCGACATCCTCGGAGCGGAGACGCAGGGCATGATCGGCTACCTGGTCGAGCAGGAGCTGGGCAACCTGCTGCCCTTCGACAAGCCGCTGGCGACGATCCTGACCATGATCGAGGTCGACCACGACGACCCCGCCTTCGAGAACCCCAGCAAGCCCATCGGGCCGATCTACGACAGGGAAACGGCCGACTCGATGGCACGCGAGAAGGAGTGGGTCTTCAAGGCCGACGGCGACCACTTCCGACGCGTGGTGCCCTCGCCCCGGCCGCGCCGCATCTTCGAGCTGCGCCAGATCCGTTGGCTCCTCGAGCGAGGCGCCGTGGTCATCTGCGCCGGTGGCGGCGGCATCCCGGTGATGTACGCGGACCACCAGGGCCCGGCCGACGACGGCCCTGACCGACAGCTGGTGGGTGTCGAAGCGGTCATCGACAAGGATCTCGCCTCCAGCCTGCTGTCCTCGGGCATCGAAGCCGACTACTTCGTCATGGCCACCGATGCCGATGCCGTCTACGTCGACTTCGGCAAGCCCACCCAGAAGGCCATCGCCCGCGCCCATCCCCAGGCGCTGCTCGAGCTGAGCGCGCACTTCGCGCCCGGCTCCATGCTGCCCAAGGTGCAGGCAGCCTGCGAGTTCGTGGTCGCCACCGGCCACAAGGCAGCCATCGGCGGCCTGGACGATATCGAGCGGATGCTCGCGGGGACCGCTGGCACCATCGTCACCACCGAGCAGGACGGCATCGCCTACCGCTGACCGGGCGACCCGGGCCCGCGCCAGACCAGGGACTCGACAGGAGGGATCATCCGGTGCCCTACAACCTACGCCATCGCAGCTTCGTCAAGGAGATCGACTTCAGCCCCGCCGAGCTGCGCTACCTGCTGAAGCTCGCGGCCGACCTCAAGGCCGCCAAGTACGCCGGCACCGAGCAGCCGCGTCTGGCGGGCAAGAACGTGGCGCTGATCTTCGAGAAGACCTCCACGCGCACGCGCTGCGCCTTCGAGGTGGCCGCCTTCGACCAGGGTGCGCACGTGACCTACCTCGACCCGTCGGGCTCGCAGATGGGGCACAAGGAGTCGACCGAGGACACCGCCCGCGTCCTGGGTCGCTACTACGACGCCATCGAGTATCGCGGCCGGAGCCAGGCCACGGTGGAGACGCTGGCAGCGTACGCCGGGGTACCCGTCTACAACGGCCTCACCGATGAGTGGCACCCCACGCAGGTGCTGGCCGACTTCCTGACCATGGGCGAGCACAGTGGCAAGGAGTACCGCGAGCTCTCGTTCGCCTTCGTGGGCGATCAGCGCTTCAACATGGGTCGCTCGCTGCTGGTGATGGGTGCGCTCATGGGCAGCGATGTGCGCATGGTGGGGCCACGCGAGCTGGCACCACCCGCCGACGTGGTGGAGATCGCGCAGGCCATCGCCAGGGACACCGGCGCTCGCATCACCGTCAGTGACGACGCCGCCAGGGGCGTCGAGGGTGTCGACTTCATCCACACCGACGTGTGGGTCTCGATGGGTGAGGCCAAGGACGTCTGGCAGGAACGCGTGGCACTGCTGCGCGACTACCAGGTCAACGCGGCGCTGCTGGCGCAGAGCGGCAACCCCGACGTTCGTTTCATGCACTGCCTGCCGGCCTTCCACGATGCCGGCACCACCGTCGGTGGCGAGGTCATGGCGGCCACCGGCATGCCCGACGGCCTGGAGGTCAGCCACGAGGTCTTCGAATTGCCCGCCAGCGTCGTCTTCGACCAGGCCGAGAACCGCATGCACACCATCAAGGCGGTGATGGTGGCCACCCTGGGTTCGTAGGGCGGCGCCGATGGCCGGGGGTCGCTGCTCCCGGCACCGGTCCGGCACCCTTGGGCGCGACTAGAATGCGCCGATGCCGAAGCTGCCTACAGCGGGCGACCTTGCGTCGCTACGCGTTCCCATCGATGTGCGCCTGTCACCCGACGGGCGCTTCGCCTGTCTCGTGGTCAAGTCGTCCGCGCCCGACCAGACCGGGTACCGCACCGCCCTGTGGCTGGCACCGACCGACGCATCAGAGCCTGCCCGCCAGCTGACCCTTGGCGCCAGCCACGATGCCAACCCACGCTGGAGCCCCGATGGGCGCTGGCTTGCCTTCCTGTCCGACCGCGGCTCCATCCTGCGCAAGGGTGGCGCGCCACGCGATGCCGAGGACCAGAAGCGCGGCGCGGCGTCTGCGACCGGCCTCAGGGATCTCGTCGGGCGCGACATCCCGCAGGGCAACGTGCAGGTCTGGCTGCTGCCGCTGGCAGGCGGCGAAGCGCCGGCCGCTGACCGACCTGCCCCAGGACGTGGGCGCCCTCGAGTGGAGCCCCGACAGCACACGCCTGTGCATCGTCTCGGGGGCCACCAGCACCCGCACGTCGACTGCCAGGCAGGAAGCCGGTGAGCCACCGCGGCGCGATGTCCGGCTCATCGACGAGCTGGCCTACCAGCTCAACGGTGCCGGCTTCATCTACGAGCACCCGCCAAAGCTGTGGCTCGTCGAGGTCGCCAGCGGCAAGGCCCGCAGGCTGACATCCGGCCGCAGCAGCGACGAGCAGCCAGCCTGGAGCCCGGACGGCAAGCGCATCGCCTATGTCACCAACCGCGGCGCCAACCCCGACCTGGCCTGGCGCGCGGACCTCACCCTCATCGATGCCGACGGTGGCAAGCCCGTGCGCGTCAGCGCCGGGGCGCAGCGCCTCTTCCAGCACCCCGCCTGGAGTCCCGGACGGCAAGCGCATCGCCGTGCTCGGTCACCGCCTGGAATCGGGCAACCCCACGCGCGACGACATCCACGTCTTCCGGCCCCGTGCCGACCAGGCCGGAACCAACCTGACCGGTCACACCGACCTGTTCGTGGGGGCGTCGATGAACAGCGACCTCTACAGTGCCGGCCAGACCGGACCGCTGTGGTCGCCGGACGGGGGCTCGATCATCTTCAATGCGCCCGTGGAGGGTTCCTACGAGCTGTGGCGCGTGCGCCTCGACGACCAGCGTGTCGAACGGCTCAGCAGCGGCCGGCACATGCTGGTGTCGCCGTCGATCGCTGCCACCGACGCGGGCCTGACCGTGGCCGCCATCGTGGGCACCGCCACGGCGCCCCCGGACGTGTTCAGCTTCGACATCGCGCCGATGGCCAAGGTTCCTGCCAAGCCGGTGAAGCACGACGCCATGCGCCGGCTCAGCGATCTCATGGGCGAGGCCTGGACGGGCATCAGGCTGGTCGAACCGCAGGAGCGTTGGTCCACGCACGAGGGTCGACGCATCCAGGGCTGGTTCTACGAGGCCCCCGCCAGGCGCGGCAAGCCTGCGCCGCTGGTGATCGAGATCCATGGCGGTCCCGCGACGCTCTACGGCTACTCGCTGATGTGGGAGTGGCAGCTGCTGCTGGCCGCCGGCATCAGCGTCTATGCCTGCAACCCGCGTGGCTCCACCGGCTACGGCCAGGACTTCGCGGTGGCCAACTTCCGGGACTGGGGCGACGGGCCTCAGGCCGACATCGAGGCCGGCGTGGATGCGCTCATCGCCGAGGGCAAGGCCGATCCCGCTCGCATCGGTGTCACCGGTGGCTCCTACGGCGGCTACCTCACCGCCTGGATGGTCTCGCACAGCGACCGCTACGCCGCCGCGGTCGCCTGTCGCGGCGTGTATGACATGACCGCGGAGATGCTCAGCGGTGACCTGGGCGGCCCCCTCTTCGGCCATTACGAGCTCGACGCCCAACCGTGGGAGGAACCGGAGCTGTACCGGCGGCTGAGCCCGCTCAGCTACGCCACCGATATCCGTACCCCGCTGCTCATCCAGCATGCCGAGCAGGACCTGCGCTGTCCCATCACCCAGGCCGAGGAGCTCTTCTCGGTGCTGCGATCGTTGCGTCGACCGGTGCGCCTCATGCGCACGCCGGGTGAGTCGCACGAGCTGACCCGCAGCGGCGCGCCCTTCCGGCGCATCGAGAACCAGGAACGCATCCGTGACTGGTTCGTGCACTACCTGGTGGACGGAGCGCGTACGCTACCCACTACGTAGCGCGGGGTACTCACATGGGCGACCAGGTTCGCATCGCTGCCGCCATCGATGTCGGCAGCAATAGCGTCCACCTGCTGGTGACCGAGCTCGACGGCGAGGTGCCCGCCGTGCTGCGGGACGAATCGGTGCTCCTGGGGCTGGGCGCCGTGGTCGACATGGAGGGCCGTATCCCCGACGAGAGTGCGGCCGCGGCCATCGAGGCCCTGGTCGACTACGTCGAAGCGGCCGAAGAGGACGGCGCCGAGACGATCACCCTGCTCGGCACCGAGCCGCTACGGAGGGCCTCCAATCGGTCCCAGTTCTGCGAGGCCGTCGAGGCGGCCACGGGCCTGCCCCTGCTCGTGCTGAGTCACGAAGAGGAGGCGCTCCTCACCGCGCTCGGCGTGCTCGATGGCGAGCCGGTCGCGGAGCCCATGCTGGTGCTCGACATCGGTGGCGGCTCGTCCGAGATCGTGCTGCTCGAACCCGGCGCCGATCCGGTCGTCGGGGTCATGCCCGTGGGCTCGGCGCGGTTGACCGCCCAGCACGTCGAGGACGACCCGCCCACGGCGGAGGAGGTGGCCGCCCTGCGAGCGGAGTCGCACCACCTGCTCTCGGGCATGCCCGCCGGCCGACCCCGGTCGGGCATCATCGTCGGCGGCTCCGGCACCAACCTCATCCGACTGACGACCGAGGAAGACGACGATCAGGCGGGCGATGCCAACCTCATCGATCACCATCGCACCGCGCGCGCCATCGAGATCGTGATGGCGCAACCGTCGCATGAGCTGGTGGACACGTACGGCCTGCGCAAGCGGCGCGTGGTGCAGATGGCGGCGGGGGCCAGCCTCATCGAGGCCACGCTCGACTGCTACAACCTGCAACGGCTGGAGGCCTCGGACGCCAGCCTGCGCGAGGGCGTCATCATCGCCCGCGAGGCCGCCGGCAATGACTGGCGTGAGCGGCTAGCGGCGCTCGTCAGCGGGGACTGAGGCGCCCCGGGGTGTGCGTCGGACGAGCTCGTCGAGGCCAACACCGTGCTCGCCCACGCGTCATCCGCGACCTTCCCACGCAGGACCCACCGGGCGATGCCCCGGTGACTCAGCCGGCAGCCGGCTTGGTCATCTATGCCCCCAGCGCTTCGATCGACCGGGCCACAGGTCAGGCGATGCCACCCCGGCCTGAGCTGGCAGCCAGCGGGCGCAGCCGATGCCCCTGGGGCCTCAGTCGTCGGTCGCCTGTGTCGGGTCAGTCACCCACGGAATAGGCCAGGCCGGGGATATGGATCGGGCTCGGGGCCAGGGCATGGACCTCGACCCGCGACAAGGACCTCGACCGGCGACATGGACTGCCGACAGGCCCACGGGGTCTCATCTCCGGCGAGGAGGATCAGCTAGCGATCCTCGGTGACCTCGTCGACGATGCCGATGACGACGGTGCGGATCGGTGCGCCGGGGGCCTGCAGCACCTGGCGAGCGCCGTTGCCCTCGTCGAGCAGCAGCACCAGCTCGCCGGCTCCGGCACCGATGCTGTCGACGGCGATCTGGTAGCCGCCGGCAGGCGAACCGTCGGGATCCAGCAGGTCGCACAGCAGCAGCGTGCGATGGTCGAAGTGGGGCGACTGGATGGTGGAGACGACGTTACCCACCACCCGAGCCAGCTTCATGCCTGGTCCTCGGCGCTCGTCGGCAGCTCGGTCACGGCGTCTACGATGCCGACGATGGCATGGTCGACGGGCACGAACGTATCCGCCAGCGCTTGCGCCGCTTCGCGCGCGGCGACGAAGTAGACCAGCTCGCCGGGTCCGGCCATGTGGACGGCGTCGGCCGCCACGACCTGGCTGCCGTTGGGTCGCAGGTTCCGGTCCAGCGGCTGGATGATGAGCAGCTTCACCCCGGTCAGGCCGGGGGTCTTGGTGCTGGCGACCACGGTGCCGGTCACGCGCGCGAGCTGCACGCCGCTACTCCCGGACTCGCAGCGCGAAGCACGCGTCGGCCGCGAGGTTCTGGGCCATCTCGGGATGCAGCTGCGCGATCACGCGTGAGCTCAGGCCGCGTGCTTCACCCACCGCCGCCACGCCCATGTCGACGGCGGCCTGTACCTCCGAGACGACGCCGTCGAAGAGCAGGTAGCCCTTGCCGCCGAGGTCGTCGGCGAGGCGCAGCTCGAGCAGCCGCACCCGCGCCCCCTTCAGGCCCGCGTCAGCGGCCCGGATGATGGCCGGGACGGTGGCCGTCTCGATGATGCCGAGCGCCTCGGCCGTGGCCGGCAGGCGCAGGCCCCGTGCCGCTGCCACGACGTCGGGGTGGATGTTGGGCAGGAAGACCACGTCACGCACGGCCAGCCCACCGATCTCGCGGCCTGCCTCGAGCGCTTCGGCCACATCGGCCACCTCGCCGCTCACCAGCACCAGGTACTTGCCGGGGTGGACGGTGCCGGCGCGGATGACCTCGACGGGCGCACGCTTGACCATGGCATCGCCAGCCTCGATGCCGGCGGGGATCGTCTCCAGCTCCAGCAGCCCCAGCGCCGGCTCGATCGCAGCTGGCGCCATCACACGATCCTCAGGGCGCCCACCACGGTGACGCGTCGCTCGCGCGAGAACGTCCGTGGCCGGGTCATGCCGTCGCCGGTCGGGCTGGCGATGGAGAACGAGGTGAAACCTTCGCCGCCGGCCCCGAGGCCAGCCAGGTTGGCGCCGTTGGCCACGAAGATGGAGCAGTTCATGGCGCGAGCCATGCGCGTGATGGCATCGACGTTGGTGGAGTGGATCGATGCGGTGTGATGGAAGCCATGCTCCATGCGCACCGCCAGCTCGATGGCGGTCTCGACGTTGCCGACTCGTACCACCGGCAGCACCGGCATCATCTGTTCGGTCCAGGCCAGGCTATGGTCGCGTGGCACGTCCGCCACCAGCAGGCGCGGCTCGGGCTCGACCTGCACCCCGATCTCGCCCAGGATCCGGGCCGCATCCTGGCCGATCCAGGCCGGGTTCATCATGCCGGGCTTGCCGGGCGCACCCATCTCCTTGAAGATGACCCGCTCCAGCCGCTTCAGCTCATGCTCCTTGAGCAGGTACGCGCCGTGCTGGGTCATCGCGCGCAGCAGGCGGTCGGCGATGCTGTCCACCGCCAGCACGACCTTCTCGTCGATGCAGACGAGGTTGTTGTCGAAGGACGCGCCACGCACGATGTCGGCCGCCGCGCGCTCGACATCGGCGGTCTGGTCGACCACCGCCGGCGGGTTGCCGGGACCGGCGGTGATGGCACGCTTGTCGGTCTTGAGCGCCTCGCGGACCACGGCCGGACCGCCGGTGACGAGCAGGACCCGCACGTCGGGATGGCGCATCAGCGCGCGCGCGCTGTCGATGGTGGGGACGGCCACCCCGGTCACGAGGTCAGCCGGCCCGCCCGCAGCGACGATGGCGCGGTTGATGAGGCGGATGGTCTGGGCCGAGCAGGCCTTCGCGCTCGGATGCGGGTTGAAGACGATCGCGTTGCCCGCCGAGACGACGCTGATGGTGTTGTTGATGATCGTCGACGTCGGGTTGGTCACGGGGGTGATGGCGGCCACGACCCCGAACGGTGCCCACTCGGTGACCATCATGCCGTCGTCGCCGCTGACCGCGGCCGATTCGAGGTCTTCGGGGCCCGGCGCCTTGGTGGTGACCAGGCGGTTCTTGACGATCTTGTCCTCGTAGCGGCCGATGCCGGTCTCACGGTGGGCCATGCGCGCCAGCTGCTCCGCGTTCGCCAGCATCGACCGGCGCACCGCTTCGATGATGGCCTTGCGCGCCGCCAGGCCGTGGTCACCGAAGGCGCCGAAGGCGCGCCGCGCTGCCGCCACGGCGTCATCGACGCTGGCATGCATGCCGTCGCCCAGCTCGGCCTCGGCCGCGGCCGTGACCTCTGCCGCTGCCTGCAGCGCAGCACCGGGGCGCAGCGTGTCGGCGCCGGCCATGCGGCCACGCACACGTTCGATGATCTGGGCGATCTCGCGTTCGTCCATGTGGTCCCTGCCGTTCGCAGCCAGCAGCTGACTACTTGCGGTAGACCTCCTTCCCGTCGACTTCCCAGGTATCGACGATGGCCATGATCACGGCGTCGCAGGGCTTGTCCCTGGTGGTCTCGGTGTTGCGCGCGGAGCTGCCGCTCGCGTACAGCACCACCTCGCCCACGCCGGCGCCCACCGCGTCGGCCGCCACCACGTAGCCGCCGGTCTCCCGGTCCTCCGCGTCGAGCTGGCGCACGACGAGGAGCTTCCAGCCCTCGGTGAGTGGCTCCTTGCGGCTGGCCACCACCGTGCCGGTCACTCGTCCGAGCAACATCGCTGTACCGCCTGCTTCTGCCGGGAGTGGCGCACCGGAGCCGTCGGCTCGATGCGCCGTTCCCCCTGCCTACTTCTTCCGGCTGCCGGTCTCGGCCTCGGCCTCCTCGAGCCGGCCCAGCGGCATGACCAGGTCGACGCTGGTATGCGGCCGTGCGATGACGTGGCTGCTGACGACCTCGCCCACCTTCTCGGCGCTGCGCACGCCGGCATCGACGGCGGCCTTGACGGCGGCGACATCGCCACGCACGACGACGGTGACGTACCCGCCACCGGTCTTCTCGTAGCTGACCAGCTCGACCTTGGCGGCCTTGACCATCGCGTCGGCGGCCTCGACCACGGCGGTGAACCCGCGGGCCTCGATCATCCCGAGTGCTTCTGCCATCAGTTCTCTCCTTTGCCTGTGCCTGCTTGCGTTTGCGTTCGGCTCTGCCGGCCTGCGTGTGCCGGCTTGCTGGGTGTGGCGCCTTCGGCTGTCCTGCCGCTGTCGCATGGGTGGCTGCTAGTTCGCCTCGCGACCCTCCAGCCCTTCGACGGCGGCCAGCGCGGCGCGCCAGCCCACGTCGATATCGCGCTCTTCGCCGCCGAGGTAGATGCGGCCCATGGAGCCGAAGTTGCGCACCTCGAGGATGTTGATGTCGGCTGCCTTCTCGGCCTCGTTGGCAGCCAGTGCGGCATAGGCCGCGGGCTCCATCTCCAGCACGTAGAGCGTCTGTCCCGGGATGAGCATCTGCCCATGGCGGGTGCGGTTGATGAGCTGGGCCTGGTGATCGTCGATGCGGCGGATGATCTGCGACGAGAGCACGCGCGGCTTGATGCGGTCGGTCTCCTTGAGGCCCATGGCTTCGAGGATGGCGGCGCCGGCGGAACGCACCTCGGCCTGGCTGGGGGAGTGGACCTCGAGCATGCCGTAGTAGCGCTCGATGATCTGCATGCCCGGCTTCACCTGCGTGGACTTCAGGGCCACGTCGGTGAGGCGGTTGATCTCGATGCCGGGCGAGATCTCGATGGACAGCGAGGCATCACCGGCGAGTGGCAGGAACCCCTGCGCGACCGTGCCCAGGAAGGCCGCGTACTGGGCCTGCAGACTGTCGATGAATGAGTAGGCCCGGAGTTCAATACTGGCCACTGGCGCCTCCCTGTGCCTGTCCGCTGACGATCTTGACGCCGGCCGAGGCCCCGATGCGGGTGGCGCCGGCGGCGATCATCTCCTGTACGTCCTCGGCGGTGCGGATGCCTCCCGCTGCCTTGACGCCCATCCTGGGTCCGACGGCTTCGCGCATGAGCGCAACGTCGTAGACGGTGGCTCCGCCCTTGGCGTATCCGGTGGACGTCTTGACCATGTCCGCCTTCGCGTCCTTGGCCAGGCGCGAGGCGATGATCTTCTCGGCATCGGACAGCAGCGCGGCCTCGATGATGACCTTGTTGATGGCGCCCGCTTCGTGACAGGCGTCCGACACGCGGGCGATGTCATCTCGAACGACGTCGTGCCGGCCGCTCTTGAGCGCGCCGATGTTGATGACCATGTCGATCTCACGAGCACCGTCACGGATGGCGCGGCGCGCCTCGAAGGCCTTGACGTCCGAGGGCGTCGCCCCGAAGGGGAAGCCGACGACCGAGGCCACCGCGACATCCGAGTCGCGCAGGCGGACAGCGGCGCGACGCACCCACACCGGGTTGACGCAGACCGACGCGAAGTGGTACTCGGCGGCTTCGTCACACAGCCGGTCGATCTCGGCTTCTGCGGCGTCGGGCTTCAGCAGCGTGTGGTCGATGTAGCCGGCGAGGTCCAGCGGCACCTCGCTGGCGGGACCGTGGTACTCGATGCGGTCGGCCCCACCGGCCATGAGCGAACGTACCTTGACCGAGCACTGCGCGGCGCAGCTTTGCAGGCAGCTGGCGCAGGGGTCGGCTGGATCGGCCGCCGAGGTGCCCTGGCCCAGCGCCGCCAGCACCTCGCGGGTGATGGCCTCGACGAGTGCGTGGCGTTGGTCGATGGTGTCGGTCATCGGTCCCTTCCCCCGGGCGTGCCGGTGTACGAGCGTTCGATCGCGCTGATCTTCTCGACACGGGCGCCGTGTCGCTCGGCACCCCAATCGGTGTCCAGCCAGGTCTCCACGATCTGGAGGGCCAGGGCGGTGCCCACGAAGCCGGCACCCAGCGTGAGGACGTTGGCGTAGTTGTGTTCGCGGCTGTTGCGAGCCGAGGAGATGTCGTGGCAGTTGGCCGCTCGGATGCCCGGTACCTTGTTGGCCGCCATGGCCGATCCGATGCCGGCACCGTCCACGAGGATGCCCCAGCGGCACGAGCCGTCGGCCACCAGGCGGGCCACGGCCAGCGCCAGGTCCGGGTAGTCGACCGCCTCATCGCTGTGGGTGCCGCAGTCGCGGATGGTGTAGCCGTGCTTGGTCAGCCAGGCGCCGATGGCGTCCTTCATGCGCCAGCCACCGTGGTCACCGGCGATGGCCACCGCGACGCGACCATCCGTCGGAGTCGGCGGTACCGGCGTTGGGGGCGGTCGTGCCGGTCGTGCCGGGCGTGCCGGTCGACGTGGCGTCCAGGGTCTGGTCGACGATGCGACGGACCAGCGCCCGGACCTCGTCGGGGGAGGGTGTGCGCGGGTCAGCCATGTGCCAGTACCCAATCGGCGGTGGCCTCGTCGGTCACCAGCACGTTCATGCAGCCGGCACGCAGGGCGGCCAGGGCGATGGGTCCTCGCCCGGGGCCGGCGGCGAGACCTACGCTGAGCCGCTTGCCGCGGAGCTCGTCCAGCGGCAGGCCCACGGTGCGCTCGTCGAGGCTGGGCAGCGCGATGCGGCCCTCGGTGTCGAGGAAGCGACCCAGGACATCGCCGACGGCGCGGGCCTTCTCGAGTGCCCGCAACTCTCGTCGACCCAGGTAGCCCGAGGCAACGTGGACGCTGTCGGCGCCCATGATGCCCATGCCGAAGACGGCGCTGGGAGCGTGCCGGGCGGCCTTCAGCGGCTGGCTCACCGCGGGATCCGCCTCCAGCGCCTGTCGCAGCCGGGCACTGCCGACGATGGCCGGCGCCGGCATGAGCTGGATGCTGGCACCGGTGGTGCTGCCGAAGCGCTCGACCACCTCCTGGTAGTGGGTGGGCTGAGCCGAGCGAGAGATGGCGCCGTTGAGCTGCACGATCTGGGTGGCGCTGCTCCAGCCCGGTTGCAGCCGCGCCGCCAGCTCGAGCATGGTGCGGCCCCAGGAGACGCCGATGACGCCGCGTGGCCGGATGAAGGCCAGGTGGTCTGCGGCCGCTGCCGCCACGCGCTCGCGCGCCAGCTGCTCATCCTCCGCGGATCGCCCGTGGCCGGCACGTCGACCACGATGGCGCAGGCCAGGCCGAAGCGCTCGCTGAGGGCGTCCTCCAGCGCGACCAGGCGAGCAGCCGGGTGCACGATCTCGATGCGGACGGCGTCCTCTCGCAGCGCACGGTCCAGCAGGCGCCCGACCTTGAAGCGGCTGACGCCGAGCCGCTTGCCGATGGCGTCCTGGGTCAGGTCCCCGTGGTAGTAGAGCTGGGCGGCACGAAGCATCAGCCGAACATCCGTGGACGCCTCGGTGGCGGCCCCGCTGGGAGTCGGTCCAGCTGCCATGCTCATGTGCGCAGACGCCTGCTCATATGCTGCGAGCCTACCACCGAGCCCGTGGCTGTCAAGTGGCGTGGGTTAGCATCCGGCCGTGATGTCCTCCGGCCGCGCCCACACCTGATCACCATGGACCCGCACCTCCGGGAGCTGGCGCGCGAGTTCACGCGATTGGGGCTCACGGCGTTCGGCGGGCCCGCGGCTCACATCGCCATCATGCAGCGCGAGTTCGTGGAGCGGAAGGCGTGGCTCTCCCGCGAGAGGTTCGTCGACCTGCTGGGCCTGTCGAGCCTGTTGCCCGGCCCCTCGTCGACGGAGGTCGCCCTGGGTATCGGCTTCGAGCGTGCCCGCTGGACCGGCCTGCTCATCGCCGCCCTGGGCTTCATCCTCCCGGCCAGCCTCATCGTGCTGGCCATCGCCATGGTCTATGCGCAGCTGGGTTCGTTGGCCTGGGTCAACGACCTGTTGTACGGCATGTCGCCGGTCGTCATCGCGCTCATCACCCACGCCATGGTCAAGCTGGCGCCGACCGCCTGTATCGACGCCCTCACCTGGGCCATCGGCATCGTCGCCTTCATCGTCGCGCTGATCGTCCTGCAGCCCATCGCCATCCTGCTGGCTGCGGCGCTGGTGGCACTGGCGGCTCGTCGCGGCCCGGCAGTGTGGGAGCGCCTGCGTGGGGGTGCAGCCCTCGTCCTGCTGCCGGTCGGCTCATCCGAGACGGTCATGTTCAACGCTGCGGCTGCGGCGGCGGGCCTCGGACTGATCGGCATCTTCTGGTCGTTCCTGAAGATGGGCCTGGTGGTCTTCGGCAGCGGCTACGTGCTGGTGGCGTTCCTGGGTTCGGAGCTGGTGGCGCCCGGCTACATCAGCCAGCAGGAGCTGCTGGATGCCATCGCCATCGGGCAGCTGACGCCCGGTCCGGTGTTCGCCACGGCCACCTTCCTGGGCTACCTCATCGCCGGCATTCCCGGCGCCGTCGTGGCCACCGTCGGCATCTTCCTGCCGGCGGTGGTGCTGGTCGGTCTGGCCCATCCCTTCCTGCCGCGCATCCGGGCCAACGCCGACCTCTCGGCCGCCATCGACGGTCTCAATGCCGCCGCCGTGGGACTCATCGGCGCCTCGGCGGTCCTGCTCGCCCAGGACGCGCTGCTCGTGGACGGCGGCCTGGACCTGCTGGCCGTCGCGCTGGCCCTGGCTGCCTTCCTGGCGTTGCTCTGGGGGAGGGTCGGACCGGTGCCGTTGCTGCTGGGCGGCGCCGTCGTGGGCCTGCTGGTGCGGACGCTGGCCTGAATCGAAACGACGCCGAGCCAGGGGCCGGCGTCGTTCGTGCGGCTCCGTCGCGGCGCGGCCGGCGCGCGCGACCTACAGTTCCAGCTGCGCGCGCAGCATCCAGGCGGCCTTCTCGATCTCATCGCTGGTGCCGATGAGGATGTCCTGGCTCACGGGATCGTCCTCGCCCACCCGGGTGATGCGCTCGTGCAGGCGGGTGCTGATCGTCTCCATGGCCGCGGTGACGAGCTTGACGGTGTCGATGCCGGACACGAAACCCTCGGGGAACGGTGCCAGCTCACTGCTGGTGGCGACGGTCTCGGCGCGGCCGTCAGGGGAGGCGCCGATGGTGGCCAGGCGCTCAGCCACGCGATCGGACGAGAGACGGGCGATGTCCACGATCTCGTCGAGCTGCAGGTGGATGGAGCGGAAGTGCGAGCCCACCACGTTCCAGTGGGCCTGCTTGCCGAGCAGGGACAGGTCGAGCAGCTCCACGAGCGTGGCCTGCAGGTCCTTCACGACGGACTTCTTGGGCTTGACCATGGTGTCTCCTTTGGGCGGCGGTCTTGGTCGCAGGGGTTTCTCTCATCCTACGCCGTTCGTCTTCACGACCCCAGGACGCACGCCCGGACGACTCCCGACCCCCGGACGACTCGAGGACCCCAGCATGACCTACGACCCCAGGCGATCGTTCATGGACGCCAACAGTGATTCGGCATTCAGGGCCATGCTTCCGTCGTCGTCGTGGCGGAAGAAGACGTAGGCATCGGTGCCGTCACGCAGGTACGGCGCCAGGCGTTGCGCCCAGCGCTCCAGGTCCGCGGCCGTGTAGGTCGTGCGGCGGAGGCGCAGGTAGACCACGGGACCGGATCGCAGCTCCGGCTCCTCGCGGCCTTCGAGGTCGGTCGCCACCAGGGTCACACCGTGTGCCTCCGCTCGCGCGTGGACCTCCTGTTCCTGCCAGCTGGGGTGGAGCAGCTCCAGCGCCAGCGGCACGTCGGCGGGCCAGGCGCGGAGCAGCCGCTCCAGCCTGTCATCGTCGCGTTGGAGCGAGCCGCGCAGCGAGAGCAGCACGCAGCCCAGCCGTTCGCCGAAGCCGGCCAGGGCATCGGTCAGCCATCGGATCGACTCGCTCGGATCATCCTGCGACCAGGCACGCCAGGACGTCGCTCGCTGGGCCTTGGGGCAGAAGCGGAAGTCGGGGCCTGTCTCGCCCAGCCACTTGGCGATCTGCTGCTCATTCGGTCGGCGCAGGAAGGTGTTGTGCAGCTCGACGGCCGGCAGCCGGGCAGCGTAGGCCACGAGCAGCTTGCGGCTGGCCTTGCCGGGCGCGTAGAACCTCGGCACCCATCCTGGGTACGAGAAGCCGCTGGTACCGACATACAGTCGGCCGGCCGGTTCACGGGTCATCGCCGAAGGGTAGGCCCCCTATGCTTCGGGCGTGATCGGGTCAGCTTCATGCGGCTGCGGGTCGATCGGCGGAGGCTTCCGCGTCGACCCGCCGGAACAGCGGTCGCTGGCCGACGTTGGCGTTGACCAGCACGACGCCGCCGATGATCAGCGCCGCGCCCAGCGAGCTCGAGGGGCCGCAGCCGCTCACCCAGGACGATGAAGCCAAGCGCGATGGCCACCACGGGGATGACGTAGGTCACGAGGGTGGTGCGGGTGGCGCCCCAGCGTTCGATGAGACGAAAGAACAGCAGGTAGGCCACGCCGGTCCCCAGCGCACCCAGCCAGACCATCGCCAGCCACGCGAGGCTGCTCGAGGGCAGCGCGTAGAGGCCACCGTCGGGCCGTTCGAACAGCACGGCCATAAGGCTGATGATGACGAACGCGCTGAAGGCGCTGCCGAACGAGATCTCGCTCGGCGAGGGAGCCCGCCATGACCCGTCCGGCTGCTTGACGATGGCGTGGCCGGTCAGGCGTCGCCGGGTATAGACGGACGCGATGGCGTAGAAGATGGCCGCGATGACGACCGCCAGCATGCCCGCCACCGCCAGCGCGGCGTCGGCATCGCCCCCGGCCGCCTCCAGGCTCGGCAATGCCAGCAGCACCACGCCGCCGAAGCCGATGCCCAGGCCGGCCAGCCTGGCCACGGTGATGTGCTCGTCGGCGAGGGCCACCGCCGCCAGCACGATGGTGAACAGCGGCACCATGGCGTTGAGGATCGAGGCAAGGCCAGAGGGGATGTACTGCTGACCCCAGGCGATGAGCGCGAAGGGCACCACGATGTTGGACACGCCCAGGAACGCCATGCGCTTCCACACATCCCACTGCAGTGGCAATCGGTCGCCACGCGCCAGCAGCACGACGCCCAGCAGCAGGCTGGCGAAGAGCGTGCGCAGGCTGACGATCGTCAGCGGCCCGACGCCCTCGTCGAGGCCGATCTTGATGAACAGGAACGAGCTGCCCCAGATCGCCGCCAGCAGCAGGAACATCACCCAGGTCTGGGCGTCGTTCCTCGAGTGCGTGGTGGGCTGGGCAGGTGGCACGGCGCTGCCGATGCTACTCCACGGCCGCCGCCCCAGAACGGATGCACGGGCGGCTCCGACCGCGACTCGCCAGGGCCTGACGCTGCTGCCGCGCTACCATCGGCCCGTGGCCCGCTACGCTCCCACCAGCGCGCTGCTCGTCATCGACGTGCAGAACGATTTCGTCGACCCAGCCGGCTCGCTGGCCGTGGCCGGCGGTGCCGACGTCATCCCCTTCATCAACGCCCAGGTGGAGACGGCCTTGGCGGCCGGTGCGCATGTCTTCTACACCCAGGACTGGCATCCCGCCCGTCACGCCGCACTTCGAGAAGGACGGTGGCATCTGGCCGGTCCACTGTGTCGGCGGCACGTGGGGCGCGGAGCTTCACCCCGACCTCCGCGTCGCGGGACCGGTGGTGCGCAAGGGACGCAACGGCGAGGATGGCTACAGCGGGTTCAGCCTGCGCGACCCGCGGACCGGGGAGACCGAGCCGACCGAGCTGGACGACCTGCTGCGAGCGACGGGGGTGCGCCACGTCGTCATCGTCGGTCTCGCCACCGACTACTGCGTGCTGGCCAGCGGCCTCGATGCTCGCGCCCGGGACTACGCCACCACCGTGCTGGCGGCGGGATCCGGCCCGTCGAACTCGCCGCGGGCGACGGTGAGCGCGCGCTCGAGCAGCTGCGGCGAGCGGGTGCCATCGTGGACGAGTCGGCAGACTGACGCCCTGGAGGGCTCGTGGCTCAGGGTGGCGCGCCGACCGATGCCGCCACGCGGGCCGATGCCGTCGCCTGATCCGGCCGCTGCCGCCGCCACGCGGGCCCCATGCTGCCGGGCGTGCCTATGCCACCGTCGCCTCACCTGACTGAGCACTTGGTCCTTCCGGGCAAGGTCGGAATAGGTTGATGGGCGTCCGAGCTATCTGAGGCCGGCATGGAATGAGGCGTCCGACTTGGCTGTCCGTTCAGGCGTGGTGGGCATCGACGATCAAGCACTCTGCCGACTCAGTCACAGACGGCATACCGCGGCCATGCCCCGCAGCACGCCCCACGGCATACCGCGGCATCCCGAGCGCGTCACAGAGGGCATACCGCGGCCGTGCCCCACGGCACGCCTCTCGGGCCGCCGCGCTCCGAGCGACGGCACGGGCGGGCCAAAGGCGCACTAGACTGCCCGCCATGACGACGATTGACGACCGATCCTACTCGCCGGGTCTCGCTGGCGTCCTCGCGGGCGAGACCGCGCTGTCGCTCGTCGACGGCGCCAATGGACGCCTGCTCTACCGCGGCTACGCCATCGGCGAGCTCGTGCGCGAGGGCAGCTTCGCCCAGGTCGCACACCTGCTGTGGGCCGACGAGTGGCTGCCCTCGGCGCACCTGCCCTGTGCCCCACTGGACGACCGTGTCATCGCCGGCCTGCGCGACCTGCCTGAGGGCGCCCATCCCATGGACGCCTTGCGCACCGCCTACTCCGCCTGGGGAGCCGGCCGCCGGACCGTCTGGCCGCCGACACTGGAGCAGGCTCGCGAGATCACCGCGATGGCGCCCTCGGCACTCGCGGCCTTCGGCCGCCTGCGCCAGGGCCTGGAGCCGATCGCACCCGATCCCGAGCTTGGCACCACCGCCGGGTTCCTCTATCAGCTCAACGGCGAGGTGCCCGACGAGGCCGCCGCACGGGCGCTCGACGCCTACTTCGTGGTCGCGGCCGACCACGGCTTCAACGCCTCCACCTTCACCGCACGTGTCATCACCTCCACGCGCTCGGACATCGCCAGCGCCGTGGCCGGTGCCACTGGGGCGCTCAAGGGGCCGCTCCACGGCGGCGCCCCGTCCGAGGTCGTGAGCCAGCTGAACGCCATCGGCTCACCCGAGCAGGCCGAGCAGTGGATCAACGCCGCCATCGATCGCGGCGAGCGGCTGATGGGCTTCGGCCACCGGGTCTATCGCGCCTACGATCCGCGCGCCGCGGCGCTGCGCGACGTGGCCGAGCAGATGAGCTCCATCGCCGATTGGCTGAAGCTGGCCGTGGCGGTCGAAGACGTGGCCCTCCGCGTGCTCGAGGAGCGCTATCCCGACCGTCCCCTGAAGACGAACGTGGAGTACTACACGGCAGCGGTGCTGCAGGGCGTCGGCCTGCCGCCCGACCTGTTCCCGGCCACCTTCGCCATGGCGCGGACCGCGGGCTGGACCGCACACGCCATCGAGCAGGCCGGGGTCGACAAGCTCATCCGGCCCGACGTGATCTACACCGGCCCGCAAGAGCGCCACCTGCCGACGGCCTGAGCGGCTGAGCGGCGGGGCGGGCAGGCAGCCATGGCCGTGAAGATCTCCGGCCTCATCAACACCTGGAACGAGGCCGACACGATCCGCTATGCGGTCGAATCGCTCAAGACCTGGTGTGACGAGGTCCTCGTCGTCGACCAGCAGTCGAGCGACGACACCGCGCGCATCGCGCGTGCCTGCGGCGCCAGGGTCGTCGAGGTCGAAGCCACCGGCTACGTCGAGATCATCCGCGAGATGTCGGTGGCCATGACCGAGCACGACTGGGTCATGGTGCTCGATTCGGATGAGGTGGTGCATCCGGCCCTGGGTCGGCGGCTGCGCCAGATCGCCGAATCGGGCGAGGCCAACGTCGTGCGCATCCCGCGACGCAACATCATCCTCGGTCGCGAGATGGAGCACGGTCAGTGGTGGCCCAACGCCAAGCGGCGCTTCTTCCACAAGGACTACATCGACATCCGCGTTGAGATGCACGGCGGCTTCCACGCTGCCGCCGGCGCGACCGAGATCATGCTGCCCATGGACCGCGAGTGCTGCCTGTGGCACTACAGCTATCACAACATCGCCGACGTGGTCTGGAAGTCGCAGCGCTACACCACCGTGCAGGCGTGGCAGCGTGCCCGCTCCGGTCGGCGACCCGGCCCCCGGCGCTGGTTCCGCGTGGCTGCCAGGCAGGCCTGGAAGGAGTTCGTGCGGGGACGTGCCTGGAAGGACGGTGCTCCCGGCATCGCCGTATCCGTGGTTCGCATCATGGATCGCTTCCTGGTGCAGGCCAAGCAGTGGGATGAGCTGGCCTCGCAGAAGCGAGCGGAGGAGTACCAACGGATGAAGGAGCAGATGCTCGGCCTGGAGCACGATCCTGACCTGGCACCCATCGATCGCTCCGAGGCGCAGCGCCTCGAGAAGGCGCCCATGGCCGTGGGCGAGGTGGAGTTCTAGCCATGGCCACCATCAGCGGCGTCGTCATCGCGCTCAACGAGGCGCAGCAGCTCCACTACGCGCTCTCCACGCTGCTGCCGTGGTGCGACGAGGTCATCGTCGTCGACCAGCACTCGGAGGACGACACCGCGTCCATCGCCGAGCGCATGGGTGCCACCGTCTACCAGCACGACCGAACCGGTGGCATCGCGGACCCGGCGCGGCGTTTCGCCGTCTCACGCGCCAGCGGTGACTGGATCTTCATCCTCGATGCCGACGAGATGGTGCCGCCGACACTCGCCGCGCAGCTGCGAGAGCTGGCCGACTCGGAACCCGCGATCGACGTCGTCATGGTGCCGCGGGCCAACGTCATCCTGGGCCGCTGGATCCGGCACGGCAACAACTGGCCCAGCCGCCACGCGCGCTTCTTCCGGCCGGGTTCGTTGCTGATGACCGATCGCATCCACCGCTCCATCGAGCCGGCACCCGGCACGCGCCGTCACAAGCTGGCGGCGGACCCGGGTCTGGCCATCTGGCACTTCCCCGGCGGCAACCTGTCCGACCTCGTGCGCAAGGTCGATCGCTACACCGACATCGAGGCGCGCCAGGCGTATGCCCGCGGCCGGCGCGTCGACCACCCCATCCAGCTCTTCCCCGAGGCCATCCGCTTCTTCTGGCGCCAGTACCTGCGGGGTCGTGGCTATCGCGACGGAACGATGGGCCTGGCGGTCGCCATCACACGGACCTACTATCGCGTGCTGACCGCGGCCAAGCTCTGGGAGCTGCCGCGCAGCAAGGCGCGAGCGGCCCAGGTGGCGCTGCTGCGTGATCGCCTCCTGGCGCGGTGGGAGGCGGACGACCGCCGATAGCCCTGGCCCGGTCAGCGCGGATCTCGCGCACGCCCCCGGGCAGAGGGCACGGCCGGACGTATCGGTTCCGCTCGGATGGGGAACCGCGCCGCCTCCGCACTCGGACCCCGGACATACCATCCACCACCGCGCCTCGCCGGGTTCAGGACCGATGGCCCCTTGGCCGCGGCGTTGCGGCACTTCCGTGGCTGGCCTGCGCCTCCCAAGCTGTAGCAGTACACACGTCCACTGCGTGCATCCGGAACACCGCCGGTCGGCGCATCCCCCGTGGCCACCAGGGAGTTCCATTCGATGCCGTGCTCGCCAGCGCCCCAACAGGCTGCTCTGATGCCTGCAGGAAGGGCTGGCTGAAGTTGGACTGCATCGTGCTCGTGAAGCAGGTGCCGGACGTCTCCAACATCCCAGAGGACGCCTGGGATCGCGAGAAGGGGACGCTCCGCCGGGCCATGCTCGACAGTGTCATCAACCCCCTCGACCTGCACGCGCTCACCTTTGCCGAGGAGCTCACGCGTGACGATCCGGACGCCCGCGTGGTGTTCCTGAGCATGGGCCCTCCAGCCGCCCGCGAGATGCTCGTCGACTGCCTGTCACGCGTTCGGGCCACGGCCATCCTGCTGACCGACAAGGCCTTCGCCGGCGCAGACACCGGCGCCACCGCCTACTCGTTGGCGCAGGCCATCCGTCGCATCGAACGCGACCTGTTCGGTGGCTCACGCGACTACGCCATCGTCACCGGTATGCAGTCGGTGGATGGCGACACCGCCCAGGTGCCACCACAGATCGCCGAGGAACTGGGCATCGATCAGATCGCCTACGTCCAGGGGCTGCGCAAGGATCCGCTGACCATCCGCCGCATCGCAGCCGAGGGCACCGAGGATGTGACGCCCACCCGCTGGCCCGTGCTCATCACGATGACCGCGGCCACCAAGCCGCTCTTCCGCTCCTTTGCTGCCGCCCGCGAGGCCTACCTGGCTGAGATCCTCGAGTGGAGCGCCGATTCGGTCGACGCGGACCGCTCGCGCATCGGGCTGAAGGGCTCGTGGACCCAGGTGCACCATCTCTTCTCACCCTCGGAGACGCGCCAGATCCGGTGCGAGCTCTTCTCCGATCCCGCCCAGCTGGTGAGCCGAGTCAAGGCGCGTTACGAGGCCGCCGGATCGATCGTGGCGGACACTGCCGACGCGGCGGCGTACGAGCTGGCCGGTCGCGAGCCCACCTACCACGGCGAGTTCTGGGTCTATGCCGAAACCGAGGGCGAGGGCGTTCGTTCCGTCTCGCTCGAGCTGGTGGGCACCGCCCGTGGCCTCGCCGACAGCCTCGGCGAGAAGGTCGGGGCGGTCCTCGCCACCGGTGCTGCCGGCGACCGACCAGCAGCGCTCATCGCCGCCGGCGCGGACATCGTGTATGTCCTTGAACACCCTTTGCTCGCCAGCTTCGACCCCATCGCCCACAAGGAGGTGCTGGCCAGGCTCGTCATCGAACGCCGGCCGCAGGCGATGCTCTTCGGGGCCAGTCCGCTGGGCCGTGAGCTGGCCCCGCGGGTTGCCTACGCCTGTCGCTGCGGACTCACGGCCGACTGCACGCGCCTGGAGATCGGCGACTTCAGCAAGGGTGCCATCGACTGGGTAGGCATCCTCAAGCAGACCCGTCCCGCGCTGGGCGGCAACGTCATGGCCACCATCATGACCAAGGACTCGCCGACGCAGATGGCGACGGTGCGGCCCGGCGTGTTCAAGCCACCGCTGCCCGATGCGGCTCGCAGCGGTGAGGTCATCCGGCCCGCGGTGGAGCTGCAGGCTTCCGATATCGGGCTGCAGGCGACGCCGGTGGACTCGTTCGCCAGCAAGGTCTCCATCCGCGACGCCGAGGTCATCGTGGCCGGCGGGCATGGCTTCCGCACCCGCGCCGACTTCGAGAAGTACCTCCAGCCCCTGGCCGACGGGCTGGGCCGGCTGCTGGGCGCCGACACCAAGGTCGCCGCCTCCCGCATAGCGGTCGAGGACGGTTGCACCACGCACGACTACCAGGTGGGCCAGACCGGCCAGACGGTCCAGCCGCGCCTCTACGTGGCCATCGGCATCTCGGGTGCCATCCAGCACATCACCGGGATGCAGACGTCGCAGGTCATCGTGGCCGTCAACAAGGATCCCAAGGCCCGCATCTTCGACTATGCGGACTTTGGCATGGTCGGTGACATCGAGACGGTCATCCCTCAGCTGACACGTGCGCTGGAGGCGCAGGTATGAGGCCGCCACTCGACGTCCTGATCGTGGGTGCCGGTCCGGCCGGCCTGGCGACGGCCATCCGCCTGCAGCAGCGACTCGACGAGGCCTCGACCGAAGCGTCGGTGGCGGTCATCGACAAGGCACCCCAGGCCGGTCACCACAACCTCTCGGGTGCGTTGCTTGACCCGGCGCCGCTCGATGCGCTCGTGCCCGGTTGGCGGGACCACCGCAGCCTGGCTCGCCGTGTCGGCGAGGTCGAACGTGACGACATGTACTTCCTGCTCGGTTCCCGCGCCATCAAGCTGCCGCCGCGGGTGCGGCCGGCCGCGATGGATCACAGTGGTGACGTCGTCATGTCCGTCTCGCGCCTGACGGCGTTCCTCGCGGCCGAAGCGGCCCAGATGGGCGTCGAGGTCTATCACGGCTTCAGCGCGCGCGAGGTCATCATCGAGGACGGCCACGTGGCCGGCGTCCGCCTGGGCGAGGTCGGCCTCGACGCCGACGGCAAGCGCATGCCCAACTACCGCCCCGCGGAGGAGATCCGCGCCCGCGTCACCGTCCTCGCCGACGGCACCCGCGGGGTGCTCTCGGAGCAGCTGCGCGAGCACTTCGTCGCCGGCGCCAACCCGCAGGTCTACTCGCTTGGCATCAAGGCAGTGATGCAGTTTCCCCACCAGCACCCCTTCGGCGAGGGGCGTGTGGCGCATTTCCTGGGCTACCCCAACCCGGCGGGCGTCTTTGGCGGTGGCTTCATCTACAGCATGGATGCCAACACCATCTCGGTTGGCCTCATCGCCGCCCTTGACTGGGAGTACGGCGACCTCGATCCACAGCGCGAGTTCGAGCGCTTCCGTGCCCACCCGTTCATCGCCAGGCAGCTGCACGGCGGCGTCACCATCGCGACCGGCGCGCGGACCATCCCCGAGGGTGGCTACTACGCGTTGGGAAAGATGTCCGTTCCCGGTGCGCTCGTGGTGGGAGACGGTGCCGGCCTGGTCAACATGGAGAAGATCCAGGGCATCCATAACGCGATCTGGTCGGGCATGGCCGCGGCAGAGACGATCGCCGCAGGACTGGCTAAGCACGCCAGAGGCAAGGTGGAGCTGCGAGGCTACCAGGATCGCCTCGAGGACCGAGGTGTGCTGCCCGAGATGCGTCATGCCAGGAACTACCGCCAGGTGTTCAAGTGGGGCCTATACGCGGGCGCCCCGCTGTCGCTGGTCGCGCACCGCATCCCCGGGCGTATCGTTATGGAGCCCGACTCCAGGGGCACCCGACGCGGTGCGCGGCTTGACCGTGCCGATCCGGGTGGCATGGACGGCGCAACGTTCGTGAGCCTCACCGGCGCCATGCACCGCGAGGACGAGGCGGCGCACATGTCCATCCTTGACCCCGCAGCGTGCCTCACCTGCGAGGTCGACTTTGCCAACTCCTGCACCAGCTTCTGTCCCGGGCAGGTGTATCGCTGGGACGGTGAGAAGATCCTGCTGAGCCCCTCGAACTGCCTCCACTGCATGACCTGCGCGGTGAAGTGCCCGTTGGAGAACATCCGCTGGCTGCCGCCTGAGGGCGGCGAGGGCCCGCGCTTCAGCCAGATGTAGGGCGGTCCGGCACCGATACGGCGCGGGTTTGGCTCACGCCCGCGCCACGTTGGCGAGGCGACAACGCGTCGGCTCAGCTGCCCGCGTAGTGGGCGAGGCCCTGGCCCCTCGGGCCGATGGTCACGCAATCGCAGGTCCGCTCACCCTCGGCATCGATGATGCGGGTGCGGTGGTTGATGGTCAGGTCACCCGAGGCGAGCGTGGCTCCCACGACGCAGTACTTGGCGGCAGAGAGCCCGACCGCGCGGGCCACGGCCACATCGGCGATGCTGCTTGCCCTCCACGATGTGCTCGACGGTGATGGAGGTGAACGAGCGGGGATGGTCCTCGCGCTGCTCGCCCGTGGCGTCCACGGTGTACTTCTCGACCTCGACCTTCTTCTTGGACATGATCGAGGCGGCGTCCATGCCGGTGCAGCCCGCCAGCGCGGCCAGCAGCAGCTCCGATGGGGTGTATGCCTCCGGGTTGGGAGACATCTTGACAGTGGCACCGGCCTGGTCGGTGCAATCGAAATCGAGCTCGCCTTGCCAGCGAACGGTCACGTGCTTGGCCATCTCGCAAGGGTAGGACCTGGCAACACTTCGCGCCGGTGTCCTTCGCGCGGCCGCACTTCGCGCGGTCCGCGCGGCGCCGTCGGTGCCCGATGATGGCCGGATGAAGTTGCCTCGGCTGCGACGCTCAGCGGGTCCCGCCGATGAGCGCGAGGAGTGGCTCACCACCGCCTCGAAGTACGCGCGACACCTGACCGAGACCGGCTCTCGATGCCATCTGAACGATGGCACACCACGGTTCTGCCGCTGGCAGGCGACGGAGCTGCCCGCCCACGATGCCGAGGGACGGCCGACCCACCTGGTCGGGGTGCGTTGCAGCGTCCATCCCGGTGGCCGTTACCTCGACAGCCGCGCCCGTCTCGGACCCGAGGACTTCGCCTGAGGCGGTCAGGGTGCCGGTCGACGCGAGGCCCAGGTCGACGGGAAGCCCCGGTCCACGGAAGGCCTGCGGGTGGTCACCGGTCTCCGGCGAGGTCAGGGCCGCGCCGGCTGGGCCGACTCGAACTGCTCGTGGTACAGGCGGGCGTAGGCACCGCCCTGGGACAGCAGCTGCGCATGCGTCCCACGCTCGACCACGCGCCCGCGCTCGTAGACCAGGATGAGGTCGGCGCGCAGGATGGTGGAGAGCCGGTGCGCGATGGCCAGCGTCGTGCGGCCCTGCATGGTGCGCTCGATGGCCCGCTGGATGAGCCGCTCGCTGACGCTGTCCAGCGCGCTGGTGGCCTCGTCGAGGATGAGGATGCGCGGGTCCTTCAGCAGCACGCGCGCCAGCGCGATGCGTTGCTTCTCTCCACCCGACAGCTTGTAGCCACGCTCGCCGACGACGGTGTCGTACCCCTCGGGAAGCTCGCGGATGCGGTCGTGGATGGCGGCCAGGCGGGCCGCGGTCTGCAGCTCGCGGTCGCTCGCCGCGGGCTTGGCGTAGGCCAGGTTCTCGCGCACCGAGGCGTGGAAGAGGTAGGCCTCCTGGGTGACGAAGCCGATGACATCGCCCAGGCTGGTGAGCCTGATGCGGCGAACGTCGTGGCCATCGATCTCGATGGCACCCGAGTCCACGTCATAGAGGCGCGGCAGCAGGTACGTCGAGGTGGTCTTGCCCGAGCCTGACGGTCCCACCAGCGCCACCAGCTGCCCGGGCGCGGCTTCGAAGTCGATGTCCTCGAGCGCGAAGGGGACGACAGCGTCGCCGTCCGCCTCGCTGCCCGCGACGTGCAGCGCCTGCAGGTCCCGGGCGTCGAGGCCGTCGGCGTCGGGGTGGCTGGAGGCGTCCAGCGCCAGCTCGGCAGCGCCCATGTCCAGGGCCGGGGCGGTGCGGTCCGAGTAGGCGAAGAAGACATGGCGGAAGCGCACCCGGCCCTCGACTGAGGCGGGTCGCAGCTCCAGCGCATCTGGCGCGTCCCTGATCTGCGGTTCCATGTCGAGGTACTCGAAGATGCGGTCGAACAGCGCCAGCGCTCCCTGCAGCTCGACCTGCACGTTGAGCAGCTGCCCCACGGGGAAGAACAGGCGGCTCTGGAGCGTGGTGAAGGCCACGATGTCACCCACCGTCGGCGCCGAGGGGTCACCCTGGATGACGAGCACGCCCGCCACCCAGTAGACGAAGGCGGGCATGATGCTGAAGATCGTCCCGACCAGCATGAAGAACCAGCGCCCCACCAGCGACTGGCGCAGCTGCAGCCGGGCCAGGCGGGCGTTGGCGTCGGCGAAGCGCCGTACCGACTCCTCCTGCTGTCCGAAGGTCTTGGCCAGCAGGATGCCGCTCACCGACAGCGTCTCCTCGGTCAGCGCCGTGACATCGGCGAGCGATCGCTGCGTCTCGGTGCTGGCGGCGCGACGGATCTTGCCCACCCGGAAGGTCAGGTACATGAAGAAGGGCAGGATGGTGAGCGAGATGGCCGTCAGCCGCCAGTCCAGCCAGCACCATCGCGAGCAGGGTGGTGACGACGATGGTGAGGTTGGCGAAGACGGAGCTGATCGTGTCGGTCACGACCGCCTGCACGCCGCCGACATCGTTGGTGATGCGGCTCTGGATCTCGCCCGTGCGCGTCTCGGTGAAGAACCGCAGCGGCATCCGCTGCAGATGCGCGTAGACGGCGTTGCGCAGGTCCTCCATCACCGCCTGGCCGACGCGGTTGTTGACGTAGGTCTGGCCCACGCCGATGAGCCCGCTGATCACGGGGATGGCGATCATGGCCACGACGGCCACGTTGAGCAGGAAGAAGTCCTATGGCCCGATTCCGGCAACGTACTGCAGCAGCGCTGGCGAAGCCGTGGAGACGTCGACGCCCACCTGGTTGACCACGCTCTCGACCACCCCGCTCAGGGACTGGTGGAGCTGCTTCTGGTCGACGTCGTGCTGGTAGAGACCCACGCCGATGGACTTTGGGTCGATCTTAACCAGCTCGGCCAGGGGATCCTGGGCACGGCGGGCAATGGAGACCGCGCCGCGCAGGCTGACGTCCAGGTCGGGCAGCTCGCTGCCGCGCCAGCGGGCTGGCGCTGTAGACGCTGGCACCGGCCTCGTTCACGATCAGGTATTTGACCTCGCGCTCACAGCGCTTGATCAAGTCCACCACGAGCTGCTCGCTCTCGGCGCGAGGCGGTGCCGTTGCCGATGGTGACCAGGTCCACCCGGTCCTTGATGACCAGGGCTTCAAGAATTTTCAAGGCTTTTTCGCGTTCCTTCTGCGGCTCGTGGGGGTAAATGGTCGCCGTGTCCAGCAGCCTGCCCGTCGGGTCGACCACGGCCACCTTGCAGCCGGTGCGGAAGCCCGGATCGATGCCGAGGACGGTCAGGTCCGAAAGCGGCGGCTGGCCGAGTAGCGCCCGCAGGTTGGAAGCGAAGACGTTAATGGCATGGACATCAGCTTTTTCGGTCAGCAGGCTGCGAACATCGCGCTCGATGGCAGGAAGGAGCAGGCGTTCGGCGGCATCGGCAATGGTCTCCTCCATCTGTCCTGCCAGGGGTGACAGGCGATCGGGGCGGAAGAAAGTGAAAATCGCATTTTCCCAGTCGCGCTGGGCGACCTCCACTTTCACCCGCAGGATTTTTTCGTCCTCGCCGCGGTTGATCGCCAGCACCTGGTGCGGTCGCAGGCGGCCGACGGGCAGCTCGAACTCGTAATACACCTGGTAGATGGCTTTTTCATCGACGGCGTCAGCCACCTTCTGGCAGTGGAGGACGCCCCACTGCAGGGCTTTCTCACGCGTCAGGCTGCGCACGCCGGCGTGGTCGCTGATTGCCTCCGCCACGATGTCGCGAGCGCCGTTCCAGGCATCCGCAACGGTGGGCACTGCCTCGCCCAGGAACGGGGCGGCAAGCTGGTCGAGACTATCCCGGGTACGCGCCTGCTTCAAGATTAGGTCCGCCAGGGGCTGTAGGCCCTTTTCACGGGCGATACTGGCTCGGGTGCGGCGCTTGGGCTTGTAGGGCAGGTAGAGGTCTTCGACGGCGGTCAGGGTCTCGGCGGCCAGGAGCTGCTGCTGCAGCTCGGGGGTCAGCAAGCCCTGCTCCTGGATCGAGGCGATCGACCGCCTGGCGGCGTTCCTCGAGGGTACGCAGTTTTTCAAGCCGGTCGGTGACCTGGCGGATCTGCTCCTCATCCAGGCTGCCGGTGGCTTCCTTGCGGTAGCGGGCGATGAACGGCAGCGTGTTGCCAGCATCCAGCAGCTCGATCGTGGCTGTCACCTGGGTTGTGCGGAGGTTGAGTTCACGGGCAATTTTCTCTGTGATATTCATGCGCCGATTATAATCGGAAGAGATTGAGATATTAATCATTTCGTAGGAGAAAATATGCCTCTCGGTTGGATGGATGTATCCGGATTATCGTTCAATTCCATGCTGCTGCTCGAACGAGTGCAGATAAGCTGGTTCCCGGGCTGGCTGCCGGAGAAAGAGCTGGCTATCGCCCTGCAGGTCAACCCGATCGTCGAGTGGTACCTGCGCCACAAGTGTCCGGAGATCGAGACCTGGCTGGACGGCGTGGCTGCCCAGGCGCCCGCGGAGCCTCTCACCCCCGAGGCGGTGCGCCAGGCGGAGGTCGGCGTGCTCTCAAGCATTGAAGACCTGCTCGTCTACGTGGTCAACCCGGAAATTTACGACGCTCAGCCCTTCCTGGGCTGGGATTCAGGCGAATTACATTCGCTTATCGACTTCACGGGCAAGGACGTCATCGACATCGGCTCGGGCACCGGCAGGCTGGCGCTGGTGGCCGCGCCGCTGGCGCACGCCGTGTATGCCGTGGAGCCGGTGGAAAACCTGCGCCGTTATATTCGGGGCAAAGCCCGAAAACTAGGCTATGCGAATGTCTTTCCCCTCGACGGCCTGATCACCGAGCTACCGTTCCCGGATGCCTTCGCCGATGTTGCTATGGCCGGGCACGTCTTCGGCGACCTGCTCGAACAGGAATACCAGGAGATGCTGCGCGTCACCCGGCCCGGCGGGATGATCGTCCTCTGCCCCGGATCTAGCGTTACTCAGGACGCAGCCCACGACTTTCTCGTTGCGCGCAATTTTGAGTGGGGTTGGTTCGAGGAACCCGTAGACGGCATGAAACGCAAATACTGGAAAACGGTATGAGCCTGAAGGCAAACGCCGTCCTGCCGGAATGGTCGCCGCGCCTGCCGATGAGCAAAATCCAGCGGCTGTACAACCTGGACGCCCAAGGCATCTACGACGAGGAGCTGATCGACGAGGTCGGCTACGCCCTGCTGAGTCGCTGCCAGAGCTTCATCCAGGCAAACCAGGCCACGCAGGGAAAGGTTGCTTGCCCGGTTTGCGAGACCGTGGTGGAACACCATTTCAAGAACGACGAGCATCTCACCTGTGAGCAGTGCGGCTGGCAGGCGACCTGGAAGGACTATTTCAGCACCATCCAGCACAAGCAGCTCTCCGGCGCCGAACCGGTCCTGGTCTTCTTTGCTGAATATATCGAGACGTTCCCCAAAGCGCACACGCCCCAGGAAAAAATATTCCGTATCGACCGCCTGCTGCACGGCTTCCATTACGCCTCCATCCACCACACGCGCACGCCGACCCGGCCGGTGGCGATCAACCTGATCGACGGGCGTTTAAACGAGGTCATTGAATTCCTGGAGCGCCTGACCTTCGGCGAGCACAGCACCCCCGGCATGGCGGAGAACCGGGCAGAATGGATGCTCAAAATCGAGAACGCCAAGAACTGGGGAAAGAAAAAGTAGAAAGCCCTAACGATTTATTCATCTTCCTGTAATCCCTGGGCAAGCATTCTCGGCTACACTAGAGCAGCCTGGCAACTGGCCGGGCTGAAAAAAACTGGTATTTCTTCTTTTACAGGTAACCATCCAATGCCAACTCGCAAATTTCTATCCCCACCCATCCCATCATCGGAAATCACCCCTGAGCACGTCTACGTAAACCGCCGCTCCTTTCTCAAGGCAATGGGCGTGGTCGCCGCCGGGGCGCTCCTGGCTGCCTGCGGGCCTGCCAGCGATGATGGCTCATCTGCAAGCCCGGAGACCTCCAACACACCTGAACAAGCAGCGGAGGCGCCCGACGAGGCACCCAACACCTACGAAGAGATCACGAACTACAACAATTATTACGAATTTTCCATGGGTAAGGAAAGCGTCGCCGTGCTGTCCTCTGACCTGGTGACCTCCCCCTGGCAGGTCGAAGTTTCCGGTCACTGCAGCAAGCCGGGCAAGTTCGCGGTCGAAGAACTGGTCAAGCTTTTCCCACCCGAAGAGCGCGTCTACCGCATGCGCTGCGTGGAAGCCTGGTCGATGGTCATCCCCTGGAACGGCTTCGAGCTGGCCAGCCTGCTGAAATCCGTCGAGCCCACGTCGAAAGCCAAATACGTACGCTTTGAGACCTTGCTGGACCCCGAACAGATGCCGGGCCAGAAGAGCTCGCTCTACCCCTGGCCGTACCAGGAAGGGCTGCGCATGGACGAAGCCATGCACCCGCTGACCATTTTGGCGACAGGTTTATACGGCAAAGTCCTGCCGAATCAGAACGGCGCCCCGCTGAGGCTGGTGGTACCCTGGAAGTACGGCTTCAAGGCATTAAGTCGATCGTCAAAATCGAGCTGACCGAAAATGAACCCGCCACCCTGTGGTCGTCGATTGCGCCAAACGAGTACGGCTTTTACGCCAACGTCAACCCGGAAGTCGACCACCACGCTGGTCGCAGGCTTCAGAGCGCCGCATCGGCGAGCTGACCCGCAGGCCCACACTGATGTTCAACGGCTACGAGGAAGACGTGGCCTCCCTGTATGCCGGGATGGACCTGGCGACATATTACTAAACCTGGCGGCAAGTTGAAGCCGGCGCCGAAAATCTCTTTCACCCCCCTGCAGGATCCTCACCCACCTGGCGGCCTGGTTCCTGGTCGCCTGGCTGGTCTTCGATTTTTTCAGCGGGCGCATGAGCGTCAACCCGATCCAGGAAATCATGCAGCGCACCGGTCGCTATGCCATCTGGTTCCTGGTGGCTTCGCTGGCGTGCACGCCGCTGTACAGCCTCTTCGGGATGCGCCAGGCGCTGAGCGCCCGCCGGCCTCTCGGCGTATATGCCTTTATGTTCGCGGCGCTGCACTTCCTGACCTTCAGCGGGCTGGATTACCAGTTCAACTGGGAGCTGCTGCTCGCCGACCTGTTTGAAAAGCGCTTTGCCTGGATCGGATTAATTACCGGGACAATCTTGCTGGTGCTGGCGCTGACCTCAACAAAAGGCTGGCAGAGACGGCTGGGGAAAAACTGGAAGCGCCTGCACCGGCTGGTCTATGCGGCTGGTTTGCTGGCGGTGCTGCATTACGCCTGGGCCTTGAAAGGCGATATCTTCCGCCTGCAGGGGAATGTAGTGATGCCGCTGGTGGCGGGGGCGCTGGTGATCGTGCTGCTGCTGGTTAGGCTGCCGGTGGTGAAGAAGAGGATTCAGGAGACATAGACTAACTCGGACATAACCGCCGGGCGCAGGCGGGGCTTGAGGCTGTCTGGGGTTCCCAGGTCAACTTTGCAGCCAAAGAGTTCCTCAAGTCGATCTTGGAGTGCAAAAAGCCCGAACAAGCCCACGGGGCGGTTAAATTCAACCAACAGGTCAACATCACTTGCCGGCCCGGCTTCATTTCTGGCTACCGACCCGAATAAAGCAAGCGATTGGACGGCATAGACATCCGCCAATTCCTGGCGATGGCGTTGAATGGTTTGAATGACATCGCGTTGGTTCATGCAAGCACCTGATCATTGTGATTGTACTAGAAGTGAAAGAGGGATGTGGGATGATCGCTGTATGTTTGGGTGGCGAAAAAAACATTTTCCACCCAAACTCTCCGCGACAACATCGCCTCCCTACCCCCACCGTGATCCCGTCAGACTCCCTGCCTGCACTTCTCCCGAATTACTGCGAAATTCCGCTCGGTCGGCATCACGAACAAGCAGCGCCCCTGGCTGCGCCTTTCCCACAAGTCGCCAATGTTGCGCTTTTCTTCGGCGTCGCTATAAAGGTGCCCGCCTTTGTACTCGACAACCAGGATGCGGCCATCGGTCAGCTTACACACGAAATCGGGGTAAAAACGCCATGTGGAGGTTTGCAGCCAGAATGAGCGCAGCGGCTGGCTGTCCAAGTTACGCACCCAAAATTTCACCTCGTCCAGGGAGTCGATGACCAGGGCGCACTCGTGCTCTTCCCCGGTGGATTTCAAATCGCCGACATCGGGGTAGTAGTGTTTTTTGAACTGGTGCATACCTCGATACAGAGAGTTCACCGGGGCGGGGTACTCATCCGGGGCGAACGTGAATACCAGGTCAGGGTTGACTTCCAGAGGGCTGCCCTCGCGGAATAACTGGGAAAAGGAAATAGCCCGGGCTTGCTTGCGGTGGGCATCGATTTTAGCAGCGGCGGCATCCCGCAGGCGATATTTCTCGCGCACCAGGAGATCAAGGGTCAGGCCGCGTCCTTCGACCAGGTTCGTGACCAGCCGGGTGAGAAAAATCCCGGATTCGCTCGAGGTGATGTCCCGGTGAGGTATGTTGCGGTCCAACCAATACACCAGGTCTGCGACCGTCCAGCCCTGTTCCACTTTGAGCAGGGTCATCTGGTCGTGTAAGTTCGAAAGGAAGGCGGTGCGAATCCGGCCTTCTTCGCTGATATCGACTTCCGCTTCTTGAGGAGCCGGGCGTTCGCTAGGGAACTCGATCTCGCTTAACCCGGCGTCCAGCCTGGAAAGCTGCCACTCAAAATCCAGGAAATGCGTCTCCTCGAAAGGTTGCAGCAGATTCCCCTGACGCCAGGCCAGCAAGGGCAAGGAGAAGGTTTCTCCTCGCTCCGCCGGGGCTGTGTTTGGATAAACGGGATGCAACCGCCGGGTGCGCACGTTCTCGACGAATGCCTCCCGGGCGATCACATTCTTGAAAGAAGGCGCGATGGCGTTCACCTGTTCGTCGGTCAGGTCCGCGGAAATCTCGATTGTCTGGGTGCGCGCATCGAATTTCACGTTATTGACTAAGTCGAGTGGTAATTTGTCCAGGGCGGGAGGTTCGCTGACCCTGAAAGCAATCGTTTCACCGGTAGATGCCTTAGCCACGAAGATTGGACCCAGGTCAGGCGGGGGCGGCGTGACCATCATGTCGTGTACTTCCTGCTTTTGGAAGCCGTTTTCCACGAGAGCGTCCTTCAGCTTGGTCAGCGCCTGGGCGAAATTGTCGGAGGCGACAAAAGCATAGGCCATGTTCAGCTCCGGAAATCCCTTTCGCTGGGGGCTTTGGGCATGCGCAGGACACGGCCGACGATTTGTTCGACGGCCGTCGCCCCGTATTGTTCGGCCACCGAAGACAGGACGTAGGCGAAGGGGCAATCCCAGCCTTCGCGCAGCGCCTGGACGGTGATGTATAGCGGACATCGCCAGGCGCAAGCAAATCCAGGCCTTCGATTGATGATCCTCGCCGGTAGCACGCCGGATCGTTCGGCCGGGATGGCGAAATCGTTCTTCAGGCATTCCTCGACGACTTCCA
>CAWDQY010000017.1:0-17779 GCA_963804575.1 uncultured Chloroflexia bacterium
CACCGTTGGTCGCCTTTCCGAGATGGTGAACAGCGGCAGGAACATGCCCGGCTGGGCGTGCGCGTAGATCCAGGTCGTTCCCGGCGCCCCGGGAAGGTCGAAGATCGTCCAGTACTGGGCTACGTCGCAGAGTGGGTAGTCGCCCTCGTTGCCGCGCACGGTCCGCTCACTCGACACCACCGGCAGGCTGCCGATACCGGCTGCGGGGATCTGGATGCGCACCGGCACCGAGGGCTTGTCCAGGCTGACCTCCTGGGCGGCAGCCGCGGCAGGTGAGGGGAGCGGTGCCGTGGGGGCGTCCGCGGAGGCGACAGGGAGCGACATCGCGAAAGCAGCGGCGGCAGCGATGAGGGCACTGGCCCCCGCCATCGGGCGGGCCCGGCGGCGAGCATGAGCCGGCCGATGCGTGCTGGCCATGGCTGCACACGCTAGCACTCCTCCGCTGGAAGCTCCGCCCGACCGAGGTGTCCATCAGTGGATCTTGGCCTGCCGGTCGCCTGCCGCCAGGCGCAGAACGTGATCGATCGGTGCCGATGGTCAACGCTGGGTATACTCTCGCCTGATCCGCGTCAAGTCGTCGTGGCGCAGTGGAGGGAGGCAGTTGCAGTACCCTGCCCACCGGGGTTCGACACGTCCCCGCGTGGCAGTCATCGAGGATGATGCTGCTGTCAGGCGCGTCCTGGGCAGGATCCTCGAGGACGCCGGCTATGGCGTCATCGCCGCCGCTGACGGTGAGAGTGGACTGCGCGCCGTTGCCGAGCACCAACCTGACCTGCTCATCCTCGACCTGACGCTGCCGCGTATGGATGGGCTCGAGATCTGCCGCCGGCTGCGCGCTGATCCACGTACGGTGACGCTTCCCATCATCGTGCTGACGGCGCACAGCTCCACCTCCGACATGGTGGCCGCGCTCGATGCCGGTGCCGACGACTTCGTCACCAAGCCCTTCCAGCAGGTGGAGCTGCTGGCGCGGCTACGCAGTTCATTCCGAACGCGCGATGTCATCCGCCGCATGGAGCAGGCACACGACATCGTGGTCGCGCTGGCCAACGCCGTCGAGGCCAAGGACCTTGGCCTCAAGGACCACTGTCGCTACCTGGCCTACCGCTCAGCACGCTTGGCGGCGTACGTGGGCTTGCGCGACGGCGAATTGGAGGGGGTGGCCTATGGCGCGCTGCTTCACGACATCGGCAAGATCGGCATCAGCGAGCACGTGTTGCACAAGCCCGGCCCGCTCACCGACGAGGAGTTCCGCATCATGCGCGAGCATCCCGAGATCGGGGAGCGCATCTGTGACCCCTTGCGGATGTCGCGTGACTTCACGCCTATCATCCGTCACCACCACGAGCGCTGGGATGGGGCGGGCTATCCCGACGGCCTCAAGGGCGAAGGCATCCCACTCGGGGCGCGCATCGTGGCACTGGCCGATGCCTTCGACGCCATCGTGCGTGGCCGTCCATACCGCGCCGCTCGCAGCGTCGAGGAGGCCTTCGACGAGCTCCAGAAGCACGCCGGCAGGCAGTTCGATCCGGGACTCGTGCCACTGTTCATCGAGGAGGCTGACCGTCTCGACGCGGGCATCGCTCCCAGCGTCGAGCTGCCGCGAGTGGCTCTGCTCGGGCGCGAGGCCCCCATCGTCACGGGTGCCGCCGAGCGGAGCAGCCGTCGCCGTCCGCTGACCGGGCGGCTCGCTAGCGAGTCGATGCCATGACCCCGGCACCGGCCCCGCCCGGCCCCTGGCGCTACCAGGCGGTGCGGCTCGTGCTGAAGGCGCTCGTGAGCGCCTACGTGCGCACGAACGTGAGCGGCGCTGAGCGCATCCCCGGCTCCGGCGCGTACATCATCTGCTTCAACCACCCGTCGTGGCTCGACCCCATCTTCTTCGCCGCGTGGTGGCCGGATCGCAGCCGGCTGATCTACATCTTCGGGCCGCGTGAGCAGGACATGAGCGTCGGCATCCGCAACCGCCTGATCACCTGGACGCGCCGTGGGGTGCCCTTCAAGCCCCACGCCCAGGATGTGAGCGACCTGACCCGCCGCACCGTCGCCATCCTGCGCACCGATGCCTGCGTGGCCATCGCCGGTGAGGGCCGGCTCAGTGATCAGGAGGGAGCGATCCTGCCCCTCGAGACCGGACCGGCGCACTTCGCGCGCCTCGCGCGCGTGCCCATCGTGCCGGTGGCCATCGTCGGTTCGCGCTGGGTCCACCTTGGCAGCCGCGTCACCATCCGCATCGGCGAAGCGGTCCAGCCGCAGGAGTTCGGCCGCGGACGGGTTGCCGCCCGCGCCATGACCGACGTCGTCCAGGAGCGACTGCAGGAGCTCCTCCAGGACGTCGTGGAGCGCGAGCCACCGGGTTGGCTCGGCCGGACCATCTCCGAGGCGTTCAACGATCGGCCCTGGCTTGACGAGCCGGGCGCTGACCCGCACGGTCGAGGATGCCCGTGACGGCAGTGAAGGGGCTGGTGTACCACGGGCCGGGGCAGGCGCTGACCCTGGAGGAGCTGCAGCTCGATCCGCCACTCGAGGGCGAGGTGCAGGTACGCATGGTCGCGGCGGGTGTCTGCCACTCCGACCTCCACGTCGTCGACGGCGACTGGGAGCGGCCGGCACAGGTCGTCCTCGGGCACGAGGGCGCCGCTATCGTCGAGGTGCTCGGCCCCGGCGTGCGTGAGCGCCCCGTCGGCGCACCCCTGGAGCATGGCGGTCTGCGTGTCGGTGACCTGGTGTCGCTGGCCTGGACGGCTGCGTGTGGCACGTGCGCGGCCTGTGGCCGCGGCGAAGGCTGGCTCTGTGCCGAGCCACGCGGATCGAAATCACCGCCTTGATGCAGCGTCAGCGCGTCTTCACCGCACCGATGGCAGCGCCGTCGGTGCCTACTCGGGCATCGGCACCTTCTGTTCTGCACAAGTGGTCGCGGCAGAGGCAGCCGTGGCCGTCGATCCGCGTACGCCGCCGGAGGTCGCCGCGCTCATCGGCTGTGCCGCCAGCACCGGCATTGGTGCCGTGCGCAACACGGCCGGTGTGCGGCCAGGTGAGTCGCTCGTCATCCTTGGCCTCGGTGGTGTGGGTCTCGCGGCACTGCTCGCGGCCGTGGAGGCGGGCGCGCGTCCCATCATCGCCGTCGACCTGGAGGCATCCAAGCGTGCCCTGGCGCTCACGCTCGGGGCGACGCTCGCGGTCGAGCCGGTCGCGCTCCTCGGATCGGCTTCGGCCTTGCCGGCTGGCGGACCCGACCATGTGCTCGAGTGTGTCGGCGTCGCGGAGAGCGCTGAGCTGGCGTTGCAGGTGGTCCGTCCCGGCGGCACCGTCACCCTGGTCGGGATGCCCGTGATGGGCGCGACCGCGGCCATCGATGTCTATCGCTTCGTTGAGGACGGCAAGCGCCTGCTGGGTTCGAACTACGGTTCCTGCATCCCCGCGCGGGACTTCCCGCGCACCGCGGCCGACGCGGTGAGTGGCCGCCTGCCGCTGGCGGCGCTGGTCAGCAGATCCATCCTGCTCGACGACATCGATGCCGCATTCGCGGCGATGCGGCGTCGGGATGGCGCCCGTCGCGTCGTCCGCTTCGACGATAGTGCTCCGTGAGGGCCACCCAGCCCTCATCGTGAGCTGCTACTTGCGGCGGTCCAGCACCAGGATCGCGTCGAGCCATACGGTGCTGCCAGCTGATCGCGCCGAGCCGGTCCCCGTCGCGCGGAGCTTGAGCTCGTGGTCGCCCCTGGGGACGTTGCCCACGTAGACGATGCGGCGGCTGTCGGCCGAGCCGGCATAGAGGTCGATGGTGGCGACCGGCTCGCCGTCGACGATGACCTCGAGGCGACCGCCGGCCGGGCCACGGCGCGCGACCAGCGCGAACTGCGCTCCCTGCAGCTGGAGCTTGGCTGTCGCGCCGCGAGTTGCCGTACGCGCCAGCGTCTTGCCCAGGGATGCCTTGTGCTTGGAGGTCGTCCAGCCGCCGCTGAGCTGGATGCGTGGCGAACCCCCGCGAGCGTCGAACAGGCCGACGCTCGGTTCGAGCGTCTGCGCGGTGCGATGCCCCACGACGTCGCTGGCCGCGCCCTTCAGCGTGCAGCCGTTGCGATCGATCTGGACGTTGAAGCCCGCCTTGCCGGCGGGCCCGTAGTCCGAGGCGCGTGTGATGCCGCCACAGATGGCCTCCAGCGAGGAGGACTCCAGGCCGGAGGTCTCGTCGCTGGCATCCAGTCGCACCATGGTCGGGACGCGCGTACCGCTCTTCTGCACGCGCAGGCCGTCACGCAGGCTGACCCGCGGCCCCCAGACCAGGGGCGGCACCGAATCGAGCTGGATGCTGTCGCTGATGACCACGGACTTGACGTTGCGGAAGCTTCGCAGTTGCAGGCGCACGTCCTGCTTTCCCTGGCTGTCGCCGAGGGTGAGGTCGAACCTTCCCTGGTACGGCAGCCAGGGACCGAACGGCTCGCCGCCGAGCGCGTACCTGACCTCCCTGCCGTCGAAGCCTCCCAGGTCGGCGACGACGGACCGGCTGGCCGTCCAAACCGCCCCGCCATCGATGCTGCTGTCCCGCTGGCGTTCGCCGCGAAGCCTCGTCGAGGTGGCCGCGTAGACGTTGCCGTCCAGGTTGGTCCCTGCGTCGAAGCGGAACTGGCCGACCTGCCAGAAGAGCCAGTCGCTCCAGCCGTTGGGCAGGTGGACACTGTCGCACTTCCAGCAGGCGACCCAAAGCGGGTACTGGCCGAAACCGGTGGGCGCCCCCACCACCTTCTCCCACATGTAGCGGCTGGTGTAGATCATGGGGTAGCGACCGGTCTGGCGATACAGCTCATCGAGCATGGCGTGGAGCCGCGCCTTCGCGTCCGCCCTGTTGGGCGTACCCAGCGACGGCAGCGTCTCGACATCCACCACGAGTGGCAGCAGGCTCCCCAGGCCGGTCGTGCTCCGCACCGTGTCGAGATAGTGCCTCGCCTGGGCCACGCCTCCCTTGCGGTAGTCGAAGAAGTGGTAGGCGCCCGCGAGGAGACCGGCAGCGCGCGCGTCCCGCGTGTGTCGCTGGTAGGTATCGTCCACGAACGAGGTGCCCTGGGTCGCCTTGGAGAAGACGAAGCGCATGCCCTTGCCGTGCAGCATGGCGAAGTCGGGATGGCCGTTCCAGTGGCTGACGTCGAGGCCCTTGACACCCGCCGGCGTCGGCCATGGCGTGGGCTTGGGCGTGGGCTTCGGTGTCGGCTTGGGCGTGGGTTTCGGTGTCGGTGTCGGAACGGGGCTCGGTGCCGATGACGGGTCCGCCGTGGGCTCACCGCCCTGGGCCTGGATCGGCCCGACCCCGATGCTGCTCAGCAGGAGCGGAAGGATGAGGATCGCTGCCAGGACCGAGCGCGAGCGGAGGTCGCTCCGTTGCCACCGCGACGCGCCAGCGCGGGAGGCGGGCGGCAGCCCATCCGCGTCGCCACCGCTCACCTGATCGTTGCGTTGCCGAGCCAACGCCACATCCGAGGCGCGGGGAAGCGGCGCGTCAGGGTCGCGAGGCGTCGAGCGCGGGGCGTGCTTGGGCGACACTTGCCCTCCCAGGCTGCCAGCCCACGGGGTCACGGCTGGGCAGTGCCGAGGAGTGTACTTGCTCACGGGCGCATGTCCAATGGCGCGATGGGACCATGGGTGCCATCCCAACGACCGCCAAGGCATCCGCGGAGGGACTACCATGGCCCTCCCGTGCCCATCGCCCCCAACGACTTCGTCCACCTCCATCTGCACTCGGAGTTCAGCCTCCTCGACGGCCTTGGTCGCATCAATGACCTCGTCAGCGAGGCATCGGCCCACGGCTTCGACGCCCTGGCCGTCACTGACCACGGCTCGCTGTACGGGGCGATGGCGTTCTACCAGGCTTGCCGGGCCAGGCAGATCAAGCCCATCATCGGCGTGGAGGCCTACGTCGCCCGGCGCAGCATGTCCGACCGCGAGGGCAAGGCCGACGCCCAGCCGTACCACGTCACGCTCCTGGCGAAGGACTGGAACGGTTACCAGAACCTCTGTCGCATCATCACTGCGGCACACCTCGACGGCTACTACTACAAGCCGCGACTCGACCGTGAGCTGCTGGCCAGGTACTCGGAGGGCATCATCGGGATGTCGGCCTGCCTTGGTGGCGAGGTCGCCAAGGCTCTCGAGGTCGACGACGAGGAGCGGGCTCGCCGCGTGGTCGGCGAGTACCGCGACATCCTCGGCCCTGAGGGCTTCTGGCTGGAGCTGATGGATCACGGGCTGCCGGAGCAGGCCGCGCTCAATCCCAAGCTGCTGCGCCTGTCGCGCGACACCGGCGCCGGAGTGGTCGCGACCAACGATCTGCACTACGTGCGAAAGGAGCAGTACGAGGCCCACGATGTGCTGCTCTGTGTGGGCACTGGCTCCAACCTCGATACGCCCAACCGGCTCCGTTTCGAGACCGCGGAGTTCTACCTCAAGACCGCCGCCGAGATGGAGCGGCTCTTCCGGGATGTGCCGGAGGCGCTGACGAACAGCCGCGTCATCGCCGACATGACCGACCTCAAGATAACCTTCGGTGAGCTGCGACTGCCGCACTTCCCGGTGCCGGATGGCTATACCGTCGAGACGTGGTTGCGCGAGGAGTGCGGACGTGGCCTGCGGCAGCGCTACGGCACCGTCACCGACGAGCTGCGACAGCGGCTCGAGTACGAGCTGGGCGTGATCATCTCGATGGGCTACGCGGCCTACTTCCTCATCGTCGCCGACTTCGTGCGCTATGCCAAGGAGCAGGGCATCGCCACGACCTGCCGAGGCTCCGCCCCGGGCTCGATCGTGACCTACACGCTGGGCATCACGCCGGTCGATCCCATCCTCTATGGCCTGCCCTTCGAGCGTTTCCTCAATCCCGACCGGGTGACCATGCCCGATATCGACGTCGACTTCGAGGACGCCCGTCGGGACGAGGTCATCAACTACGTCACGCGCAAGTACGGCCAGGATCACGTGGCCCAGATCATCACCTTCGGCACCATGCTGGCCCGGGCCGCGGTGCGGGATGTCGGCCGCGTGATGGGCTACGGCTATGGTGAGGTCGACCGCATCGCCAAGGCCATCCCCACCACGCTCGGGATCACGCTCGACGAGGCCCTGCAGCAAGCGCCACCGCTGCGCGAGATGTACGAGGGCGACCAGGGCATCCACAAGCTGATCGACATCGCGCGTCAGCTGGAGGGCGTCGCCCGCAACGCCTCCACCCACGCGGCCGGGATCGTCATCAGCCGGGAGGAGCTGACCGAGCTGATGCCGCTCCAGCGAGCCACCAACTCGGACGCCCTGATGACCCAGTACGAGATGCACGGCGTGGAGGCGCTGGGCCTGCTGAAGTTCGACTTCCTGGGCCTGTCCAACCTGACCATCCTGCGCCAGGCCGTCGACCTCATCCAGGAGCATGCCGGCGTGCAGGTGGATCTCGACGACATCCCGCTCGACGACGAGAGGACCTTCAGCCTGCTCTCCAGCGGCGAGACGACCGGTGTCTTCCAGCTGGAGTCGGCGGGCATGCGTCGCTACATCAAGGAGCTGCGCCCGACCTCGGTCTACGACCTTGCCGCCATGGTGGCGCTGTTCCGACCCGGCCCCATGGACAACATCCCCGCCTACATCCGTCGCAAGCACGGCCAGGAGAAGGTCACCTACCTTCATCCGCTGCTGGAGCCCTACCTGGAGAAGACCTACGGCATCTTCGTCTACCAGGAGGACATCATGGCCGCGGCCATCGCGCTGGGTGGCTTCACCGGCCCTGAGGCGGACACGCTCGGCTATGCCATCCGCAAGAAGAAGTCGGACGTGCTGCGGGCGCAGAAGGACAAGTTCGTGCGACAGGCGGCCGGACGCGGTGTCGAGCCAGGCGTGATCGACGCCGTCTTCAAGGCCTTCGAGCCCTTCGAGCGCTACGGCTTCAACAAGGCCCATGCCACCTGCTACGGCCTGATCGCCTACCAGACCGCCTATCTCAAGGCCAACTACCCGGTCGAGTACATGACCAGCGTGCTGACGGCCTTCCGGGACAACACCGACAAGGTCGCCGGCGCCATCGCCGAGTGTCGCCGCCTGGGCATCGAGGTGCTGGGGCCGGACGTACGCCACAGCTTCCTCGACTTCACCGTCGAGGGCGCCTCGATCCGATTCGGCCTGTTGGCCATCAAGAACGTCGGGGAGGGCGCCATCCGCTCCATCATCGACGCCCGCGATGACGGCGGTGACTTCAAGTCACTGGCCGACCTGTGTGCCCGCATCGACCTGCGCCTCGTCAACAAGCGCGTGATGGAGGCGCTCATCAAGGTCGACGCGCTCAACGCGCTGGGTCACCCGGCACAGCTGCTGGCAGGCCTTGACGAGGCCATGGCCTTCGGCCAGGCACAGGCTCGCGATCGTGTCACCGGGCAGGGCTCGCTCTTCGACATGCCCGGCATCGGCAACGCTGCGCTGGAGCGTCGCCTGCCCGTCACGACCGAGGCCTCCTCGCGCGAACGCCTGCGCTGGGAGAAGGAATTGCTGGGCCTCTACCTCTCGGACCACCCGCTCGGGGAGCTGGCGGCCGAGATGAGTCGCTACGTCGACACTGCCACCAGCGACATCGGCGAGGGCCTTGACCAGCAGCGCGCCGTCGTCGGCGGCATGGCCGTGGGCATCCGCCGCGTCATCACCCGTAACGGGGAGTCCATGGCCGTCGTCACGTTGGAGGACCTGCAGGGTTCCGTCGATGTGGTTGTCTTCCCACGTACCTACGCCGAAGCGGGGGTGGCGGCCAAGCTGGCCGATGACGCGGTGCTCTTGTTCGCCGGGCGGGTGGACCACAAGGGAGACGAGACCGTGGTCCTGGCCGACAGCGTGTGGACGTGGGACGAGGTCGCCAGCATGGGCGAGGGGCAGTTCACGCAGGCCGTCGCGGCCGGCGATCGCGGGCGTCGTGGCGGCCGCCGGCAGCCCGGTAGCGCGGTCGTTGGAGGCGCTGGCAGCGCGGCCGCGAATGGGTCCGTGCGGGGGGCGGCACCGGCCCTGCTAGCCACGAGCGCGGAGCAGCGACCTGAAGCGGTGGCGGATCTGGCCCCAGCCGCGGTCGAGACCATGGTCATCCCCCGCGTCTCACCGCTCCGCGGCGGCGAGGTCAGCGGCACCATCACGCTCACCATCGGCGGCTCGAGCACGCCTCGCGCTGCCGGGCCAACTAGCCATCCGCCAGGGTCAGCTCCCTCGGCGCCGCCCCCGCCACTCGACCTGCCACCGCCGATCGGGGTTCCGCCTCCTGAAGCGCCCGAACCGGTCTCCGGGTGGAGCGACTCACGAGCCTTCGACGCGCTTGCGCCTGACGGCTCCGACGAGCCGCCACTGCCCGAGGACGCCCACGCCGCCGTCGTGCGAGCCGCTAGCGCCGTCACCACGCCGGTCGAGGCGGGACCGCAGCAGGTCCTCCACATCCGTTTCGGGCCCGCCTCCGACGAGGCCATCGTGGCCGCCTTCGGACAGCTCAAGCGACTCATCAAGTCGCGACCCGGCAGCACCGCCATCGTGATGCACGTCCCCGCGGGAGCCGGCCGTTCGCGCGAGATGCGCCTGGGCGTGGGCATCGCCTACGATGCGGACCTGCTCGCCGAGGTGGAGCGGCGTTTCGATGGCCTCCTGCAGCTGACGCTGAGCTGACGACGCTGGGATGTCCCGCACGGCCGCATCGAGCGCGACCCGCAGTGACGCGCCGAGCCGAGCTGAGCGAGCCCGGCGGCTTCAGGCGGCGCTTCCGGCGGAGTGCCTATGCCCTGGGGGGCTGAGTCGGCAGCCGTCTCGATCATCTATGCCCGCTGCGACTGGATCGACAGGGCCGATAGTCACGGCAGGCGACCCGGGCCTGACCTGACAGCCTGTGCGTGCAACCTATGCCCCAGGGGCCTCAGGTGTCGCTCGTCCGTGTCGACTCAGTCGCCCTAGGCATAGGCAGGCCCGCGGTATGGGCGCGGCGGCACAGCCGAGTTCTGGAGGCCTCATTCGAAGTGATGAAGTCCTCCTAGTCCAGGACGAACCAGCCGACCTCCGTCTGTTCGGCCACGGCCTGGTTGAGGCGCACCACGATGAGGCCCTCGTCGACGTCGAGGACGTGCGCCGCCTCGACGTGCACGCCCGGCCGGTGGTCCTGCAGCGTGGCCAGCACCAGTGACTTCTCGCTCAGGCCGCCCAGGACGGGGATCACGAACTCGGCGCCACCCTGGGAGACGGTGGCGATGCCGCTTCGTTCGGTGAGCATGAGGCGTCCCTTGGTGCGCAGCGCCACGCCGTCCTTGGCGGCGCTTGCTGCCAGGGCGGTACCGCCGCCGTCCGCCACGAACTCCCCGGCCGTGCCCTCGGGCGACTGCGTCGATCCCTGCACGCCGACCGTGGCCCCCTTGCTCGACGGCGCCGAACCCTGCACCCCGATGCCCTTGGTGGCGTTGGCCACGCCGCGCACTCCCACGGCCCCGTCCTTGCCGGTGGTGCGAGCCTGCAGCGCCGGACCCTTGCTCGATTTGATGGTGGTGGACCGGCTGGCCGTGGCCTTGTCACCGGCCCGCAAGGTCGATCCGTTCTTGGCGCTGCCGGTGGTGGCGATGCCGAAGACACCGAGCAGCCCGACGGCCACCGCCATGCTGCCGCTGCGAAGCAGCTCGCGGCGCGACCGCGGCTCGTCGATCGCGCTGATGGTCGGCTCGTGCTGCGTGGACGACTTCACCGCATCCTCCTCTGGTCGGGTCGTGGCGTCCGGCGACGACTCCCGGCCACTCCCAACCTCCCGATCGTAGCGCAGCCCACGCTCGATCGACGCCGAGGTCCAACGAGGGTCCCCGGCGTCGACCTTCATCGTTCGCGGCTTACTGGGCGGCGAGGTAGCTCACCTGCAGCGAGCCGTCGGCATCCCGCAGCTCGAGGTTGCCGGCCGCATCGACGGACCACGAGGCCGCCTTGACGAGGGCTCCGAGGTACCACTGCGACTGCTCCGCCAGCTCATCGCTGGCACACGCCATCCTGGTGGTTCCGATCATCTCGTCGACGGTGATGCTCTCTCCATCGACCGTGTAGCTGGTGAAGTAGCGGTTGCAGCCGTCGAAACCAGTGAGGGCGCCGTCGGGGCTGAACTCCGCCGTGACCTCCGAGGTCACGGCGGAGGAGACCACGCCGGCTTCGGGCTGCTGGTCGTTGATGCCGCTGGCGACCCACGAGCCCACGATGGTCGCCTCCGGGGCCGGGACGAACTCGAGGATGATGTCCCCGTCGCCATCGAGCAGGGCCATCGAGCCACCGGTCGATTGGTAGGTGGCGACCGCGGCAAGGTTGGCAAAGTACGCCTGCTCGACCTCCATGAGGGGAGGCAGGCACGCCATCATGGTGGAGCCGATGTCAGCGAACGAGAGCTCGAAGCCAGCCAGCTCGTAGCTGCTGAAGTAGCTGTTGCAGCCTCCCTGGCCGCCCGCCTGGCCGTTCTCCATGAGCAGGCTGACGAACGCACCATCGGGCAGCTGGGCCAACGCGCCATCGATGGCTTGGCTGGCGAGCACCCAGGTGATGCCTTCGACCAGGTCGACGGGCATGGGCTCTGGCTCAGGCTCGCTGGCGGCGAGGGCGCCGGCGCTCAGGCCGGCGGTGAGTGCCATGGCGGCGATGGTGGCGATCACACGGCGAGACTCGATCATCCGGGGGGACCTCCGTGGATGGTGCCTGCGGCCCCGGCGGGCAGACGCAAGCGAGACGTTGAAGCACCGACCAGACGTAGTCTAGGGCGCGGAGGTTCCCCGGGGCCCTCGGTGGAAGCGCGTGCTGGATTGGTCCTCGTCGGTGCCAAGGAATCGATCCACGAAGCGATAGCGCCAGAAGATCCACACCAGCACCGCCCACGTCACCACGCCCAGGAAGACGATGGTGGCGTCGCGCAGGCTCAGCAGCGACAGGTTGAAGAAGTCTCGTAGGGGCGGGATCAGCATCACCAGGGCGTAGGAGATGCCCAGGATGATCGCCAGGTAGGTGGGGCGGCGGTCGGGCGAGATGGGATCGATGACGGCGAGAAGTCGAGTGGGTGGCTCCACGAACAGCACCACCATCACGCCCACGTAGATCAGGAAGGTGGTGACCGATGTCTTGGCGGCCGCATCCACCTCCTGCGCGGTCACCAAGCCGGCCTGGGACTCCGTCTGGCCGAGCAGGAAGATGCCGGTGACCACCAGCAGCCCGACGACCGAGGCCAGGCCCGCGGCGGGGACGACGAAGCGTGCCAGCGCCTGCTGCAGCGTCTCGCGCGGCACCGGTCCCGGCCGGGACCAGGCCGCCAGCAGCGCCGTGGGTATGCCCACCGTGAACAGGGTGATGGCTGACGCGTTGCGCAGGTCGACAGGGAAGAAGCCGCTGGTCATCAGCACCAGGATGAGCATGCCCAGGGTCAGGATGCGGGTGAGGAACACGCGCAGGATGTCCTGCATGCCATTGAGGATGCGTTGGCCCTCACCGATGGCCGAGGCGAGCGCCGAGAAGGCATCCTCGATGAGGATGAGGTCAGCCACCCCTCGGGCGGCCTGCGTGCCACTGCCCATGGCGATGGCGAGGTTGGAGCGCTTGAGCGAGAGGACATCGTTGACACCGTCGCCGGTCATGGCCACGTAGTGCCCCTGCTCGCGCAGCGCTCCCACCAGGCGCTCCTTCATCTCCGGGGTGATGCGACCGAAGACCGTGGTCTGGTCGACGGCGGCCTGGAAGTGCGGCTCGTCCATGGCCTCCAGCTCAGCGCCTGAGACCACGCCACCGCTGACGTCCAGCCCGGCCTGCCGCGCCAGCGTGGCCACGGCCTCGGGATCATCGCCCGAGATGACCCGCACATCGACACCCATCTCGCGGAAGCGGGCCAGCGTCTCCGCGGCTTCGGGTCGCAGCAGGTCACGCAGCACGACGATGGCATAGGGCCGGGAATCCTTCGGCAGGGTCGAGTCTTCGCCCTCGTCGCTGAGCACGCTGGACGGGCTGTACGCAGCCAGGAGGACGCGCATGCCCTGCGAGGTGTGGTGACCCACGAGCACGGAGATGTTGCGCCACTCGGCCTCGCTGATGTCGAGGTACGGTCGCAGGAACGACGGCGCACCCATGCTGTAGGTGCCTCCGGCTGGATGGCCAGGCGAGAGGTCCGCCGGTACCGCCACCGCGCTCCACTTGCGCTTGGACGAGAACGGCACCTCCTCGAGTGGCTCGCGCGGCGTGGCGTGGGCAGCCTCGAGGATGGCCTCGCTGGTCTTGTTCCGCGCGCGGCCGCTGGCGACCATCAGCCCCACGGCGGCCCGAGCGCTGGCTTCATCGCCCTCCAGCGGAACCACTTGCTCAAGCTCGAGCTGATTGGCCGTGAGGGTGCCGGTCTTGTCGACGCAGAGGGTGTCCACGTGGCTCAACGACTCCACGGCATTGGCCTGCTGCACCAGGGCGCCGACACGGGACATGCGCACCGCGGCCAGGGCGTAGGCGATGGCGATGGAGACGAAGAGCCCATTGGGTACCAGCCCCACGAGCACGGTGGCCTCGATGATGGCCTCGTCGAGCTTGGCGTCGGCGACCACGTTCTTGACCACCAGCAGGAGCTGCAGGTAGAGCACGATGCCGAGGGTCACGCGGATGACGGTCTGGATCTGGCGCTGCAGCGGCGTGAGCGTGCGACGGAAGGTGCGGGCTCCCGTCGTGATGCGCCCCGCGAGGCTGGCTTCACCCACGGTCTGCGCCACGTAGCGGCCTCGGCCCGAGGTCGGATAGCTGCCCGAGTAGACCTCGTCGCCGACGCGCTTGGGGACCATGTCCGACTCGCCGGTCAGCTGCGACTCGTCGACCTCCATGCGGCCCTCGGTGAGCTGCCCGTCCACCACGACCTGGTCTCCCGCTTCCACGGCCACGAGGTCGCCCACCACCAGCTCCTCGGGTCGCACGGTGCGTTCCACCCCGTCGCGGACCACCCGGGCCGTCGGCCGGGTCAGCAGCGAGATCTCGTCCAGCGCCTGCTTGGCACGGACCTCCTGGTAGATGCCGACCGCGATGTTGGTGCCGATGACCCCGATGGAGACGAAGGCATCGAACGGTCGGCCCACCACGACGAGTGCGAAGCCGAGCAGGAACAGCACGTTGTTGACGAAGGTGAAGACGTTCTCGCGGACGATAGCGGCGTAGGAACGCGTCGTCGATGGCGGCGCCGTGTTGCCCAGTCCCTGCTGGTGGCGGGCGGCCGCCTCGGCCTCGGTCAGGCCGGTGGCCGGGGTCGGGGCGAGGGCGGCGGAGGCCTCAGACATGGACCGGCGCGCCAGCGACGCGATAGTGCAGCAGCACGTCGCCGTCTGCGTTGGTGTCGCTGCCCACGAGCGCGAGTCCGATGGCGTCATCGCGCGACCAGCCGCGGCCGCCGACCGGAGTCGGCGCGTTCTCGCCGCCGAAGAGCAACGGCGCGATGGTGAGTCGCAGCTCGTCGACCAGGCTGGCTTCCAGGAGGGCTGCGGCCAGCGTGCTGCCACCCTCCACCATCAGCCGCTCGATCCCCAGGGCTGCCAGCGCGGTCAGCGCCGCGGGCAGATCGACGCGTTCGTCTCCCAGGACCAGGACGCGAGCGCCCTGCTGCTCCAGCCAGGCGGTCGCCGCCGCTTCCGTGCGCTCGGAGGTACAGACGATGACCTGGCCGCCACCGTCGTGCAGGAAGTGGCTGCGCTGGGGTAGCGACCCCTCCTGCCCCGGCTGCCCCACGCGCGATACCACGGCGACCTTCGTCGGCTGCGCCGCGCGACCGGCCTGCTCCCGCTGCCGGCTCAGTCCGGGATCACGCACGCTCAAGCGCGGGTCCTCGCGCAGCAGCGTCCGCCCGCCCACCATCACCGCATCCATGTCGGCCCGAAGCTGGTCGACCCGCAGGGTGTCGGCTGCGCCCGAGATGCGCGCGCCGGCACGCTCGACGGTGTCGATCTTGCCGTCGGCGGTCATGGCCATGTTCAGGAGCACATGTGGTCGTGGACTCACGGCCCGTAATCCTAGCGGGGCCACGGGCGCACGATCGCCTGCCACGACGCCAGCGATGCCGTGAGGCCCGCCTCCTCGACGGGCCTCACCTCGACCTTCGGCATTCGGCTCAGCGACGAGCCGAGACCGATGGTGCCCGATATGACGTCGCAGCGTCTGCGGTACCAATGGAGGAGCGGGACCGCTGGTCTTGAACGCCGCTCGTGGTGGACCGGATGGGTCGGGTGTGGACCGGACCGGCGAGCGGCAGTACCCAGCGTTGCCGCGGGCACCACGGCTCCTCGAGCGGGCGGTGGCAGGATAGGGGGCATGCCGGCATCGCCCGCGTCTCGAGCAGCCATCGCGACCGACCTGCGCCGACTCGGCCTGGCAGCCGGTTCGGTGGTGATGGTGCACGCGTCCCTGCGTGCCGTCGGGCCGGTAGCCGGCGGGGCGGACGGGGTCATCGATGCCATCGAGTCGGTGCTGGGGGCCGATGGGACCATGCTGATGCTGCTGGGTGCCCGTGACGACCACGCCTGGGTCAACCAGCAGCCGGAGGCGGAACGAGTCGCCCTGCTCGCCGCGGCCGAGCCCTTCGATTCCCTCGTGACCCCGGCCGATCCCGCGGTCGGAGTGCTGGCGGAGATCTTTCGCCGGCGGCCCGGGACGCGCGTCAGCGACCATCCCGAGGGACGTTTCGCGGCCGCCGGGGCAGCGGCAGCAGCCCTGGTCGATGACGTCCCGTGGGATGACTACTTCGGCCCGGGCTCCCCGCTCGAGCGGCTCATCGCGCACCGCGGAAAGTTGCTCCGACTGGGTGCTGATCCCGACACCGTGACCGCCCTGCACTACGCCGAGTACCTTGCTGCAGTGGAGCCCAAGCGGCGCGTCCGGCGGCACCGCTCGGTGAAGACGGCGGCGGGCGCCCAGGTCTCGGTCGTCGAGAGCCTGGATGACGAGCACGGCATCGTCGACTACCCCAGCGGCGACTACTTCGCCGACATCCTGCGAGCCTACCTGGCCACGGCTGCCGCCAGCAGCGGGAACGTCGGCGCGGCTCACAGCGAGCTCATCGACGCCGCCGACCTCATCCACTTCGGCGTGCGCTGGATGGACGAGCAGCTGTGCCCCGGCGAACACCGGCTCACCGCCTCCTCGCTGCAGGACGACCTCGATGCCGATCTGCGGCTCGCGCGACGCCGGCACAGCCAGCCCGAGATCGCCGCCATCCGGTCGCTCAAGTCGGCCCTCGCCAACGCCGAGGCCGTGCCCCTGCCTGAACGCTCCTTCGAGCTCGTGCAGGGAAGCGTGGACGTGCCTCGGCGACGACTCACTCCCGCTGACATCGCCAACGTCTTCGAATCCGAGATCGCGGAGCGGCGGCGGGCCATCGAGGTGTACCGGACCGCAGGCGCCGACACCACCGCGCTCGAGCTGGAGCTGGCGTCGCTCCAGCGGTACCAGCGGCCGCGATGAGCCCATCGCCGCTGCGGCCAGGCACCGGCGGCGACCTCGACCGCTTTCTCGGATCGCTGGCGGGCCGGATCCCCGGCAGGGAAGGCTGGAACGGCTGCTGAAGACGCTGATACGGCTGGGCTGCTGGCTCGCCGGCTGGCGGCTCGAGGTGGAGGGCATGGATGCGCTGCCACGGCGTCCGGGCGGACGGCCGGCCGCGGGCTGCATCGTGGTGCCGGCCCCGCATCGCGCCTGGCTGGAGCCGTTCCTGCTGTCATTGGCTTGGCCCAGAGGCGCCGCACGGCTCGTGTGGCTGGCCGACGGCCCGACCGTCTCACGCTCGTGGTGGCGCCGGCGGCTCCTGCCTCGCGTCGGCATCATCCCCATCACTGGCGCTCTCGGAGGCCCACGGGCCTATGCCGAGCTCGCCGCACAAGCGCTCCACGCCGGCGCTGCGGTGGTCGTCTTTCCCGAGGTAGGCCCGCCCTCCGAGCCACATCGCACCCGCCCCATCTCGCCGGGCTTCGCCTACCTGGCTCGACGAGCGGGGGCTCCCGTCATCCCCGTCGTGATCGGCGGCACGCACCACATCGTGCGCGGCTCCCACTTCAGCCTTCAGGTGCTGCCAGCCCTCGACGGCGGGATAGCCGAGCGTGACCCGTTCACGCCGCGGGTTCGCGAGGAAGCGCACGAGCTGGCCGGGCGCTACGGAGAGGCGGTCAATGCGCGCCTGCCGGCGCACACGGCGCGTGCCGACCGCCTGGCACCAACGCAGGAACGCTGGACTTGGCTGTCGCGCCTGTTCAGCTGACCGCGGATGAGACCGAGTGCTACAGGGCGAGGGCTTCCTTGATGGCAGCATCCAGCTTCTCGGCGGTGGGGACACCGACGAGCGGAACGACCTTGTGGATGCCCTCGAATTCCACCCAATCGAGCTCCATGCCCGGGGCCGTGAGCACGATGGGGATCTCCGGGTGCATCTCGCGCAGCCCTTCGATGAGGGTGCGACCACCGCTCGACTCGGTGGTGGACCAGACGTCGTAGACCAGCACGTCAGCGGCGTGGACTTCGGGACAGTGCTCACCCCGCAGCACGGGGCATGGCGACCCTGCCGGGCCAGCACACTCGACCGGCTCATATCCGAGCCTGCGCAGCGACTCGACTTCCTGGTCGGCCAGGTCGATGTCGTGGTGGACGACGAGAACGCGCGTCATGGTGGTCATCCTCGATTCCGCGGCCCAGGGGCGGGTCGACGGTGTCAGTATGCGCGGCCGACGCGAGCCTGTACGCGCACCCCGGCCGCGCACCGCTGCGAGCTTGTGCACGCCCCAGG
>CAWDQY010000018.1:0-50470 GCA_963804575.1 uncultured Chloroflexia bacterium
GGGCGGGTGACCTTCTCATCGAGGTGACGCGGAAGCGTCACGCCGCCGCCTACGACCCTGCGGCCGACTGCTGGCTGGCGATGCCCGACGTCCCCGCGCCCGAGCTCGGCCGGAGGCGCGGACCACGCCCGACTCGACCTGGCACGTGGACACGCTCCACTGGACGGGCGAGGAGCTCGTGGCCGAGGTCCGGAAGCCTAACCCCGGACGGCCCTTCGGCCCCGTCGCCTTCGACCCGCGGACGTGGACCTGGGATCCTGGACCCCAGGCACCACTGAGAAGCGCGGAGCGCGCCATCCTGGTCGACGGACGGCTCCTGTTCATGCGGCGATCACCCGATGACCGCCGGCTCATCATCGGGACGTATGACCCCGCGACCGAGACCTGGACGGTCGACGAGACCGGCTGCCGGTTGTCCGGAAGCCTCGGAGCCTGGACCGGTCGGATGATCCTTCAGCCATTTGCCCGGCATGCCTACGATCCAGCGTCCGGGGCCTGCTACCGCGTCCCGAAGCTCGCGGACCGTACGCGTTCCGTGCACGACTTCGTGTGGACCGGGCGCGAGGTCATCGTCTGGTCGGGCGCCTACGGTGATGCAGACTTTGCCTATCGCGACGGCGTGGTCTACCGGCCGCCGCGCGAGGCCATCACCGCCGAGCCGGCGAAGCCCGTCGGCAACCAGCTCAGGCGCGCCATCAAGGCCCGGCGCCACTATGGCTTCGACACCGACCCCGACGTCGTGCGCCAGATCATGCGCGAACCGTGGCAGCCAGCCAGTCGCAAGTTCGGCTTCCCCATGACCGCCGCCGAGGAAAGCTCCATCTGGTCACGGAGCGCGAAGGCGTCCCAGGCGGGGCACGTCCAACCACGCCTTCGGAAGCTGCCGACCTATGCCGGCCTGTGGCAGGACCAGCGGGCCGGCGGCGATATCGCCATCGCACTCACCGAAGCGGACCCCGAGGTCCTCGCCCGGATCGATGGCTGGATGGCGGGTCCCTGGCGCCTGGTGATCGTGCCCTTCACCGAGCAGGAGCTGAAGCAGGCCCTCCGGCGCGTCGACCGCGTGAGCAGGCGGCTCGACCCCGACGCGACGCTGTGGGCAGCCAGTGTCGATCAGAGCGCGGGTGGCCTGTCGCTCATGTATGACCCCGAGGACGTGGGGCGCATGCGTCCTCGCAAGGCGGAGCTCGAGAAGGCACTGGGTGTGCCCGTGCGCATGACGTCGGGTCGGGTCAGGGACTCGTAGAGATGGCCGCGAGGTCCCGGGTTTCCCCGGGTGTACGCCAGGTCGGCCGCGCCAGCAAGGTCGGAGCCTACGCGCCGGCATCGAGCGGGTGGACCCAGCGGAGGCTCCGAAACCGGGCGAAACCCCGGTCGGCGCTATACCAGGTCGCTCCGTTCTCCACGGCGATGGCCGCGTGGTACGCGTCGGGTACGTCATTGCCATGGGCGCCGATGTCGCGGCACAGCTGCATGAAGATGGCCCAGTGGCGCTCTCCTGGGCTGACTGACACGGCGTTCGGCGACGACCGCAGCGCCTCGACGAAGTCGACTGCCGTCGCAAGAGGCGTCGGCTCCCGAAAGACGCGGTGGTGGGTCACGACCCGCAGGAACCCGGACAGCACGAGGCCGGAGAGCGCGAGCGGCTCGTCGTCGCGTCGGACCTGCTCAAGCCAGGCTCGATACTGCGCGTGATCCGGGCTCTCGGGCCGGTGGGCGTAGACGAGGATGTTGACGTCAACGCATCGCATCGGGCGAGTCGTCTTCGTCCATGGCCTCGGCGACCGATCGATTCGATGTCAGATCGACCCCGGGCATGACCCCGCTTCCCCCGTATACCGGGAGCTCCGCGATCGACCCTTCGTTGCGCGCGGGCCGGAACGCGAGCTGGATGGCGTCTTCGATGACCTGCCCGATCGTCCGGTCCGACCGGTCGGCGACCTGCTTTACCCGGCGGTAGACCTCGTCATCGATCCGGATCGTCGTCCTCATTGGAGCATCATAGCATCAACAGCGAGCATCTTGGTGCTCAACGCCCCGTGGCCACCGCGCGGCTCGTTGACCTCGCCACCGGAGCCCTCATCCTCGGACAGACCCGAGGCGTGCTGTCGGACCGTGGTATCGCTGATGCCGAGCTCGACGGCGGCGCTTGTCCATCCCAGCGGGGCGGATACTCCCCGCGGCTGGTGGACGGGACTGCAAGAATTGGCGTGCTCTCCGCGTTCTATGGGTAGAGGATGGAGGTACCGATGGAGAGCCAGGTGGCGGTGGGTCCGATCGCAGCCCCGTTCGAGGCCGTCGTCGCACCCTACTACGACGGGCTCCTGCGTCGGCTCGCGTTCATCGTGGGCGATGCCGAGGAGGCGAGGGACCTGACCCAGGCCGCCTACGCGAAGGCGCTCGAGGCCTGGCCCAGGTTCGACGGCACCGACCCGCGTGCCTGGCTCTACACCATCGGCATCAACCTCGCCCTCAGCCAGCTGCGCCGCCGTCGGCTCTGGCGTCGGCGTGCCACGGTGGCCGAACCGACCTGGGCCATGCGCGTCGATCCCGACCTGTGGCAGGCCATCGCCGAGCTCGAGCCACCGCAGCGCGCAGCCCTGCTGCTGAACGTCCTGGACGGCTACACCCAGGCGGAGATCGGGCAGCTGCTCCACGTCCCGCCCGGGACGGTGGCCAGCTGGCTCTCGCGCACCAAGGCACAGCTCCGCCAGCGACTAGGAGAGGAACGATGAGCGACCAGTTCGACGCGCTCCTGCGTCAGCGCATGACCCGACTCCTCGCGGCGGTGCCGCCGGAGCCTGTCCCCGAGATCCGCCCCCGGCAGATGCCGAGTCGCGGCATCTTCGGGAGGCGGCTCCTCCTCGCCGTCGGGCTGGGGCTGCTGCTCCTGACGGCTCTGGCCGTGAGTCTGCCGACGCTCTCGAAGCCGACCTACGAGGCGCAGCTGCGTGCCTTGGGCGTGCCCGAGGGCGTCGAGATCGGCGCCGCAGGAGGCGGTCCGGACGGCCTTGACTTTGCCCTCTACACCGACAAGGACGGAGTGGAGCGCTGTGTCGGCCGGTGTCGTGGGATCAGTCACATCGACCCGAGCGGGAAGGTCCTCTACGAAGGCCCGCCCGGGCCAAAGGCGACGTCCACACCTCGCCCATAGAGTCGGCCCCTTCGCCAGGATGCGCGGAGACCGCGCTGGGTCTCCCGTTGCCATCGAGGCGTCGCGTGCCCAGCCAGTACGCTGCCTGTGCCGCGTTCAGGCAGCCGGTCCGGCGACACAGCCCCGACAGGTGCTACCGCGCCGTCGTCTCGCTGGTGGCGAGCGCGTAGGCGGCGGCCGCCACGGAGCCGGCCCGGATGTAAGCCCGCAGGACCTCGAGCTGGCGTCGGGTAGGCTGCCCCCGGGGAGGTGTCGGATTCCGACCCGCTCGTGCGTTCTATGGGCGAAGATGGCAGGCAGGAGAGCGCACGGTGGCTAGCGAGACGGCCCTCAGGGTGGCGGAGACAGGAGCGCCTGCGGCCCGCGCCGCTGACATGGCCTTCGAAGAGCTCTACCTGCAGCACCGAGCGACCGTCTTCCACTTCCTACGCGGCTACTGCCCCGACGATGACGAGGCGCTCGACCTCGTCGCCTTGACCTTCGAGCGGGCCCTCGTGGCACTCCGCGGGTCAGGCATCGGCGGCCCGCCCCTGCCATGGCTCCTGCGGGTCGCCCGCAACGCCGCCATCGACCGTCATCGCCGCCAGGGCACCCGCCGTCGGCTCCTCACGGCGCTCGGTCGTCTGCCGAAAGGGACGGCCCCACCCGCCGGGGACGAGGTCCTCGCACGCGAAGACGACCGGGCCTTCCGGCGGAGACTCGCCGCCCTGCCCGAGGCCCAGCGCGACGCGCTCGCCTTGCGCTACGGGGCCGACCTCGCCATCACCGACGTGGCCATCGTCCTGGGCAAGAGCCAGGACGCCACCCAGAAGCTGATCAGCCGCGGGCTCGCGCGACTGCGGGAGAGCTGCCATGACACCGACTGAGACGACCGAGGCGCGGCTGGCCTCCATCCTGCGACGGCCGATGACGGCGAGCCAGGCAGCGCACCTGGACAGGCGCGTGTCCGACGCTCGCGAGCGAGAGCGGCCCGCTTCGCGTTCGGGTCGCACCCTGGCGAGCGGGCGAGGCACGTCCCGGAGGCGTCTCGTGCTTGCCATCGGGCTCGGGCTGCTGCTTCTTGCGACGCTTCTCGTGAGCCTGCCGACCTTGTCGAAGCCGACCTACCAGGCGCAGCTCCGTGCTGCAGGAGTGCCCGAGGGCGTCGAGGTCATCGCCTGGAGAGCGGACAAGGACGGCAACCTCTTCGACGTCAAGTATCGCGACGCCACTGGGAAGGAGCACGTCCTCAATCCCCTTACGACACCAAGGGCGACCCCCACACCTCGCCCGTAGGATCACGCTCCGACCTCTACAGTGCGCTGCGGCGGCTCATCCGCCGATACGGCCCGTGCCGTCGTCTGCTCGATGCCGAGCTCGTACGCTGCCGCGTCGATCGAGGGCCGCGGCGATGTAGGCACTCAGGACCTCCAGCGAGCGCACGGCCGGGGCGTGGCGCTGTCACCCGGCCTTCCGCTCGTCGACCGGCCGTTCTTCGGTGACAACGGATGGACCGGCCTTGCCCTCGGGTCCGGTGGTGCTTGGCAGCCGATCGGACAGCACAACTGACTGCCTACGCGGCGATACAGGGCACCGGCGGTGGCGGCCTAGCGTCGTGCCAGCCACCCTGGATGGGCCGACCATCGTGGCCGAGTCGCCGATGGCCACGAACGGGTACACTCCGTCTCGCTCGGCGCTCGCGCAGCGCGACGGCCCGACGCATGGTGGCTATAGCTCAATCGGCAGAGCATCGGATTGTGGCTCCGAAGGTTACGGGTTCAAGCCCCGTTAGCCACCCCACCACTCAGCGTGGATGAGCGGCACAGAGCGGCGCTGAGCGGCACCAAGCGGCACCGAGATTGCTGCGGAGATTGCTGCGCAGCTACGCCCCGTCGGGGGTGACAACCGAGCCATCGGATGCGAACGGAGGCCCACACGGTCCGTACGTTGAGAGCCCGCCTCGCTGGGCTGCTCATTGCCCGCTGGTTCGGCCACCGTCCGGCCCCCGGCCCCCTAAACACCGGAGAGGGTTAACCCGAGCTGAAGAAGCTCGACTGCGACGGAGCAGACGTCAACCTGCCGGGTGGGCACACGGTGTCAACCTCGGGCTCACCGAGCCACCCCTTTATTGCCCAAGGCGTCATAGCCAGTGCGGCGGCTAACCGGACTTGTCGAACACACCCTGAATGAACACGATGCGGCCGGCGTCGGTGTTGCCCGCGGAATTGCTCATCTTGGCCGCAGCCTGATCTCCCAGCACGAGGTGCATACCCAATGGCGGGAACGCCCCGGGACCGCCCCCGCCCGATGCCTGGGCCTGGGCCTGCTGGGCCTTGCGCGCGGCCACGACTTCCTGCGTGATGTCGCGCCATACCCGCTCGCGCAGTCCCGCGCCGCGCACCAGGCCACCCAGGGATTCTGAATCGGACAGATGACTCTGCTCGGGGAGGCTCGCCCACGGGACGGGAAGGTCGAGCGGCGCGCCGTTGCCGGCGCATATGTCCTGGCAGACGAACAGCCCCCCGGGCTTCAGCACGCGTGCGAATCCGGCGTAGAGGCGGCGCTTGTCCTGGATGTTCATCTGCATCTGGATGGTCCACACCACGTCGAATTGCGCGTCCTCGAACGGCAGCTCCAGCGCGTCGCCGACCTGGAAGCGGGTACGGTCGGCCAGCCGGGTCAGGCGCGACAGCTCGTTGGCTACCGCGCAGAATTCCGGCGTGAGATCGATGCCCGTCACGCTGCAATTGCGAGTGGCAGCAAGATACCGTGCCGGGCCGCCCAGGCCGCTGCCCACATCCAGAACGCGCGATCCAGGCGGAATCTGCGCGAGTTCCGCCAGCGCACGCGTCGCGGTGCGGCCCTGGGAGTGAAACTCGTCCGCCGGCGCGAGGTCCTCGTGCGTGAGGGAATCCAGGTCCTTGCCCAGCGCCTTCAGCCCCGCAAGGATGCGCTCCAGCAGGCCGGCCTGATCGTAATGGCCCCGCATCACCACGCTCGACTGGCTCATAGACGAGCATCCTGCGCTGGTTCACGGGTACCGGCAAGTAGCCGGTGGAGTAGACGATGAGGATGGAGTGGGCGATGCCATCCTTGTCGAGCACCGGCGCGAATGAGCCGTACTGTTGTCCCTTACCCCACGCGATGCGTGCCATCGCTCGTTGACCCCAGTCGAACAGACTACGGGCGACGGCTGATTCGGCCTCTCCGCGCTTCGCTGCGATGTCGGCGAAGAAGGATCCCTTGTCCCACGGGGACGCCCGACGAGTGCCGGTCGGCCCCTCGGGGCGCGCGACCGCATCGCCAAGCAGCCGTAGGGCATTGTCCACGTCCGCGGCTTCGCTGACCCTGCACACGATGCCGTAGACGTTGTCACGTTGCTGCGCGAACCCGTAGGTCTCCCAATCAGGCGGCAGACGGTACTCGATGTGCACTTCATCTGGTCGCGGACGCACGTAGGCCACGACTTGCGAGAACCGGGGATGCCGAACCTGGAAGTACCACGGCTCACCCTTGCCGCTACCGACACGCAGTCTGACGCCGTCCATCAGGAGGGCCTGTTCCGCGACACGTCTGACGAGGGGGGCCGTCGTCGCAGATGAGCGCAACTCGATCAGCCACTCGACCTCGGCCGGTACGATCACCGGGCCCCCATCGTCGCCCTCTGGTGGGGTCACCTCCGGTGGGTCATCCCCTGGCGCAGACGTCTGGATGAGACGGCGGACCGATGCCAGGAGCCTGTCCACATCGGCGGCAAGCAGGAGAGCCGGCCCCTCGACCGCTCCGAGTTCCGCCTGGGCCTCGTCAAGACTCACGCGGGGGAAGAAGCGCGAGAACGCCGATGCCGACGACCAGATCCGAAACGAACCACCGCCCTGGGCTTGGGGCCACAGGGTGAATAGGTAGGCCCGCCTGTCGTTCGGTGGGCTCACCATGACGGAGTTGCGGTAGGGGCGCGGATCCAGCCCGAGGGCGCGGCTGTGGACGACGATCCGACGCAACTCGTCACCGACGCCCATCTCGTCAGCGATGGTCAGGACCTCGCAGCGCTGAGCGGCACAGAGATTACTGCGGGCATGAGGGACCCGTGCGTTCGAGGGCGGCCCGTGATGGAACCTACTCGGCAGCAGGCGGTTCGGGCACGGGTGGGAAGTCGCCGGAGAAGACGAGTCCGACGACGTCCTCCGCAAATCCCCCGTCTTCTCCAGGACGAGGATGGCCGAGAGCCCTGCGTAGCCGCCGTCCCCGACGCAGGTGAAGGTCCTCTGGTCACGGCTTCCGAGCCCATGCCGGCGCCCTCGTGAGGGCGGCGATCCGAGCACGCCCAGCCGCCACCGTGGTTTCGCAGATAGGCGGCATCCATGCCGACCGAGATCGTGCCTTCATCGGTCTGGTAGAGGTCGTCGTTCCACGCCTCGCCATCTCACGTGTGAGGCGCGCGTCTGGAGGTCCTCGCCTGCGGGCTGCACTCCATGTTGCGGTAACGACGAACATCGCCGTTGGATTCGATGTCCGGGCCGGAGCAGGAGGGGCGGGCCGGGTCTGCGCCGGTTGCGGTGTCTCGCTCGACGCCCGCCGGCGGCAGGCGATTGTACGCCGCCCGGCGCTCACGAATTACACAGCAGGTACGTACTCCTTTTCCGTATTGCAGGCCGGCATGAACGGGCGCATCATCCCGCTGCGCAGACCGCGGGGGGCCACTGGGTCGGAATGCTGGGCACCTCTCGCATCGAGGTCGCGCGACCTTGGTAGTGGGCAAGTGACCCCACTTGTCCACCTTCTCTCGTCCATGGGTGCCCCGAGGAGGCTTCCGCCCTGAGCCATGGCTGCTCCACGAGCAGTCACTCACGAGAGAAGGTGTGTTCATGTCTACGTGGCTCGTTTGGCGCGCCCTTGACGGGCGTGTCTTGCGCTCGATCCTGCCTGCGTCCGCCCGTCACTCGGCGGCATCAGTGTCTCGTTATTCGCCCATGCGGAGGTCGACGACGGTTTCTCATTCCTACGCGCCCTCGACGGGTCCCCGGCTCCACGTCTGGAAGCGCACCGCTGCCTTGGCTGTGGCGATCGCGCTGGTTGCCTTGCCGGTCTCGGTCCTCAGTGCTGACGACGGGAGAGGTCCGGTGGTGACACCGCTCGCCGAGTTCGGCAGCGATGACTTCGTCACTGGAAGCACGATCGGTCCCGACGGGGCGCTCTACGTCACGGACGGCGTGGCCGGTGCAGTGCTGCGCATCGACGGAAGCACCGGAGACGTGTCCCCGTACGCCGACGGGTTGCCACCGAAAGCGTTCCCAGATGCCGACATCGGCGGTCCGGTCGACGTGGCGTTCGCGGGCGACACGGCGTACGTGCTCGTCACCCTGGTGAGCGGCAATCTCAACGGTGAGCCGTTCGGTGATCCGGAGGCAAAGAACGGCCTCTACCGCATCGAGCCCGACGGGTCGAACACGCTCGTCGCCGATCTGGGCCAGTGGTCGGTGGACCACCCGCCGGAGCCGGGGATCGTCGTCGACACCGGTGTGCATTTCGCGTTGGAGACCCACCCCAACGGATTCCTAGTCACCGACGGCCACCACAACCGGGTGCTACGGGTCAGCGAGAACGGTTTGATCGACGAGGTCGCCACGTTCGAGAACGTGGTGCCGACAGGACTGGAGACGGTCGCCGACGACATCTTCGTCACTCAGTTGGGCCCGATCCCGCACATTGCCGAGGACGGCAAAGTCCTCGCCCTAGGCCCGAACTCGGAGGCTCGCGAGGTCGCCAGCGGGGCGAGCATGCTCATCGACGTTGAGCGCGGACCGAACGATCAGCTCTATGCGGTCTCGATGGGTCAGTGGGACGGTGTCGGTGAGGGCTCCCGGGCCGATCCAGACACCGGCCGCTTGCTCGTCGTGGGCCCTGACGGCGACCTGACACCGGTCGTCGACGGCGACGGCGACGAACTCGTGCTGGACCGGCCCGCATCGGTGGAGTTCGTCGAGTCCACCGGATACGTCGTCTCGGTGACCGGCGTGGTCTACCGAGTCGACGGCCTCTAACGGCCCAGCAGTGACGTAGCGAGGTGCGCAGCGATTGCGCTGCGCTCCCGGCGCGCACATCGGTTGTCTGCCAGCGCACCGATTCGGCGTACCTCGCTCGGACGGAGCCCGTGCCAATTCGCAACTGCCGCCCTTCCCAGATCTGCCGATCGGTGGCGGCTCGTATCGGCGCGAACAATGTTTGACACGGCCAGTAGCGCGACCTGCCCGAGCTGACCGGCGGGCGGTCAGTCACCCTGAGTGTCGTTTCTCACACGGTCTTGCCGGCCATCGCAATCGGGCTGCTGCCAGGTTCGGCGTTCCCCCGTCATCGCGCAGGACGACGAAGGGGGCACGGGGACGTCGTCTCGCCAGGACCACTCGGGAAGTCGACCTCCGACTGGCACACGGAGTACCTCGACTGGTGGCTGCGGTCGCACGGGGACTGGATTGAACGACTGGACGCCGATGTCGGCATCGACTGCTCCGGTGGCGACCACGGTGATGTGATCTTCCTGCCGGCCGTGCCTCCGTTCCTGGAGGGTGTGTCCATTGACTGCCAGATCGGCAGCGACCAACACATCCTGATGGTGCCGGAGTTCGTGCTCTGCAACTCCGACGGGAGCGAAATCATGGAGTGGCAAGCGGCCAACAAGAAGCAGCGACCCAAGCTGGCGGCACGACGCGGGCATCGGCCTGGGCCTGCATGGCACAAGCGTGGCCAGGTTCCGCGGCCCTGCCAGGCCCCCCGACATTCAAGGATGAGGTACCTGAGCCGGTCCTGATCGTAGATGGCGAGCCCGTGGACATCGACACTCGGTACGTCGCCGCGAGTGCTCCGGTCTATATCGAGGAGGCCCAGTTCGGTCCACTGTTCGAGACACCGTTGAGGTTCGGCAGTGTCGGCTACGTCGTCATGCTGGAGCCGCTCGCGCTCGGCGCACACACCATCGAAGCGAGCAATGTGACCCCACTCCACATCACGCAGGGAGATCTCGTTAGGTACAACATCGAGGTCGTCGAGGCCGAGCCGTCTGGCGAGTGACGCTGTCGCGCTCCTCGCCCCAGCGAGATTGCTGCGAACATTGCTGCGCGGAGGCGATTCCGGCCCAATCTGAGCGTGGAACCGGGACCCTCCCTACCCTTGTGGCTCCGAAGGTTACGGGTTCAAGCCCCGTTAGCCACCCCACCTCCTCCAAGCACGATTCGTGCTCGTTTCGTGCGTGGATCGTGCCGGTTTCCCCGCCTTTGTGCGCGCCGCATCCACCGCCGTATCCCGCCGGATTCAGGCGGTCACATCGACGCTGAGGTCCAGGGCGAGCACGAACATGAGCACGATGTCGGCGATGATCGCGGTGAGGGCAGTGGAGCCCGGTGACTGACGTAGCCACGGCACGACGGCGCCGAAGGACAGGAACACGCCCATCTCTGCCCATCCGGCCCACCAGATCTGCTTCAGCAGCAGCCCTGCGGCGGCGAAGACGAAGATGGCCACCACCAGCAGTGCGAGCAGACCCAGGACCTTGCCGATGGGGCTGCGGATGGTGACGTCCCCCGGCAGGACCCAGGCCCCTTCCCGAACGCCGACGCGGACCGGGGTCCAGGCGGCCAGGAACCAGATAAGGTGCAGCAACCCATGCATGCACAGCAACGCGGAGAGCAGCAGGCGGAAGGCATCCAGCATCGTCACACGGGAAGGGTAGCGGCCGGACGGTGGCCCCTGGGCCGAGCGACGCGGCCGTGGGGCACGCGGGGGCGATGAGCTGCCGTGGGGCACAGCGGTCGGCTTCGCGCCTCTGGACATCGAGACCTGCTCGTAGCATCCTTCGGCCCGGGTCAGCGCCGTGCATCGGGCACGGTCGTAACCCGCGCGCATGGAGGTCAAGCATGCGAAGGTATCGTGGATTGCTGGTCGCCCTCGGTTCAGCAGTCATCGCGGCGGGCGCGCTCACCGCGCCGGTCGCCGCGGTCGACCCTCGACTCGCGCTCGTCAATGGCATCCCCGGGCGGACGGTCGACGTCTGTGTCGGCACCAACGAAGTGCGCTCCAACCTCAGGTACGGAGGCTGGGTGGAACGCTTCGTGGGGCCAGGGAGCCGAACGGTGCGATTCCGAGCAGCAGCGCCGGGAACGTGCACGGGCGAAGTGCTGGCCCAGACCGTGCTCCTCCTCGCAGAAGACGACGACAAGACCGTCGTGGGCACGAGGCAGGTTCCGAACAAGGTCGTCGTCTTCGAGAACCTGCCCTATGTGGCGACGACGCTTGCGGACATCGAGTTCCGGCATGCGGGCGATCTCGGCCCCGTCAACGTGGTTCAGTCGTTCGCTTCGCCTTCACGGGGCCCGCGGCACCGCCGCCCCCGATCGCGAAGGGCCAGCAGACTCCACTCCGTTCTCTGCCAATGTCCCGTTCGCGATCGAGTACACCGTCTACCGGGCGGGCAAGGCTCGCCCCTTCCACGATGACTGGTACAGCACCGGGACGGGACAGCGACACGAGGTCGTCCTCCTGGGAACGACGGTCCGCAACGACAAGGTCGTGAGCATCAGGCGCCCCATCCCGGCACCGTAGCGCAACGTCAGGCAGGGACCCGTCCCGGGAGGGGCGGGTCCCTGCTTTCGCGCCTCGCAGGGCTCGACCCGCTAGGCTGCACGGATGCGCGTCCCCGACTTCCTGGTCCGCCAGTTCTATGTCGCTGGCAGCCTTCAGCACGAGGGTGATGGCTTCCGTGTCCAGGCCCGCAACGGCATGGGTGATGGCACGCTCGTCGGTATCGGGTCGATCGCGGTCGATGGCGCCGTCATCGATCCGGCTGCCATCAGCGCGACGCGTGCCGGTGACGACACCGTCTATCGAGCCGCCGACATCTCCCGTCGGGCGCCGGTCTCGTTCGGCCGCGGCGACGTGGTCACCTTCCACATCGCGGGCCACAAGCTGGCGCCGGGCGAGCATCGCTTCGAGGTCGAGGTGTTCGAGCTGAACGCGGGCTCGCTCATCCTCTCGCTCAAGGACAGCATCGGGCCGACAACCGCCTAGCCAGGTACGGCTGAGGGCGCGCGCGCGACGGCTGGCGGCGCGAGGCTCAGCGTGCCGCGACGGCCTCGAGGAGCGTGAGGGTCGCGGACACGACCTGTTCCTGCTGAGCCTCGCGCGAGATGGTCGCCTGTCCGTCGCCGTCCTGTTCGCCGTACCAGCCGAACTGCGCGTGGTTGCCGCCGGCGATCTCGACGAACGTGGTGTCGGCCGGGAGCTGCGCTGCCGACGCCTCGATCTCCGCGGGCGTGGCGAGACCGTCCTCGCTGGCGGAGATGGACGTGACCAGGGCGTCGCTCGCGCTCAGGTCGGTGCCATCGGGCGGGTAAGCAGCCCATAGCGCCATGCCCTCGACCTCGCCGTGTCCAGCGGCGTACTGCGCCGCCATGGCACCCCCAAGCGAGTGTCCTCCAATGACCCAACGCTCGATGTCGGGGTGGGCTTCGATGACGCCATCGGCAGCGTTCTGGTCGAGCACCGCGAGGCCGAAGGGCATGGGCGTGATGACCCCGAGGTATCCGGCTTCCGCGAGCGCACGCACGGGAGGGGCGTACGCCTCCGCCGAGACCCGTCCACCCGGATAGAAGATGAAGCCGGTAGTGGCGGGGTCGAGCGGAGTGAACGTCAACCACGGCTCGGTCGCGACGCTGACCGCCTGGGACGAGACCATGGCGGCTTCAGCCTCTGGCATGGGGTCGGCGAGGTCGCTCAGCCAGACATAGCCAGCCACCCCGATCACGAGCAGGACGGCGGCGATCACGCCGAGGATGAGTCGCCAGTGCCGTCGCATGTGCGGCAGTCTACGTCGCCGGCCCTCACCGGTCGGGTCTCGACTGCTACCATCCGCGCGATGACCGCTGTCGAACACGCCGGGGGCCTCGCTGGGCGACGAGGCCTCACCCTTGGCGACTACCTCATCCCGTCGAGCCTTGCCACGCGGGCGCCAGCATGGATCCGTGATCTAGCGCTCATCGCCGGAGGCGTGGTCCTGCTGATCATCGGCGCGCGCATCGCCTTCGACCTGCCCGCCGTCAGCCTGGGACGCCTGTACGTGCCCGACAACCCGTACGTGCCCATCACGTTGCAGACCTTCGGCGTGCTCTTCACCAGCGCCGTGCTGGGTGCCCGTCGAGGCATCAGCGCGACTGCCATCTACCTGCTCATCGGCGCCATCGGCATGCCCGTATTCTCCTTCGAACGGTCGGGCCTGGAGACGTTCATCGCGTTCGAATCAGGTCGCATCGTGCTGGGCACCACTGGTGGCTACCTTCTCGGCTTCCTGGCGGCATCGGCGCTTGTCGGTGGACTGGCGCAGCGAGGCTGGGATCGCCGCCTGGGTGGATCTCTGGGGGCGATGCTGCTGGGCACGCTGGTCATCTACGCCTTCGGCCTGGGTTGGCTGGCGTTGGCGCTGGGCCGGTCCGTCCTGGATGTGCTGCCGTTCGGGCTCTATCCGTTCCTGCCCGGTGACGCATTGAAGCTGCTCCTGGCCGCCGGCGCGTTGCCGCTGGGCTGGCGGCTGGCCGGGCACCGCGCTTCGGGTTCACGGGGAGGCTCGCCGGGACCGGTCTGATGGCCGCCATCGTCACTCGCGCGCTGACCAAGGTCTACGGCAAGCGCGGCACGCCATTGCATCGCGGCGCCGAGGTGCGCGCGCTGCTGTCCCTGTCGATCGAGGTGCAGGAGGCCGAGATCTTCGGTTTCCTGGGCCCCAACGGCGCCGGCAAGTCCACCGCCATCCGGCTGTTGCTGGGGTACCTGCACGCGACATCGGGCGGTGCCGAGGTTCTGGGCCACGATATCGCCAGCGACAGCGAACAGATCCGCCGGCGCACGGGCTACCTGCCCGGCGGCATCGCCTTCTACGACAGCATGAGCGGCGCCGAACAGCTGGACTACCTCGCCGCACTCAGCGGGCGCCCGGCACCGCTGCGAGACGACCTGGTGCAGCGGATGGAGCTGAGCCAGCGCGACCTGCGGCGGCAGATCCGTGACTACTCGCGCGGCATGCGCCAGAAGATCGGCATCATCCAGGCCTTCCAGAACGATCCCGAGCTGGCCATCCTCGATGAGCCCACCGAAGGCCTCGACCCCCTGATGCAGCGCTCGTTCTACGAGATCCTCGAGGATCGCAAGCGCGCCGGGCGCACCATCTTCTTCTCCTCTCACATCCTCAGCGAGGTCGAGCGCGTGTGCGACCGCGTCGCCATAGTGCGCAAGGGCGAGCTGGTCGCGCTGACCGATGTCGCGGACCTGCTCAGCCGCCGCCGCCGGCGCGTGGAGCTGCGCTTCAGCGGCCAGGCCCCCACACTCGACCGGGTGCCGGGCATCAGTGATGTCCAGCTCCATGATGGTGACCTCACGTGCCAGCTCGAAGGCGATCCGCGTCCCCTCCTCACGGCGCTCCAGGGCACCACCATCACCGACCTGCTCATCGAGCCTGCCCGTCTCGAGGAGGCGTTCCTCGAGTACTACGCGACCGAGTCCTCCGAGCCTGACGGGCTGCCCGGGACGGCGGCCGCAGCGTGAACCTGCCACTGCTGCGGTACACCGTCGCGTCCAACGCCATCCGCCTGCTGGTCGTGGCCGGTGGGCTGGTGCTGATGGGCATCCTCATGCCGGTGATGTACGCCGCCTTCGGCCAGGAGGTGGGCGAGTTCGTGGAGTCGGTGCCGTTGCTGGCGCAGTTCTCCAACTTCGCAGGAGGCGACCTGTTCTCGCTGCAAGGCACCGTGGCGATGGGCTTCTCGCATCCCTTCACGCTGCTGCTGCTGGGCGTGATCGCCATCGCCTTCCCGGCGCTCGCCATCGCCGGCGAGCGTGACCGGGGCACGCTCGAGGTGACGCTGTCGCGGCCGATCTCGCGTCGCGGGCTGTACGCCACGCTCTTCGTGGCCGGTGCCTGCTTCCTGGCGATGCTCGTGGCGGTACTGGTCATCACCTCTGGCGTGACCATGGCGCTGGTCGGCTTCGGGGGCCAGGTGACGGCCGGCCAGCTGCTCCAGCTGTGGCTGGCCGACGCGCTCCTCTTCGTGGCCATCATGGCCATGGCCTTCGCCGTCTCGGTGGAGTCGGACCGAGTGGGGCCAGCCATCGGTCTGCCAGCGATCTTCGTGCTGCTGAACTACCTGGCATTCGCCATCGGCTCGATCTGGCCCGACATGCGCTGGCTGCATGACTACTCGATCTTCAATCTGCTCAAGGCGCGCCCCATCCTCGATGGGGGAGCGGCCGCGAGCGATCTGCTGGTGATGCTGCTCTTCGCGGCGGTCTTCGTCGCCATCGCCTGGTATCGCTTCCCACGACGGGACCTGCCCGCCCCGGCCTGATCGACTGATCGACCGTCGGTGAAGGCCAGCGCAGCCACGAGGCCGAAGCCGACAGAGGTGCCGTAGACTGTGCGCGTCATGCACATCGACCGGAGCCTTCTCAACTGGGGCGTGTTCCTCATCGCCCTCGGCGGCATCCCCCTGGCCGTGGACCAGGGCTGGCTCGAGTCCGACATCGCCCGAGACCTGGGACAGCTGTGGCCGCTCATCCTCGTCGGCATCGGCCTGGGGCTGATCCTGCGCTGGACGCCCGTGGCCTGGCTCGGGGGAGCCATCGTCGCGGCCACCTTCGGCATCATCTTCGGTGCGGCCCTGGCGTCGGTGCCCGACGACGACATCGCCAACCTGCAGGGCATCATCCCGGCCATCGCCACCGGTGCCTGTACCGGGGACGCGGGACCGGCCAGCACCAGCGAGAGCGGCGTCGCCGATGGCGATGTCTTCGACCTGGAGCTGACGCTTTCATGTGGCGATCTGTCGGTGACGCGTGCGGTCGATGCGTCCTGGCGCCTCGATGCCGATCACGCCACCGACGACGCTCCGACCATCGAGCTGTCCGATCTCGACGGCGCGACCGCCGCGCTCTCGCTGCACCAGCCTGTTGGCAACGACCTGGCCTTCCTCGGCCGCCAGGCGCGGAGCGACTGGCGAGTGGAGCTCCCCGTCGCCGCGGCGGTGACGTTGAGCTCCACCTTGAACGCGGCCGATGCCGGCATCGAGCTCGGCAGCGGGCCTGTCGCTCGCGTCGCCGGCACGTTCAATGCATCGGACGTGGTACTTGACCTCGCGACGGCTGCCACGCCCGAGGGCGCGGACATCGACCTCACGCTCAATGCATCCGACGTCCACCTGCTCCTGCCGAACGACAGCATCAATGCCCGTGCCACGCTCAACGCTTCCTCGCTCACGGTGTGCGTGCCAGAGAGCGCGCCGATGCGCGTGGTGTCGGAGTCGAACCTCTCCAGCGATGATCTTGCCGCCAGCGGCTTGGTGGAGGACAGCACCACGCAGTGGTCGTCCCCCGGCTTCGACGGCGAGGCCACGCACGTCGAGCTGTCCATCACCAGCACCGTCTCGTCCTTGTCACTCCTGCGACCGGAGAGCTGCTCATGAACCAGTACCCTGGTGGCCCGCAACCTCAGGATCCCTACTACGGCCAGCGGGCGGGCGACCCGTACGCTCCGCCGCCGCACCGCAGCCCAGCGATCCGTACTTCGGCCAGGTCAACGACCCCTACGCTCCGTCGCCCGATGCGTCCTACGCCCAGCAGCAGGCGGCCTGGTATGCCCAGCAGCAGCAGGCGGCCTGGTACGCCCAGCAGCAGGCAGCGCAGACGCAGCAGCAGGCGTACGAGGCTCGGCGTGGTCGGGGTGGTTCGGGCGCTGCCGTCGTCGGCATCCTGCTGGTGCTCGTGGGCGCGTGGGTGCTCTTCGGCGACCAGATCGAGTTCGACTTCGGCCAGCTCTGGCCCATCGCAGCCGTCGCGCTCGGCGCGCTCATGGTCATCGGCGCCTTCATCCCTCGTCGCCGAGGCTGATCGCTCCCGTGGTCGGCTGGCCTTCCGCGGTGGTGAGTGCCACCGGCAAGGCGGGCTTCAGCCGTGTCCAGACCCAGGCCATCGCGATGAGGAGCACTCCCAGCACCACGAGCGTGATGACGCGGTAGGCGATGTCAAGGGACGCGAGGTCGAAGACGAAGACCTTGGCGGTCGCCAGCGCGAGGACCGCCAGCCCTGCCACGCGCAGCGGCGCACGCTTGAGGATGAGCCCGCCGCCGGTGAGCAGGACACCCACCACGGCCCAGGTGACGCTGAGCGCGACGTGCGCCTCCGTGGCCAGCTCCTGGACCCGCGTGATGGAGGCGCTGGGTCGCCCGAAGGCCTCGCCGGCAAAGCTGTCGACGACACCGATCGACACCAGGTACAGGCCGACGACGCCGGCGCTCGCGAGTGCCCAGCCGGCCCACGCGGTACGCGCGTGCAGCCGAGCCGCCAACGCCAGGGCCACAGCGACCGCGCCCAGCGCCAGCGTCGCCTCGCTGATGAGCAGCGCGTGTGGAGCCACGCCCCCGATGCCGACGACGAGTCGGTCGGGAGGGGCGATCAGGAGGGCGCCCAGAAGCGCCCCGGCGATGGCCGCCAGTCCCGCTCGGGTGTAGCTGATGAAGCCACCGGCGTCAGCCCGACCTAGCGCAAGCAGCACCGAGCCGAGCGCTGCCCAGAACACGCAGATCCAGGCGGGTGGCAGCTGGAACAGCGCGGCGACGGCGACCAGCGCTGCCGCGGCGATGGTGCCGCGTCGGCGACCCGGCCTCACCCGCCAGCAGCCAACCGCCCAGCACCCAGGTGCCCGCGACCAGCAGCGCCGCCACCCCGTCAGCATCTCCGAAGGGGATCACCGGCCGGCCCTCCCGCACCCAGACCTGGTCGACCGTGATGTAGACCGTCGTGGCGAATGCCAGCGCAGCGGCGATGAGCCCAGCTGCGCGTGGGATCAGGGCGGCTTCGTCGACGAGCGATCGCGTCGGGCGCAACCACTCCAGTGCCGGGCCTAGCTGCCAGGCGATGGCGCGGTCCGGCAGCGCTGCGAGCCAGCGCGGCGACGAGATGGCCAGCAGGGCCAGCGCACTGCAGGCAGCCACGCTCGCCAAACCGCTGAGCTCGTGATGGACGACCGTGACGGTGATGCCCGCCAGCAGGCCAAAGACGACCAGGCGCGAGGTGCGCAGCGGGACCGCCAGCATGATGACTGCGCTGGCGATCGCCACGAAGGCCCAGCTGAGGACGAGCACGTCGAGCGGCCCGACGACAAGCTCGATCCCCGATGGCCACGCCGGGTCCGGATCCAGCGCCAGCAGTGCCACCCGGGCGCCTCCGAGGGAGAGCAACGCGAACGCGCCGATGAGACTGGGTGCGTGTGCTCGGCGTCCGGCCACGATCGCCAGTGCTGCCGCTTCGGCCGACCAGACGACGACCGTCAACGCTGCTCCCAACGCCAGCGGAACGGCCATCGACGCGATGGCCAGCCCGTAGGCAGCGGCCAGCAGCCCGAAGGGATCGACCGGACCCCGCTTGAGCGCGAACCAGGCGGCGATGATGCCGTGCAGGGACGCGAGGACCAGCAGGAAGGCGACGCGTTGGTCGCTCGTCGGCATGACCTCGAACGCGGCCACGATGACGAAGGCCCCGACGGCCATCAGCAAGGGAGCCGAACCGAGGGAGAGCTCGGACCGACCGCGTCGGAAGGCTTCGCCGCCGGCGGCGAGCGTGATCAGGCCCCAGTAGCCCAGCAGCGCGCCGAACGCGAGCCCGACCCCGGGGTCGCTGCCGGTCCAGGCGAACACCTGCGGTGCGGAGATGAGGAAGGCGACCGGTGGCAACCACCGCCAGGTCTGCCACAGCGAGACGATGGTGACGCCGGCCAGGACCACGATCATGTAGGCCAGCGTGAGCTGATCGGTGGAGGCACCCAGCAGGGGTGGTGCTGCCAGCACGGCCGTCAGCCCGAACCCGGCCACGACCTGAGAGTGCGAGGCGATGGCGAGGACGGTCGTGACCGCTGCCACCAGCAGGATCGCCGCCAACCCCACGCTCGGCTCCAGCAACTGGTACAGGCTGGTCGCGGCGAAGAGCGACAGTGAGATGACCGCGAGGCCGACCGCGCTCAGCACGTGGCCCACGATGCGGTCCCCCCGCAGCAGCAACGACCCGCCGATGGCAAGGCCGATGGACCCACCAGCGAGACCCAGCACGACCTGCATGCTGGGACCGATCCAGCCGCGACTGAAGGCGAGGCTGAGGAAGAAGGCCGCGCCCAGGACGAGCGCCAAGCCTCCCACGAGGGCGAGCACACGCCCGGCCAGCCGTTCCTCGAAGTAGGCGCGATCGATGGTCGAGCCCCCGGAGCGGCTCAGCCCCAGCGAGCTGATCGGCGGCGGCGGGGAGGGCAGGGGAGCGTACGGAGCCTCGTCGGTCAGCTCTGACTGACCGCCGGTCCAGCTGCCCGCATCGCTCTCGGTGTACCACTCGGTCTGTGCGCGCCCCGACGCCTGTTGGGGCACGTCGGCGTCGGTGCCTGTCACGGGAGTGACCCGCAGCAGGGTCTCCGGGTCGTCGGCCTGGGGCAACAGCAGGTACTCGAGATGCGCCACGCGCAGCTGCAGGTCAGCCAGGAGGTCTGCCATTTCCGGCTCGAGTGGCTGGTCCATGGGTCGCATCAGGGGACCTCCAGGCTGGTCGGTGGCTGGCGTCGTGGTGAACGCCTCATGACCACAGGCTGGAGCTAAGTCGGGCTGGCGCCATCAGGCAGCAGCTCAGGTGCTGACTCAAGCGGTGGTGTGCCGGGGCTAGCGGCCCTCGCGGTCCTGGCGTGAGGCGGCAAGCCCGAGCGCATGCGCCGTGGTCGCTGCGGCCACGCGAGACTCAACTCCGAGCTTGGCGTAGATGTTGGAGACGTGGACACTGGCTGTCTTGGGGCTGATGAAGAGCTCGCCAGCGATTTCCTGGTTGCTCATGCCGTCGGCCAGCAGGCGCAGTACCTCTAGCTCGCGCGAGGTCAGCCCGAAGGGCCGTGCCGCCTCGCCGGGTATCACCACCGGCCCGTCCGCCTGCATCGTGATGGCCATGCGTGCGCGCCGAGCGAGTCCCTGCAGCTCACCCATGATGGGCCGTGCCTCCAGCGGCTCCACCAGGGCCAGCGCCGCCGTGATCTCGAGCGCCGCCGTCTCACGACCGTCACGTCGAGCGAGCAGCGCCTCCGCCAGCCGCCAGCGGGCGTAGGCGCGACGATAGGGTTGCTGGCTGAGGCTGTCGGCGGCGCTGCGCCAGTAGCGCACGCGGGACGCCGCATCGCCTTCGACGCGAGCGAGCTCGGCGCGGGTCGTCGCCAGGTCGCCGGCCCAGGCGGCCGCCAATGCCCTGCGTCGGCGCACGCGACCCAGCGAGACCTCCAGCTGCTGCATGGCAACGTGTGAGAAGGCATCGACCACGCCAGCGGCGCGCTCCTCGAGGGCGAGGTCTGCACAGGCGCGGGCTCCCAGCGCCAGCAGCAGCGGGACGCTGGCGTCGAGGATGGCCGGTGGGCCGCTAGGTTCCGCGAAGCCGTGACCGTCGGGATCGTCGCCGAGGATGGCCAGGCGCGCCAGTGCGTCGAGGGCGTGCCCCTGCCAGAGGGCACGTTCGGCATGTGCCGCGGTCAGCCAGCGCCGTGCGTCGAGCGGCGTGGTCGAGGTCACGAGCGCGTCGGCATCGGCCAGGGCTGCTGCCGCGGCCTCGTCGCGCCCCTGCCCCACGGCAACCAGGGCGCGGACCGCCAGCAGGCCGACGCGGCCAGCCCCGACAGCGCCCTGCTCCAAGGCGCGAGCCACGACCGCCTCAGCCTCGTGCCATCGACCCAGCTGGTAGTGCGCCCGTGCCGCGCTCGCCAGCAGCAGCGAGCCGAAGGTACGTGCCACGCCCTGCTTCGCCGAGATCTCGGCGCCGGCGAGGGCGATCACCTGTGCTTCCTCGAAACGCCCGACCAGTTCGAGGGCGATCGCCAGGTGCAAGTGTGCCAGCGCGGGTCCGACGGGATAGCGACCTTCGAGCTGCCCCTCCTGGGCGCTGTCGGCTGCTACGAGCGCGCGGCGGATGGCTTCCAGGCCCGCTCCGATGTCGCCTTCGAGCAGCAGACACCAGCCGAGCACACCTTCGGCGAGGATGTGCTCTTCGATCGCACCGGCATCCGCCGCGAGGTCACGCGCCTGCACGGCGCGCCGTGCTGCCTCGGCCGTGCGTCGGGTGTAGAGCAGGAGCGCAGCCAGGTGGCTCAGGGCGTTGGCGCGCCAGCGGTCGGGCATGCTGGCGCGCTCGTCGACGACGGCCTGAGCCTCGCTGAGCGCGCGCTCGACGTCGCCAGACTCCAGCAGGTACCAACGCAGGCTGGAGCGCGCCCGCTCGAACGTCTCAGCGTCGACGGCAGTGCGGTCGGCCACGATCTGGCGGGTCAGTTCGATGGCGCGATCGAAGTCACCCGCCCGCGCTGCAGTCGACGCGGCAGCTTCGCTGAGCGCGGGGCGCGACCTGTCGGTGAGGCCCTCGGGGTCATCGACCCGTGCCCATAGGACGATGGCTCGCTCGAAGTGCTCATGTGCTTGACCGAAGGCGAAGGTCTGTCGTGCCCGCTCTCCGGCAGTGACGTGGGCCAGCAGGGCTTGCTCGGTCTCGCCGGCCGCGTCCCAGTGATGGGCGATCTCGGTCGCGTTCTGGCGTGTGACCGGCTCGTCGGTCAACGCTCGTGCATAGGCGGCGTGGATGCGTCGCGCTTCGGCCGGCAGCAGTTGCGACGCCACCAGCGAACGCATGATCTCGTGCCGGAAGCGGTAGGCGGTCCGCTCCTGGTCTGCGACGCGGACGAAGATGTAGTCGTCCATCGCAGCCCGCACGGCCCGGCGCACCTGGGCCTCGTCCAGATCGCTCGCGTTGGCCAACAGCCGGTCGTCGATGGAGCGGCCCGAGGCCGCCGCGACCCGCAGCACGGCCAGGACATCGTCGGGGACCGCCGTCAGGCGAGCCGCCAGGAGGTCCCGCAGCTTCGGCGGCAGCGCACCGCTGTCCTCGCCGGTAAACGAGGATGCCAGCAGCTCCTCGGCGAAGAGCGGGTTGCCATCACTGAGGCCATGGATGCGCTCGGCCAGCCCGGCGGCAGCGCGACCATGCGTGACCTCTGCCACCAGGCGCCGCGTCGCCTCGGCGCTTAGCGGAGCCAGCTCGATGCGCTCCGTTGAGCCACTGCGACCGAGGTCCGCGAGGAGCCGAAGCACGGCGTCGTTGTCCTCGATGTCCTCGGGCCGGACCGAGATCACCAGCGTGGTCGCGCTACCTGGCCGCAGGCCGTGCAGCAGGAATGACAGAAGCTCCAGGCTCGCCTGGTCGATCCACTGCACATCCTCGATGACGAAGACCGTTGGCTGCTCGGCCGCGATGCGCTCCGCCATGCGCAGGAACGCCTCGTACAAGCGCAGGCGCTCCAGGTCGTCGCCGCGGTGCCGAGCGCTGTCCTGTGCGTCATCACCCGCGTTGTCACCTGCCGTAGACAGCTGCGGCAGGAAGTGGCTGAGGTCGGCGCGAGAGGAACCGGCCATGCCCACCAGCGTTGCGGCAGGAACCTGGCGGGCCAGATCCCGCAGGAGCTCTGCGAAGGGCAGGTAGGGGATACGCGACCCGAGCGCGAGGCACTCGGTGCGGATCACGCGGATGGCTGGTGCCATCAGAGCGAGCGCCTCATCGATGAGGCGGCTCTTGCCGATACCAGCCTCGCCGCTGATGACGATGAGCGGCGCGTGCCCGTCGGCCAGCCTGGCAAGGGCCAGCCCGATGCGCTCCGACTCCAGCTCACGGCCGACCATGACCGGGCTCGACAGGCCGCCATAGCGCACCCCCACCATGGCGGGATAGTGACCCTGTCGGCAGCAGCATGCAAGTCGGCTGCCGCGACGAACCGGACATCGCCGCTACGCAGTCCTGCGTGTTGACCGCACGCACCGCCTGCTCGCCTGATGGTGCTGTCACATCGCAGGGGAGGAGGTCATGGAGCTGCTGTTCGGCTGGTTCGACCTGGATGTCACGGGTCCACCGATCGGTCCTGCCACCGCTGACAGCATCCCGCCGCTTCAGCAGTTACTGCTGTACGGCTTCGTGGTGCTGGGGGTGCTGCTATCGGAGTCGATCGCGATGGCGCGACGAGGCGGTCCCATCCACATCGAGCTGAGCTGGCCCTGGGTGGTAGTCGCCAGCGCGATCGCGCTGGTGGTATTCCCGGCGGTGTGGCGCGACATCGGCGCCATGGCCGAGGCCAGCCTGCTGGTGCAGTTCGGCGTGGCGACCCAGGGCGGCGTCTTCTGGGGTGTGATCATGGCCGGGGCGGAGAAACAGGCCCAGAGGCCAGGCCGCAGCTAGCGCTCGGGACAGGGACCACACCCAGGTGGGATGCCCCGCCGCTGGGCCACACCCAGGCCGCCGAGCCGGCGCCGCCGAGCCGCGGAGTCGCCGAGCCACCCCCAGGCCGCCCTCCGCCCGCCGAGCCGCGGAGCCACCCCCAGGCCGCCCTCCGCCCGCCGAGCCGCGGAGCCACCCCCAGGCCGCCTCACCCGCGACGCTATCCGGGGCAGACTAGACGAGCCGTCGGGGTCGGCCAAGACTGCACCGCAGTGGCCCAATCAGTCTGCACAGACTGAAGATGGCCGTGCGGTTGGCTTTTCAGGCCTTTGACCGACCGTGGTGGCGCAGGACGGGCTCCCAGGCGCCAATCTAGTCTCCGGGGGATGGCGCCAATCTCCTGGGGATGGTGCTGGCTCTCCGGAGGAGGCGCTGGCCTCGTTCCGCACGAAGAAGACGACCACGGACGCCCAGTGGGTACTTCACCTCGATGTGCCACGGAGACGCACGGGCGGGCGCTCAGTGGTCTACCCACCCCCAGCCACCTCGAGCGGCGCGTCCGGCATGCGCGGGTCACGTCTCGGGTGCACGCCGATGAGGATGATGGATCCGGCGGCGAGGGCGATGACGCCGAGACCCACGGCCACTCGCGGACCCATCTCGATCATGCCGGCCCGCGTGAACAGATCCATGAGTGGAGTGGCGACGGCGAGGCCGAGCGGACCGGCGATCGAGTTGGCGATGTTGGCGATACCCATGTACCGGCCGCTCGAGGCGAGCGGGATGATGTCGGTCATCAACGCCCAGTCCACGGCGAGGTATGCACCCGACCCGGCACCCAGGAAGAACGACCCCACCAGCGCCACCGCTGGGCTTGGGGCCACCGCCAGGATGGCCACACCAAGCGTGGCCACGCCGGCTGCGGCCCAGACGACGGGCTTCCTTCCGGTCCGGTCGGAGATACGCGCCGCGGGCATCGCCGCGAGCACCGTGCCGATGAGTCCCATGCCCAGCGCCGCCATCCACAGCAAGGATCTCTCGTCTGCATCGGTCACCGAGAAGACGCGCTCGATGTAGAGGAGGCTGATGTTGATGAAGGTGCCCGTCCCCATCAGGAAGAAGAGGCGCACCAGGGTCATACGCACGAACGAACGGTCGTGCAAGATCGACGGATCCCACGTCTCGAGCGCGATCGAGCGCCAGGACCGGCCCTCGCGTGGCATCCCCTGCGGCCCGTCATCGACGAGCGCGAAGGTCAGCAGCGCCAACGAGAATTCGACCACGCCGACCACGACGAAGGCCAGGCCCCAGGCTTCGAAGCGGGCGCCGAGGGCCATGATCGCAAAGCCGCCAACGAGGCCGGTCGTGCGCATGACACCGACCAGGCCGCTGGCGACACCCACCTGGCGCTCCGCCACGAGGTCAGGCACGAAGCCCTGGTAGGGCCCCTGCGCGAAGTTGGAGCTGAACTGCAGGCCCAGGAACAGCAGCGAGTAGAGGATGAGCACCTCCGCCGAGCCGAGCGCATTGCCGTCCCAGTCAGCGGGTTGGGCCATGGCGATGAGCGAGAGCCCGCTGATGAAGATGAGGTCGAGCGTCGTGCCGGTGATGATGTAGCCCTTGCGCTTGCCGAAGCGCGAGGTCGTGTAGTCACTGATGGCGCCGATGGTGGGCACCGTCAGGATAGCCACCATCCCGCCCAGCAGCTCCAGGACACCCATGACGGTGATGGAGTCCCGGCCCGCGATGAGCTCCATCTGCTTCTGTCCGAAGCCCTCGTAGGCGCCCCAGACGGCATTGATGCCGAACCAGTAGACCGAGATCAGGCTGAGCTGCTTCCAGGGCAGCAGCGCCGTCGGCCGGCGCCCCTCGCTATCGATGCTGGCCGCCGTCGCCGTCATGGATGCCTCCGTTCGGACGCCCACAGGTTGGCTCCCTGTGTCCTCGGTGGCAAGGGCCGACGAGACCGACCGGGGGTCGCCCTCGGATCGGGAGCCGGTGCCAGGCCGTCGAGGAAGCGTGCGAACTGTCCCAGGACCCAACGATCGTGATCGGTCAGGTATGGATCGGCCAGGCGCTCGATGACGCCGCGCCGCGTCTGCAGGCGCGCGTCCTCCACGTTCTGAGACTCGACTCCAACCGTCCCGTGCTGCTCGTCCATCGGCTGCTCCTAAGTGTCGGGTGGCTGCGCGTCACACTCGGACTAAGGCGACGTCGGCACATCGGGCCGGTCCTCATCCGCTCCCTCACCCAGTCGCCCGGCCGCTCACGCGCTAGCCTTGTGGCAGCAGCCCCGCTACGAGGACACCGCGCATGAGCCCACTGGCCGCGATCTACCATCCCGCCGGCCCGGACCCCACCGGCTACCCGGTCAGCGTCGTCGGCTTCGTCTCAAGCTGGTCGGAGGAGACCGGTACCGTCACCCAGGTCGTCTGCGTCATGGCCAACGGCGCCATCCGCACCTTCGACGCCGATCGCGTGCAGGTCGTCGACCCTGCGGTGGCGACGACCATCGTGACCGCCACCAAGGCTGCCGAGATGCAGCGCGGACAGCAGCGGACGGTTCCGCCGGGGCGATAGTGCGGTCCGGTCGCCTCAGTGGTCCTGTGGTAGGGGAGCCGATACAGGCGCTGGCTCCGCCCGGACCATGCTGCGGCTGGACTTCCGGGTCATAGGTGGGCGAGGGCGTCCGCAGCATGCTCATCCGATGACCTCGCTCGATACCTTCCGGACCGTCGGGGCGCGCGTCGCGCTCGCCACGCTTTCGGTCGCCATCCTGTCCGCGCCAGTCGCTTCGGGCGTCCGGGCCGGGATCACCCAGCCCTTCGAGCCTCGCAGCACCGTCGCCCTGGCGCCGGGGATCGACTTCGCGGTGGGCACGATGCGCACCAGCGGGGACCGCCCGCAATCCGTCCGTGTGGCCACGGTCGAGACTCACCGCAGCAACGTGCGCCTGAAGTCGGTGCTTTCGAACGATCGGGTCGTCAGGCGCGAGGTCGTCACCAGCATGGCCATCCGCATGAGCGAGCCTGAGCGTCGGGCGATGGTTGCGACCAACGGCGACATGTCGACGCGGAACCGCGTCGATGCCTACGCTGCGCCGCAGTCCATGGCGGCATCCAGCGGCGAGCTGCTGCTCGCCCAGGCGTGCACGCGGCCGACGCTGGGCGTGGACCCCGATGGCGACGCCCACATCGGTGATGTGCGCGTGCACGTGACCGCCATCCCGCCGGGACGCACGCTGCCCAAGCAGATCCACCGTGTGAACACCCACCGCGACGACACCAAGACGGTGCTCTTCACCAAGCGGTTCGCCGCCAGCACCCGCACCCGCGGCGGGCTCGAGGTCGTGCTCCAGCTGGAGGACATCCTCCGACCCAACGACAGCCAGATGGTGAAGGTGTTGAAGATTCGGCGCGGAGCCGGCAACACCACGCTGCGTGCTGGGCAGGCCGTGCTGTCGGTCGACAACCCGAAGGCCGGCTGGATCTATGACCTGCGCGACGGTCAGCGCTTCGAGCTCCTGACGCAGGTCGTGCGCAACGTCGACAACCGCTGTGGCGGCACCATCGCACCCGCCGCAGGCTGGTCCGAGGTGAGCGAGGCCCTCGGGGGCAACCACTTCACCGCCCGCAACGGGAAGGTGGCAGCTCCATCCCGCTCCCTCTACCCGGCCGGCGTGCAGCGACATCCGCGGACGGGTGTCGGCGTCACCGACGACGGTCGCGTGCTGATGGTGACCGTCGATGGTCGCCGTTCCGGCAGCGCGGGCGTGACGCTCGCGGAGATGGGCCGGCTGATGCTGTCGCTGGGTGCACGGCACGCCTTCAATCTCGACGGAGGCGGCTCGACCGTGATGGCGCGACGCATCCTGGAGAGCGGCGAGTTCAAGGTCGCCAACCGCCCCTCCGATGGGCAGCAGCGGCCGGCCACCCAGTCGCTCGTGGCCTTCGAGGTCGAAGCTCCGAAGTAGCCTCGGAAGTGAAGTAGCTTCGGCAGCGACGGCGTCATGCAGGCCGCGTCAGGGTCGCAGGGAACGCCCCACCAGTACCTCGCTCTCGGGCTCGATGGCGATGCCGACAAGCTGCGAGGTGCCGCACAGCACCGCCAGTGCCCGCTCCCAGGGTCGGTCCGTGGCCAGAAACGCCAGCTCCTCACGATCCCACGCATTCCAGAACTCGACGTCCACTGGCGTGTCGCCGTCCCGCTCGATGCCCCGTCGGCGAGCTTCGTTCATATCGGACTGCACCCAAAACGCGCCGTCGAGCAGGGGAGCGAGGGAGCGACGACTCACACCGACGCCCTCGATGAACACGAGCGGGGCGATCGCTGCGACGTCGATGGCGCCATTGCGATGTCGGACGTCCCACGCTGGCGGCCGAAAGTGGACATCCTCACCCCGGCGGAGCGGCTCGAGGATACCGCTGGCCATGAGGTGGTCCCAGCCGAAGAAGGATTTCCCACCAGGCGACATCGTCGCTATGCACGACGGCCGACCCCTTGACCAACGCGGCCAGTCGCTTCGCGATGGTGGTCTTGCCGCTGGCTGAGCGACCATCGACGGCCAGGATGAGAGGCCGGCCGACAGGTGTCGCGACGGCGGTCCGGACATCCGCCAGCAGCTTGGTGAGCGGGCGCGCCCGCCATGGTCCCGCGACCGGCTCGCCGAACGGCGTCGCGATCCCTGGCGCCGGTGATGTGGACATGCCGGGGCTCGCGCAGCGGAAGTCGTGGTCGTGGTGCTGACAGGACTTGTCAGCGAGTGACGTCAGCCAGGCGGGTCACAAGGCCTGTCCTGCGACGACATGGAGGATGCGACCGCCCTTGTCTACCGCGTAGAGCTCACCGACCTCATCCACGCCGAACGACACCAGGCGGCCATCGAACGAGGTCACCCGGACCGCCTGGGCCTCGCCGGCCAGCATCTCGTCGGCCACCGCTGCCCAGATGGTCCCGCTGCAGTAGTCCCCGAAGAGGTAGATGCCCTCGAGGGCGGGCTGCGCCGTGCCGCGGTAGGTGTGACCGCCGACGATGCTGCAGCCCTCGTCGTGCCCGTAGCTCAGGACCGGCGCCGTGTAGGCGCTGACGTTGCAGCCCTCGATGAAGCAGTCAGGTCCCTCCACCGCATTCCAGCCGAAGTTCAGGCCGCCGGCGCCGCCCGGAAGTAGGCTGACCTCCTCCCAGGCGCCCTGTCCCACGTCCCCGATGTAGACATGGCCGCCCTCGGGGTCGACGCTGAAGCGCCACGGATTACGCAGGCCAGTGGCGTGGATCTCGGGGCGGTGCGCGTCGCTGTCCACGAACCCGTTGTCTGCCGGGATGCCGTAGGGCTCGCCACCGTCGACGTCGATGCGCAGCAGCTTGCCCAGCAGGACGCCCGGGTCCTGCCCGGCTCCGAACGGGTCGCCACCACTACCGCCATCGCCCGTGCCGATCAGCAGCATCCCCGTGGCATCGAACGCGATCATGCCGCCGTTGTGGTTGTCGAACGGTTGCTCGATGACGAGTAGCTGGCGCTCACTCGCTGGGTCGGCCACGCCATCGACCGTGTTGAACTGGCTGATCACCGTGGCCCCGTCAGGAGCGCGCGTGTAGTCGACGAAGAAGCGACCGTTGTCGGCGTAGTCGGGGTGAAAGGCCAAGCCCAGCAAGCCCTGCTCGCCGCCGAATGCCACCTGCGCGGTCAGGTCCAGGAAGGGCGTGTCGGCCGTGACGCCATCGCCACCGACGACGCGGATCAGGCCGGCCTGTTCGACGACGTAAAGCCTGCCCGGCTCCCCGGGGGCGGTAGTCACGAAGACGGGCTCGTCCAGGCCGTCAGCCACCGGCACCAGCTCCACGGTCAGCCCTGGCAGATCCGCGGCGGCCCTGGTCGTGTCGGCGGTCCCCGCGACCAGTGCCATGGATACCAGCACCAGCAGCGATGTTGCGGCCCGGATCATGCTGGCCTAAGCGTCGACCGGGCAGGGTGTCTGCAGCCCGACGGAGAGTGCGTCCATGGCATTGCCGATGTCCGTGATGGCCTCGCCGATCACCGCCAGCTGTGCCCCGACGGTTTCCTGGCCGTCGAGTTGCTCCACGGTCGTGCGCAGGCCTTCGAGCGAGGCGATCAGGTCGTCGACCAGCGGTCGATAGGTGTCACCGAGGAGGCCGGCCAGCTGACGCGCCTCGCTGAGCCCGGCGATCGCGCCCACGAAGACCGGCAGCCACCCGTCCTCCGTGGTATCGGTGTCGCGTAGGAAGTCGATGATCAGCCGGAGGTCATCGGCACTCTCACAGGCAGCCACGGCCGGCTCGAGGGTCGCCAGCGAGTCTGGCGAGGCGGATGGCTCCTGCGCGAGGAGGCCACCTGGCAGCGCGCTCAGCGACGATGCCACGATCAAGCATGCCAGGACGATGGTTCGGCCCCGGGTGAGGCCGGTGCGCGCTGTCGGCGTGTTCATGGTTCCTAGTATATGGACGGCGTACGAAACGGCAGGGACGCGTCAATGCCACCAGGCGGCCGGCTGGCCCGGGGGAGGGGCCCATCTGCGGCTAGGGGCAGCGGAACTCCGGCGTCAGGAAGAACGACCCAACGAGCACTTGCCTCGACTCTCCGGCATCGTTGAACGCTGAGACGTAGAGGTCGTAGAACTGATCGTTCGAATACGGTGAGACGGGCACCTCGGGCAGGCCGTCATCGATGGCCTGGTGGTCTGGCCGGTAGCGGGTGCTGTCGGCCGGCAGGCGATCCACGAGTTCCGCCCTGGTTCGCACCAGCCGGAAGTCAGCCTCGTCGAGATCTTGTTGCGGGTCCGTTCCGGGCCTGAGCTCGCAGTGGCCGCGACGGGCGTAGACGTAGTAGCCGGCTTCGTCACCGGCACGGTCCCGCCAGCGCACGACCTCGCGGTTCTTGTTCGCGACCTGATCGGGTGGAAGACCGTCACGCATCCAGTCGGGGAACGCGGTCTCGACCGACTGCCGCGGCCGCGGAGCAGTGGGAGTGGTGGTCTCCGACGTGGGGTCGCCGGTGCCGCCGTCTGGGTCTTGGTCTGCCTCGAGCGTCTCGACTCGCAGCCGCAGGTCACGCACTTCTGCGCGCAGCGCCTCCAACAGGGCCACGACGGTCGCGATGTCAGGCTGGGCCTGCGCGAACTCCAGGATGACGGCGCCGTCCGCATCGAGCAGCTGGAGCGTCTCGTCGGCGGCCTGCCACGACGCCGTTTCGGGCAGCAGCGCCAGGTAGGCGTCCTCGACCGCCTGCGTCGCCGGGTCGCAGGCCATCATGGTCTGGGCCATCTCGGGCGCGACGGAGAGGGATGCACCGTCGAGCACGTAGCTGCCGGAGAACTGGTTACAGCCGGCGTTCCCTGTGGCTGCGGTATCCCGCAGCAGCAGGGTCGGGTCCAGGCCATCCGGCGGCGCCATCATCCCGGCATCGGTCGAGTACGCCGCCAGGTGCCAACCCGTGCCCTCGGGCGAAGGTGCCGGGTCCTGCGCGAAGACCGCTGCGGGTGAGGATACGGTCAGGACCAGCCCGGTCAGCAGTCCCAGGTGGCGCAGCATTCGAGTCATCGTCGAACCTCCTGCGTGACCCCCCACGCTGTGAACGGCGGCACAGTACTATCCCGTGGGGCGACCTGTCCACCCGGGCTCGATGCTGGCTGGCGATACCCCCCAACGCGGGCTCGCGGTTCGGAGCGCGCGCGGCGATGCTAAGGACCACGGCAGATCGTCGAGATCACGAGGAGCCTTCGTCATGGCGACATGGGATGCGCGGGAGTGGCTTGCTGGTCTCATGGGGTTGACGCAGGGGGATCTTGCGGTCCGCAGCATCGATCACTATGGTGCCAGCGAGACGCAGGTACGGTACGAACGCGAGGGTGACGCGGTGGCCCGACTGACGGTCACCGGCCCAGTCAGGCAGATGATGGAGAAGGAAGGCCAGGGCGTGTGGGTGATCAAGGCCCTGGTCGGCTCCGGCACGAGTGATGTCCACAGCATCGAGCTGCCTGAGACCGTCGAGGTCGTCTACTAGACCGCCAGACCGCTGCGGCGATGCTGCGCACTCAGCCGCTGCTGGGCGGGATGTTGTGGTTGAGGCGGAACACGTTGGTCGGATCCCAGTCGTCCTTGAGGGAGACCAGCCGATCGTAGATGCCTGGGCCGTAGATCTCGCGCAGCTGTGAGCGTGCTTCCAAGCTGTCGTCGGCGCCCAGGAAGTTCACGTAGTGACCGCCACGCGCATGCGGCTGCATCGCGCTCCAGAAGTCGCGGACCCAGGCGATCTCAGAGGCGTCATCCACGGGATCCCGCCAGACGCCCCAGACGTTGAGGATGTACCGCGCGTCTCGCCGACCGAAAGGCGGTGGCATCGTCCGCGACACGGGCGTAGGCGCCCCCGAGCTGGTGGAGGTCCGTGCCCGCCATGGCGGAGCGGCGTCGGGCCGAGTGCGCCGCGAGGGTGGCGATGGTGCCCTCATCTAGGTCATCGAGGTAGGTCGACTTGAAATAGGCGCGGATGCCATACGGGAAGGCATCATCGGCGGAGCTTTGCAGGTCGAGCCACGCGGTCGGTCCCGCCGCGACGTGATCGGGTGCGCCGGCGCGCAGGAGGTCTGCCGTGGCGCGCTCACCATCGGCTGGGTCGGGTCCGGCCCAGCAGAAGCTGAGCGCCAGCATGGCCTGGCCCCGGAGGTGCTCGGGGAGCCATTCGTCCGGTGGGGTGAGCCACGTCACGATGGTGGTCAGGTCGTCCGGAATCGTCGGGGCCCACTCGGCATACGCCTGCAGTGCGTCGACCCAGTGCTCCCGCGTGTAGAAGAAGGCTCCCGCATACACATCCGGACCCAGCGGTCGTGCCTCGAACTCGAAGGCGGCCACGACCCCGAAGTTGCCACCCCCACCGCGGATGCCCCAGAAGAGGTCCGGGTGCTCGTTGGCGCTGGCACGGATGGAGCGGCCGTCGGCCGTCACCAGGTCGACGGCCAGCAGCGAGTCGAGCGTGAGGCCGTGGGCGCGGGTCAGCCAGCCCATCCCGCCACCCAGCGTCAGACCCGCAACGCCGGTGCCGCTGACGACCCCGGAGGGCACCACCAGCGAGTGCGCCATCGTGGCGCGATCGAGATCGGCGAGGGTAGCGCCGCCACCCACCCGGACGACACGGCGCCCAGCGTCCACGTCCACCTGGCGCATCATGGAGAGGTCCAGCACGAGGCCGCCGTCGACCGTGCCATTGCCTGCCACGTTGTGCCCGCCGCCCCGGACCGCAAGCGGAAGGTGACGTTCCCGCGCGAACCCGACCCCGACCGCGATGTCAGCGGTGCTGGCACAGCGGATGACACCCACCGGCTGGCGGTCGATCATGCCGTTCCAAACGGAGCGCGCTGCCTCCCACTCAGCATCCGCGGGCAGGACCACGCTGCCGTCGAGGCTCGTGGCGAGGGCTCGAAGTCCCAGCAGGTGCGTGGCTCGGTCGGCCGGTTCTACTGGGTCAGGGGCCACTGGCTCACTCCTCGTCCGCTGCCGGTCTCGTTGGCCCCCGCCGGTCCCTCGATCGTCCCATTCGCGTCAAGCACCTTGATGGAGCACTGAGACCCCAGCCCTGATCGGTAGCGAACTGGGGCAGGCCCATGGCCTCCAGCACATCGGTCCAGCGCAGCAGCTTGAAGTTCTGATTGGCCACGGGCTCGCGGTTGTAGTCGTCCTGCACGACGAGCAGGCCGCCCTCGAACGGTAAGGGCAGATTGCCCACCAGCAGGTCGATGCCATCGGTGCCGCTGACGCCGTCCACACCGGCATCGTTGTCGATGACGCGGAACTTGCCCCAGGTAGCGGTTGACACCGCCACGCTCGTATATCGCGAAGAGCGATTCACCCTGGCTGGATGGAAGGCCTGACGCTGGCGCTGGGAGAACACCTACAACACCGTGCGTCCCCACCAGGCCCCTGAGCTACCTGGCACCCGTCGAGTTCCTGGCCTCGTTGGAGATTGATGTGTAACGGAAGTGCCGGACGAGTCCAAGTCCTTGACCGACCCCGTCGTGGGCCCTAGGATGCGGCGACGTTCAGGTCCCGCCCCCGTGGGTCCGGCGCGCTCGAGGTTCCCGGCGATGACTGTGCGTTCCCCACGCGCGTGGATCCGCGCAGCCATCGTGACCGCGCTCATCACGGGCACGGTCGTCGCTGTCGCGCCTGGTGCCGCGGCCTTCACCACGAACGGCTATGTGACCCGCACCAAGGCGATCTCCATCCCGGCGGAGAGCCATGGCGGAGGGCGCCTGGCCTGCCCGGATGGATACCGGGTGGTCTCCGGCGGCGCCTCCTTCCCGGTCACCGACCCGCCCTACATCAGCCACTGGATCTCAGCGTCCGTCCCGGTGAAGGCCGGGCGCGCCTGGTTTGCTGCCGGCCGCAATGCCGAGTCGATCGGGGCGAGCACGCTCACGATCCGGATCCACTGCCTGCCCGCGAGCCGCCTGGGGACGTACGTGGTCGTCAAGGCCACGCCGGGAATCGATGATCGCGGCGCCGCAGGCGCGTACGCCGCGTGCCCGCTGAACCATCGGATCGTGACCGGTGGCGCGCTCTGGCGCATCCCGGGCGATCCGCCGAGCCCGTCGGTCGCAGCACAGGCCCGACTCTCGAGCACCACGCCCACGGTCCAGGCCACCGGCTGGTATGCGGACGGCCACCGCGGTTCGACGACGGCGAGACTGGAGGTGCTCGCCTTCTGCCTGCCGACGTCCAGGGTCGGCAGGTACGCCCTCCTGACGGTGGGCGCCCAGGAACCTGACGCCGACCTGGCGCTGTCCGGCCGCTGCCCGACGGGTCATCGCGTCGTCGCGAGCGGCACGTACGTCCACAAGCCCGGACTGGGTCCTGATCTTGAAGAGGCACGGACCTCATCCCTGCGAGGCACGCTCCCCACAGGCAAGGCAACCGCCTTCGCGGGCGGCACCGCGCGGACCGAACGCACGCTCGTGCTGCTCTGCCGGCCCAATTAAGGGCCATGGCTTCTCGGACTCGCCCGTGACTCGCCATGCACCGGGAAGGGTGCGACGACGCGACGGCTGGCCGCATTCGACCAGGCCGCCGGTGATCGGCATCGCCACGAGGTGCCGGCTCACAGGTCGTCCCCCTTCGAGCCGCCGGGCGGCCTCGAGGGCTCGCTCGGCCTCGTTGGCCTTGCCGTAGCGGCGCACCATACCGGCGTCCTGCCAGCCCATCAGGGCCATGACGTGCCCATCAGCCATGCCGCGGCTTTGTAGCGGTCGGCGCGGAAGTGGCGGAACTGGTGGGGATGGAGCCTGAAGCCGAGCCGCTCGGCCCGGTCGCGGACCATCTGACCAATGCCCGACGCGGTGTATCGCCCCTTCTTGCCCAGCCAGAGCCACTCGCTGCTGGCGTCAGGATGCACCCGACGCGCCCGCCGGGTGTAGCGGTCGAGCGCCTAGACGGCCTTGGCGTCGAGGTGGCTGACACGCTCGCGGTCACCCTTGCCGATGAGGCGCACGATCCGCGCGTCGAGGTCGAGGTCGTTGTGGGAGGGATCGTCGGGGTCATAGCGCAGCCCGCCCACGTCGGCCAGCCGGGCGCCGGTGGACATGAAGACCCGGATGATGGCGTGGTCGCGCAGGTCCGCGAAGGAGTCGCCAGCGGTGTCGCGCAGCAGGCGCTAGAGCTGGTCTTCGGTAGGGATGTCGATGATCCGCTCGGGCAGCCTGGGCCTGCGCATGCGGGCCATCGGGCTGGCCTTGACCTCGTCCTCCTCGGCCAGCCGGTTGAAGAAGGCGCACAGACTGGAATAGCGTACGCCCGCGGTGGCCGCGGAGTGGCGCGCCAGTTGGTCCTCGATGAAGGCACCCACGTGCTCGCGCGAGATGCCCGCCACGTCGGTGAGCATGCCCTCCGCGGCAAGGTACTCGGCGAACAGGCGCAGCGCTTCGCCGTAGGACTGGACGGTGCGACGGGATAGGTTGGCGGCGCGCAGGTCGCGGGCCCACGACGCGGCCAGCTCGGTGATGTCCCCTACAATGGGAATCGTGATGGTCTTCGTCGGCATGGTCGTTGCGGCTCCCGGTGAGGTCAGATGCTCCCGGCTGATACGCTCTAGCACCTCCGTGCTACAAGACCATCACCTCGGCAACGCTCAATCTGAGCGTGAACTAGGCGCCCGTAGCTCAGTGGATCAGAGCATCTGACTTCGGATCAGAGGGTCGGGGGTTCGAATCCCTCCGGGCGCGCCATCGTCCTGAGTCGCGACATGGGCGACAGATGAGTCGGGACATCGGCGAGAGTCGATGGGCCAGCCCCGGAGGTCACCTCGTCGCTTGGGACCCCGGCCAACGGCCGGGGTCTCGTCGTTGGTTGCGCCAGTAGCCGCGGTCGGGCTCGATGAGGTGGGCGGAGAGGACTTCCCCGGTGCCCAGGTCGACGACCGTGACCTCGCGCTCGTCGACGATGGCGAGGATCTGACGGCGGGCGTGGGCCACGCCGATCTTCAGGTGACGCAACCGGCCGGCGTGGCGCAGGGTGAAGGCCCCGTTCTTGTCGGTGCGGTCATAGCGCAGGCGCAGATGGCCCTGGGCACGAGGGCCGGCGGGCAGCGCCTTGGGTGTCGCGCGGTAGGCCTCGGCCGGCGTCCGGCGCCCGATGGCCCGGTGCGGTCGTCGCTCGTCGTAGGCGTGGCGGAAGGCATCGAGCTGGGCCTGCAGCTCGGGGAGGGTCCGGGCCGCGGGCTGTCGCTCGAGCCAGCGCTTGAGCGTCTGGTGGAAGCGCTCGATCTTGCCCTGGGTCTGGGGATGGCCGGGTGCCCCGTTCTTCTGCTGGATGCCGAGCCAGGCGAGCAGGTACTCGAAGGCGTTGCGCCCGCCGGTGAAGCGCGAGGTGTAGATCGCACCGTTATCGGTGAGCGTGGCCGCGGGCCAGCCATGGGCCTCGCCCGCGGCGCAGAAGGTGGTGACCACATCGTCACCGTCGACGCGACCGAACGCCGTGCAGCCGAGCAGGTAGCGCGAGTGGTCGTCGAGCCACGAGCAGATCTCGACCTCCGTGCCGTCGGCGAGCCGCCAGTGGGTCATGTCCGACTGCCACAGCTCGTTGGGCGCGTCGGCCTCGAAGCGATGCCAGGAGCTGCGGGGGCGCTTGCGCGGCTCGGGTGCGACCAGGCCCGTGGCGTGGAGGATGCGCCGGACGGTCGAGCTCGAGGGCGCCCGCAGCCCTTCGCGCTCGAGGTGCCAGGCGATGGTCAGCGGGCCGGCATCGAGGCCCTGCGCGGTGAGCTCGGTGCGCAGCGCGACGATGCGCTCACGGACCTCATCGGTTGTCCGGCCCGGGCTGGTGTGCGGTCGACGGGAATGGCGCTCGAGGTCCTCGAGCCCGCCCTCGCGGTACCGACGCAGGAGCCGGTGCAGATGCTGACGACTGAACCCGTACTCGGCCGCGGCGGCGGTGACGGACGACTGGTTCGTGACGACCTTGAGGACGGCCACCCGAGGCTTCGACATGCATCGGACTGTCGCCCATGTCCCGACTCACCTGTCGCCTATCAGGTGTTGCCTATGTCGTGAACTCAGACACCCTTGGGGGCGCCATCTTTCTGCGTGAAGACACGGCGCACCTGCTTCACGGAGTCCCCGGCACGTCCCCGACTTGACCCAGGCAGCCATCGACAGTCGTTCCGACCTCGGACGACGGGACGCTCGGCCCTTGCGGTCGGACCGCGCGGGTCGCATGATTGGCAGCCCGGCCGCGTCCACGCCGCGAAGCGAGTCAGAGGCACAGCCATGCGACACGCCCGCCGAATCTGTGGCTTCGTATGCTCGGCCGTGTTCATCCTGGCGTCCCCCCTGACGGTCTCCGGTCAGCCCCTGGATGGCGATGCCTTTCCTGACGTCACAGGGGGCGGACCACCGGACTGGGTGAGCGCCGGGACGCGCCTGACCTGGTACGGCGCGGCGGCATCCGTCCGGAGCAGCTACTACACATACGTCGAGGACCCCGAGGGCGAGTGGGAGGACCCGATCACCGGGAAGCGCTACAGGCGGACGGACGAAGATGAGATGCCCACGGCGGCCGGTCAGGCGCTGACTCAGACGGACGTACTGGCGGTGGATGGCGACGATGTCGTTCTCAACACGACGATGTGGGGCATCGACCTCGACACCGGGCAGCGCTCGCTGCAGCCGCTCGGAGGCGGTCGCTACCCGGGAGCCGCGGTGGATGGCGCGTGGGTACGCCCTGACCTGCTCGCTCAGGTGGCGTCCGGCGGAGTAGCCGATCTCCAGGTCCTCCGCGGCACCTACACCCTGGGCGATACGCCCGTGGAATTGGTCAGCTTCCTCAGCCGGACGCAAGGCGATTACGCCTCCACGGTCTTCGATGCCAGCAGCGGGCTGCTGGTAGCCAGCACCGGGCGCTACCAGGCAGCAGGCTCACCCGTCCACAGCGCCCTCGACATGCCCGAGGGCAACGTGCAGATCATGTTCACGCGCGTGGTCGACGTGCGAGACCGGACCTTGCCCGGTCTCGGGGCGGCGGTCCCCGCCTGGGTCGAGCCGGGCATCCAGCTCCAATACGCCGGCGAGACCACGGTGACCTCCCCGTTCGATCCGGGCGGCTTCAGCACGAGTTGGCCGGTCGAGGTGGTGGTGACGTTCGACGCAGTCGGGGAGAGCTGGGCCATGTTCAGGAGCACGACTGCGATCGACTTCGACGGCTATGTCGAGGAAACGGAGGCTTCGGGCGCCACGGGATCGACCGGGCTCTACTGGTACGACCCGGCATCCCTCGGCCTGATGAACCCCGACGATGTGCTCGACGACGATCCGCTGACGGGCGCACGCCTGTCGGTCGAGGGGACCGATGGGCAGAGCGTGACGCTGCTGACCGAAGCACCTGGGGTGGCGGTCCGTGCCGACTACGACACCGCGAGCGGCGCGCTGACCGGGCTGACCGTCGAGCAGGGCGTCAGCATCACGACGCTTGAACTAGTGTCCGTGGACTGAGCGGGTGGTGCGACCGCCTGTCGCAGGATGGGACGACCGCGGGCTTCAGGGTGTTCCGCCACCGCAGGAAGACCGGGGCTTGGTCTTGGCCTTTGACGACCCTGTATGCTGCCGCCCGATCGTTCTCGGCCCAAGGTCCCAGGGGCAAAGGAGTGAAGATGCGTGAGTCCACCAATGAGAGGGTCGTCGAGCGGCTGATCGCTGGCCTCAACGCCGGGGACGTCGAAGTCATGAACGAGGTCTTCACCGATGACTCCGTGATCGTGTGGCCCCAGTCGGGCGAGACCATCCGCGGCAGAGCCAACCGACAGGCCGTCTACGGCGCCTTCCCGACGCTGCCGACCATCTCTCCGCACCGGCTGCTCTCGGCGGGCGACCTCGTCACTGCCGAGGCGACCCTCGACTATGGCGGCGACGCGTACCAGGTGATCTTCATCTTCGAATTCCGCGATGGCCGCATCGCCCGCGAGACCGCTTACTGGTCCAAGCCGTTCCCGGCGCCCGAGTGGCGAGCCGCCTGGGTCGAACGCCTGACGACCTGACGGTCTGGCCGGCTTGGGCTGGCTGGGCCAACCCCGGGCTGGCCATCGCGCCGTCGGAAGGTCAGAATGGGCCCATCGATCGGTCGAACAGGAGGTGTTTCGTGGGCGACAAGGGACCTGGTAGCAAGAGCGGCGGCAAGAAGCCGAAGGGCGGACCCAAGCCAGGAGACAAGAAGAAGCCGTAGCGCGCTAGAAGACCGTAGCTCGCTGCGTGGCGTCACCGGCCTGGCTCGGCTGCCGAACGGCTGCCCCTCGGCTGGGGTGAATTGGGACAGCACTCGCGTGCAATCGCGTGCTGGCCGCCGGCAGGCTCGGAAGCCGCCCACGGCCCCATTACTAGGGGACCGGCCCCACGACATGCCGGCCTCCGTGACCGGACGACATCATCGCCGGTCGACATCATCGCCGCCACGTGTGGCTCCTCATTGCGTACCATGCGAGGGGTTCGTGTGACCGCGGCAACCGAGGGGTGCGCCTCGGGCACCGAGCCTCAGATGGCTCCTCCGCGCCGCGGGGAGCGTATCGGGCTGTCAGCGAGACACGAGGGCAGTCCGCCACCGAGGTGTCCATGTGCCTGCCCGCACTCGATGGACCTGAGGCCCGTTCGCGTCCTGGGCCAAGCGGACCGGTGCCGGGGCGCGTCGCCACCGACGTCCTCGACCCCCGCGCCGTTGCGCAGGCGAGCCGTTGATACAGCCGCGCGATGGTGGACCCAGCGAATCCCGGCCCACATCGCAGATGGCGATGCACCTGATGGCGGTCATGGCTGTGGCCCTGGTCGGCCTGGCGCTGGCGATCGTCTCGGTGGGAAGCTCCAGCAGGTCGGCCGGGGGCAGCGTCGAGCAGGCCACGGCCATCGAGGGTCTGCCATTTCGCGATGACGCCATCGATCCGCCGCCCGCGGACGATGCCCCCGATGAGCCGAGGCCTTCATGCATGTCCCCGACGCACACGGCGTGGTATGTCCTGGTCCCCGAGTCCGATCTGCCATTGACCACCTGGGCTGTCCCGGACCTCGACGAGGCGGGGACGCTCGATGCCGGCATCGCCGTCTGGGCGGAGCAAGCAGACGGGTCGCTCGTGGAATCCGGCTGCGTCGACGACCATGGCGCCGGGGGTCCGGAGCAGCTGGTGATGACGGCTCGTGGAGGCCTGGCGTACTACATCGGGGTCAGCGCCGTGGACCGACCCGAGTCGGGCGAGGGCACGTTGACCTTCCTCGCCCAACGGCAGCAACCGGAGCACGACCTCTTCGCATTTGCCAAGAGGGTCGGGACGACACCCTACCGGGACGTCGATGTGGACGCCGCCGCCGCTCGAAGGGAACCCGGCGAGGTCGTGCCCAGCTGTGCGGACCTCGCGGCCACGACGTGGTATGCCATCTCGTCGCCGGAAGACGCCACGCTCTCAGCCACGGTCGTGCCCGCCGAGGGCGCCGAAGATGGCCTCGATGTCGCGGTCGCGCTGCACAGCGGCGGCGCAGTCGATTCGTTGCTGGAGGTCGCCTGCAGCGATTCCGGCGGCATCAACGGCGTCGAGCACTTGGAGGCACCGATCTTCGGTGACGAGGAGTACTGGATCCAGGTCGGCGCCGTCCTGGCCGAAGGCGCAGGCCCCGGTGGCTACACCCTCTCGGTCGCTGGCATCCAGACGATCGACCTGCGACCGCTGCCGGACACCATCCTCGGTGCCGGGCCCGCAGCCATCAGCGCGGTGGCGAGCTCCGGGCTGCCTGTCGCTCTCGACGTGATGGGTCCCTGCCACGTCCGTGACCGCGCCCTCATCGTGGATGGTGCTGGTCTGTGCACCGTCACCGCCTCCCAGGCCGGCGATGCCGATTGGGCTCCGGCCGCTACCGTGGCCACGACGCTGCGAGTGGCGCGTGGCCGGCAGACGATCGACGTGGAGCCGGTCGTGGGAGCTGTCGTGGGTGAGCCGGTCGTCGTGAATGCCACCGCCGACTCCGGACTGGACGTCAGGCTCGATGCCGCAGGTGCCTGCACGTTCGATGGCGCAGTGCTCCAGGCCGAGCGTGCTGGCATCTGTACCGTCACCGCCACCCAGCCCGGCGATGCCGACTGGGCGCCGGCCGAGCCGGTCAGCGCCTCGGTCCTCGTGGGTCGCGGCCGGCAAGGTATCGAATTGGCCCCGCTGGACCGCACCGCGGTAGGTGCGGACCCGATCCGAGTCACCGCGAAGAGCGATGCCGGCCTGCCGGTCGTGCTCCACGTGGACGGGCCGTGCGAGGTCCACGGGGCCTCCCTGCGCGTCCTCGGCTCGGGCAGCTGCACCGTCACCGCTACCCAGGCGGGTGATGCCGACTGGGCCGCGGCCGAGCCGGTCAGCACGACCGTGCGCATCGGCCGTGGGCAGCAGGCCATCGAGCTCGAGCCGCTGCCCGAGGCGGCCGTCTTCGGTGACGCCCCCATCGCCCTGGCCGCGACGAGCGAGTCGGGCCTGCCGGTGAGCCTCGCGGCCGAGGGCGCCTGCGCGCTGGAGGGTGCGGCACTCGTCAGCACCGCGGCCGGCAGCTGCACCGTCACCGCCACCCAGCCCGGTGATGCCGACTGGCGTCCCGCCGAGCCGGTCACGGCCAGCATCACCATCGCCCCTGCCAGCCAGGCCATCGAGCTCGAGCCGCTGCCCGAGGCGGCCGTCTTCGGTGACGCCCCCATCGCCCTGGCCGCGACGAGCGAGTCGGGCCTGCCGGTGAGCCTCGCGGCCGAGGGCGCCTGCGCGCTGGAGGGTGCGGCACTCGTCAGCACCGCGGCCGGCAGCTGCACCGTCACCGCCACCCAGCCCGGTGATGCCGACTGGCGTCCCGCCGAGCCGGTCACGGCCAGCATCACCATCGCCCCTGCCAGCCAGGCCATCGAGCTCGAGCCCATCGGGCGGCTCAGCGTGGGCGAGTCAGTGGCATTGATCGCGACGGCCGGCTCGGGCCTGCCGGTGAGCCTCGAGGCCAGCGGACCCTGCCTCATCGACGGCAGCACCTCCCTGCGCGTCCTCGGCTCGGGCAGCTGCACCGTCACCGCTACCCAGGCGGGTGATGCCGACTGGGCCGCGGCCGAGCCGGTCAGCACGACCGTGCGCATCGGCCGTGGGCAGCAGGCCATCGAGCTCGAGCCGCTGCCCGAGGCGGCCGTCTTCGGTGACGCCCCCATCGCCCTGGCCGCGACGAGCGAGTCGGGCCTGCCGGTGAGCCTCGCGGCCGAGGGCGCCTGCGCGCTGGAGGGTGCGGCACTCGTCAGCACCGCGGCCGGCAGCTGCACCGTCACCGCCACCCAGCCCGGTGATGCCGACTGGCGTCCCGCCGAGCCGGTCACGGCCAGCATCACCATCGCCCCTGCCAGCCAGGCCATCGAGCTCGAGCCGCTGCCCGAGGCGGCCGTCTTCGGTGACGCCCCCATCGCCCTGGCCGCGACGAGCGAGTCGGGCCTGCCGGTGAGCCTCGCGGCCGAGGGCGCCTGCGCGCTGGAGGGTGCGGCACTCGTCAGCACCGCGGCCGGCAGCTGCACCGTCACCGCCACCCAGCCCGGTGATGCCGACTGGCGTCCCGCCGAGCCGGTCACGGCCAGCATCACCATCGCCCCTGCCAGCCAGGCCATCGAGCTCGAGCCCATCGGGCGGCTCAGCGTGGGCGAGTCAGTGGCATTGATCGCGACGGCCGGCTCGGGCCTGCCGGTGAGCCTCGAGGCCAGCGGACCCTGCCTCATCGACGGCAGCACCTCCCTGCGCGTCCTCGGCTCGGGCAGCTGCACCGTCACCGCCACCCAGGCGGGTGATGCCGACTGGGCCGCGGCCGAGCCGGTCAGCACGACCGTGCGCATCGGCCGTGGGCAGCAGGCCATCGAGCTCGAGCCGCTGCCCGAGGCGGCCGTCTTCGGTGACGCCCCCATCGCCCTGGCCGCGACGAGCGAGTCGGGCCTGCCGGTGAGCCTCGCGGTCGAGGGCGCCTGCGCGCTGGAGGGTGCGGCACTCGTCAGCACCGCGGCCGGCAGCTGCACCGTCACCGCCACCCAGCCCGGTGATGCCGACTGGCGTCCCGCCGAGCCGGTCACGGCCAGCATCACCATCGCCCCTGCCAGCCAGGCCATCGAGCTCGAGCCCATCGGTCCCCAGCTCCTTGGGGTCGGCCCCATCGAGCTCCGCGCGGTCGCGAGCTCCGGCCTGCCGGTCAGGTTCAGCGCATCCGGCGCATGCCGTGCCGATGCTGCGACCATCCTCCTGCTGAGCGGTGGCAAGTGCACCGTCACGGCCACGCAGACCGGCGATGCCAGCTGGGCGCCCGCAGAAGCCTCCGCCACCTTCCGCGTGGTCGCCCCCATCACCGGGGAGCGCGTGGGACTCTCCGATCCGGCCTTGGGGTCACTCCCGGGCGTGCTGGTCGCTGACGGTGCACGCATCTCCGCGGCATTCGAGCCTGGCGAACCGGTGTCGCAGCACTACGCCGTCGCCCTTGACGAAGGCCAGCTGCTCGAGGTCGGTGGTCTCGAGACGGGCGTGGCCTTGAGCGTGGCTGGGCCGACCAGCCTGGTCGCCGACGATGTCGACTGGACGGATATCGCAGTCGATGCGGACACGGGTGTCGCTCGGTGGGTCGCCTCGGAGAGCGGTATCCACTCCCTCCGTGTCGATGGCATCGGCACTGCCTCGGGGCCTGCCGACGCCTACACCATCAGTGTCGATGTCGATCCCGGGGTTCGCCCGGTCGTGACCAGGCATCAGTCGGAGCGGGCGCTGCTCGATCGTCTGCGATCGCTCCGGTGTCAGACCCTCGACGAGGAACAGGAGCCGAGGACGTTCGACGGGGGAGCGCTGGCCGGCGTCCGCTGTCGACGGCCGGCAAGCGGCGTCTTCGAGCTCAAGCTCTTCACCTTCCCTGATGCCGGTCAGCTTGGGTCGTTCCATGAGGCGCGTGTCGATGAGATACGACCGGACGTCTTGGCGCTGGACCGCGCGTGTCGGCTAGGCCGCTCGGGTGTTCGGGCCTGGGAGCACGGTCGTATCGCCTGCTGGAGCCCGAAGGGTCGTTCGAGAGGGGTCCTCCACTGGACCGACGAGCGCACCAATACCTACGGCATCATGCGCACGCTCACTGACGAGAACCGCATCCGGCTGCGGCTGTGGGGCGAGCTGTTGAGGCGGATCTCCTGAGCCTCGCGCCCCCGGTGGACACGACCTGGTCGCCCGGTCGTGGTCAGCAGGCGCTGGTGCCGAAGCAGTCGTCGGGCGTGTTGCCGGTCACCGATGAGGTGGCATCGAGCGTCACGCTGGTGCTGTCATCCTCCACGAAGATGCCGCCGCCGTGCTGCGTCGCGGTGTTTCCGATGATGGTCGTATCGACGAGCACGAGCTCTCCCCAGTGCGTGCCGATCCCGCCTCCGAGGGCGCCGGTGTTCCGGGTGATCAGGCAGCCCTGGAGCGTGAGGGTGCCCCCTCCGGCCTTGCTGATGCCGCCGCCCCGGGCGTGGTCCTTCACCTGGGTTCCGCTGATGGTCACGTCGGACTGGCCGCCCACGAAGATGCCGCCCTCCGCGTTGTCACGCACGACCGAGTCGGTGATGGTCGTTGGGCCACGACTCCAGATGCCCTGGGGGTCGTTGGTGACCACGCGGGAGCGCAGCACGGTCAGCATTCCGTAGTTGCCGATGCCGCCGCCCCAGTCGGCACGGCTGTGCCGTATCACGCTGTCCCTGATGGTCAACGTGCCGTGGTTGGCGATGGCACCGCCCGGATCCTCGCCGGCCCTGGCTCGGCTCACGACCAGGTCCGCCAGGATCACGTTCCCCTCGTTGTAGACACCGCCACCACCGCCGCGCGTGCCGTCGTACACGCCAACGCCGTGCGAGATGAGCAGGTCACGCAACTTGACGGTGGCGCCTTCGCGCACGAAGAACACCCGGTATCGGTCGAGCCCGGTGACGACGGCGCGGTCGCCCTGGCCCCTGATGACCAGGTCCTTTCCGATGACGACATCGCCGATGCAGCTGCCTCGGACCCACAGTCGGTCGCCGTCGTGCGCGGCCCGGACCATCTGCTTCAGCGATGGCCCCACCAAATCCTGGGTGGCATTGCGGACTCGGCATGGAGCGGTGGCCTCGGCAACCGGAGAGGCGAGCGACGTGAGCGCGAGGACCGCGAGTACGGCGACCGTCGACGCCCGGATGAGCACGGACTGCGCACGCATGCCCCAAGCCCCCTGTCCTTGCCGACGTCGCCAGAGTATGACTTCAAGTATGGGCCGCCGGTCAACCCTGCCGGGATGTCGAGACCGTACCGGGAAGTACAGGCCGTGCCGGGGTGTCGAACCAGGCCCGCCGTGCCGGTCTAGGTGGGGTCAGGGCTCGATGCGCAGGTGATCCCCTTCGTGTATCCCTGGAACAGCTTCCCGTAATAGCCGGCCTTGGCCACGCGATCCGTCGCCAGGCGCTGGCGGCCAGTCCGGTCCTGCACCCACGTCAGCGTCTCGGGCAGCAGGTAGTGCCAGCCGGTCCTGAGTACGCAGTGCTTGGGGATGTTGTAGCTCATGGTGAACTCGCCGTCCTTGCCGAGGCCGCGCCAGACCACGACCACGGGTCGGCTGGTATCGCGGATGAGGACTTGCTCGATCTCGTCGGTGTTGCTCCACGTTCCCTGGTACTCACCCGGCTTCAACCAGGCCCGCTCGCCGCGCGCGAGGACCTTGCCGGCGATGTGGAAGGTGCCGCCCTCCACCCACTCCTCGTCCGGGACGCGGACCCAGCCCCTGCACACCCGGTCGTGCTTGACGACGATGCGGCCCCAGGGGTCACCGGCCGGCTCGATGATGCGCGCCGAGGGCTCGGTCGAGCAGTCACCGCTCTCGACGTGCCATGCCAGCGCGGGCGTGACGGTGAAGGCGCTGGCCATGAGGGCCAGCACGCTCGAGGCAACGATCAGCTTCTTCATCTTGCGTACTCCTGGAGCGGCAGCGAGGCGTCGTACGCGCTCGTCGGTGTGTGGATCGCCGATGGTCCGGCTCACCTTGGCGCCTTCGCTGGGTAGTACCAATGGTGTACTCCAGAAGTACCCCTTGGACCAGTACCACTAACCGCAGCAGACGTCACCGCTCCCCACGTGGTGTTGACTGCTGTCCCCCATGGGGCTAGTCCGGTGCCACGAAGCGGTAGCCAAGGCCGCGCTCGGTTCGGATATAGCGCGGCTCGTTGGGATCGTCGTCCAGCTTGTCCCGCAACCGACGAACATAGACGCGCAGGTAGTCGACCTCGTCGATGTACTCGCGTCCCCAGACCTTGGCCAGGAGCGTGCCATGTTGCAGCACGTGCCCCGCGTTGCGCACGAGGTGGTACAGCAGCTTGTACTCGGTCGGGGTGAGGTCGATGCGCTCGCCTCGCAGACGAACCTCCTGCCGCGCGAAGTCCACCTCCAGGTCAGCGCTCCGGAAGGACGGCGCGCGTGTGGCTGGGCCAGGCATGTCCAGCCTCCGCAGCACGGCGCGGATGCGAGCCATCAGCTCGAGGTGATTGAAGGGCTTGGTGACGTAGTCGTCTGCACCCAGCTCGAGGCCTTTGACCTTGTCGATGGCGTCGTCGCGGGCGGTGAGCATGACGATGGCGACGTCGGAGAACGCGCGGACCTGGCGCAGGACCTCGAACCCGTCCATGTCTGGCAGGCCGATGTCGAGCAGCACGATGTCCGGGCGCTCGTGCTCGATGAGGTCGAGGGCGGTCGCACCATCGCCGGCGCCCAGGACGTCGATCTCGCGCCACTGCAGTGCGAAGCCGATGCGCAGGGCCTCCACCACGTCTGCTTCGTCGTCCACGACGAGGATCGTCGTCATTCGGGCTCCTCGGGTCCGTCTGTGGGCACGACGAGCGTGAAGGTGCTGCCCGCCCCGGGTTCGCTCTGGACCTCGACTGAGCCCCCGTGGGCCTGCGCGATGGCAAGGGCCGTGGGCAGGCCCAGGCCGGCTCCCTCGTGCCTGCCGTGCTGGTCGCCGCGGCCGACGAAGAAGCGCTCAAAGAGCCGCGGACGCTCTTCATGCGGAATGCCTGGCCCGACGTCACGCACGGCCCAGCGCGTCTTGCTTGCCTTCGTGGTCACCATGATGCTGACGAGCCCACCAGGCGGTGTGTGGTTCACGGCGTTGGAGACCAGGTTTACGAGGGCCTGTTCGAGACGGCGTCGGTCACCGAACACGGGCGGCTGCTGCCCTCCGTCGACCCGAATGGCAGCGTCAAGCCCTCGCGCTAGCGGGGCCAACGACCCCTGTGCCCCCTGGGCCAGCTCCAGGGGGTCGAACCGTCGCAGCTGCAGCCGGATGCTCCCGGCACGGAAGCGCGTGAGGTCGAGGATGTCTCCGACGACCCGCTGCATGCGCTCGGCGTTCCGCTCGATGGCCAGAAGGAGCGTGCGCCGTTGTTCCTCGGTCGGATCGCTGGCGGGTTCGAGCAGCAAGCCGACGCTCGTGCGTACCGCGGTCAGGGGCGTCCGCAGCTCGTGGGCGATCGTCGAGAGCAGGTCGGTACGGAGACCCTCCAGGTCAGCCAGCTGAGTCGCGCTGCCCGTGGCGAGGCTGTCGCGCAGGACCTGCTGCCCAAGCGATGTGAGCACGTAGCGTCGCCCCGACGTGCTGGCGCGCGTGATACGCACCAGCCCCAGTTGCGCCAGGTCATCGAGCATCCCCTCGGCGACGCCCGCATCGAGCTTCGCCCCGACCGCGCCCAGGCGATCCCCCACGTCCGTGGCGTCAGCCTCGGGGGCGACGACTGCCAGAACGGCCGACGTGAGTGGAGAGACCTGCTGACGTCGCGACATCGTGAGGACAGGATAGGCAAGCGCCGAGGGTGACGCTCTGGACTGCGCCGTCACGGCCGAGTCACGCAGCCGCCCTGGGGCGCAGCCGCCCTGGGGCGCCGGGCCTTGGCGCGCGTATTCATGTTCCGTTCATGTACGTCCAGCCAATTCTTCGTGTCCGTCGGCCACGCTCCCGATGTCTACGTCCGCATCGGTGACCACTCGTGCTCACGTCGCCCGTCCGCCAGTCCGCCGCGCCCACACCGGGAGCCGGAGCGCTGGCGGCAGCTCTCGCGCAGTTCCAGGCTGCTGCCGACCACCTGGTGCTCGAGCCCGGGATGCGTCGCATCCTCTCGACCTGCCAGCGTGAGCTGACGGTGCACTTCCCGGTCCGGCTCGACAGCGGTGCCATCGAGGTGTTCACCGGCTATCGCGTCCAGCACGACACCGCTCGCGGGCCGGCCAAGGGCGGTCTGCGGTTCCATCCGCAGACGGATCTCGACGACGTACGCGCCCTGGCCATGTGGATGACCTGGAAGTGCGCCCTCGTGGAGGTCCCGTTCGGCGGCGCGAAGGGTGGCGTCACCTGTGATCCCGGCCAGCTCAGCGAGCGCGAACTGGAGGCCGTCACTCGCCGCTTCGCCACCGAGCTCGATGGCGTCGTGGGGCCGGAGTCCGACATCCCTGCACCGGATGTCGGCACCAATGCGCAGACGATGGCCTGGATGATGGACACGCTTTCGATGCACAAGGGTTACTCGGTGCCGGGCGTCGTCACCGGCAAGCCCATCTCCATCGGCGGCTCGCTTGGTCGGGCCGATGCCACCGGTCAGGGTGTCGCCTACTGCATCACGGAAGCCTTCCGCCGGTCTGGTGCGGAGGTCGCGGGTGCCAGCGTCGCCGTCCAGGGCTTCGGCAACGTCGGTGAGGCGACGGCTCGCCTGCTCGCCGGGCTTGGCGCGCGCATCGTCGCCGTCGGCGACGTGGCCGGGGCAGTCAAGCGTGACGACGGACTGGATGTGGCTGCACTGCGCCACCACCTTGCCGAGCACGGCAGCGTGGCGGGTGCCCCGGGCACGCAGGCCATCGACAACGACGAGTTGCTCAGCCTCGACGTCGATGTCCTCGTGCTGGCGGCGATCGAGGGTCAAGTCACCGGCCGCAACGCCGACAGCATCCGCGCTCGCATCGTGGCCGAGGGTGCCAATGGGCCGGTGACACCGGCGGCCGACCCGATCCTGGAGGCTCGCGGAGTCGAGGTCATCCCCGACATCCTGTGCAACGCCGGCGGCGTCATCGCCAGCTACTTCGAGTGGGCCCAGAACCGCGCTGCCTTGGCCTGGACGCTGGAGGAGGTCAACAGCCGCCTCGAGCGGCAGATCCTCGGCGCCATGGACATGGTCTGGCGCCGCGCGGCGGCCGACGGCATCTCGCGGCGGCTCTCAGCGCACGCCATCGCGGTCGAACGCGTGGTCGATGCCCTGAGGCTCCGGGGCCTGTACCCATGAGCCCACGCGGCACCACCAGCCGAGCACCGATCGCACCCTCCGGGGGCTTGTCCTTCGTCACCGCGTGGGCGGAAGCACCCGACGCCTCACCTCGAGAGCTCCGTGCGTCGGTGCTCGCCGACCCTGTCTTCTGTTGCGCTTCGTGCGAGGCTGAGATCAGGGGCCAGGCGACCTTCCATGTCGGCTTGGCGTTCTGCTGCGCCGGTTGTGTGGCCGGTGGACCGTGCACCTGCTCCTACGACGTGGCACCGTCAGTCGGCGAGAGACCCCAGCGTCTCGAGGGTCACCAGCCTGGTCCGCTCATACGGCGCGGTCTGGCGCGCGAGACGGACATGACACGAGCGCTCCGCATCGAAGACGACGATGGTGACTCGTAGCGTCTCGCCTTCAGCCTCAGCATGCTCTCGCGCGTCATCGAGCTGGTGGAGTACGTCGGCACCGATGCCACGGGCGCCCCACTTGCAGTCGTAGGCCTCGGCTGCGTCCCGGCGCTCGACGGTCACGTCGTAGGGATGGATCTCGGCGCGCACGCCATCGAAGAGGATGCGCCGCTCGCGGCGAACGACAGCGGTGCCAGCGCGGCGCGTGAGCAACTCCGCGGTGAGTGACTCGACGAGCGCTCCGCGGAGCTGGTCGCGCAGCTGGTCACCCCGATCGGCGATCTCCAGCGACACCGCCAGGATGGCCTCCGAGCGCTCGACATCCGATGCGCCGACGGCCGCTCCGAAGAGCGTCGGGAACATGGTCCGCCAGTCAGCCGCGTCAAGCGACACCCCCGTCATGACGGCCCTGGCGAGGAGGCGCTGGGTGGGACTGGCATCGGCCAGCAAGCTGGCCGCCCGTGCAAGGACTGGCTCCTGCTGTACGGCTGCGTAGGTCACTGCGCGAGCGTCACGAGCGGCGTCCTGGAACCTCACGGCCGTTCACCCAGGGCCACGAGCACGACCTGGGGGAATGTCGAGAGCCAGTCGATGGCGCGATGCGGGTCCCTGATCTTCCCGATCTCGTCGATGGCTACGTCGAGGGCCGCCTGCTGAGGCGGCGTCACTGCCTGGGTGCCGCGTGTGGCCACGAGGTCCTCGATGCGAGTCCTCCACGCGCTCGCCAGGTCCGTCACGTAGGTCCACTCGTCTTCGACCTCCTGGGCGAGGTCGGTGAGGTCGTCATAGGCGGCCAGTGCGTGGCCCGCCTGCTGTTCGATGTCGCTGTCCTGGCTCATGTCACCAG
>CAWDQY010000019.1:0-134214 GCA_963804575.1 uncultured Chloroflexia bacterium
CCAGCAGGCCCAGCAGGGTCCGTTCCGCCCTGTCACCAGCGGTGCTGACATGCGAACGTCCGTCCATGGATGACCGGGAACGAGTGCGCCGGACCCTCGACGGGGGCCCCCTCGACCGCCTGCTGGCGCAGCCGCTGATGATGCAGTTCGCGGCCCGCCACGCCGGACTCGACTACAACGACTACGTGACCGATGGACGACGCCTGGCCGAGGCGCAGCTGTCGATGGCGGCCGCCTACGGCATCGACTGCCTCATGACCTGCTCCGATCCCGCGCGTGAGCTCATCGACATCGCCGGCGGCGACGACAGCTCGGTGGAGTGGGCAGCCAGCGGGCCTGCCATCGTGGAGTCGCGCGCACTGCTGCTCGACAAGGGGGCGCTCGCCAGCCTGCGTGTGCCCGACCCGCTCGCAGCGGGCCGCATGTCCGACCGCATCGCGTCCATCCGGGTGATGCGTGACGTCGCCGGCCCGGGAGCCTCGATCGTGGGCTGGGTGGAGGGACCGCTGGCGCTGGCGGCGGAGATGCGCGGCCTGTCGTCGCTGATGATGGACACCTACGCCGATCCAGCCTTCCTCGATGAGCTGCTCGACTTCACCTCGCAGGTCGCGCGTGCCTACTGGAAGCCCCAGGTCGAGGCCGGCGCCGACACCATCGGCATGAGCGACGCGGCGGCTTCGATGATGAGCCCGGCCCACTACGAGCGCTTCATCTTCCCCGCGCAGCAGCGCATCATCGACGACATCCGCGCGCAGCGGCCGGATGTCGTCATCCGCCTGCACATGTGCGGGCGCACCGACGACCTGCTGCCGACCATGTCGAGGCTGCCGGTGGACATCTTCGAGCTGGACTTCCCGGTCGATCTCGCCCATGCCCGTGGCGTGCTGGGTCCCGACCGCGTCATCCTGGGCAACGTCAACACGGTCGAGGAGATGCTGACCGGCAGCCCCGAGCAGGTCTACGCGGCGGCAGGCGCGTGCCACCGCATCTGTGGGCCGAAGCACATCGTGGGCACCGGCTGCGAGGTCTCGCCGGAGACCCCGCCGGAGAACGTCCGTGCCCTGGTGGCCTACGCCCGCGAGCACGCGCCCACGGATGTGGCCGACGGGCGTTGAGGCCTGGAGATCCACGGATGGACCCGGCGGGGCATGATGGAGGCATGACTGCCGAGACGCCGGAGGGCATGACCACGACGCGGGCGGCGGCGCCGTCGCTCGAGATGAGCGGACCGGGCGAGATGGGGAGCGCGACCCTGTCGGCCCCGCGGCGGGCTGCCCTGCTCGTCATCGGCACCGTGGCACTCGTCCTCGGGGTCGTCGGGATCGTCCTGCCGGTCCTGCCCACGACCCCGTTCCTGCTGCTGGCGGCGGCCTGCTACGCGCGCAGCTCGGCGCGACTCTACCGCTGGCTGCTGGGCCAGCCATCGCTGGGACCCATCATCACCCAGTGGCGCGCCTCCCGATCGCTGCCGCCCGGCGTCAAGGCGCGGGCGCTGCTGGTCGTGGCAGTGACGTTCGTCGTCTCCATCGTGCTCGTGGATGCCATCCCGCTGCAGCTGGCTGCTGGCCGCCATCGGCCTGACGCTGGGACTCTTCCTGTATCGCTTGCCCACCTCGGCGGTGGCCAGTCATGGGGAGCGCGCCTGATGCCCGGGCCGCAGCGCGGCGCCGACCTCTTCGACCCCGAGCGCGATCGTCGCATCCGCAGCGCCGGCATCCGCGCCTGGTCCATCGTGGGCATCCTGCTGCTGGCGCTGATGATCTACACCGGCCTCTCGGCCATCTCCGGCTTCGTGCTGCCGCTCGTCGTCGCCATCGTGCTGGGCATGGTCTTCGAGCCCATCGCACGGCTGCTGTCGCGGGTGATGCCCCGCCAGGCCGCCTCGCTGCTGGTGCTGGTCGGTATCGCCGTGCTGGCCGTGGTGGCCATCGCCGTGGTCGTCATCGGTGTCATCGACCAGGGCCCGGAGATCGTGGACGAGACCCAGGCTGCCATCGACCTGGGCCGCGACTGGCTGGCCGAGCGGGGGGTGACGGTGGTCATGGTCGACGACGTCCAGGCCCAGCTCAGCACCCTCATCGACGATGTGCTGCCGGGCCTGCTCACGTACGTGCCCAGTGCCTTCTCCGGTATCAGCAGCTTCCTGTTCAGCACCTTCATCGCCCTCTTCATCCTGTACTTCGTGCTGGCGGAGTGGGACAGCCTGGCGGCCTGGGTGGGCTCGCACCTGGGCGTGCCGGCCAAGCTCGGCGCCGGCATCGTGGCCGACGCCACCCGCTCGTTCCGGGACTACTTCTACGTGCTGACGCTATCCAGCCTGCCGGTGGCGATCATCGTCGGCATCACGGCCGTGCTGCTGGGCGTGCCGCTCGCCTTCACCATCGCGCTCATCACCTTCGTGACCTCGTACGTGCCCTACCTGGGCGCGCTGGTCTCGTCGGTCTTCGCCCTGCTCATCGCCTTCGGCTCGGGTGGCATCGTGCCGGCGCTCATCATGCTCATCGTCATCCTGGTCGCCCAGAACGTGGTGCAACCGATCCTGCAGCGCCAGATGGAACGCAACGCGCTGGACCTGCACCCCATCGTCTCCTTCGGCTCGACCATCATCGGCTCCGTGCTGGTGGGCGTCCTGGGCGCGATGCTCTCGGCACCGACGGTGGCGATGGTGTTGCGCGTGCGCGACCGCGTGCGCGCCTTCCGGGCCGGCGAGCTCGACGAGGAGGAGATCAGCGCCATCGTCGCCGAGAGCGAGCCGGGGGGACCCGGGGCCGCCCCGTCAGCCACCCTCCACCACTAGCGACCCGGAGCGACCGCCGCGGTGCGACCGCGGTGCGACCGGGCGGCCGCGTGCCTCAGGCGCCCGCGCTGGCCGCGTCGAGACTCTCGTCGAGGATGCCCAGGGCCTGGTCGATCTCGGCGGCGCTCGTCACCAATGGCGGGATGATGCGGACGACGTTGCCGTCTGGCCCGGCCGTGAGCAGCAGCAGCCGGCGCTCGAGGGCGGCCGCGAGGAGGCGCTTGGCGGCGGCGGGATGAGGGACACGTCCGTCGCCTTCCCCCGGTCTGACCAGCTCCATGGCCACCATCAACCCCAGCCCGCGGGCGTCCCCGACGACAGGGTGGCGCTGCTGCAGCTCGCGGATGCCCGCCAGCAGCTGCGAGCCACGGGCCCTGGCGTTGGCGACCAGGCCTTCCTGCTCGATGACATCGATGGTGGCCAGGGCCGCGGCACACGAAATGACGTTGCCACCGTAGGTGCCGCCATGCGTGCCCGGCGGCCAGCGCGCCATGAGTTCGCGTCGAGCCAGCAGGCCTGAGAGCGGCAGGCCCGAGGCGATGCCCTTGGCCACGATCACGATGTCGGGCTCCACGCTCGTGTGCTGCAGCGCGAACATCTCGCCGGTGCGCCCGAAGCCCGTCTGGACCTCGTCGACCACCAGGAGCATCCCGTGGGCCTGGGTGATCTGGCGCAGGCGCGGCAGGAACGTCGGCGGCGGCACGATGTAGCCGCCCTCTCCGATGACGGGCTCCACGAAGATGGCCGCCACGCGGTCGGGGTCGACGAGCTGGTGGAAGAGCAGCTGCAGGCTCGCCTCCCAGTCGCACGAGCAGTCGGCCGGCTGGTGCGCGCCGCCGGGGGCACGATAGCAATAGGGGAAGTCGGCGTGGTAGATGGAGCCGGCCAGGGGTTCGTTGGCCGAGCGGTAGGTGTGCTTGGCGCTGGTGAGGGCCATCGCCGCGGCCGACCGCGAGCCGGGGGGACCGAAAGCCAGCCCGACTGACCCGAGCTCATCGACTGTCCCCCACCGATAGCGCGCCAGAGCGGATGTCAGGTGCCCGCGTGTCGCGCGCCCGCGCGAAACGCCCGAGACCATCGACCAGGGCCGCGATGGCGGCAGCCGCGTAGTGACTGCCGTTCCAAGCTGCGAATAGCGGCACGCGCAGCTCGCTCGACCCGGCCGCGGGACGGATGCGCACGCCGTGCAACCCGAAGCGGGCATCGTCAGAGACCACGGCGATGCCCCGCCCGGCAGCTGCCAGCGCCTGCACCACCTCGGGCACGTTGGTCTCCGCGATAGCTCCGTAGGACACGCCCGCGTCTGACATGGCCGCGTCGAGCTGCCGGCGGGAGCCGTGCTCGGTCCCCAGCACCAGCAGCTGTTCCCTCGCCAGCTCCCGGATGGTGACCGTACGCCGGCGGGCCCAGCGGTGCTCTGGTCGGACGTAGGCCCAGATGGGAAAGTGGAGCAGCAAGCGGCTGGTGAGCTGACGCGGCGGTGGCACGGAGGAGATACCGAGGTCGGCGCTGCCCGCGAGGACCTCGGCATGGACGTTCGCAGGCAAGGCTTCGCGGACATCGATCAAGGGTGCCGGCAGGGGCAGGGTGGCCAGGAAGGGGGCGATGACGTCGGCCACGGTCGTCTCCGGGGCAGCCATGCGCAAGGTCACCGTACCGGGCGCGGCCAGCCCGCGCATCAACGCCAGGGCGCCATCGGCGCGAGCCACGAGGTCGCGCGCCAGCGGCAGGAACACTTCCCCGGCGGCCGAGAGCTGCGCACGTCGGCCTGTGCGATCGAAGAGTCCCTCGCCGACCTCATCCTCGAGCTGGCGCAGCTGGCGCGACAACGAGGGCTGCGCGACACGCACGGTCTGCGCCGCGCGAGTGATGGAGCCGGCATCGACGACGGCCACGAAGTAACGCAGATGACGTAGTTCCATCATGCCTCATAGGTATGGTTTACCAACACACCAAGTATTAGACGGAATGGACGCAGGCCGCAAGACTGTGCCGATCGAAGCGGCAGGAACACCGGCTCGGCCGACTGCCCACGGCACAGTCGAGGAGAACGCATGCAAGGAATCACTCCCCAGCCGCGCGGCGTTGACCGGCTCAGGCGCAGCATCGCCGTCGCAGCGGTGCTCGGCGTCGTCGCCATCGGGTCGGCCGCCCCGGCCATCGCACAGGACGAGGAGGTCGATGTCCTGAAGGTCGCCACTACGGCCGCCATCACGACGTGGGATCCGGTCAGATCGTTTTCGACCGAGGCGCTCTACCTGGCCAACATGTACGAGCCGCTGTTGTACGCCACACCAGACGGCGCCGAGCACGACTTCGAGCCGGCGCTCGCCACCGACTGGTCGGTCTCCGACGATGGCCTCACCTGGACATTCGAGCTGCGGGAAGGCGTGACCTTCCATGATGGCGAGCCCTTCAACGCCGAGGCCGCCAAGGCCTCCATCGACGCTGCACGCGAACGCGCCGGTGCCTCCTGGATCTGGTGGCCGGTCGAAACGGTCGACGTGGTCGACGAGTACACCATCGACATCAAGCTCTCCACCCCGGCAGCGGTCGATCTCATCGCCGCCTCCACCTACGCGGCCTGGATGGTCAGCCCCAAGGCGCTTGAGGCTGCCGCCGCCGACGAGGACTACTTCGAGGCCGGCGTGAGCGCTGGAACCGGACCCTACATGCTCGAGGACTACGTGCCCGACAGCGAGGTCCTGCTGACCCAGTTCGAGGATTACTGGGGCGGCTGGGACGACGTCGACCACTACGAGAAGGTGCTACTCACCATCGCCGAGGCCGTCGGTCAGCAGCAGGCGCTCGACGGCGGTCAGGTGGACCTGGCGCTGCGCGTGCCCGCCGAATCCATCGATGACTACGAGGCCAACCCGGACTTCGCGGTGGTCCGCGATGCGGCCCTCTTCAACTACGTCGGTCTCCTCAACACCCAGAACCCGCCACTCGACGACCCGCTCGTTCGCCAGGCCATCGCCTACGCTACCCCGTATGCCGACATCATCGAGGTCGCCGTGCAGGGCGAAGGTACGCAGTCGCGCGCCGCGGTGCCCATCGGCGTCTTCCCCTACGACGAGAGCGTGCCGGTCTACGAGACCGACATCGAGAAGGCCAAGGAGTTGATGGCCGCGGCCGGCGTGGATGGCTTCGACATGGAGATCACCTACACCGCCGAGAACACCCTCGAGCAAGCCTTCGCGCCGCTGCTCCAGGACGCCTACGGGCAGATCGGCATCAACGTCACGCTGACGCCGATGCCGTGGGGCCAGCAGTGGGATCGAGCCAAGGGTGCGCCCGAGGGTCGCCAGGACATGTTCGTGGTGCTCTACTGGCCGACCTACAGTGACGCCGGCTCGGACAACCTGGCCTCGCTCTTCAGGAGCAGCGAGGAGCCCTTCTTCAACCTCAGCTACTGGGTCAACGAGCAGTTCGACGGACTCATCGACGAGGCCATCGCCTTGACCGGTACCGACCGATCTGCCGCGCAGGCCAAGTACACCGAGGCCATGAACCTGCTGGTCGAGGAGTCGCCCGGCATCTTCTTCTTCGACACACTCTCCACGGTGCCGGTACCCAACAGCATCGCCGGCTACGAGTACAACTTGAACTACCCCTTCTCGCAGTTCTTCTACCCACTTCATCCGGCCGGGTAGGGCCTAGCTGCGACATGGCGCGTGGACGGCTCACAGGCCCATCCACGCGCCGTCTTCCTGCCGCCCCTACCTGATCGACGGGGAGTCTTCGTGACCGGGTTCCTCCTGCGCCGCCTGGCGTCGTCGGCCGCCGTGCTGGCCGGCGTTTCGGTCATCGTCTTCCTGCTCGCCCGCTTCATCCCCACCGATGCCGCGGCCATGTACATCGGCCCTCGTGCGCGCCCGGACGACATCGAGCGCGTACGAGTACAGCTGGGCCTCGACCGCGATCTCCTTACGCAGTACGTCGTCTACATGCGCGACATGCTGGGGGGCGACTGGGGCACGTCCATCGCCACCAAACAGCCGGTGCTCGACGAGATCCTGGCCCGCCTGCCGGCCTCGCTTGAGCTCATCGTGGCCGCCATGCTCATCGCCCTGCCGACAGGGCTTGCCCTGGGCATGCTCTCGGCACGCTGGCAGGGCCGACCGGTGGACGCGGGCGTGCGCATCGTCTCCATCATCGGCGTCTCGCTGCCGGCGTTCTTCCTGGGCCTGCTGCTGCAGATCGTGTTCTTCCGCTCGCTCGACGTCCTGCCGCTGTCGGGCCGCGTCGATTCCGACCTGCGCTTCAGCAGTCCCATCGACGAGGTCACGGGCATCTACCTGGTTGACGCCCTCGCGACCGGTAACTGGACCGCGCTGGCTGACGTCGCCTGGCACCTCATCCTGCCGGCTATCACGCTGGCGGCATACCCCATCGGGCTGATCTCGCGGATGACGCGCTCGACGATGCTGGAGACCCTGGGCAAGGACTACATCCGCACCGCCCGGGCGTACGGGCTGCGTGAGCGCCTCATCGTCGGGCGCCTGGCGCTGCGAAACGCGCTGGTGCCGGTCCTGACCATCATCGGCTTGACGCTCGCGTACCTGCTGACGGGGACCTTCTTCGTCGAGATCGTCTTCAGTTGGCCGGGCCTGGGCACCTTCGCGGTGAAATCGATCCTGGCTACCGACTACCCCTCCATCATGGGCATCGCGCTCTTCGGCGCCGCCGCCTACGTGGTCATCAACCTGGCCGTCGACCTTGCCCAAGCCTGGGTCGACCCACGCATCCGGCTGACCTGATGGCCGCCACGTACGCGCAGATCCCCACGCAGGTATCCGAGCGGCCAGGGTTCGCGCGGCGCGCTGCGCGAGCGATCGTGGCCGATCCCCTGGCCCTCCTCGGCCTGGGCATCATCGTCATCGTCCTGGTGGCGGCAGTGTTCGGCCAATGGCTGGCGCCCGCTCCCGGCGATGGTGCCGGCGTCATCGACACCGCACAGCGGATGCAATCGCCAAGTCGCGAGCACCTGTTTGGCACCGACTGGCTCGGTCGGGACGTCTTCAGCCGCGTCATCCTGGGCGCCCGGATCGCGCTCACGGTCTCGCTCATCGTGGTCGGCCTGGCCATCGGCATCGGCGTGCCGCTGGGGGCCATCGCGGGCTACCGCCGCGGCCGCATCGATGGCCTGATCATGCGCATCACCGACCTCTTCCTGGCATTTCCGCCGCTGCTGCTGGCGATGGCCATCGTGGCTGCCCTGGGACCGGGACTGCAGAATGCGACCTTGGCGCTGGTCATCTCGTGGTGGCCCTGGTACGCGCGCATCGCCCGCGGTCTGGCTGTCTCGCTACGAGAGTGGCCCTTCGTCGATGCGGCGCGCGCGATGGGCGTCCGTGACCGCGCCATCATCTTCCGCCACATCGTGCCCAATTCGGTCGGCCCCATCGTGGTGCAGGCGACCATCGACATCGGCACGGTCATGCTGGCCGCCGGCTCCCTGGCCTTCATCGGCCTGGGTGCCCGGCCGCCCGAGCCCGACTGGGGCCTGATGGTGGCCGAGGGTCGTCAGTACATCCTCGAGCAGTGGTGGCTGTCGACGTTCCCGGGTTTGGCCATCTTCATCACCGTGCTGGCCTTCAACCTCATCGGCGACCTGCTCCTGCGCCTGCTCGACCCGAGGCAGGAGGACTGATGGCCGGACCAGCTACGACCAGCCAGGGTGGGGCTTCGCCCGACGAGCCGATCCTGCGCATCCGCGACCTGCGCGTCCGCTTCCGCACGCCGGGTCGGCGCGCAGTGGCCGTGGCCGGCGTGGACCTTGACGTCGGCCACGGGGAGATCCTCGGCATCGTGGGCGAGACCGGTTGCGGCAAGACCGTGACGGGGCTGTCGGTGCTGGGGCTGCTGCCCGATACGGCCGAGGTCGAGGCCGAAGAGCTGCGCCTGCTGGGACGCGACCTGCTGGCACTCTCGGACAACGAGTGGCGCGATCTGCGCGGCCGCGACGTGGCGATGGTATTCCAGAACCCCACCAACAGCTTCAACCCCGTGTTCACCATCGGGGCGCAGATGCGCCACGTGCTCGCCGAGCACGAGGGTAGCCGGGGTGCTGCCGCTGACGCACGCATCGGTGAGGTACTGACGGCCTGTGCCATGCCCGACCCGGAGCGCGTGATGCAGAGCTACCCGCACCAGCTCTCGGGCGGCATGCTGCAGCGCGCCATGCTCGGCCTGGCATTGCTCTCGCGGCCGAAGCTGCTCATCGCCGACGAACCGACCACCGCGCTGGACGTGACTATCGCGGCGCAGATTCTCGATCTCCTCCTGGGGCTGCAGCGGGAGATGGGCTTCAGCGTCCTCTTCATCACGCACGACCTGGGCGTGGTTCGACGCGTGTGCAGCCGTGTGGCAGTGCTGTACGCGGGCCGGGTGGTCGAGACGGCCAGGACGGGCAGCCTGTTCGGGTCACCCCAGCATCCCTACACGCGAGGGCTCATCGCGGCGGTGCCGCGCACACATCGCGGCGCCGCCACCCTCGCCAGCATCCCCGGCTCGGTACCAGCTGACCCCGGCGCCATCGTGGGTTGCGCCTTCCGGGAGCGCTGCTCGCTGGCGATCGATCGCTGTGCCGGCGAGCGGCCGGAGCTGCGCGTCGTTGCGACCGGCCAGCACGTCGCCTGTCACGTCGTCGATGACGCGGACGAGGCGGGCGCATGACGGGCCAGTCAGCGCCGCTCGTGGAGGTGCGCGGCCTGGTCAAGCAGTTCTCGGTGACAGGCCACCGGGGTGCCGGTCTGGTGAAAGCCGTGACGGACGTCGACCTCGATATCGGGGCCGGTGAGACCCTCGGGCTCGTGGGCGAATCCGGCTCGGGCAAGACCACCCTGGCCCGCTGCATCCTGCGACTGCTGGAACCGACGGCTGGGAGCATCCGCCTCGAGGGCATCGACATCGCCCATCTGGGGGGCGAGGGACTGCGTCGGATGCGGCCGCGGATGCAGGTCGTCTTCCAGGACCCGGTGGGGTCGCTGGACCCGCGCATGAGCGTCTTCGACCTGATCGCCGAGCCCCTGTACACCCATCGCAGCCTGTCACGCACCGAGCTACGCGCCAACGTCGAGCGGCTCATCGATGAGGTCGGCCTGGCACGGACCCTGCACGACCGGCGTGCGCACGAGCTTTCGGGTGGCCAGTGCCAGCGCGTGGCCATCGCGCGCGCCATCTCGTTGCAGCCGCGCCTGCTCATCCTCGACGAGCCCACCTCGGCGCTGGACGTCTCGGTGCAGGCACAGGTGCTCGAGCTGCTCGTTCGCCTGCGGGCGGAACACGACCTGACCTACCTGCTGATCTCCCACGACCTGGGTGTCGTGCGCTACCTGTGCGAGCGCGTGGCCGTGATGTACCTCGGGCGCATCGTGGAGCAGGGGCCCACCCGGCAGATCTTCGAAGCCGCACAGCACCCGTACACGCGGGCACTGATCCTGGCGCGTCCGGACGTGGACGTCGACGGGCCACCACGGCTGCTGTTGACGGGAGAGATCGCCAGCGCCACAGCGCCACCGTCGGGCTGTGCCTTCCACCCGCGCTGCTGGCTGCGGGAGCGACTGGGGCGGCCGGAGGTATGCCACACGAGCGTGCCCAGCATGACGGACAGCGCCAGCGGCCAGATCGCCGCCTGCCACTTCGTAGACCAGACCGCAGACCGTTTCGAGCAAGAGGTGAACCGATGAATTGAACCATCGGCATCGTGGCCGCCCAGGTGGCGCCCGTGCCCTACGACCGGGAGGCCACGTTCCGGTCGTTCGAGCGGCACGTGCGGACACTGGCTGCCGTCTTCCCCAATCTGGAGCTGTATGTCTTTCCCGAGGTCTACCTCACGGCGCTGGGCAGCTGGGACGACGGCTATCCCAGTGGCTACGTCGAGTCGGTGGCCGAGCTATCGGCGGCACGCTCACGCAGCGCATCTCGGAGCTTTCACGGAGCGTCGGCAAGTGGATCGTGCACGGTTCCATCTACGAAGCGTCCGGCGGTGACGTCTACAACACCGCCTGGTCTTCGACCCGCAGGGTGAGCTGGTGGCCAGGTACCGAAGATATGCCTGGATGCGTCGAGACGACCAGGCCGGTACCGAGCTGACCGTCTTCGACATCCCGACGTGGACATTCGGGCTATCATCTGCTTTGACGCGTGGTGCCGGAATACGCGCAACCTCGCCTGGATGGGTGCCGAGGTCATCTGCAACCGACCTACACGCGCACCAACGACCGTGAGCTGGAGCTGGTGCTGACCCGCGCAACGCCATCGCCAACCAGGTCTACGTGGTCAGCCCAACTACGGCGGACTGATGGGCACGGGCGAATCGCTATGGTCGACCCGAGGGCCACGTGCTCACCAGCGCTGGCAGCGGTGAGCAATACCTCAACCAGGTCCTCGACCTCGGGCGCGTGGACACGTCCGCCAGCACGGCACCTACGGCATGATCCGGTTGTGGCAGCAACTGCGCGACGCACGCTGCGCGATGCCGGCCTACCAGCACGGCTTCGCGGGTGTGCTCAGGCGCCGGGCGCGAGAGGAGCGGATAGTGGTGAGAGCAGGACAGCGATCGAGATGTTGGACGATATGATGTCGGCTACGGTATGCTGCAGAGGAACATCTGCGGTGCGCGAAGGTCTGATGTGAAAGCAGATGTCTGAGTTGCGCAGCGCGCAGACATCGCGGCACGAGTAGGCCTGATGACGGCTACGAAATGCAGGACACGTCGTGAGAGCTGTAAGAGCTGCAGCTGCTAGTGCACGAGCAGTGGTATGCCGCGCCGGGCGCGATAGCAGTAGGAATCGGCGTGTAGATGGAGCCGGAACTCGTTGCGCTATGTGCTCTGCCGCAGCCGTGCGGCCGTGGAACCCGTAGCGGAAGGCGATGACCGGGATGCGGCCGGTGCTGATGCGAGCCAGCTTCACGGCTGCCTCCACCGCCTCCGCGCCGGAGTTGGTGAGGAAGGCCTGCCACGGGCCGCCTGGCAGCATCGTCGCGAGGCGCTCGTGGAGTCGCAGGCCAGGCTGGTGATAGACGATGTTCTGCTGGCCGTGGAGGAGCTTGCCGGCCTGCTCGCGGATGGCCTCCACCACGCGGGGGTGGGCATGGCCGGTGTTGGTCACGCCGATGCCGGAGGTGTAGTCGAGGTAGCGCCTGCCATCGCGGGCGATGAGCCAGGAGCCCTCGCCGCGGTCGACCTCGATGTCGGTGAAACGCGCCCACACGCCCGGCACGACCGCGTGGTCGGGCCAGGGCCCGGTGCTGTGGGTTTCGTCGTTCATGCTAGAAGCCCATCTCCATGACGATCGCGTCGACCCCTCGAAGGAGCTGACGCTCGATGATGCCGGCACGATAGCGGTCGCGCCCGACGCGAGTGCGAGGTCGCCGAGGGTCACCGAGCCGTGCAGGACGCTGAGGACGATCGGCCCTGGCGTGGTCGCAAGGTCGCTTGCGCCGGCGTCGACGCGGTGCTCGCGCATCCAGTAGTGCTCGTTGCGGACGAGCTCGCGTACGCCCGGAGCGGAGCTTGGCGCCAACGAGAACGCCTCCTCCGGGTGGAGGCGGAGGCTGGCCATCGATTCGACTGGGTGCAGCTGTCGTGGCGCTCGGCCGTACTCCACCGCCCAGTCGTAGACGCGGAAGGTGGTGTCGCTGGGGGTCTGCACCTCGGCCACGAAGGTGCCGGCACCGAGGGCGTGGATGAGGCCGGCCGGCACATGGTGGAATGCCCCCGGCACGGCCGGCAGCGCAGCCAGCAGCGGCACGATGCCGGGCGTACCCATCGCCGCCTCCACGTCAGCCGCCTGCGTCGACGGGGACACGTCGAGATAGAGCAGCGCGCCAGCTTCGGCATCGATGATGTACCACGACTCCGTCTTCAGCCGAGCTCCCGGATGAGCCCTCACGTACTCGCGGTGGGGGTGGACCTGCACGGAGAGGTGCTCGCGCGCATCGAGCAGCTTGAACAGCAGCGGAAACCTGCCCTCGGCGGTCGGTGGCACCGGCCCGAGCAGCGCCTCGCTGGCCTCAGCCATGAGCGTGCGCAGCCGCGCCCCGGCATATGGCCCATCGAGCACCATGCTGCTGGGATCGTCGACGGCCGGGGCGACGTGCTGGGGCAGGTCGCACAGCTCCCAGCTTTCGCCGATGGGTGTCTCCGCCGGTAGCGCCTTGCCGTACTGCGCAAGGCGCGTGCCGCCCCAGGGGCGCTCGACGAGGATGGGAGCGAGTCGGAAGGGTGCGAGTTCAGCCATCTCCGAATGGTCACATCCTGGCGGCTTCGCCGTCAGGCGCTCGTCGCGCTGGTCAGGCCGTGGTCGTGTGCCGGCAGCCCAGTGCGTGCGCCTTGTGACCTGTGGCTCTGGCGGCCCACGGTCCGTCGACTACGATGCGCGCTTCCCTGACCAGCGAGGAGATCCCCGTGGCCGACCTGTCGACCGAGTTCACCGGCATCCGCTTCCCGAACCCCTTCATGTTGGCGTCGGCCCCGCCGACCGAGTCGGAATCGAACATCCGCCGCGCCTTCGACGCGGGCTGGGGTGGCGTCGTCACCAAGACCATCGGGCTGCACCAGGTCCACAACGTGCGCGGTCCCAAGACCAGGTTCCTGCGGCTCGATGACGGCGGCGCGCGCACGTCGATGACCAAGCGCGACGGCTCGACGGTGATGGCCTCGTGGAACTGGGAGCTCATCAGCGACAAGCCGCTCGACTGGTGGATCGGCAAGCTCTCGGCCATCAAGCGCGACTACCCCGAGCACGTGCTGGTGGCCTCGATCATGGCCGGCTCGGGCTCCGACGAGGAGATGCGCAACTGGCAGACGCTGGCGCGGGCGGTGCAGGACGAGGGCGTCGACGCCATCGAGCTCAACTACTCCTGTCCGCACATGGACCGTGACGACATGGGCTCAGGCCTGGGCAAGGATGCGGGGCTGGTCTCGACCACGACGCAGGCGGTCAGGGAGGTGGCGACGGTGCCCCTGTGGGCCAAGCTGACGCCGGCCACGGCCGATATCGTGCAGGAGGCCGCAGCCACGTTCCGCGGCGGCGCCGACGCGATCACCTCTTCGAACACGTTCCCCTCGCTGCCGCCGATCGACCCTGACACGCTCGAGTTCGAGGTCAATGTCGACGGCCTCACGTCGCCCGGCGGCCTTGGCGGGCCGGCTATCCTGATGCAGTCGCTGGCCAAGATGGCGCAGCTGACGCAGGCCTTCCCCGACCGCGCCTTCAGCGGCGTCGGCGGCATCTCGACCTGGGCCGACGCCCTGTCCTACTTCATGCTCGGCTGCGGCACCGTCCAGGTGGCCACGGCCGCGATGCTCGACAAGGCCATCGGCCCCAACGTCATCCGCGACCTGACCGCGGGCATGGACGCGTTCCTTGAGAAGCACGCGGATCGCGGCTGGCATTCGCTCGAGGACTTCCGTGGCCTGCGCCGGGATGCCGTCGTGTCACAATCCCGGATCGCGCGGCCAGAGCGGTCCGGCGCCGACGCCGGCGACACCGCCGAGGGCTACGCTCGCTGAAGGTCAGCCACCTGGCGCTGGCCGCCACGACGGGACCAAGCCCAGCTGTAGCTCGGACCGAGCGATTGGCATGCGCCAGTGACCACCGTCAGGCCTTATTCGAAGCGGACGAATCGGTGACATCGACCTTCAAAGCGCGTCGGTGGGCGCAGGGCCCTGACGGACCGAGTACTCATGCCCCGTGCTCGTCTTCGCGCCAGAGCTGTCGACGTGGCGCCAGGTCCTCGGGTGAGCTAGTCGGACCTGGTGGAGCGCGGATGACCGCTTGGCGCGCTTGGACCACGAGTGATTGCCGCGCTGGAGCGACGCCGTGATGCCACGGCGATTCCAGGATCGCCATGGTCGCCGCACCCACGAGCCTGGTCGATGAGCTGCTCGATGCTGCGATGTTTCTGACCGACATGGCGGCCTCCTTCGGATCGTGCTGGCGTTGGTAATAGACTGTAACTCTATGAGTAGAGTTACTCTATCTATCGTAGCGCTACTCTCCCCGGACTCGTCGCGCCGAGGCGAGGCGCGGTTGACCGACGATCGCTACGTCGTTGACGCCTCGGCCCTGCTGGCCGATGCTGGTCGGGGAGCCATGGGGATCTGGGGCATGCCGCTCGGCGCTGTCGCTGGCGCTGGTCTCGGCCGTGAACTGGTCCGAGGCCAGAATGCTCGCCAACCTGCGGAGCGGACGTCCGGGATGCAGGGAGAATCGCTGAGAGCGCCGGGATGGCGGAGCCACGGGCAGAGCGACGGATCGCCCTGTTCGCTAGTCCATCCGAACGCGGAGGGAGCACGGTGCGCGATCCTGATGATCCACCGCGACGAGCGTTGACCGATCCGGCGGTCCGGGACGGCGTCGATCGCACGCCGCAGCGACGCCGCACGGTTGGCAGCGGCCACGGTCCTGCGGACCTGTCCGCGGCAACAGGAACCTGGCCCTGGCCGATCGTGGCCTGTTCGCGACCGCCATGATTCGAAGGTGCACCGTGGTCACCGCGGACCGCTGGCTGCAGCAGATCCTGGTCCAGCAGTTGCTGCCGGCGTGCCAGCGTGGCGCCGACTCGACCTGGGCGTGGATATCGAGGTGATCCGCTAGTTTCCCAGTGCCCGCAGCGGCGGGGGCATGTGGCCGGCGCGCTGCACGACCCCGACGGTCGTCCGGTTGCGCACCTCCATCACCGGCGCCCGGCCCAGCAGCCCGCCCCAGTCGACCCAGTCGCCGGGCACGGCGCCGGGCACCGGGATGAGCCGCGCGGCGGTGGTCTTGTGATTGATGACGCCGATGGCGGCCTCGTCGGCGATGATGGCCGAGATGGTCTGGGCGGAGGTGTCACCGGGCAGCGCGATCATGTCGAGACCCACCGAGCAGACCGCCGTCATCGCCTCCAGCTTCTCCAGCACCAGGTGCCCATCGGCCACGGCCGAGGCGAAGTGGGCATCCTCGCTGACCGGGATGAAGGCGCCCGACAGTCCGCCCGCTCGCGAGGTGGCCATGGCGCCGCCCTTCTTGACCGCATCGTTGAGCATCGCCAGGGCGACGGTGCTGCCGGGCAGCCCGACGCGCTCGATGCCGATGATCTCGAGGATCTCGGCCACCGAGTCACCCGGCGTGCTGGTGGGGGCGAGCGAGATGTCAACGACCCCGAAGGGCACGCCCAGCCGCCGGGAGACCTCCCTGCCCACGTGCTCGCCGACGCGCGTGATCTTGAAGACCGTCCGCTTGATCTCCTCGGCCAGCTCCTGCAGCGGCGCGCCTGCAGGCAGGCGACGGAGCGCGTTGGCCACCACGCCCGGTCCCGAGATGCCGACCGAGACGGCCGCGTCACCCTCACCGAAGCCGTGGAAGGCACCGGCCATGAAGGGATTGTCGGGCACGGCGTTGGCGAAGACGACCAGCTTGGCGCAGCCGATGGCCGATCGATCGGCGGTGCGCTCGGCCGTCTCCTTGATGACGCGCCCCATGAAGCCGACCGCGTCCATGTTGATCCCCGCGGCCGTGGTGGCCACGTTGACCGAGCCGCAGACACGCTCGGTCTGGGCCAGCGCCAGCGGCAAAGCGGCCATCAGCTCCTCATCGATGCGCGAGGTGTTCTTCTCGACCATCGCGCTGAAGCCACCGATGAAGTCGACCCCGACCTCGACGGCAGCAGCATCGAGCGCACGAGCCAGGTCCAGCAGCAGCTCCCGGTCGCCACGCTCGGCCACCCAGGCGATGGGCGTGACCGCGATGCGGCGGTTGACGATGGGGATGCCGGTCTCGGCGGCGACAGCGTCGGTGATGGGGATGAGGTCGCCCGCCGTGCTGGTGATCCGCCGGACCACGTCATCGGGGGTGCGACAGCCCCGCAGGTTGATGCCAAGGGTGACGGTTCGGATATCGAGATGATCACGCCCGACCATGCCCACCGATTCGAGGATCTCGTCCATGCCCAGCGGGCCACGTGCCATGGGTGCTGCTCCCCTGCCCCGCTAGATGCGGTGCATGGCCTCGTACACGGAGTAGAGGCGCACGGAGATCTCCATGCCGATCTCTCGGCCCACCACCTCGAGCCCTTCGACCAGCGAGTCATAGCCGTCGGTGCTGCTCATGTCCACCACCAGCACCATCACGAACACGCCGGCCAGGATGGTCTGGGACAGGTCGGTGATGTTGCCGTGCTGACGCGCCACCTCGCCGGCGACCGTCGCGATGATGCCGGGCTTGTCGATGCCTTCCACGGTGATGACCACGAGGTCCTCGGCAGCAGCTGCAGCCGCGGCCCGCGACTCCTCGCCGGCGAAGCGGACGCGATTGCGCCGCAGGTACTCCAGCGCCGACGGGGCCAGCGTCCAGCCTTCCTCGACATGCAGGGCACCATCCTTGACGAAGCCCGCCACGTTCTCGGATGTGATCAAGCGCATGCGTCAAGGGTGCCACGCCGACCGCTCGCGTGGGAGCCGGGCTGGGGCATCATGGCGGCATGAGCGTATTCGACGATAAGGCAGCCGAGTGGGATACCCCCGAGCGGTTGGAACGAACCCGCATCCTGGCCGATCGCATCCGGGAGTACGTCCCGCTCAGGCCCACCATGCGAGCCATCGAGATCGGTGCCGGTACCGGCCTCCTTGGCCTGGACCTGCTCCACGATGTCGGTTCCATGGTGCTGACCGATCCGTCGACCGGCATGATCGACGTGGCCCGCAGCAAGATCGAAGCCGCCGGCATCGTCGACGCCAGCGCCCACGTCTTCGACTTCCCGGCCGCGGAGCCGCCGCCGGGTGCGCCCTTCGACCTGGCCGTGTCGCTGCTGGTGCTGCACCACGTCGACGATACCGAAGCGACCCTGCGCTCGATCTACGCCATGCTCGTGCCCGGTGGTCAAATCGGGCTCATCGACCTTGACCAGGAGGACGGCTCGTTCCACGACCCCGACCAGCCCGGTATCCACCATCACGGGTTCGACCTCGAGTGGCTGCTGGAAGCGGCCAACGCCGCCGGATTCGTCGACACCGAGACACGCATCATCGGCGAACTCGACCGCGACGGGCGCGCCTATCCCCTGTTCCTGTTGACCGGTCGCCGCGGCGACTGAGCCTCCGGTCGGCGCGGCGACTGAGCCCCCGTCCGGCGCAGGCCAGCCAGCGCGTCAGTCGGCTGGCACGATGAGCCGCCGGTGTGCGTGCTCGATGACGTCCACCGCCACCCCATAGGCCTCCGCGACGTTGGCCGGGGTCAGCACATCCGCCGGCGTCCCCGTCGCGATGACGCTCGTTGCCGGCGCGGGGCGCTCGGCTGCGGCCTCGACCGCGGCCGGGTCGATGCCCTCGAGCGCCGCCAGCTTTCGCAGCAGCACGGCGCGATCGGCGTAGGCCAATGCCTCGTTGGGGTCATGGATGGTCATCAACACCGTCAGGTCCTGCTCGTGCGCCAGGCGGCGAATGGTCTCGAGCACGCGGACCTGGTTGCGGAGGTCGAGGTAGGTCGTCGGCTCGTCCAGCAGCAGCACGCTCGGCTCCTGCGCCAGCGCGCGGGCGATCATCACCAGCTGCCGTTCACCACCACTGAGCTTGGTGACGCTCTTCCGCTCCAGGTGTCCGATGCCGAACCAGTCGAGCACCTCGCGACAGAGCGCCCGGTCCGCCTCCGACGGAGAGGACAGCATGGAGATGTAGGGCATGCGTCCGGTCAGCAGCACATCCAGCACCGAGAAAGGGAACGACGTCCGTTGCGCCTGCGCCACGCTGGCCATGACCCGCGAGAGCTCGTGCTGGTTCATCGTGGCGATGTCGCGCCCCGCGACCGAGATGGTCCCGTCGCTGGCGACGTGGAGCTTGCCGATGATGCGCAAGAGCGTCGTCTTGCCGCAGCCGTTCGGCCCCAGCAGCGCGAGGATCGAGCCGCGCTCCACCACGAAGGAGACGTCTCGCAACACCGATAGCTCGCCGTACCCCGCGGAGACGCGCGCGACCTCGAGGACGGTCGCGAGCGTCGCTGCCACGGCAGATCCGGTCGGGTTCGTCGCCGCCACGTTGGGCTCGCTCATTCCCAGCCGCTCGCCTTGGTGGAGCGAAGCAACAGGAAGAAGAAGGGCGCGCCGATGAGCGTGGTGATGATGGAGAGCGGCACCTCGAAGCCGAAGGCCGCCCGCGCGACGTCGTCCACCAGCACCAGGTAGGTCGCGCCCGCTGCCGCCGACAACGGTAGCAGGGTGCGGTGATCGGGCCCCGCGATCATGCGGATCATGTGCGGGATGATCAGGCCGACCAGCGCCACGATGCCGGCGATGGAGACGCCTACGGCCGAGACCAGTGCCGCGCAGATGATGAAGACGGCCTTGTAGCGCTCGACGTTCATGCCTGCCGAGCGTGCCTCGTCATCGCCCATGGCCAGCACGTTGAGGCGCCAGCGCAGCAGGATCATCACCAGCGTGCCGACGACCATCAGGAGCCAGGCAGTGGAGAGCACCGACCAGGTGACCGCGTTGAAGCTGCCCATGATCCAGCGGATGATGGTCTGCAGCGATCGCTCGTGAGCGCTCATCTGCACGATGGACAGCAGCGCCGTGAAGATGGAGCCGGTGATGACGCCCGAGAGGATGAGCGAGACGATGGGCACACGTCCGCCGGTGCGCGCCATCCAGTAGGCGATGCCCATGGCCAGCAGGCCGAAGAGGAAGGCGCTCAACTGCAGCGGCAGCCCCGGGACGACCGCGATGGAGAGCGCCGCCCCGAAGGCCGCGCCGGCGGAGAGACCCAGGATGTAGGGGTCGACGAGCGGGTTGCGCAGCACGCCCTGCAGGACCGCGCCGGCGACCGACATGGACATGCCCACCAGCATCGCCGACAGCACCCGCGGCAGGCGGATGTCGAGCAGCACCGTGTAGACGCCCGCGTCGTAGGTCTCGCTGCCCACGAGGCGCGACCAGATGACCCCGAACACGTCCACCGCCGCGAGGCCGTAGCTGCCCAACAGCATGGAGAAGATGAACGCCGGGATGGGCGAGATGGCCAGCGCGACGACGGCGGCACTGCGCCAGCCGCCGAGCTGGCCGGAGGCCGGCCGCCGCAGGAGGTCACTCAGCTGTCGGACGGCCACGGTGCGGGTCGCGTCAGCCCACGGGTGCGTAGTCGGGGTACGAGACGCCGTACATCTGGCGGAAGAAGGCGTCGTACTCGGTCGCCAGGTCGACGTCGGCGAAGGCCTCGGGATTGATGTCCTTGGCGATCTTGAGCGTGGCGATGGGCTGACGGCCGGTCATGAAGTCGTACAGGAAGGGGTCGTCCAGCTCGTACACGCGACCGTCCTGGACCGCGCGCAGGCCGGCCCACGTGCTGAAGTCGACGCCGGCCACCTGGCGCCCCTCGATGATGTCGACCGGGTCGATCTCGGGGTTGAACCAGAGGTAGATGACCTCCGGGTCCAGCAGCGCGATCGTCTCCATCGACAGCACCGGGTGCTCGGTGGTGCGGGCCTCGTCGTCCCAGCCGGCCAGCACGTTGACACCGCCGGCGGCATCGATCAGCTCGTGCGCCGTGGAGTCGATGCCGGCGGTGCCGAAGACATCGCCCCACATCCAGTAGACGGTCGGTCGCTCCTCGGCCGGGATGACGTCGGCGATGCCGCGGATCTTGGCCATCTCGGCGGCGATCTGGGCGCTGACCTCCTCGCCACGAGCGGGGTCGCCCACGACGGCAGCCATGTCCTGGGTGAGCTTGGTGAGGTCATCGAAGGAATCGAGGAAGACACCATAGACTGGCACGCCCAGGCCCTCCTCGATGGCCGTGGTGTCGCGATCGTCGATATCGGCCGACCACAGCACCACCAGCTCGGGGTCGGTGGCCGCCAGCGATTCGAGATCCACCGCCCCGTCGGTCGAAGCCACGCGGGGCGTAGCCCCGTAGTCGGGATCGACGCCGCTGAAGAAGGCCTCCTTGAAGGCGGGCTGCCAGATATCGCCGATGCCGGCGATGCGGTCGGCGCCGCCCACCGCGTAGAACGTGTTCATGGCGTTCTCGACCAGGAACACGACCCCGTCGGACCCGACGGGCACCTCCATGCTGTGGCCACGGAAATCGGTCAGGCTGACCATCTCTTCGCTGGCGTCCTGGGCGAGCGCGACGCCGGAGCCGCCTGAAAGCAGCCCAACGACGAGGCCGCTGACGGCCCAGCGCCTCCAGTTGGCACGGGTTCTGACGGTGGTCGATGACATGCCTGGTCGCTCCTTGTCATGGCGGCGGAGTGCAGGCACTCCACCGATAGCGTTCGGGTCAGCCGTGGACACCACGTCGCAACAGGTGGCATCTGCGGTCTATAGCGATTATCGCCCCAAGACTGGCGGTAGCGCCACCGCTGCCAACGGCTCGTCAGTCGACGCGGACGACGACCTTGCCACGCGGGCTCCCCTCCTCCACCAGGCGCACGGCCTCACCTGCCTGTGCAAGTGGGTAGGTGCAGTCGATCACGACCCTGATCGAGCCGTCCTCGATGAAGCCGCGGATCTCGTCAAGCGTCGGCGTGTCCTCGACCGTGCTGACCAGTCGCATGCTCTGGCTCACGAAGCGATCGCTCATCTTGGCGCGGACGATGTTCCACACCGGCCCGATGACGCGGTTGCCGTCCCCGGCACACTGGACGAGGCGCCCGTGCTGCGACATCACTCCACGGAGCGCGCCGGGCGAGGTCGTGCCGCCCAGCTGGAAGACGAGGTCATAGCGGTCGTCCCCGCGGGTGTAGTCAGCGCTGACGTAGTCGATGACGTGATCGGCACCCAGCGAGCGAACCAGCTCGACGCCGCCTGTGCTGCAGACCCCGGTCACCTCCGCCCCGAAGGCCTTCGCCAGCTGCACAGCGAACGTGCCGATGCCGCCGGACGCGCCGATGATCAGCACCTTGTCGGCGGGCTTGATGTCGCCGACATCGCGAAGGCCCTGCAGGGCCGTGGCGGCGGCCAGGGGCACGGCGGCGGCCTCCTCGAACGAGAGGTTGCCCGGCTTGCGCGCGAGACGGCCGTGAGGAGCCACGACGTACTCGGCGAAGGCACCATGGCTGAAGCCGTAGACCTCGTCGCCCACGGCGAATCCGCCCGCGGCGGCACCGACCTGCTCCACGACCCCTGCCAGGTCCCCGCCGGGGATGAGATGCCTGGGCCGGCGCAGTCCACCCGGCCCGAGGCGCATGAACCACGGCTCCCCGCGGATGAAGTGCCAGTCCCAGGGGTTGGCCGAGGCGGCGTGCACGCGCACAAGCACCTCGCCTTCAGCGGCCGAGGGCGTCTCGACATCGGCGAGCTGCAGGACCTCGGCCGGCGCGCCGAACCGGTGCTGGACCATCGCCTTCATCGCGGTACCTCGGAGTGCCAGGGACAATGGCCAGCGTACCAGCCGGCGAGGCCAGGACAGAGGGGGACCGCCCCAGCCGTGGCCGGAGCGGTCCTATCCACGGCGCTGGCTCGGTGGTCAGTCGTCCTCGGACTCGTCGTCGTCCATGTCGTCGTCGTCCATGTCGTCGTCGTCCATGTCGCGCTCGTCCGTCGTCGTCCATGTCGTCGTCGTCCATGTCGTCGTCCATGCGCTCGGTCGCGCCGGAGGCCGTGATGGCGACCCGCACCTCGGTGGTGCCATCGCCGAGGTCGGTCAGCCAGGCGATGCCGGAGTATCCGGAGGCGCCCACGGGTCCGAGGCCGACGACGAACGAGCCCTGGACCAGGTGACCGCCGATGTTGCCGCAGGCGATGTAGGTCGCCATGTCGTCAGCGCTCTGGTGCACGTTGATGGCATGGTCGGCCGCAAGGATGGCGTCGAGCGGAAGCTCGACCGCGGTGACGCTGACGTCGACGTGGATCTGCTCGGCGACGCCCTGCGATTCATTGCCCGCGACGGTGACGTCGTTGAGCTCAACGACGATGCCGCCCGGGTCGGGACAGAGGCCTTCGTGGATGTGCGCCGGGTGCGGCACCATCGAGCCGCTCATGTCGTCGCCCATGTCGTCCTGCGCAAGCGCGCCGACTGGCACCAGCGCCAGGGCCAGGGCCGCAGCCGCTCCGATCGCCATCGATCTCATCGTTGTCTCCTCACCTTGCACGCGGCCCCCGGGGGCGGAGGCCGTCGGGCTGGGAGGATGCAGCGGCTGGATGACGCGAACATGACGACATTGGCTCCACGGCGCGGCGGCGGGATACCATGCGTGGGCGGCGGGCTACGCGTTAGGCTCGGATGGTGACGTCGTCGTCTCAGCCCGATCCCACCCTGGCCCTGCTGGCGCTACCCGAATTCCGTGCCCTGTTGACGGCCCGCGGCCTGGCTGCGCTGGGGATGACGGCCATCGCGACGGTGGTGGCATTCCAGACCTACGAGGTCACCGGCGAGCCGCTGGCGCTCGGTCTGCTGGGCCTGGTAGAGGCTATCCCGGCGCTGGCACTGATGCTGCTCGGCGGACACGTGGCCGATCGGCGCGACCGCCGCTCGATCATCCTCCTGACCGGGTCGCTCCTGGCTGTCGGAGCCTTCGTGCTGGCGCTGATGTCACTCGACCCGGCGGGCATCAGCTTCGCCGGCATCCTGCTGGTGGTGTTCCTCATCGGCGTGGCGGCCGGCTTCGAGCGCCCGGCCCTGGTGGCGTTCGAGGCCCAGGTCATCCCCATCGAGCACGCCTCGCGGGGTGCCTCGCTGACGGGCGCGACCTGGACCGCCGCGGCCATCGTCGGGCCGGCTGTGGGTGGCCTCGCCATCGCTGCCATCGGCATCCCCGCCACCTATTTCGCGCTGACGCTGCTGATGGCCGTCTCGGTGCTGGCGGTGACGCGCATCGAGCGCAAGCCCATGCCGGAGCCTGAGCGCGGCGAAAGCCTCGCCCACAGCCTGTCCGGCGGCGTGCGCTACGTGCTGGGCCACCGGGTCCTCCTGGGATCGATGGCCCTCGACCTCTTCGCCGTCTTCTTCGGCGGGGCCATCGCCCTGCTGCCGGTATTCGCGGCCGACATCCTCGGCGTCGGCCCCTTCGGGCTGGGGCTGCTGCGCACGGCGCCCTCCGTGGGCGCACTGCTGTCGATGCTGGCTACCACCCGCCTGCCGCCACGGCGCCGCGCCGGCAGCCTGCTGCTGGGGTTCGTGGCTCTCTTCGGCGTGTCCATGATCGTGTTCGGACTCTCGACCAGCTTCCTGTTGTCGCTGGCTGCACTCTTCGTGGCCGGCCTGGCCGACGGCGTCAGCGTGGTCATCCGCCTGGTCATCCTGCGCGTCGAGTCACCGGAGGTGCTGCGCGGCCGCATCGCCTCCGTCAACCACCTCTTCATCGGTGCCTCCAATGAGCTGGGCGCCTTCGAGAGCGGGGTGGCTGCCACGCTCATCGGTGTCGTCCCCAGCGTCGTCGCCGGGGGCATGGTGACCATCCTCGTGGTTGGCGTCGTCGCGGTGTTCGTGCCCGAAGTGCGTCGGCTGGACCTTGGTCGGAGGTTGCTCGAAGGTCCCGGCGCACAGCCCATGGCGGCGATGGTCAGTGGGGCCAACTTCGCGGCGGCGGAGGTGGACCCAGGCCTGGAGCCCGCGCTCGATGCGGTCGAGCGCCTGACCGACCCACCGCCGGACACTGACTTCTGGCCAGGTCCCGAGACACGCCGCTAGCATGGAGGCACACGGCAGCAGGAGCGCGCGATGACACAGCAGCAGACGGCGATGGTGTTCCCGGCCATCTCGGATTACGCCCTCATCAGCGACTGCCACTCTCTGGCACTGGTCGCCCGCGACGGGTCGATCGAGTGGGCCGTCTTCCATCGCTTCGACGGACGGCCGCCGTTCGCACGCATCCTCGACCGCAGGTTGGGCGGGCACTTCCGGGTCGGCCCAGCCGACCCGGAGGCGACCATCCGCCGTCGCTACCTGCCCGACACCAACGTGCTCGAGACCACGTTCTCCTGCGCCGGGGGTCAGGCCACTCTGACCGACTTCATGCCTATCGAAGCCGGCCCTGACGATCCCGGCCAGGCTCGACGACCCGGAACGCGGCACAGCCTCATCCGCATCCTTCGAGGTGTGCAGGGCGAGGTCGACATCCAGCTGGAGTGGCGCCCGCGCTTCTCGTACGGTCTTACGACGCCGTTCACGAACCTGCTCGCCACCGACATGGCCATCTCCACCGGCGGCGCCGATGCGCTGCTGCTGCAGAGCGAGATCGGGCCCCTGGCCAGCGACGATGACAGCGCTCTCGAGGCTCGTGCCACCATCGCCGCAGGGGATGAGCGGATCATCGTCGTCAGCTGGTCGACGCCCAGTCGGCTGGAGACGTCGCGGCTATCGCGGCAGGCGGCCCTCGAGCAGCTCGGCACGACCATCGCGTTCTGGCAGGACTGGAGTCGCACAACGGAGTATGCCGGTCCCTACCGCGAGGCGGTGGTGCGCAGCGCGCTGACGGTGAAGGGATTGACGGACGAGCGCACCGGTGCCTACATCGCGGCACCGACGACCTCGCTCCCGGAGGAGATCGGCGGTGTGCGCAACTGGGACTACCGCTACACCTGGATCCGAGACTCGACCACCGTGCTGGCAGCGCTGGTGCGGCTGGGCCACCACTACGAGGCACGGCGCTTCTCCAAGTGGCTCGGTCTCACCACGGCTGGGCGTGCCTCGGAGCTGCAGATCATGTACGGCATCGGCGGCGAGCGCATCCTCACGGAGACCGAGCTGCGGCATCTTTCTGGCTATCGCGGCTCGAGGCCCGTGCGCATCGGCAACGGGGCCTGGAACCAGACGCAGCTCGACACGTACGGCTGGCTCACCACTGCGGCCTGGTACATGGCGACGCATGTGCGCGAGCTGGGCGAGCAGATCAGCCCGCACACGGCCCGATTCCTGCGTGACGTGGTGGAGCTCGCCATCGAGCGCTTCGATGAGGTCGACGAGGGCATCTGGGAGGTGCGCGGCCGAAGCCAGCACTTCCTCCACTCCAAGCTGATGATGTGGCTGGCGGTCGACGTTGGCATCAGGCTGGTGGCCCTCAGCCTGGGCGAGGACGAGGTGCCCGGCCACTGGCGGGCGGCCGGCGAGGCGATGCGCCGCCGCATCGAGACCGAGGGCGTAGACCCGCTGCGCGGAGCCTTCACGCAGGCACTCGGATCACCGCACCTGGACGCGGCCGCGCTCAATGTCTCGCTGACTGGGCTTCCTGCCCGACCAGGACCCGCGCGTCCTCGCCACCATCGAGGCCATCGATGCCGAACTCGGGGTAGCCGGCCATATCTACCGATACCGTAGCGACGACGGGCTGGTGGGCGACGAGGGCACCTTCGTGTTCTGCACCCTGTGGATGGTCAGTGCGCTGGCGCGCAGCGGGCAGGTGACGCGAGCACGGGAGCGACTGGATATGGTGCTGGCGCACGCCAACGACGTGGGCCTGTTGGCCGAGGAGATCGACCCCCGCAGCGGCCAGCAGCTGGGCAACTTCCCGCAGGCCTTCAGCCACGTCGGCATCATCAGCGCGGCGCTCGACATCGAGGCTGCCATGCTCGGCGAGACTCGGCCCGTCTTCGACCGCTAGGCACATCAGCGCGAGCAGGCAGGGACGCGCAGGCAAGCGGGGCGCGCAGGGCATGCAGGGCGCGGGCGGCCGATTCGCGTACTCTCGCTAGGCGAAGGAGGGATCGATGGCAGAGGTGGTCCGCATCGCCGACGTGCTCGCCGGCAAGCGCACGGTCGGCGACGAGGTGAAGGTCCAGGGCTGGGTGCGCACGCGGCGGGATTCCAAGGCCGGCCTGTCGTTCGTGCAGGTCCACGATGGCTCGTGCTTCGCGGCCCTCCAGGTGGTCGCCCAGGCCGGGCTGCCCAATTACGAGGACGAGATCACGCGCCTCACCGCCGGCTGTGCCGTGCGAGCCAGTGGCACCCTCGCCGAGTCGCAGGGCGCGGGTCAGTCGATCGAGCTGCAGGCCGATGCCATCGAGGTCGTGGGCTGGGTCGACGACCCCGACAGCTACCCCGTCGCGGCGAAGCGCCACACCTTCGAGTACTTGCGCGAGGTACCACACTTGCGCGTGCGCACCAACACCATCGGCGCGGTCGCGCGCGTCCGCCACGCGCTGGCGCAGGCCATCCATCGCTACTTCCACGAGCACGGCTTCTACTGGATCCACACGCCCATCGTCACTGCCTCGGATGCCGAGGGTGCGGGCGAGATGTTCCGTGTCTCGACGCTGGACCTGGCCAACCTGCCGCGCCGACGCCGACGGCTCGATCGACTTCAGCCAGGACTTCTTCGGCCGGCCCACCTTCCTGACGGTGTCGGGCCAGCTCAACGTGGAGTCCTACTGCCTGGCCATGACCCGGGTGTACACCTTCGGGCCGACCTTCCGGGCCGAGAACTCCAACACCAGCCGGCACCTCTCGGAGTTCTGGATGGTGGAGCCGGAGATCGCCTTCGCCGATCTCTCCGACGATGCCGACCTGGCCGAGGACCTGCTGAAGTACGCCTTCCGCGCCATCCTCGGATGAACGCGAGGATGACATGGCCTTCTTCGCCGAGCGCATCGACCCTCAAGCCGTCAGCCGGCTGGAGGCGTTCGTCGAGTCCGACTTCGAGCGCATGACCTACACCGAGGCGGTCGACGGTGCTGCAGGGCGGCCGATCGCGAGTGGGAGTTCCCCGTGGCCTGGGGGCTCAACCTGCAGGCCGAGCACGAGCGGTACCTGTGCGAAGAGGTCGCCCGGCGCCCGGTGGTGGTGGTCGACTACCCCAAGGACATCAAGGCCTTCTACATGCGCCTCAACGACGACGATCGCACGGTCGCCGCCATGGACGTGCTGGCACCGGGCATGGGCGAGATCGTGGGTGGCTCCCAGCGCGAGGAACGTCTCGACGTGCTCGACCGGCGCATCGAGGAGATGGGCCTCGACGCGGGCGCGTACGGCTGGTATCGCGACCTGCGTCGGTACGGGACCGTGCCACATGCCGGCTTCGGCCTGGGCTTCGATCGTGCCCTGGCCTACGCCACGGGCATGGCCAACATCCGCGACGTCATCCCCTTCCCGCGCACGCCAGGCTCCGCGGACTTCTAGTCCCGGCCTGGCCGTGACTCTGGCGACGCGGGCCGAGCGAAGACGTCATCATCATGGCCACGCCCGGATCTCACGCGCAGGGCGCGGCGCTGGAGACGGCGGCAGCTCCGACTGGCGACCGTATGTCGCCGTGGGTGACGAGTCGGTATACTCGCTGCATGACGACTCAGATCGCGGTGCGCTTGCCTGACGATCTGGTCCGGCAGCTCGATGCCCTCGTGCATGCCCTGGTGCCCGGCGCCCATGCATCCCGCTCCGAGGCCATCCGGCAGTCGGTCGAGCTGTACCTGTACCGATTGGCCTGTGAACGAGACGCGGAGCGCTACGAGCAGCAGCCGCTGACCGATGAGGAGCTGGCACTGGCCAACGATCCAGGCTCCTGGGCGGGCACGCCATCGTGGTGAGGGGCGAGGTCTGGTGGGCGACGACGCCGGGGGGCGAGCGTCCCGTCATCGTGCTGACCCGAGACCCCCTCGCAGATCGCATCGGTGCCGTCGTCGTGGCAGCGAGAAAGTTGCACCAGGACGATCCGCGGTCTGAGCAGCGAACTGCTGCTCGGCCCGGAGGACGGGCTGCCGGTGGTCTGTGTCGCCTCGTTCGACAACGTCCACACCCTCCCGCGAAGCCGACTGAGTCGTCGCATCACGCGCCTGTCCGATGCCCGCCTGGAGAGGGATGAAAACGCGGATCGCATCGGTGCCGTCGTCGTGGCAGCTTGCACCAGGACGATCCGCGGTCTGAGCAGCGAACTGCTGCTCGGCCCGGAGGAGGACTGCCGGTGGCATGTGTCGCCTCGTTCGACAACGTCCACACCCTCCCACGAAACCGACTGAGTCGTCGCATCACGCGCCTGTCAGATGCCCGCATGGCTGAGGCCTGCCTCGTGATGTCGCGCGCCCTGGGATGCGGCTAGGCAGCATCAGTGGCCAGCCACCCAACGCCGCGGCCCAGGTAGCCGCTGCCGTGCCCAGGCCACCCGTCGCCTCACCGCCTGGATGATCGCCTTCCTGTCGATCATCGTCGGCCTGGCCGTGCTGGTTGTCGGCGGCGAGCTGGTGGTGCGCGGGTCCTCGCGCCTGGCCCTCGGCCTCGGCATCAGCCCGGTCGTCGTGGGGCTGACCGTGGTGGCGTTCGGCACGAGCTCCCCGGAGCTGGCCGTCTCGGTGGGGGCAGTCCTGGGTGGCAGCCCTGACGTCGCCGTCGGCAATGTCGTGGGTAGCAACATCTACAACGTGCTACTCGTCCTGGGCGCCGCCGCCCTGCTGCGGCCGCTGATGGTGCAGCAGCAGCTGGTGCGCTTCGATGTCCCGCTCGTCATCGGTGCCTCGCTGCTGCTGTGGCTGCTGGTCCTCGATGCCACGCTCGGCGCGGCCGAGGGTGCCGTGCTGGTGGCGCTGCTGGCGGGATACACCGCCTGGACCGTGCGCAAGGGCCGGGCCGAGTCGGCCCTGTTCGTGGACGAGTACCGCGAGGGACTCGATGGTTCCATCCCGGCTGTCTCGCTGGCGAGGAGTGGCCTCATCTTCCTCGCCGGGCTGGCGGCCCTCGTGGTCGGTGCCCAGGCACTCACGGGTGGAGCCAGCGACCTGGCGCGCTCCTTCGGCATCCCGGAGCTGGTGATCGGGCTGACCATCGTGGCCATCGGCACGTCCATGCCCGAGCTGGTCACGTCGGTGGTGGCCGCACTTCGGGGCCAGCGCGACCTGGCGGTGGGCAACGTGGTCGGCTCCAACCTGTTCAACATCCTGGGCGTGCTCGGCATCAGCGCGGTCGTGGCTCCCGGCGGCATCACGGTGCCGGAGCAGGCCATCGCCTTCGACATCCCGGTGATGCTGGTGGTCGCCGTGGCCTGCCTGCCGTTGCTGTTCACCGGCCACGTCATCCGACGGTGGGAGGGCGCGCTCTTCCTGGCGTACGCGGCCATCTACACCAGCTTCCTGGTGCTGGAGGCCATCGAGCACCCTATCCGCCATCCGTTCTCCCAGGCCATCACCTGGTTCGTCATCCCGCTCACGCTGGCAACGATCGTGGCCGTGATGTTGAACGAGCTACGCGAGCGCAAGTCGAGGACGCGCCGGAGCTAAGGCTGGGTCGACCGGCGACACGGCCGAGTGGCACCACGCGACATGGCCGAGTGGCCCCACGCGGGCCGGCCAAGTCAGCCCATGAACGGCGCAGACGGACTGCCGCACAGCGGTCCACATGGCCCTGTGGCCCAGAGCCGAAGGGCCGTACGTTGCAGGCAACGCCGGGCGTCAGGCAGGCCGCGTCTTTGTACCGGCCCACGAGCCACGGCCTGTTCACGAGGAAGCTCGATGGTGACCGGACGGGAGACGGCGCCCCGGGAGGCCGCACTCCAGGGCGTGGAAGAGCAGGACCTGATCGACGGCATCATCGCGGATCAGGTAGGGCGACCGGGCGCGCTGCTCGGCATCCTCCAGCGGCTGCAGGACCGCAACCGCCACAAGTACCTGCCCATGTCCACGCTCGAGTACGTGGCCGCTCGCAGCGGCATCCCGCAGTCACAGGTCTTCAGCGTGGCCTCGTTCTACGCGCTCTTCAATCTCGAGCCCCAGGGGACGCACACCGTGGCCATCTGTCGTGGCACGGCCTGCCACACGCGCGGCTCGCGCCCGCTGCTCGAGCGAGTGAAGCTGCAGCTGGGCCTGCGCGCCGCCGGCGCTGATGCCGACAAGGTGTCGCTGACCACGCCGGACCAGCAATTCACCGTCCGCACCGTGGCCTGCTTCGGACAATGCGCGCTGGCGCCGGTCATCGAGGTCGACCACGCCATCCGTGGTCACGTTACCGAACAGGCGCTGATCCGCGAGGTCGAGGCGCTACGGCAGGCGGGCACCCGGTGAGGATCGCCGACCTGGCGGCATTCGCCAACGCTCGTGAAGCCGGCCTCGCCAAGCTCCTGCCCGCTCGCCCGCGGGTCGCGGTGGGCATGGGCACCTGTGGCAGCGGCAACGGCGCCGAGGGTGTCTTCAGCGCCTTCAAGTCGGCCATCGATGCACGCGGCCTGGACCTGCAGCTGTCACCGGTGGGTTGCTTCGGCTTCTGCGCCGAGGAGCCGCTCGTCAACGTGTGGCTGCCCGGTCGGCCATTGCTCATCCTGCGCCGCGTCCAGCCCGACCACGTGGACGACATCATCGATGCCATCAGCCACGACCGTCTGCCGCCGGCCGACCTGGTGCTGTGCAAGATCGAGGAGTGGGACCACCTCACCGGCAATGTGCGCTACGGGACCGGCTACGCCGACGTGCCCAGCTGGGACGAGGTCCCCTTCTTCGCCGGGCAGCTCAAGATCGTGCTGCGCAACTGCGGCCTCATCAGCCCCGACGACATCGAGGAGTACATCGCGGTCGGCGGCTACCAGGCCCTCTACAAGGTCCTCATCGACCAGAACCCCGACGGCGTCATCGAGCAGATCAAGGCCTCCAAGCTGCGCGGTCGCGGTGGGGCCGGCTTCCTGACCGGCAACAAGTGGGAGTTCCTGCGGCAGGCCCCCGGTCCAGAGAAGTACCTCGTCTGCAATGCCGACGAGGGCGACCCGGGCGCCTACATGAACCGCAACGAGATCGAGTCCGATCCGCACGCGCTCCTCGAGGGCATGCTCATCGCCGGCTTCGCCACGGGCGCCTCTCAGGGCATCATCTACGTGCGCGCCGAGTACCCCATCGCCGTGATGCGCCTGGCGCGCGCCATCGCGCAGGCGCGTGCCTATGGCCTGCTCGGGACGAACGTGATGGGCCGCGGCTTCGACTTCGACATCCAGACGGTGGAGGGAGCGGGCGCCTTCGTGTGCGGCGAGGAGACCGCCCTCATCGCCTCGCTCGAGGGCCGCGCCGGCCGACCGCGGCCGCGGCCACCCTTCCCCGCACAGCGCGGCCTGTACGGCAAGCCCACCAACATCAACAACGTCGAGACCTGGTACAACGTGGCGCCCATCGTGGCGCGCGGCCCGGCCTGGTTCAGCGACACCGGCAGCGCCCGGAGCGCGGGCACCAAGGTCTTCTCGCTGGTGGGCAAGGTGCGCAGCACCGGCCTGGTGGAGATGCCGCTGGGCACGCCGCTTTCGAAGTTCATCTACGACATCGGCGGAGGTGGCAGCAACGGCCGCGAGATCAAGGCCGTGCAGACTGGTGGTCCGTCGGGCGGCTGCATCCCTGCCGACATGTTCGACACGCCTGTCGACTACGAGACCCTTGCCCAGATCGGATCGATCATGGGCTCGGGCGGCATGGTGGTGATGGACGAAGACAACTGCATGGTCGACGTCGCCCGCTACTTCATCGAGTTCACCCACTCGGAGAGCTGCGGCAAGTGCGTGCCCTGCCGGGTGGGCCTGGACAAGGCGCTGGAGATGCTCGACGGCTTCACCCACGGCAGCGCCACCCTCGACGATCTCGACGCGCTCGACGAACTCTGTCGCATGGTGCGCGACACCTCGCTCTGCGGGCTGGGCCAGAGCGCGCCCAACCCGGTGCTCACCAGCCTGCGGCACTTCCGCCACGAGTTCGAGGACCACATCCGGGCCAAGCGTTGCCGAGCCGGCGTCTGCGAGGACCTGGCGCTTTCGCCCTGCGAGAACTCCTGCCCGCTGCACATGAATATCCCGCGCTTCCTGCAGCTGTACAAGGAGGACCGGCTGGAGGATGCCTTCCTCTCGGTCATCCTCGACAACCCGCTGCCGGCTTCGACCGGGCGAGTCTGCCAGCACCCCTGCGATGACCGCTGCCGGCGCGAGGCCATCGACGAGGCCGTGAACATGCGCGAGGTGCATCGCGCCATCGCCGACCAGGTGTTGCTGGGCGACCGCTTCGAGGCCATGGTGGAGCGCGTCCTCGAACGCCGCCTGGAACCGACGGGACAACGGGTCGCCGTCGTCGGCGCCGGCCCCACGGGCCTGACCTGCGCCTACTACCTGGCGCTGCGTGGGCACCAGGTGACCTGCTACGAGGCGCGTCCAGCCGCCGGCGGCATGCTGCGGTACGCGCTGCCGGACTACCGGCTGCCGCAGCGGGTGCTGGACAAGGAGATCGAGCTCATCGAGCGCGTCGGTGTCGAGTTCCGCTTCAACGTCGAGGTGGGCACCGACGTCACGCTCAATGACGTGGCCGAGCAGTACGACGCCGTCTTCCTCTCCATCGGCACCTGGAAGGAAGCGTGGGTCCACTTGCCCGGCACCGAGCTGACCGGGGTCATCCCGGCGCTGCCCTTCCTGGAGGCCATGGCACGTGGGCAGTCCGTTCCGGTCGGCCGGAACGTGGTCGTCATCGGTGGCGGCAACGCCGCCGTCGACTCCGCCCGCACGGCTCGCCGCATGGGCGCGGAGGTGACCATCGTCTACCGCCGCGAGCGCAAGGACATGCCGGCCATCGCGGAGGAGGTCGAGGCCGCCGAGCACGAGGGTGCTCGGATCGCCTACCTGGCCGCCCCCAACCGCATCGTCGGCGATGCCGATGGCAACGTGCGCGCCATCGAGGTCGTGCGCACCCGTCCGGGCGAATTCGACGAATCCGGTCGTCGTCGGCCCGTGCCCACCGACGAGATCATGCGTATCGAGTGCGACAGCGTCATCCTCGCCGTCGGCGAGCGCGTCGACCCCGACTTCTGCAACGCCTCCGGGCTGCGCGTGAAGGACGATGGCACGCTGGAGGTGGACCGCTACTCGCTCGAGACCAGCCGCGAGCGCTTCTACGCGGGTGGCGACCTCATCACCGGTGCCTCCAACGTCTCCAATGCCATGGGCATCGGCAAGAAGGCCGCCCGCAACATCGACCGCCGCCTGATGGATCGGCTGACCCCCAGCGTGCTGCCCGAGTTCGTCTACCAGATGGAGCCGCCTGACCCGCCGAGCCCGATCGGTCGGCACACCCCGGCCGAGCTGCCGGCAGCCGAGCGCGTGGGCTCCTACGTCGAGGTTTCGCTGGGCCTGACACCGGCAGCTGCGCTGGACGAAGCGCAGCGCTGCCTGCGCTGCGACATCCGCAGCCTGCAGAGCTAGGAGGACCAGGTGAGCGATCGGGTGATGGTCCGCATCGACGGCGAGGTGATCGCGGCGAAGGCCGACCAGAGCGTCCTGCAGGTGGCACGAGCGAACGACAAGTACATCCCCGCGCTGTGCTACATGGAAGGCCTCTCGCCACAAGGCTCCTGTCGCCTGTGCATGGTCGAGGTCTCCGGCGTCAAGCGGCTGCTGCCCGCCTGCACCACGCCGGTACAGGAAGGGCTGGCCGTGACGACCAGCTCGGCGCAGCTGCAGTCCTATCGCAAGATGGCCCTGGAGCTGCTGTTCGCGGAGCGCAATCACGTGTGTGCGGTGTGCGTGTCATCGGGACACTGCGAGCTGCAGAGCCTGGCGCAGGAGCACGGCGTGACGTACGTGCGCTACCCCTACAACTTCCCCAGGCTCACCCCTGACACCTCGCATGCACGCTATGTCTTCGACCCCAACCGCTGCGTGCTGTGCTCGCGTTGTGTGCGCACCTGCGCCGAGATCGAGGGCGCCCACGTGTGGGATATGGCAGGTCGCGGCATCGCTTCGGGGCCGGTCGCCGAGATGCAGCGGCCATGGGGTGAGGCTGCCAGCTGCACCAGCTGCGGCAAGTGCGTCCAGGCCTGTCCGACCGGCGCCCTGGCCGAGAAGGGCTGGGCGGTCGAGGAGATGACCAAGCAGCGCAGCGTCGTCAGCAGCCTGAGCTCGATGCGAGAGGGCCAGTGATGGACAAGGCACGGATCGGCACCTGCTGGCTCGACGGCTGCTCCGGTTGTCACATGTCGTTGCTAGACATCGACGAGGCCATCGTGGACGTGCTGGCGAGGGCTGACATCGTCTTCGGTCCCCTGGTCGATGCACAGGAGTGGCCCGAGGGCGTGGATGTGGCCATCATCGAGGGCGCCGTCAGCAGCACTGATGACCTGGAGCTGCTGACCAGGGCCCGCGAGCGCAGCGGCATCGTCGTCGCCCTGGGCGACTGCGCCGTCACCGGCAACGTGCCCGCGATGCGCAACGGCATCCCCACGCGTGCGCTGCTGGAACGCGTCTACGTCGAGGGCGCGACCGCGCAGCCACAGATCCCGACCGATGGCGTGCCGGCGTTGCTGAAGCAGGCCCAGCCATTGCACGCGCACGTGAAGGTCGATGTCCACGTCCCCGGCTGTCCGCCCAGGCCCGAGACGATCCTCTACGTGGTCGGCGAGCTGCTCGAAGGCCGGGTGCCCGACGTCGGTTCCCGCCAGCGGTTCGGCTGAGGAGGCCAACGATGCCGACGATCCAGATCCCCCACGTCAGCCGCATCGAGGGCCACGCCTCGATCAGCATCCAGCTCGATGACGACGGCAACGTGGCCGACACGCAGTTCCACGTGACCCAGATCCGTGGCTTCGAGAAGTTCGTCGAGGGGCGGCCCTACTACGAGATGCCGGCCATCACCGCGCGCATCTGTGGCATCTGTCCGGTGAGCCACCTGCTGGCTTCCTCGAAGGCCTGCGACGCCATCATGGCCGTGCGCATCCCCGCCACCGCGGCCATGCTGCGCGAGCTGCTGCACATGGCCCAGATCGTGCAGTCGCATGCGCTCTCCTTCTTCCACCTCTCCGCGCCCGATCTGCTGCTGGGCATGGACTACGATCCCGCCAAGCGCAACGTGGCCGGACTGCTGGCGGAGCATCCGGCCGTGGTGCAGGACGGCGTTCGGCTGCGCAAGTTCGGCCAGCAGGTCATCGAGCGGCTGGGGCGCGAGCGTGTTCATCCCTCCTGGACCGTGCCGGGCGGCGTGAACCAGGAGCTCGACCCGCAGGCGCGCGAGACGACGCTGGCGGAGTGGCCCGAGGCGATGGCCATCCTGCGCCGCACACTGGAGCTGTGGAAGGGCACCATCGACAGCTTCCCCGACGAGGTCGCCTCCTTCTCCAACTTCCCCACCATGTACTGCGGCCTGGTCGGGCCGACGGGTTCGCTCGAGCTCTACGACGGCAACCTGCGCTTCCGCGATGCCGCCGGTGCGATCGTGGCCGACCAGGTGCAGGCGGCCGAGTACGCCAGCTACATCGGCGAAGCGACCATGTCCGACTCGTACCTGAAGGCGCCCTACTTCAAGCCGCTCGGACTCGCCGACGGCGTCTACCGCGTCGGGCCGCTGGCAAGACTCAACGTCTGCGACAGCATCTCGACCCCGCTCGCCGACGCGGAGCTGCAGGAGATGCGCCAGCGGCTGGGGCGCGTCGTCCAGAGCAGCTTCCACAACCACTACGCGCGACTCATCGAGGCCCTGTACGGCCTGGAGCGCATGAAGGAGCTGCTGGACGAGCCGGGGATCCTCGACACCAAGGTCCGTGCCCATGCCGGCGTCAACGAGCCCGAGGGAGTCGGCATCATCGAGGCCCCCCGAGGCACGCTCATCCACCACTATCGCGTCAACGAGGATGGCGCCATGACCTGGGCCAACCTCATCGTCGCCACCGGCCACAACAACCTGGCCATCCGGCGGGGCGTGCACGACGTGGCCGTAAGGTTCGTGGATGGCAAGCACATCACGGAGGGTGCGGTCAACCGCGTCTCTGCCCTGGTGCGGGCGTTCGATCCGTGCCTGTCCTGCTCCACTCATCAGCTCGGCATGGCCGCGGTCCGCATCGAGCTGCGTGGACCCGGTGGTGAGCTGCTCGACGAGGCCGGCACGGTCTAGATACCCCGGGAGCGATCATGCCTGACCATCCGGCGACCGCGCTGCCGAGCACCGCCGACCACGAGATCATCCGTGCCCTGGCCGGCCGCTGGGCCGAGATCGCCGCCCTGCCCGTGATGGCTGAGCGCAAGCGCGGCTGGCGCGCCCTTCACGATCTGCGGCCGGAACGACCGATGATCCAGTTCGAGGTCGGCACCGTACACGAGTACGTGGCGCCAGGCGAGCTGCGCTGCGAGCACCCCATCCTGCGCGCGGTCGAAGCGGCGATGCGCGAGAACATCCGCCACTTCGACGAGGTCGGCGACGACATCGTGCTCGAGCCCTGGTTCCGCCTGGGCTGGGACATCTTGGACACCGGCTGGGGCGTCGAGGTCGTCCAGATCCCGACCGAGGGCATCGGCTATACCTTCGACTTCCCCATCCGCACGCCGGCCGACGTGCAGCTGCTGCGGCCCCGGTCATTCAGCCTCGACCGCGCGGGCACCGAGCACAAGCGGCGCTTGTTGGAGGACGCCTTCGCTGACCTGCTGCCGATCCGGGTCGGCAACTACGACCACTTCATGGTCGAGCAGGGCGCGGAGAGCTGGGCCGGCAACTACTTCATCGGCCTCACCTGGCAGGTCTACCGCTTTGTCGGCAACGACGGCCTGCTCAACTGGCTCTACGAGTCACCCCAGACCATCCACGCGCTCATGGAGTACATGGCCGCTGATCGCGAGCGCATGTTCAGCTTCATCGAGGACCAGGGGCTCATCGTGCCCAACAGCGACAACCAGCTGGCCGGTCCACGGGCCTACGGCTACGTGTCGGAGCTGCCCGACGCCGAGGGTGACGCGCCCGGCCGCCTCAAGGACCTGTGGTGCTGGGCGGAGTCCCAGGAATCGGCACTCATCAGTCCGACCATGTACGCCGAGTTCGTGCTGCCCTACATCAAGCGACTGACCGACCGCTTCGGCCTCGTCTACTACGGTTGCTGCGAGCCCGTCCACGACCGCCTCGAGCTGATCATGCAGGCGATCCCGAACCTGCGCTCGGTGTCCGTCACGCCCTGGGCAGACCTGGATGGAGTGGCCGAGATGCTCGGGCCGCGCTACGTCTACTCACGCAAACCCGACCCTGTCCCCATCAGCGGAGCTACTCCGCACTGGGAGCGAGCCGAAGCCGACCTGCGACGTACCTACGAGGCCACCGCTGGCAGGGGCTGCCCGGTCGAGGTCCTCTTCCGCGACGTCTATGACGTCGGCGGTGACCGGACGCGACTGGCCCAGTGGGTGTCGCTGGCCAGGTCGGTCTTCGGGATCTGAGCAGGCGGACGCGTCCTATCCGACAGGACGCCCAGCGAAGCCGCCAGCCTGCTCGAGCACGAGAGCGTCCTCGAAGATCGCGCCAGCCGCAGACACGTTGACGGGATTGTCATCGACATAGCGGATGGCCCGCCCGCCCGCCATCTCCCGAACGAACTCGAACGCCTCCGGCTCGGGCTTGACGAACCCGATGGCGTCCGACACGTACACGCGCTCGAACCGCCCTTCCAGCCCGAACCTGGCGATGCGCGGCAGCAGCCACTCGCTGCGGTGGTTGCTGAGCAGCCAGATGGGCTCGTCGATGGCATCGAGCGCATGGAAGAGCGGCCCGGCATCGTAGCGCTCCTCCAGCTCGGCCGACAGTGTCATCGCGTCGCAGCCGGGATAGAGGTTCTCCCACAGCTGCGACACGCTCAGCTGGCCCAGCCAGAACGGACGACGCAGCTGCTCGGACCATCGCCGCAGCACCTGGGCCTCATCTCGGCCGTGGCGGCTGGCGATCTCCAGCAGATAGGGCACGAGTGGGTTGTTGAACACCACGCCGTGGACGTCCAGCACGACCAACCGCCCGTCACTCCGCATGGGCGTCCTCGTCGGTATGGCGCACGATCTCGTCCACGATGGACTGGGTCAGGTCGGCCAGGCCGGTGGGGTCGATGATGGGCACGCCGCCGGCCACAGCCTGCTCCACGAGATGGTCCTGGATCGCGCGGATGATGGGGAACTCGGCCAGGCCGCGATCGCCTCGCCGCAGTGGCTCCACCTGCGAGCGATGCAGCAGCCTCTCACGGTGGGTGTCCTCGTCGGGTTCGACGATGAGACGTTCGATGACCACCGGACCGGTAGGGTGTCCGGGCGCCGTGCGCGAGAGATGACCCGGGGCGACGTGGATCCCCTCCACCAACGTGGAGCGCCGCTCGGTGCACAGTCGGCCCACGACGGCATCGGTCGCCGCGGCCACTGCTGCCCCCTGTCGATCGAAGCCGGCGAACGGCATCGCCGCATGCAGGTCGACCAGCTCGTAGGACGAGGCATGCAGCTCTGGCAGCACGGCGCTCGGGATGACCGTGCGCAGGACCTCCCGAATAGTGTCGGTGGTCACGATGCGCGTGATCTCGAGGCGCACCGCCAGGCGCGTCGCGACGGTGGACTTGCCCACGCCGGGTGCGCCGCAGATGGAGATGACCACGGGCCGGCGGACCCGTTTGGCGTGGCGCCAGGCCAGCCAACGCGCGGCCACCGTCGCTCCCTGCTGCTCGGCGAGCAGCGCATGTGCCCGGGTCACCAACTCGTCCGCCTCGATCTCGCGGATGGCATCCGCTCTCAGCGTCTCGTAGAGCAGCGTCGCCATGCGGTAGGCCTCGGCCGTGGCAAGACCCGTAGCAAGCAGGCTTGTGGCCATGATGCCGCGCGAGAACGGCAGCCTCGCGCCGGCACGGTCGTGAACCACCAGGTGGCGGTCGTCAGGGACAAGGTCACGCGGCACGTGGTTCTCCGATCGGCTGAGTCAGACAACGCACCGCACTGCGAGACGGCGCCAGCAGATTGTAGGAAACCGTCGTCGACGGTTCGATGACGACGCTGGCCGATGACGATGCTGCATCGGCCAGCGTCGGACTGGACCAAGGTCCCATGGACCGTGACCCGGTTCGACCCTAGCCTGACTGGACGATCGCATCGTAGAAGGACGGACGCGCCACCGGATGACCTGGCTCTCGATCGACCGTGGGATCCGCTCATGGCGGGACAGCCGCATCTCGCGGAGCGCGCTGGCCGGGAGACCTGAGCTCCTGTGGATGACTTTTGGGCTCACCGCCATCGTGCTCTACTTGGGCGCGGACTCCGCCGTCGGCCACGCCATCATCTACGACGGGCTGACGTTCGTGGCAGCGGGCGTCATCATTTTGGCCATCACCCGCCACTACCTCCGGCCGCGGCTGCCCTGGATCATGCTCGCGGGTGGCGTGGCCCTCATCGCGCTCGGTGACGTCGCGTTCGACCTCGACATGGCCGGTGGAGCCGTGTCGGAACCGGCCCCTGCCGACGTGATGTACCTGGTCGGCTACATCCTCCTGTGCCTCGCCATGGCCCGACTGCTGCTCTGTCGTGGCAATTCGATCGCCAGCGTGCTCGAGGCCGGCGTCATGGGCGCGGCCGCCGGCTCCGTGTTGTGGGCCCTGGTGGTGGCACCGCAGTTGGCTGACCACGAGCTCTCCCTCGCCCAGGTCGGAACCGTGGTGGCCTATCCGATGCTCGACATCGCCATGCTGAGCATCCTCCTGGCGGCGCTCCTGGCAGGCCGCCCCTTCGACCGGACGACCAAGCTCCTGGCGGCCGCGGCGGCGGCGTTCCTGTTCAGCGATCTCACCTACACCGTGGTCTCGGCGAGCGGCGAGTGGACGGCCGGTGCCAGCGACATCGGCTGGATGCTTGGCTACACCCTGTGGGCATCGGCAGCGCTCAGTGCCCGACACAGCGATGTGGGCAGGCACGGAACGCACGGGACGCGGCCCATCTGGAAGCGGCTGCGGCCCGTCGCTTTGATCACGGCGTGCGCGACACCACTGCTGGTCAAGCTCTACATCGGTCCCTCAGGGATCGACCAGAGCGCGTTCTCGGCGGCGGTCGCCTCGGTCGCGATGTCGATGCTCGTCATCGCGCGCTTCGAGCTTCTCGTGCGCAAGCAATGGCGCCTCCTCGATGACCGGCAGGCCCTCGAGTCGGCACTCCGGCAGCAGGCAGCGGAGGATCCCCTCACCGAGCTGCCCAACCGACGCGGCCTGGCCGAGCACCTGGTGGCCCGCCTCGGCGACGAACGCGGCGGTCCTGCCCTCATGATCCTCGACCTTGATGACTTCAAGGCCGTCAACGACACGTTGGGGCACCCCGCCGGAGACGCCCTGCTGCGCGTGGTGGCGAAACGATTGCGGACCGCAGTGCGCGCGACCGACACGGTCGCCCGCCTAGGCGGCGACGAGTTCGCCATGATCCTGGCGCCCTGCCTGTCGCCCGAGGATGCGACCTCGATGGCCGAGCGCCTGCTGCGGCTGGTGGCGGATCCCATCGTCACCGAGCATGGCCAAAGCGTGGTCCATGCCAGCATCGGCATCGCCATCGCCGATGGGCCGGACGCCACCGCCGACAGCCTCCTGCGCGATGCCGATGTGGCGCTCTACCAGGCCAAGGGGACGGGCAAGGATCGCTGGTCGCTGATCAACGATTCCTCTCGCGCCGAGGCGCTGCGGTCGGTCTCGATCGTCGCCGAGCTGGGTGATGCGGTGGCCGGCCGCGAGCTGGAGCTCTTCTTCCAGCCCGTAGTCTCCCTTGCAACTGGGGCCATCGACTCCTTCGAGGCACTCCTGCGTTGGAACCACCCCACCCACGGGTCGCTGCTACCGGGCGCGTTCCTGCCTGCCGCCGAGCACTCTGCCCACATGCGGGCGGTCGATCGCTGGGTCCTCGAGGAAGCCTGTGGCATCGCCGCGGGGTGGCGTCGACTCGGCGTGGGTGACATCGGGGTGCGCGTGAACGTCTCGACCGTGCAGCTGGCTGATGAGCACTATCCGGACGCGGTGCTGGCGGCACTGGGTCGATCCAGCCTGCCGTCGGGACTCCTGACGCTGGAGCTGCGTGAGCAGTCACTGGGCGCGCACTCCGGCAGCAAGGCACGGCTGACAAGGCTCCGCCGGGCAGGCGTGCGCCTCTCGATCGACGACTTCGGGGTCGCCACGTCGACGCTGGCGAACGTGGCCGAGATGCCCATCACCGAGCTGAAGATCGACCGGACGCTCTTCGCCGGTCTGCGTGGCGAGATGATGGTCGCCACGGCGGTCCACCTGGGCCAGACCCTTGGCCTGCACATCGTCGCCGAAGGCATCGAGACCAAGGCCGAGCTGGCACGTGTCCGATCGACCGGCTGTGACGCCGCCCAGGGCTATTGGATCGGGCGACCGGTCTCGGCATCCGAGGTGGCGCCCCTGCTGCTCTCGTGGTCAGCGCCGGAGCCGCAGGCCCGACCTTCGCCAGTGAGGGTGCTGGCGCCCTACGGGGCCCGGCCCGCCCTGCGAACCGCTGCCAGCCGAACGCCCTAGGAATGCCCGCGTGGTGGGACCGACGGCTCGAGGGTCCCACCCCATCGCGTGCTGGTGGCTACTCGCCAGGGTGCAGGTAGCGGAAGACCACGGCCGCGGCTGCGCCAGCGGCGAGCTGGGCCACGAGGTAGATCCAGATGTTGCCCCAGGCGAAGATGTTCATGATCGATCCGCCCAGCACCACCGCCGGGTTGAAGGCACCGCCGGAGATGGACCCGACGGCATACGCCCCGACCAGCACGGTGAAGCCGATGGCCAGCCCATAGAAGGAGTTGCCCTCCGTGCCCTTGGCCGTGGCGACGTTGAGGACGACATACACGAGCGCGAAGGTGAACAGGAGCTCGGCCAGCAGCGCCGGTACGACATCCAGCGAACCGTTCAACGCCTCGGCCGGCATGGCCGGCTTCATGACCGTCACGATGATCGCGGCCACGATGCCGGCGGCCGCCTGCACGACCCAGTAGCCCAGAGCATCGTTGACCGTCACCTTGCCCCGCAGCAGCACGCCCAGGGTGACGGCCGGGTTGTAGTGGCCGCCGGAGATGTGGCCACCGGCGAAGATCATCACCGCCAGCACCGTACCGATGGCCAAGCCCGCGAATTCCCCGGCGCCTGGATCGATGACGGTCATGCCCACGGTCAGGACGAGGAAGAACGTGCCGATGAACTCGACGACGAGCTTGCGTGGATCGATCGCCATGTGGATGCTGTCCTCCCTGAAGTGATCTGACGAACGATCGACGCTCGCGAGCCGCTCGCTGCGGCGATGTCATGGTCGCACAGTCAAGGTGCGCGGCGATGCAGCGCCGCGCCGACAGCGCCCGACGAATGCATGCGTCATGCTGCATGGGATGGAGCCGGTTCGCTGGAATGACCTGGGTGCGCGAGCCCGTGCTTTCCGCGTCGCCCATGCGGCCTTCTCCGTTCTCCAGCTGGCGAGCCTCGGCTATGTCTGGATCTGCGCCGCCACGCGGCGCCGAGACCGGGCCTTGACCGCGAGCGCAGCCGCGCTGTTGATCGAGGGAGCCGCGCTCGTCGTGGGCCGGGGCGACTGCCCCTTCGGCCCGTTCCAGGCCAGGCTCGGCGATCCCGTGCCGCTCTTCGAGTTGCTGTTGCCGAAGCGCGCCGCGAAGGCGGCCATCCCGGCGCTCTTCGGGGTAGCCGTGGCGGGATTGGTCGCCCTCGTGCTGCGGCCGCCCCGGATGCGTGACCACCCGATCTGACTGGCGGCGTAGACTGCCGTGGTGGGACAGCAGGCGTTAGACGCTCATCCCCTGTTGGGGATCCTGGTGGTCTTCGCCGTCGCTGGCCTGGTCACCTACGAACTCGGCTTCCGACTGGGCCGTTGGTGGCAGATGCGCACGCCGGAGCAGACGGAGGAAGGCCCCACGGGGGTCATCGTCGGCTCGCTCCTGGCCCTGATGGCGTTCCTCCTCGCGATCTCCATGGGCATGGCATCCGACCGCTTCGACACGCGACGCGGGCTCGTTTTGGCGGAGGCCAACTCGATCGGCACGACGTACCTGCGCGCCGGGTTCCTGCCGGCGTCGGCGGCCGAGGCGACCCGTGAGCTGCTGCGGGAGTACGTGCCGCTGCGCATCATCACCTCCGACGACCGCGCCACGCTGGCCCTGAAGCTTGAGCGGACCTCGGAGATCCACGACGAGCTCTGGGCCATCCTCGAGGAGGTGGCTCGCACCGCCGGGTCGTCCGACCTGCTCGCCCTGTACGGCGAGACCCTGAACGAGACCATCGACCTGAACGAATCCCGCATCACGGCCGGCCTCTACGCCCGGGTGCCTGAGACCGTCGTGCTGTTGTTGCTTGGCGGCACCCTCCTGGCCCTCGGCATGGTCGGCTACAGCGCTGGTCTGGCGGGCAAGCGCAGCATCCTCGGCGCGGTCGTCCTGGTGGTCGCCCTGGGCGCGGTGCTCATGCTCGTGATGGACATGGACCGGGGCCAGGACGGCCTCCTGCAGGTCGGCCAGCAGCCTCTCATCGACCTGCAGCTGGAGCTCGGACCGCCGTAGAACGGTCGAGTCAGGCGCGGTCCGAGAGCCCCTCCGACGGCCCGTCCGGATCGGCCGCGGGTGCATCCGTAACCGCGATGTTCACCGAATGCAATCGTTCGGACGTCGAGTCCCAGCCGATCGGCAACGGACCGTTGATGTGGTGGCCGCATCATGGGGCCATCGCCGTGGTAGCCCGAGGTAGGTATGGACGAGGCATCGAGCGCGCGCAAACGCATCGGTTTGGTGGCGCACGACAACATGAAGCGCGATCTCATCGAGTGGGCGGTCTACAACCGCCGGTCACTGGTCGAGCACGACCTCTTCGCCACGGGCACGACAGGCACCCTGCTCGAGGAGGAGCTCGGAGTGGGCATCGTCAAGCTCCAGAGCGGGCCGCTCGGCGGTGATCTCCAGGTCGGGGCGCTCATCGCCGATGGCGCCATCGACCTGCTGATCTTCTTCTGGGACCCCCTGCAGGCACAGCCCCACGATCCCGATGTCAAGGCACTCCTGCGCATCGCCGTCGTCTGGAACATCCCGGTCGCGTGCGATCGCGCCACGGCCGATTTCCTCATCTCGTCGCCACTCATGACGAGCGACTACGTCCGCACGCTCCCCGACTACCAGTCGCACATCGACCGGTTCACGATGACGGACCCAACGGAGGATCCCGGGCCGTAGGTCCGGCCGCGCCGCTTGATGGCGGCCGCGCCGGGATGGGCCGCCTGGGCGGCAGACCCGCTGGTACCATGACCGCGATCCGCGCAAGGAGGCCCGACGTGTCGCTGAGCAGGCAGGAGAAGCTGGCCTGGCTGGAGAAGGTGCCGCTCTTGCGGCAGTGTGATGCCAGCGTGCTGGAGCACGTGGCTGATGCCTCCGGGGAACTCGCCTTTGCGGCCGGTCAGGCCATCGTTCTCCAGGGCCAGGTCGGCAACGGCCTCTACATCGTGACCTCGGGCGAGGTGCGCATCGTCGCCGGCGAGGAAGAGCTGGCACGTCTTGGCCCGGGCGAGTTCTTCGGCGAGCTCTCGGTCATCGACCAGCAGCCACGGAACGCGACGGTCTATGCCGTCGGAGCGACCGTCTGCCTGGCCCTGGCCTCGTGGGACCTCATCACGCTGCTGGAGCAGGAACCGCAGCTGGCCATGAACCTGCTGCATGAGCTGGCGGATCGGCTTCGACGCGCCGACGCGCAGCTGCGTGATTGACATGGCCGGAGGCACTGGCAGAGGAGGATGGGAAGCGTGAACCAGCCGGAGATCCTGAACGCCCTGGCCGGGCTGACCCTCTTCTCCGACCTGGATCAGCCCCAGCTGCAGGCCGTGGCGCACACGCTGTCGGAGGAGTCCTTCCCCGCCGGGCAGCGCATCCTGCGCCAGGGCTTTGCCGGTTCCGGATTCTTCGTCATCCTCGACGGCGAGGTCAGCGTACGCGTCGATGGCGTGGATGTGGCACGGCTCGGGAGGGGCGACTTCTTCGGCGAGATCTCGTTGCTGCTGGGCGAGCCGCCCGTGGCCGACGTGGTCGCGGAGCGCCCTGTGGAGGCCCTGCAACTGGCCGGGCCACAGCTGCGCGACTTCCTGCTGCTGCACCCCACGGTCATGTATCGCATGCTGCAGTCGGTCAGCCGTCGCCTCGAGCGCGCCAACCGCCGTGGGTAGCTCGTCCAGGTGAACGGCGCCAGCCTGCCGCCGGAGCCCGGGTCAGCCCATCCCGCGAGCCCCCCGGGCAGCTACCCGGTCGTGGTCGTGGGCAGCGGGCCAGGCGGCCTGCAGACCTCGTACTACCTCTCGCGGCGCGGTATCGAGCACGCCGTCATCTCCGCGGACCCAGGGCCGGGCGGCATGTTTCGTCGCTTCCCGTTCTTCCAGCGCCTGCTCTCGTGGACGAAGCCGCGCGTGCCGCTGGCACATGACAGCCGGGAGTACGAGCGCTACGACTGGAACAGCCTGGTGGCCTTCGAGCCAGAGCATCGGGCAGTGATGCCGGAACTCATGGATGGCTCATCCGAGTTCCCCTCGCGCGCGGAGATGGAAGAGGGCATCCGGCTCTTCGCCGAGCGCACCGGGCTGTCGGTTCGCTATCAGACGCCCTGGCAGGGCACCTCCCGTGATGGCGAGCACTACAGCCTGCACACGCCCGCCGGTGACTATCGCAGTCGCGTCGTCATCTTCGCGGTGGGAGTCGCCGACCCGCTCCTGCCCGACACGCCCGGAATCGAGCACGCCGCCCACTACGTCGACACGCGCGAGGCCGCCAGCTACGCGGGCAAGCGCCTCTTCATCATCGGCAAGCAGAACTCCGGCTTCGAGCTGGCCAACGGGCTGCTGCACTGGGCCAGCCCCATCATCCTGGCCTCGCCCCGGTCCGCCCAGCTGTCGGTGAACCTGCACTCGCTGGGCGGCGTCCGGGCTCGCTACATCCAGCCCTGGGAGGACGCCGACACCGGCGGTGGCGTGTTCATCCTCAACGCCTCCATCGAGCGGATCGCGCGAAGCCCGACCGGCCTGACCGTCCACACGCGAAGGTCCGATACCTCGGAGCCCTTCAGCACCGAGGTGGACGAGGTCATCGCCGCAACGGGCTTCCGCGCCCCCCTCCTCGATCTCGAGGGCGTCGGCGTGAGCACCTTCGGCCGCAGCGGCCTGCCCATCATGACCAACGCGTACGAGAGCGCCACGGCGCCGGGGATCTACTTCGCCGGCACCATCGGCCAAGCCGTGTCAGGCCTCAAGAAGTACGGCATCCCCGCCAACTCCGGTGCCGTCCACGGGCATCGCTACAACGCACGCCTGCTCGTCGATGACGTGGCGGAGCGCTACTTCGGGATGGAGCGGGTGCGGCCGATCCTGCCGCCTGGAGATGTCATCGAGCGCTTGCTGACGTCGGCCTCCACCGCTCCGGAGCTCTGGCACCAGAAGTCGTACCTCGCCCACGCCGTCTCGCGTGACCCGGATGGCCTCATCCGCGATGAGGGCATCGTTTCGCTCGCCGAATACGTTGACGCGGCAGGACCGGACGGGGCCGCCATCAGCGTCGAGACGGACGATAGGGGCGACATCCACCCGGCCGTGTACGTGCGTCGTCATGGGCGGGTGGACGTGGATGTGCCGCTCGAGAGCAGTCCACTGCTCGATTTCCGGAGCGCCGAGCACCATGCACGGCTGACCTCGCTCGTGGCTGACGTACTGCGCTGACGCCGTTCACGACCCGGGCCGGCAGGTCCGCGCGGCGCGGAGGCAGGACCGCCGGGGCGGCGGCCCTATGGACGGAGCTCGACGGCTCCGAATATGATGCCGCCAGAACCATCGCGCCGAGCGGCCCTGATCGCCGGTGACGATCGCCGCGGGGGGATGGAGGATTGCCTCGTGGCACCGAACGTGTCGGCAGAGACGGTCGCCACCCCGATCACGTTTCCGACCGGGACCGTCACCTTCCTGTTCACCGACATCGAGGGCTCGACGCGCCTGGCCGAAACGCTTGGGCAGGCGTGGCCGCCGCTGCTCGAACGGCACCGCCAGATCGTGAGAGCCGCCCTGGCCGCCAACGGCGGCCTTGAGGTCCAGACCGAGGGAGACGGCTTCTTTGCCGTCTTCACCACGGCGCCCGCTGCCATCGCCGCGGCCGTGCGAGCGCAACGAGACCTCGTGGCGGAGCCGTGGCCCTCGGACGTGTCGGTGCGGGTGCGCATGGGCATCCACAGTGGTTCGGGCGAGGTCGACCGGGATGGACTCTACGTGGGGCACGATGTCCATCGCGCCTCACGGGTGGCGGACGCCGCGCATGGTGGCCAGGTCCTCATCTCGGATACGACCCGGGCGCTGACCGGTTCGGCCCTGCCTGACGGCGTGTCCCTGCGCGACATGGGTGAGCATCGCCTCAAGGACCTGCGGCCGCAGCCACTCGCCCAGCTCGTCATCGATGACCTGCCCGCCGACTTCCCGCCTGTCAGGTCGCTGGATGCTCGACCCAACAACCTGCCCGTCCAGCTGACCTCGTTCGTGGGGCGTGACCGCGAGCTGCAGACGGTGGCGCGCCTTCTCGCAGCGACCAGGCTCCTGACCCTCACGGGACCGGGCGGCACCGGCAAGACGCGCCTGGCGCTGCAGCTGGCTGCCCTCGTGGCCGACGACCACCGCGACGGCGTCTGGTTCGTGCCACTCGAGCCGCTGCGGGACCCGGAGCTGGTGCTTCCGACCGTGGCACGAACGATGGGCATCTTCCCTGGCCCAGGCCAGTCCCCCTCGACGCGCTGGCCGTCTCGATCGGCGAGCGGCAGGTGCTGCTGCTCCTGGACAACTTCGAGCAGGTGGTCGAGGCTGCCGGAGGCGTGGCCGGTCTGCTCCGCGCCTGCCCGGGCGTGCGGGTCATCGTCACCAGCCGGGCCGTCCTGCGGGTGGCGGGAGAGCAGGAGTACGTCGTGGCCGGCCTGCCGGCACCGCCTGACACGAGGCTCCTGTCTCGCGTCGAGCTCGAGGAGCTGCCGGCCACGGTGCGCCACCCCGATGCCGCCGAGCTCGATCAGTACGAGGCCGTTCGGCTCTTCGTGGCACGGGCGCTGGCGGTGCAGCCGGGTTTCGCGGTGACGAACGAGAACGCACCGGCAGTGGCGGGCATCACGGCACGACTGCAGGGGATGCCGCTGGCGATCGAGCTTGCCGCGGCGCGGGTGAAGCTGCTCACCCCGGAGCAGATCCTGCAGCGCCTGGAGCAACAGCTCGGCATCCTCACCTCGACCGCGCGAGATCTGCCGGACAGGCAGCGGACCCTGCGCGGCGCCATCGCGTGGAGCTACGACCTGCTGGACGAACCCCATCGGCGCCTGCTCGGCCGACTCTCGGTCTTTCGCGGCGGCTGGCAGCTGGCGGAGGCAGATGGTCGTGGCAGCGATGCCGCCAGAGCTCGAGGTGGACATCCTCGACGGCCTCTCGGACCTGGTCGACCAAAGCCTCGTTCGGCGCGCTGACGAGCAGGCTGGCGAAGCTCGTTTCGCCATGCTCGAGGCGGTGCGCGAGTTCGCCGCCGAGTTGCTGGTCGCGTCCGGCGAGGCTACGGCCGCCAGGAGGGCACATGCGTCGGCCTACCTCGACGTCGCCGAACGGTCGGCCCCGCACCTGCAGGGGGCTGACCAGCGCCGCTGGCTGGATCGTCTCGAGCAGGATCACGACAACCTGCGCGAAGCCCTCGACTGGGCCATCGACCTGCCCGACCCGCCCACCGCCGTGCGGCTGGCCTTCGCTCTCTGGCGCTTCTGGCAGCAGCGCGGCTATCTCGACGAGGCGCGCGGCCTCCTCGACCGTATCGCCGAGCTGGGCTGGGAGATGGAGCCGGATCTGCGTGCCCGCTTCGCTGAGACGGTCGGTGGCATCGCCTACTGGCAGGCCGACCTCCCGACGGCCGCGCAGTGGTACGACGTCGCGCTCGAGGTCCGCCGCGAAGCTGCCGCAGCCGATGCTGGTGCAGCCGGGGAACCCGAATCCCGCCGCGAGCTGGCCAACGCGCTCTACAACCGGGGCTACATCCCGGTGGCGGCACTCATGAAGTCCTTCGACGTGAACGCGCCGGCCGACCCGGACGCACGGGCGATGCTGGAAGAGGCACTGGCCATCTACCGGGAGCTCGGTGACATCGGGGGCGAAGGCAATCTGCTGTGGGGTCTCGGAGGCTACCTCATGTTCGTCGGCGCGGCCCCCGAGGCGGAGACGTACCTGCGGAGCGCGATGGAGCTCCACCGCGCGGCCGGACAGCGCACCATGGAAGCGTGGTCGCTGCACATGCTCAGCTCCGCGCTGCTGATCCAGGCGCGATACACCGAAGCGGCCGAGCCATCGCGTCACGCCCTGCGCCACTTCAGCCGCGGCGGGGACGTCAGTGGCATCACGCTGTGTCTCGACACCATGTCCGTCATCGCACTGGCGGCCGATGACCGCCTCCGCGGAGGGCGGCTGTGGGGTGCGGCTCGCCAGCTCCAGCGGGTGAGCGGCACCGGCCTGGCTGAGTGGGACGCCCGATTCCTCCAGACCTTGCCCTTCGGTGTCCAGAGCGTCTTCACTCCCGCCGAGCTCGACCAGCTCGCGGCAGAGGGCGCCGCCCTCTCGCTATCCGAAGCGGTGGCATACGCCCTCGGCGAGGCTGATCCATTCGCCAGCTCCTGACACACCTGGGCCGCGCATGACACCGGGATGCACCACATGTACCATCGCCGAGCCGCGCAGTCCGCCGAGGAGAGTCAGACGACCGTGACGACCGATAGCCCGTCGATCGACCCGACCATCAGGGCCGTGTCCGACGAGTTCCTGCTGGAACTCAGCGAGCTGCTCGCGCTTGAGGAGCTCAAGCGTACGACCCCAGTCGATGACCCTGCCTTCCCGCAGCTCGCCCGCGATGTCGAGGAGGCGGCCCGGACACTCCTCACCAAGGCCACCATGCAGTCCTCGCTGGCCGAGGACGTCCATGATGACGTGGTCGACGCCGGTGGCAGCTCGACGATCGAGGACCTGCCGCCCGACCTGTCACCCTCGGAGATCCTGATGAGATGGCGGGGCGCGGACCGCGAACGTGCGTCGGTCGAGCAGGGGTCGGCGCGATGGCTGGAGCTCAGCGCACGCGTCGAGGCCCTGCGGCGAGCCTACCAGCGGTCGTACGACCGTTCGCGCTAGCCCACGCCCGCGCTGACCGGTTCAGGCCGGCAGGCCCTCCGGCCCGCGGCGAGCTGCTGCCCCATCGCCAGGGAGTCCGTGGCACTTCCGCACATTGGTGACAGGTGGGATGGCTGCACAGGGGTCGTCGCTCGGCGCGTACGATGGCGGTATCGATGACATGTCTGTAGACACATCCGCAGCAATCACGCTCGTCGCGGTGCGGCAGGGCACGGTCACCACGACGCACGACGCCAGCGGTCTCCACGGCCTGCTGGCGGACGGCCAGACCCGCGTCTGGATCGATCTCACCGATCCCGCCCCCGAGGTCGTGGAATCGATCGCTGCGTCGATCGGCCTGCATCCACTCGTGGCCGAGGACATCATCGAGAGCAACGAGCGGGCGAAGGTCGAGCTCGTCGGTGACGTCGTCCACGTGGTCATGTTCGCGCTGACACGCCCGCAGCGAGATCCAGTCAGCCGAGATCGACTTCGTGCTCGGCGAACGCTTCCTCCTGTCCGTGCATCCCGCCAGCTGGGACCCGACTCACGGTCCACGAGCTCAGGCTCGGCATCGGCACGGTCCTGGGCCAGGGGGTCGACTTCCTGTTGTGGGCACTCCTCGACAGCATCGTCGACGGCTACTTTCCCATCCTCGATCTGTACGGCGATGAGATCGATGACGTGCAGGACGAGATCATGGTCAACGCCAGCAAGGAGGCCCTGCATCGGGTCTTCGATCTCAAGCGCGAGCTCATCAGGCTCCGTCACATCGTCCATCCCAGCCGAGAGGTCGTCAGCCGTCTGGCGGGTCGGGAGTTCGAGCTGATCGGGGACCCGCAGATCTTCTACTTCCGGGATGTCTACGACCATCTCATCATGCTCGGCGACGAGTTCGACAACCTCCGCGAGCTCGTGGCTGGCGCTCTTGAGGTCTATCTGTCCACGGTCAACAACAACCTGTCGGTGATCATGAAGCGGCTCACCGGGGTGACCGTGGTGCTGGCTGGGATCGGCGCTGTGGGCGGCTTGTTCGGGATGAGTCAGGCCACGCCAGCCATCTCGGGCGCTGAAGGCGTCGGCTTCTGGGCCATCACCATCAGTACCCTCGTGCTGGCCGCGTGCGCCGTCGCCTTCCTGCGCTGGATCGACTGGATCTAGGCTCTCCGTCGTCTCCCGCTGGCGCTGGTCGATGGCGTCGATCTTGGCCACCTTGCGTCCCGAGTTGCCACCCGCGAACTCCCCCTCGACCCAGTGGTCGACGAGCAGCTTCGCTACCTCGCTGCCGACGACCAGCGCACCGAGACATAGCACCTTGGCGTCGTTCGACTTGATGGCGCGCTCGGCCGAGTAGGGATCGGTGACGGGCGCGGCGCGCACGCCGCGTACCTTGTTGGCGGCGATGGCCATGCCCAGGCCGGTGCCACAGACCAGGACGGCGCGGTCCACCTCGCCGGCGGCAACCGCCAAGGCGACCGGTTCCGCAACGTCCGGGTAGTCCACGTCCTGCTCGGCATCGACGCCGAAGTCAACCACGTCGAAGCCACGTTCAAGCAGATGTCGCCTGACGACCTCCTTGAGGACGTACCCGTTGCTGTCTGCGCCGACTGCGATCTTCACCCTTGGTCATACCTCCGAATCTCGTTCCACCGGGCTGGCGCCCTGTGCGACAGGGCACCGCTGATATCACCCCGCCAGGCTGGTGACCTCCGGGGGTCGGCCTGCCTCTACCTTCCCGGGGGTTGCTGTCGTTCCGGCGGGACTGACGGTGAGCAGCGGCACGACCTCCAGCGGGACCCCCTGGGCGCGCAACTGCTCCTGGGCCTCTCGCGGCGTCTCATCATCGATGATGACGAGGTCGAAGTCGGTCACCGGACCGAGGGCGTGGAGGGCGCGCCGAGCGAACTTGGCATGGTCGACCACCAGGATCTTCTGCGCCGACGATTCCAGCATCGCCCGCTTGAAGGAGACGGTGTCCTCGGACTGGTGATAGCAGATCAGGTTGGTGATCGCCGACGTGGACATCACCAGCAGGTCAGCCCTCATGGAGCGGATGGAGTTGACCGTCATGGCGCCCATGAACGCCTCCGCCCACTCGTAGTAGACCCCGCCCAGGCCGATCAGGTGGACGCCAGGCTTGCCCCAGAGCTCTCGCATCACCGGCACGAAGTTGGTGATGACCGTCACTGGAGCACGTCCGCGGAGCAGCCGCGCGAGATAGGCGCAGGTCGTCGAATCGTCGAGCATCACCGCCTGACCAGGCTCGATATGGGCCGCGACCGCCCGAGCCAGGGCTTCCTTCTCACGGGCCTGTCGAGCCAGTCGAACCCGCACACCCGTCTCGAAGAGCGCCGATTGCATGACCCTGGCGACCCCGCGCGCCTTGGTGACCAACTGCTGCGCGGCGAGGGTGTCGAGGTCACGATGGATGGTCATCGGGCTCACGCCGAGCGTCGCGGCCAGGTCGTCGATGCGGACCGACCCACGTTCGGTGACGAGGTCGATGATGCGAGCCTGGCGATCGCTGGCCTTCATCGCGGGGAATCCACGTGCCTTCGACCCGTCACGACGGGCAGTGCCCTCCAGGCCTCGGAACGCCCTGCGTTCAACGCTCCCTCCAGTCAGGTGGCACGTTCGCCATCAAACACCATCGCACTCGAATCATAACATCACACACGCCTAAGGTCACACGGGACATGACACTTGTCACATCATGGGTGCGATATCTAACTGGTAGCGTGTTAGAGTCTAGTCGTGGCCGGGCCGCCGAAGGGAAGCGGAAGGTCGCCACTGAGCGGGCAGGGTGTGATCCTCCTGCACGCGCGATCTTGAAAGGGGGCAGCAGCAAACGGCTCACCGACGACGCCAGTTCCCGTCTACGACAGTTGTCCAGGAGGAGAGGTCTAGCATGCGACTCAACAGCGGGCTCCGATTCGGAGCGGTACTACTCGCCACGACCGCGCTCGTCAGCGGAGGCTTCGCCGGTGCCAGCGCACAGACGACCCCTGACGGCGAGGAGTGCACGCCGTATACCGTCGGCGTCACCGTCTACAACATGTCGTCGTTCATCACCCTCGGCAAGATGGGCATCGACGCCTACGCTGCGGCGAACTGCATCGACATCGAGTGGAACAGCGCCAACGACGACGTCAACACCCAGATCTCCCAGATGCAGCAGCTGATCGGGAAGCAGGTCGACGCGATCATCATCGTGCCGGTCGACGCCTCCACGCTCGGCCCCCAGGTCCAGCAGGCGAACGATGCGGGCATCCCCGTCATCGCCGTGAATACCGGCCTGATCGGCGAGGCCGCCGATCTGCTCACGAGCAGCGTCCTGCCCGATGACGTCCTGGCCGGCGAGGCCGAGATGCAGCAGCTGGCAGATCTGCTTGGCGGCGAGGGCAAGATCGTGGTGCTCCAGGGCCCCCTGGGCTCGTCACCTGAGATCAATCGCACGCAGGGCATCAACAACGTCCTGGCCAAGTACCCCAACATCGAGGTCCTGGCGATGGACACGGCCAACTGGGCGCGTGACCAGGCCTACAACAAGATGAAGAGCTGGGTGTCAGCGTTCGGCCCTGAGATCGACGGCTTCGTGTCGGAGAACGACGACATGGCCATCGGCGGTCATCAGGCCCTGGCCGAGGCTGGGATCGAGATCCCCATCACCGGCATCGACGGCATCCAGGATGGACTCCAGGGTGTGCTCGACGGCTGGCTGAATGCCACCAACCTCCAGAACGGCATCCTCGAGCTCGCCGAGGGCTTGGCGGTCACCAAGCTCATCCTTGACGGCGCGCCCTACGAGAAGGAGTACTGGTACGTCATGCCTCCGGTCGCTGACCTGGAGACGGCGCAGAAGTACTACGACCAGATCTTCGGCGACAACGAGGAGTTCATTGCCGGGCTCCCGGAGCTCGTCGATGCCAACGTCGCCTCCGGCGACCTCTCCAACCAGTAGCGTTGAGTCCGTCATGCGCGCCTCGATCCGGCGGCGTCCCGGCGACGCCATCGGGTCACCGGACACGCTGACGGGACCGACCTGATCGAGCATCCCAGCTGGGCCTCCCCGGGTACGTCCGGGAGGCCCAGCTTGGTTCCAACGGGGTAGGCACACAGTCCGCCGGCCGGACACCCATGGCGCCGGTGGTGAGGAGGGGCACGACTGATGGAATTCGCAGGCTTCGACAAGGACTTCCGCCTGGGCGGCAAGGTCGCGCTCATCACCGGGGGCGCCGCTGGCATCGGCCGGGCGATCGCCGACCTGTATGCCGACAAGGGCGCGGACCTCGTCCTGGTCGACCTGTCCGAGGACGTGCATGAGGTCGCGCGCGAGCTCGCTGGCCGAGGCGTCAAGACGCACGCCGTGACAGCCGACCTGACCGTCAAGGGCAGCATCGAAGCGGTGGTCTCAGAGGCACTGGCGACGTTCGGCCGGATCGACATCCTGGTGAACAACGCCGGCGTCGTGCTCCTTGACCCTGCCGAGACGATCTCCGAGGACTACTGGGATCGGACCATGGCCATCAACCTCAAGGTCCCGTTCCTGATGTCGCAGCTGGTCGGCCGCGCGATGATCGAGGCTGGGGGCGGCAAGATCATCAACCTTGCCTCGCAGGCCGGCGTCGTGGCGCTGAACCGACACATCGCCTACTGCGCCAGCAAGGGCGCCATCATCATGATGACGCGGGTGCTTGCCCTCGAGTGGGGACGGCACGGCATCTGCATCAACGCCATCTCGCCGACCGTGACGCTCACCGAGCTGGGCAAGCAGGCGTGGGGCGGCCCGGTGGGCGATGAGTTCAAGAAGATGATCCCGGTCGGGCGCTTTGCCTACCCCGAGGAGATCGCCGCGTGCGCGCTCTTCCTGGCCAGCCAGGCGGCCGACATGATCAACGGTGAGAACCTGGTCATCGACGGCGGCTACACCATCCTGTGACGAGCGCGCAAGAGAGCGAGGGACGACCCATGCAGCGGATCTTCGATGACCCCTCCCAAGTCGTGGAGGACATGCTGACCGGCTGGCTGAAGGCTCACGAGGCCACCATCGCCGCCACCGACAACGCACGCGTGGTGCGCTATCGGCCCGCCCCCATCGCCGGCAAGGTCGGCCTGGTGACCGGCGGTGGCTCCGGGCATGAGCCGGCCTTCCTTGGCTACATCGGCCCGGGCCTGATGGACGCGGCGGCCATCGGCGAGATCTTCTCGTCGCCGTCGGCGCAAGCCTTCTATGACGCATTCCGGGCCGTCGATAGCGGCAAGGGCGTGGCATGCCTCTACGGCAACTACGCCGGCGACAACATGAACGTCAAGATGGCCATGCGCATGGCCGCCGCAGATGGCATCACGGTCAAGACCGTGGTCGCCAACGACGACGTGCCTTCGGCAGCGGCCTCGGAGCGAGCGAAGCGGCGTGGCGTGGCCGGCGAGATCCTGATGTGGAAGGTCGGGGGCGCCATGGCGGCCACGGGCGCATCGCTCGACGAGGTCATCGCGGCGGCGCAGCACGCCATCGATTCGACCCGCAGCGTGGGCATCGGCCTGACACCCTGCGCCATCCCCGCCGTCGGGGCGCCCAACTTCCAGATCGAGCCGGGGACCATGGAGGTCGGGATCGGGCACCACGGCGAGCCCGGCGTGGCCGTGGAGGCACTGACTCCCGCCAAGGCCATGGCCGAACGCATGGTGGACATCATCCTGCCCGACCTGCCCTTCGCCGGTGGTGATGACGTCGTGGTGCTCCTGTCGGGCCTGGGCGCCACCCCGGTCATGGAGCTCTACATCCTCTACGGGCACATCGCGGCCATGCTGGAGGAGAAGGGGATCCACATCCACCGCTCCTATGTCGGCAACTACTTCACGTCGCTCGAGATGATGGGTGTCACACTGACGGTCATGAAGCTCGACGACCAGCTGCGGACGCTGATCGATGCCGACGCGGAGTCGATCGGCCTGGCGCAGCACGGGTAGCGAGATGGACGCCTTCAGCGCAGCCGAGGGCAAGCCCGTCATGGACGCGCTCATCGAGAGCATCCACGCGAACGCCGCACGATTGAGCCAGATCGACGGCGCCACCGGCGACGGCGACCACGGCATCAACATGGACAAGGGCTTCCTGCGTGCCGGCGTGCTGCTCGGCCAGGGATCGATCGACCTGGCCAAGGGGCTATCCGTGCTGGGCACGGTACTGGTGACCGAGATCGGCGGGGCCATGGGTCCCCTGTACGGCTCGTTCTACCTCGACATGGCCGGCGCGATCGGCGACGCCAAGCACATCGACAGCTCGCTCTTCGACCGCATGCTGGCTGCCGGCGTCGCGGCCATCGAGGACCTGGGCGAGGCGAAGCTGGGCGACAAGACGCTGCTCGACGCGCTCCTGCCGGCGCAGGCGGCCTACCGGGAGGCGCTCGCTCGCGGCGAATCGTTCGCCGCCGCGCTGGGCCACCTGGCGGAGGCTGCCGAGCAGGGCGCCGAGGCGACGCGCGAGATGGTCGCCCGGGTCGGCCGCGCCAGCCGCCTGGGAGAGCGCTCCAAGGGCTTCCTTGATGCCGGGTCGGTCTCCTGCGCTATCCAGCTGCGAGCCATGGCCGATGCGATGATCTCGCTCCTCGACCCTGGGGCCAGCTCCAGGAGCGGAACGTAAGCCATGCAGGCGGTCACGACCGAGCCGACGCTGCCGACGTCGCCGCTGTCCCCGGTGGATGAGCCCGAACTCTCCTGCCAGGACCTCGCCAAGTCCTTCGGTCAGGTCACGGTCCTCGAGAACGTCTCCTTCGACTTCTACAAGGGCACCGTGAACATCCTCGCCGGCGAGAACGGAGCCGGCAAGTCGACCATCCTCAAGATCGTCTCGGGCCAGTACCACCCGGACAAGGGTGTCGTGCGGGTGGGCGGTGAGAACGTGACCAACTTCGACCCGCGGCATGCGCGTCGGCTGGGCATCGGCATCGTCCCGCAGGAGCTGGCCCCGGTCCTGGACATGCCGGTCTACCAGAACCTGTTCCTCGGACGCGAGCTGCACTCGCGGACCGGTCTGCTCGACCACCGCGAGATGATCGCGCAGTCGCGCGAGATGCTGGGCGTCTTCGGCATCGACATCGACCCTCGCATCTGGATGCGTCGGCTGTCGGTCGCGGTCATGCAGCTCGTCGAGATCGTCAAGAGCACGACCTGGGGCGCACGGATCCTGCTTCTCGACGAACCCACCTCGGCCATCCCTGAGGGTGAGGCTGATCTCCTCTTCGACGTCATCCGCAAGCTCAAGGAACGCTGCGTCGTGGTGTATACGACCCACCGCATCGCCGAGATGGCCGCCATCGGAGACCGCGTGGTCGTCCTGCGCGACGGACGCCTCACCTATGACCGCGCCATCGGCGAGGTGACGGAGGCGGACATCGTGCGGGCCATGATCGGCCGCAACCTCACCCAGCTGTTTCCCGCCAAGAAGCTCACGCAGCCGACCTCGGAACCGGCCCTCGAGGTCCGCGACCTCAGCGTCGAAGGCCATCCGCCGGTGAGCCTGACCATCAAGCGCGGCGAGATCCTGGGCATCGGCGGGCTCAGAGGCGCCGGGCGGAGCGAGCTCCTTGAAGGCATCTTCGGGGTGCGGTCGAGCAACGGCGAGGTCCTGGTGGCCGGCCGGAAGGTGGCACGGGCAGACCCGGTCGCGTCGATCGACGCCGGCGTCGCCCTGGTGACCGAGGACCGCAAGCGCTCGGGTCTCGTCCTCACCCAGCCGGTCCTCGAGAACACGGTGCTGACCAATCTCGAGCGCTTCAGCGGGTTCCTGGGATGGTTCCGGCGGGGCCAGGCCCAGGACGCTGTCGGAGAGATCGTCGAGCAGACGCAACTCAAGTCGCACGGTCTCGACCAGATGGTCGAGACCCTGTCGGGCGGCAATCAGCAGAAGGTGGTCCTCGCCAAGTGGCTCACCCGCGACATCTCGGTGATGCTCCTCGACGAGCCGACCCGTGGCGTCGACATCGGTGCCCGCAGCGAGATCTATCGCATCATCACCGACCTGGCGACCCAGGGCATGGCCATCCTGATGGTCTCGTCCGAGCTGGAAGAGCTGCTCGGCATCAGCCATCGCGTCCTGGTCATGCGCCGCCACACCGTGGTGGGCGAGCTGAGCATGGCGGAGGTCGCCAGCCCGACAGCACCGGAACGCTACCTGCGCTTCGCCACGGGGATGGATGTCATGAAGCTTGACCTGGAGGAGGACCTGTCGTGACCCAGAGCGGAGCGGAGAGCACGGCCGTCACTGAGCCAGTCTCAGGTCAGCCAGTTGGCTCGATGGGGAGCGAGCCAGGGCCCTCGCAGGGCCGCTTCAGCGTGTCGAGGATGCGCACCGCCCTGGCACCGAAGGCCATGGCCCTCGTGCTCATCCTCATCGTCTTCATGTTCACCATGCTGAGCCCACGGTTCGCCACGGTCTCGAACGGCCAGACGATCCTCGAGCTGGCCTCCGTCCTCGCGTTGCTGGCGATCGGCCAGACCTTCGTGATCCTGACGGGGGGCATCGACCTTTCGGTCGGCAGCGTGGTCGCCCTCACCGGCGTCGTGGCCGCGAAGATCGTGCAGGGCAACCCGGACATGTTCATTCCAGCGGTCGCCGGCGGCATCGGTGTCGGCCTCGTCTGTGGTCTGATCAACGGGACCCTGGTGGCACGCTTCCGAGTGCCGTCGTTCATCGTGACGCTGGGGATGATGACCTCGGCTTCGGGACTCGCCTACTACATCAGCAACGGCAGCCCGGTCTCCAACCTGCCCAAGAACTTCCTCGCCATCTCGACGGTCAACCTGGCCTCCGAGGGCGGCTTCCAGCTGAAGATCCCCGTCGTGCTCATGGTCATCGGCTTCGCCGTCGCCTGGCTCATCCTGACCCGCACCGCCTACGGGATGCGCATCTACGCCGTGGGTGGCAACTCGATGGCCTCCCGCATCGCCGGCATCAGGGTCAACTGGGTGCTGGTCTCGGCGTACGCCGTGAGCAGCACGCTGGCCGGCGTTGCCGGCGTCATCCTCGCCGCCCGCGTGACCGCCGGTATCCCGGCGACGGGCACGGGCTACGAGCTCGACTCGATCGCCGCCGTCGTGGTCGGTGGTGCCAGCCTCTCGGGTGGCATCGGCACCATCGGTGGGACCGCGCTGGGACTCTTCCTCATCCAGACGCTCAACAACGGCTTCGACATGCTCAATATCTCGAGCTTCGTGCAGAAGATGATCAAGGGCGCCTTGATCGTCGGCGCCGTCTACCTGACGAGCCGGCGCCGGGACTGATCCGGGCGACGCCCGACGACGGTCAGGCGCGGCGCCGAGGACCTATCATCCTCGGGCAGACTGCGTGGCGAATCACGCCGCCTGAGCCCAACGGGGCAGTGGCGGCGAGAGACACCCTGTGGAGGCGATGGCCTGCACGACGCCGGTCTGTACGTACGCATACCCAGCTGCATGCCAAGGACGAGCGGATGGCCCTCGCGAGAGTACGAACACGGCGCAGTCGTGTGCGCCGACCCCGATGTCGTCCGAGGGCCTGATGGGCGGCGGCGAGCGTGTGGTCCTCGGCGTGGACGTGTCGACGACGGCCACCAAGGCCATCCTCCTGCGTCCCGATGGGTCGGTCGTGGGCGTGGCCGCGTCCGAGTACGACTTCAAGACGCCCCAACCGCTCTGGATCGAGCAGGAGCCCCACTCGTGGTGGACCGCCACGCAGATCGCCATCCGCGCCGTCCTGGCCGACACGCGAACGCCGGCAGACGCCGTGGTCGCCGTCGGCGTTTGCGGTCAGATGCACGGGCTGGTCCTGCTCGACGACAGCGGCGAGGTGGTGCGCCCGGCGATCCTCTGGAACGACCAGCGCAGCGCCGCCGAGTGCGAGGACATCCGCGCGAGGGTGGGACGCGAGCGGCTCATCGCGATCAGCGGAAACGACGCCTTCGCCGGCTTCACCGCACCCAAGATGCTGTGGGTGCGCCGACACCTGCCGGCGGCCTGGGCCAGGTCGGCGCAGCTGCTGCTGCCCAAGGACTACATCAGGTTCAAGTTGACGGGCGAGTACGCGGTCGACGTCTCTGACGGTGCCGGCACCCTGCTCTTCGACCTCGGATCACGCACCTGGTCGCCCCAGATCCTGGCTGCCCTTGGCCTGGATCCGACGATGCTTCCGCGTACCGTCGAGGGACCCGAGGTCGTCGGCGGCATCAGCGGGCAGGCAGCTGCGGCCACTGGCCTGCGTGCCGGGACACCCGTCGTGGGTGGGGCTGGAGATCAGGCAGCCAATGCCGTTGGCGTCGGCGCCGTGGTGCCCGGCGTGGGCGCCTTGTCGCTCGGCACGTCGGGAGTCGTCTTCTCCCCCACCAGCGGCCCGACCATCGAACCGGCCGGACGCCTGCACGCCTTCTGCCATGCCGTTCCCGGCACCTGGCACCTGATGGGCGTCACCCTGTCGGCCGCGGGCTCGCTCAAGTGGTTGCGCGAGGAGCTGGCACCGCAGCACTCGTGGACCGAGTTGACGACGCTGGCAGCAGCCGTCGCTCCGGGAGCCGACGGCCTGGTCTTCCTGCCGTACCTCACGGGTGACCAGACGGCACATCCGGATCCGCTCGCCCGCGCCGCCTTCGTCGGCCTGACCGTTCGCCACGGCCTGGGCCACATGGTGCGCGCGGTCCTGGAGGGCGTCGCCTGCAGCCTGCGCGAGGTCTTCGAGCTCGTCCGCGTCACCTCGCCGGAGCCCCTGCGCGACGTCCGCGCCTCAGGCGGCGGCGCCCGATCCCCGCTGTGGAACCAGATCGTGGCCGATGTCGTGGGTACGCCGCTCACCCTCACCCGCAACACCGAAGCGGCAGCCGCGGGAGCTGCCATCCTCGCGGCTGGGGCAGCAGGCTGGTACCCAACGGTCGCGGCTGCCTGCGAGGCCATGGTGGCGATCTCGAGCCGCGTCGAGCCAGGCCCTGGCGCCCGCGTCTACGACGATCTCTACGCCGCCTATCGCGACCTGTACCCGGCGCTCAAGGGATCGTTCGAGGCCCTCGCCGAGGCCTAGCGAGCGTGCCCGTGCCTGGGCCCTGCGGCGGGGACCCCGGCGGTGCGCTGCCAGCGCGAGGACGCCCTCGTCCGTCCGCGTGGCTAGCCCGCCTCGGGGAACTCGTACCCGATCTGGTGCTGCACCGCCGCGATCTCGGCGAACGCCTGCCGCAGCAGCTCTCGTTGCGTGTGGCCCAGCTTCGAGAGCTGGACCTTGCTCGTCGGCGGCCGTCCCGCCCGGATCGCGGCGAGCTGGCTCTGCAGACGCAGTTGCATCAGGAAGCCGTACACGGCGGTGATCTCATCGCGGCTGGCGGACGGGAGGATCTCCCGATCGGATAGGGCATCGAGGCGGTCGAGGGTGTTCGTCCCGAGGATGCGGTGACGCACGGCCTGCACGCGGGCAAAGGCGACGATCGGCATCATGGCGTCCTTCAGGTCGATCTCGCCGGCGTGCTCGGCGCCGCCCCCAAGGTAGATGTTGCGGGGCAGCCGGATGGGCGGCTTGAAGGTGAGCGCATTGCGCGCGAACAGGTACAGCACGCCGGGCGCCTCGGGCAGCGTCGCCTGGATGTGCCGGCGTAACGGCTCGACGAGCGCCACGTCTCCGTAGACCACGCGGTAGTCGAGCATGACGCTGAGGTCCGCGATGTCCTGTGGCTCGGCCCGGGTCACCCAGGTGTCGAAGAGGGACAGCCAGCCCGGCAGGGAGTGACACCACTTGGGGTCATTGGCCATGACCTTGCCGCGACAGTATTCGTATCCGGCCTGTTGGAGGCCGTCGCAGACCCGCGTCCCCAGGCGCAGGAAGTAGTCCGAGACCTGGTCGGGGTCGCCCTCGCTGGGCGCGGCGTAGATGATGCCGTTGTCCTGGTCGGTCAGCAGGGTCAGCTCCTGGCGCCCCTGGCTGCCCATCGCGAGGAAGGCGAATGGGACCGGAGGCGGGCCGAGCTCTGCGATGGACAAGAGGATGAGCCGCTCGGTCGCCGCGTCGCAGATCGACGTCAGCATGCTGGTGATGTGGCGCGGGCGGGTGCTGCTGTCCATCAGGCTGCCGGCCATGGGGACGGCGAGCCGGCAGGAGCGGGCGACATCCTCGGGCGTGGCTGCGCGTGCGATCTCGCGCAACAACACGATCGGCCCGTAGCGCGGGAACTGCACCATGGACCCGCTGTCGATGACGCCGAGGATGTCGCCACTGGCGTCCTCGACCGCGAGGTGGCGGACGCCGTGTTGCTCCATGCGCATCAGCGCCTCGTAGACGGGGGCGTTGTCCGGGATGCGGATGATGGGCGCGCTCATGACGGCATGGACGGGGTCATCCAGGCTGCGGCGCTCGGCCATCGCTCGCGCTCGCAGGTCCTGGTCGGTCACGATGCCGACGATGGCCCCCGACCCGCTGGCGATCAGCGCCGCCGTCAGGTGTCGCTCGGTCATCTCCCTGGCGACCTGCCCGATGCCGGTCTCCAGGCCGGCGACGACGGTGTCCTGTGCGAGCCCGCTGATGGGCTCGTGCAGGAACAGCAGCGCCGCCTGCAGCTTCTCGATCATGGCATCGCGCTCTTCGGCCTGGTCGCGGGCCACCTCGGTCGACGGCGCGACCTCCCTCGCCAGCAGGATGAAGCCGGGCCGGCCGCCGAACTCGATGGGGTTGAGCGTCAGGAGGCACGGCACCGAGCTGCCGTCGCGCCGCGAGAGACTGCCCTCCTGTGGCTCGCCCAGGGCCGGGGCAGCACCGGCGGCCGACCCGATGGTCTGCCAGAGGGCATCGTTGGACTCGCGCGGCAGGAGGTCGGAGAGCTCCAGGAACTCGAGCTGCTGCGAGGTGTAGCCCAGCATGCCCAGGAAGGTGGGGTTGGCATAGGTGCAGCGGCCATCGATGACCAGCAAGGTGCCTTCGGTGGTCGCCTCCACCAGCGAGTGGTAGCGCGACGTGGAGTCACGCAAGCCCTCCACCACCTCCTGCCGGCCGCGCTCGATGCGCAGGCTCTGTTGCAGCACGAACAGGAGGAGGACGGCGATGGCAGCGGAGATCGCCAGGGCGGCCGCCATCAGGTCCTGCTCGATACGGCCGATCTCCTCGCGGACGTCGTCGGTGTACAGGCCCGTGCCGATGATCCAGCCCCAGGGGGCAAACCCCTTGACGTATGACTCCTTCGGCTCCAGGCGCTCGGGGTCGTCCTGCCACTGCCAGACGTAGTCGACGTAGCCCTGGCCCTCGCGCCCGACCAGCTCTGCGAACTCGACGAAGATGGGCACGCCGCGGGGGTCGGTGAAGCCACCCAGGTCCTGGCCGTTCAGGTCCGTGCGATACGGATGCATGATCATGCGCGGTTGCGTGTCCTGGATCCAGAAGTAGTCCTTGCCTTCCGGGCCGTAGCGCAGCTCGCCGACCAGACCGGCCGCGGCGGCCTGGGCCTGCTCGCGCGTCAGCAGGCCGCTCTGCTCATCGCGCTGATAGGCCGAGATGATGCTGCCAGCGGAGTTGGTGAGCTCCCGGATCATCTCCCGCTTGCGTTCGAGCAGCGTCTGCTCGAACGAGGGCAGGATGAGGCCCCAGAGCGCGACCAGGAACAGGGCCATCGCGGCCAGCGCGGGCAGCACGATGCGCAGCACGAACGAGCGGGAGCGGAACCGGTGCGGCCGGGCAGGCGGACCGGCTGTCGCGGCAGGGACGCTCGAACCTGCCTCGGCTGTCGCGGCGCTGCCGGGCGAGAGGACCGGACTCGAGAACACCGCCTCACGGAAGCGCAGCCAGTCGGCGCGGGGCATGTCGATGCCGGTGGGCTGGTTTCCGATGCCGGTGGGGCCGTGGAAGTCCGTCCCGGCACAGACCAGCAGGTCGTGTGTGCGGGCCAGTTGCCGCAGGGAGGCCTGCTCCTCCGCCGAGAACTGGGCATAGACAGCCTCGATGCCGTCGAGCCCCTTCGACTTCAGGCGCAAGACCAGGGCCTCCAGCCGGGCGGGGTCCGACTCGTGCACCAGGGGGTGCGCCCAGAAGGCCAGCCCGCCGGCGCGATGGAGCAGCGCGATGGCGTCCCCGATGTCCAGCGTGCCGTTGGGCGCCGCACTGACCGCGCTCATGGCGTCGATGCCGGCCGGTCGGCGGCTGCCGGCCTTGCGCAACGACCCGGCGATGCTGTGCACGTCCAGGCTGCGGGCCTGGCGCAACGACACCAGCGTGGCGGCAAGCTCGGGGTGATCGGGATCGAAGCCGTACGCCACCAGGTGCAGCTCCCGCCCGTCGAGCTGCGTGGTCAGCTCGAGGCCCGGCAGGGAGGGGATCCCGCGCTTGTCGAGCGCCTCCCCGAATCGGGCCAGGCCGTCCAGGGTGTCATGGTCCGTCAGCGCCGCGTAGCGCACGCCGGCCTCGGCCAGCGTCGTGGCCAACGCCTCGGGCGTCTGCTCGCCATCGCTGAAGAGCGTGTGCGTGTGCAGGTTGACGTGTACCGACTCGTCCATGGCGTGCGCGGGTTCGTCCATCTAGCCGATCCTGGGCCGGAAGACTGGAGTCGTCCCGGCCCGTTGCCTGGGCCTACACGGCGAGGGGCGCCGTCGCCGGTTCCTTCTTCTGCGTCAGCAGCGAGACCACGACGAGCGTCAGGAAGCTCAACGGGATCGACACGATGCCCGGGTTGTTGAGCGGGAAGGGTGCATCGAGCGGGTCGAGGCCGTAGAGCTTGAAGAGCTCGGGTGACAAGGCGATCAGCGTCAGCGCGGAGACGATGCCGACCACGATGGAGGCGGCGATGCCCTTGGCGGTCGTCCGTTTCCAGAACAGCAGCATCACGATGGCCGGCAGGTTGGCCGATGCGGCCACGGCGAATGCCAGTCCGACCAGGAAGGTGACGTTGACCCCCTGGAACATGATCCCCAGCAGGATGGCGACGCCGCCGATGACGAAGGCGGCGACCTTCCCGGCGTTGACCTTCTGGCGGTCGTCCATCTTGAACTGGAAGAAGCGATCGAACAGGTCATGGGCGATGGCACCAGACGCTGCCACGATCAAGCCGCTCACGGTCCCCAGGATGGTGGCGAAGGCGATGGCCGAGATCACGGCGAACAGCAGCTCGCCGAACGATCGGGCCAGCAGCGGCGCGGACATGTTGCTGTCGGCCGGGTTGATCACGCCGCTGGTCATGGCACCCAGCCCCATGAACAGCGTCAGGACGTAGAACCCCCCGATGGCGGCGATGGCCACGATGGTGGACTTGCGTGCACTGGCGGGGTTGGGGACGGTGTAGTAGCGGATGAGGATGTGGGGCAGTGCCGCCGTGCCGAGGAAGAGCGCCAGCATCAGCGAGAGGAAGTCCAGCCGCTCCACCCCGGTGCCCTCGACCTTGAACTTGAGCCCGGGCCGCATGATCTTGTCGCCCGTGACGGGGTCGGAGTAGTAGACGATCGTCTTGACCCCGTCGGCATCGGTGAGGTTGGCCGACTTCCACACGTTGACGACGGTGTCCTCGGCGGTCAGCGTGGCGAGATAGTCGATGGGGGTCTGAGGGCTCCCGCTGATGACGTCGGTCTGGCCCCGGATCTGCTCGAGGTTGCCGACCTGGCGCAGCTGGTTGGTGGAGGACGCGGGTGCGCCATTGATCCACTTGCCCTCGGGACGCGATTCGACGAACTGCGTCTCGTCGAGCGTGATGACACCATCGGCCTCCCACGCTCGCCACCACGACTCGCCGTCCTCGCCGAGCAGCTTGACGAGGAGGAGGCCCCCGCTCTGCTCCTGCTCCTCGACGACCTGCCAGCCCGGCTCCGTCACCGTGAGCCCGCTGTCGGTCATCGTCGCCGGCAGCTCGGCGTAGTCATAGAACGGAACGGCGCCGCCCTGGTCGGGCTGCGTGGAGAACCCGCGCAGCAGGACCGCACCCACCAGCACCGTGGAGAAGAGGATCAGCAGGCCACCCTTGAGGAACTGCACGTACGTCGTGGACGCCATGCCGGCGGTCGCGACGATGGTGATCACGATCACCCCGACGATGATCACGCCCCACGCATAGGGCAGTCCGAGGAGGGGTTCGATGAGGACACCCGCACCCACCATCTGCGGGATGAGGTAGCAGACCGAGACCACCAGGGTGCTGATCGCGGCGAACAGCTTGATGCCGCGCGAGTTGTACTTCGCGTCGACGGCATCGGTGAAGGTGTACTTGCCCAGGCGCTTGAGGGGCTCGGCCACCACGAACAGGGCCACCACCCACCCGGCCAGGTAGCCGATGGAGTAGAGGAAGCCGTCGTAGCCGGCCGTGGCGATGAGGCCGCAGATGCCGAGGAAGGAGGCGGCCGAAAGGTAGTCGCCGGCGAAGGCGATGCCGTTCACACCCCAGTGGATCCTGCCCCCGGCGGCGTAGTAACCGCTGGAGGTCTTGGCCTTCCGGCCCAGGTAGAGCGACAGGCCGACGACGAAGACGGTGAAGGCGATGAAGACGGCGACAGCCATCGGATTACGACCCGCTCGACGGGGTCGCGTCCACGTCGCTCTTGGAGGCCTCGAGCCGGGCGAGCTCCTGCTCCTTCCGGCTGCACTTCCTGTTGTAGATCAGGGCCTGCACCAGGGCCAGGACGATGAGCGCCATGCCGTAGACGGTCGCCAGGTTCAGGCCGGCGACGATGATGGTCGCCATCGTCGCGGGCTGAGCAGGTTGATGGCCACGAAGCCGGCATAGAAGACCGTGTAGAAGGCGAACATCTGGACGCCGAGGCGCGACTTGTACGCTGCCGCAGGGTCCTTGCCTGACGGAGATGCCGGTTCGTGAAGCATCGGACTCGACTCCTTTGTGTCGACCGGCACTTGGCGGGCGCCCGTGCTGGACCAATCCGTGCACGGTCGGGCACACGCGCGCGCGTGTGACAGTGCCGAACGTCGTGCGTAGACGTCCCTTGCAGCACCATCGGCACCTGGGTGCGAGCACGCGGGAGGACCACGGCCATGGTCTCGATGCCGGCGTCGGCTAGCATGGCGGGCGCTGGCGGAGCTCCACTCCGCGACAGCCACGCTCCGCACCCATCGCGGGTGCTCGCCGAGCGTGACCGATCACGAGAGCGAGGAGTCCAGCCGATGTTCCAGCCACTTCGCGCGATGCTGCGCGAGCCCGAGACGAGGGTCCTGGTGCTTGCGGCGCTCAGCGTCCTCGCGGTCGGGACCATCGCCTACGTCCTGATCGAGCAGTGGACCGTGCTCGATGCGCTCTACTTCTGTGTCGTGACGCTGGCGACGGTCGGCTTCGGGGACCTGCACCCCACGACGGACCTCGGCAAGCTGTTCACCATCGGCTACATCATCGTGGGTGTGGGCATCATCGCCGGCTTCATCAGCCAGCTCGCGAAGCAGCGCCAGAAGTCGCCGCGACTGGGACCCGCCATCCACGAGGTCGTGGACGAGGTCGAACGCATCGTCTGACGGTTAGGCAGCCGCCAGCGTGAGGCCGAACCCGACGACAGCCCAGACGCCGGCGGCCACGCCGCCCTTTTCGAACGCGAACGGGATCATCGAGGTCGTGAGCATGGTGACGAGGCCGCCGATGGTGAAGGCTGCCAGGCGGGCGCCGTTGGCATCGCCGAGGGCCTCGGCGACGACGAAGCCGAGGGCAGAGAAGACGCCGGCGATGATGACCACGGCTCCCCACAGCAGCGCCTGTTTGCTCCTCGCCCAGCCGGCCGAGGCCAGATCAGCCGCCGGCGGGATGACCTGGGGGATGTTGGAGATCCACACCGATGCGACGAAGGGCAGGCTGAGCACGAGGCCCCCGCCGAGCTGAAGGCCGAAGATCAGCGATTCCGGCAGCGCGTCGTTGATGTTGCCCACCACGATGCCCATGGACCCGGAGTCGCCGAAGCGACGCTCGATGATCCGATCGGCGATGACGAAGACCATGGCGCCCACGAGCAGCCAGAAGCCGACCTCGAGATTGTCCAGCGAGACCTGCGCCTCGGGCACCAGGTCGAAGGCCGCGGCCCCCAGCAGCGCCCCCGCTCCGAATCCCGCCATCTGTCCCACGACCCTGGTGGGCAGCGTGAAGGCATAGACCAGCAGTCCCACCAGGAAGAGCGAGGACTGGGCCAGCGACCCGACGAGGAACGCCTCGAGCATCGCGCCAATATAGACGCGCGCCCAGGCCGGCGTCGAGCCGCGTGGCGACGGGGGGCGACGCGATGCGCGCCAGCTGTCGGCGCGGGTGACGCCACGCGTGGCGGCCCACTGGGCTCCAGGGCGGCGATATACCATCGAAGCCGTGCCCCGTACACGTCGCCTCGTTTCCGGTGTGCCATTCCAGGTGCTGCTGGGGGCTCTCCTCCTGGCACTGCTAACGCCCGTGGTGGCCATGCTTCGATCGCCCATCGGCGTCCCGGACCCCTCGGTCACGTACCTCCTCGCGGTCGTGGTGATGGCCGTCACGGTGGGGACCGTGGCGGCGGCCGTCACGGCGGTGGCCTCGATGCTGCTCTATGACCTCTTCTTCATCGAGCCACGCTTCACCCTGATCGTGGCGGACCCGGGCGAGTGGCTCGATCTCATCGTCCTGCTGGCGGTCGCCATCGTGGTCGGGCAACTGGCGGGGCTGCAGCGTCAACGCGCCGAGGCAGCGGAGATCCGGGAGCAGGAGGCCCGTGCACTCTTTCGCGTGAACCGGGCGCTCGCGACCGCCCGATCGGCTGACGCCGCCGTCCCCGAGCTGGTGGGGATCGTGCTGACAGAAGCCGGGATGACACGGGCGTGGGTGGCACTCGATGAGGAGGGAGCAGCCGGACGCGTCATCGCAGACACCGACGAGGGGGCGGTGCCCCAGATCCCGTCCGCACATGCCTTTCTCCAGCGAGGATCCGACGATCGCCCCGCGGTCTGGGTGCGTGTCCACGAGCCCCGCCGCGCTCGAGCTGGGGGTGCCGACGGGATCGTCGCATATCGCGTCCGCATCGTGGCTGGTGACCGCACCCTGGGCTCGCTGTGGTCGACACGTCCGCGTGACCAGCCTGAGCCGACGAGGTCGGCGACCCGACTGCTCGCGGCTGTCGCCGACCAGATCGGCGGAGCACTGGAGCGCGACCGCCTCGCGCGGCTGGCGACCGACGCCGAGATCGCACGCCGGAGCGATGCCCTCAAGTCGTCGCTCCTCGACTCGGTGTCGCACGACCTGCGCACCCCGCTGGCGACGATCCGGACAGCCGGGGGAGCGCTGGCGGACCCGGATGAAGCCATCGATGCCGATCACATGCGAGCGCTGGGCGGGGCCATCGACCGCGAGGCCCAGCGCCTGGACCGGTTGGTGGCCAACCTGCTCGATATGAGCCGCATGCAGGCGGGCGACCTTCGCCCCCACGTCTCGCCACATGTGCTGGCAGACCAGGTCGAGCCCGTGATCGCTCGTCTTCGCCCGTCCCTCGGGCCACGCACGGTGGAGGTCCTCGTCGACGACAGCCTTCCGCTGGTCGATGTGGACGAGGTGCTCCTCGATCAGGTCCTCACGAACCTGCTCGAGAACGCAAGCGTGCACACCCCGCCGGTGGCACGAGTACGCGTCAGCGCGTTCGCTGATCCCCTCGTCGTGGTGCTGACCGTCGAGGACGACGGTCCCGGGGTTCGAGATGGGGACCTGCCGCTGCTCTTCGACAAGTTCTACCGGGCACCGTCAAGCCGACGCAGTGGTGGCAGGGGTACCGGGATCGGCCTGACCGTGGCGCGCGGGATGGCTCGAGCGATGGGTGGTGACCTGGTCGCGCGTCGGAGCGAGCTCGGTGGCATGGCGTTCGATTGCTCCCTGCCCATCGCATCGCCGGCGCCTGACTCGACGGCCGGGACGGTCGGATGAGCCCGGCGACCGACGCCATGCGGCCGGCGAGCATCCTCCTCGTCGAGGACGACGAGGAACTGCGCACGTCGCTGGCCGCGTCGCTGTCCGGTCGCTACCGGGTGGAAGCCGTGGGCGACGGCATGTCGGCCCTGAGACGGTGGTCGGCCGCGCGGCCCGACATCATCATCCTCGACCTTGGTCTGCCGGACCTCGATGGGCTCAGCGTGATCTCGCGGGTCCGAGCCGAGGCGACCACCCCGATCCTCGTGCTGACCGCACGAGACCGGGAGGGCGACAAGGTCGAGGCGCTCGAACGTGGAGCCGACGACTACGTGACCAAGCCGTTCGGGATGGGCGAGCTCCGCGCCCGGCTGGGCGCCCTCCTCAGACGGGCGATGGGTCCGGCGGCTGGCGCTGATGGCGTGGTGCGGGTCGGGCCGCTGTCCCTCGACGTGGCCCATCACTCCGTGGCGGTGGACGGCGTCCCCGTTCGACTGACCCCCCGCGAGTTCGAGGTGCTCAAAGTCCTCGTCTCGCACGCGGGCCGGATCGTCACGCATGGGCGGCTGTTGCGGGCGGTGTGGGGGACGCCGTACGGCGATGAGGCTCACTACCTCCATGTCTACGTCAGCGCCATCCGACGCAAGCTGGCGGCGGCAGACCCGGCCGGTCGGCTCGGGGCGATCATCGTGAGCGAGCCCGGGGTCGGCTACCGGGTCTCGGCACTCGAGCCGGGCGAGGACGACGCCTCACCTGGCTGAGGTCGCACGAGTGACGAAGCTTGAGCGATCCTTGAGGCTCCCGGAGCCGCGGGATGGCCCGCGCCTCTTGGGGCTCCGGTGCACGCTGGAACCATGGAGAGCGAGACCGAGGGCGGAGCTACGGAGTCCGACCTGGAGCGGGAGATCGACATGGGCCGGGGTGCCATCCGCATGGTGGCCCTGGGACACTACTCCATCGGTGACGATCGCCTCGCTGCGCTGGGGTCCGCAGGCCCTCGAGACGCTCAGGCCGGAGGCATCACGAGTCGGTGTCACCCTCGTTCCCCTGGAGGCGGTGGGCGGGGGTACCGATCTGCGCGCGCAGCGTGAGGAGCGGCGTCCGGGCCAGCCTCGATGAGCGGTGGTCAGAAGCCGCTGCGTGGGCGGCGCCCTGGGGATCGGCGCGTTCGCGTAGAGCGCCCCAACGCACAGCTGTTCCGCTACTCGGCCGCCAACGTGCTGACGGCGAAGCCGGCCGCCCTGGCCCCGCCGACCGCGACAGGCCGGGCGATGGCCCGCGTCCGGGCGGCCGTCTTCGGGAAGCCCCTCGCGAGCGACGAGGAGATCGAGCAGCGACTGCCGAAGAAGAAGGCGCTGGCCATCTTCAGCTCGGATGCCATCTCATCGAGCGCCTATGCCACCGAAGAGATCCTGCTGGTCCTCGTCGCCGCCGGCGCGAGTGCGCTGTTCCTGAGCCTGGAGATCGCGGTCGCCATCGCCATCCTGCTCGCCGTGGTCTCCACGAGCTACCGCCAGATCGGCCAGGCCTACCCCAATGGCGGCGGTGCGTACGCCGTGTCACGGGAGAACCTGGGCAAGAGCGCGGCCCTCATCGCGGCCGGCGCGCTGCTCGTCGACTACATCCTCACGGTGGCGGTCTCGATCTCGTCCGCGGTGGAGCAGATCTACTCCGCGGTGCCAGCCCTCGAGCCCGTCGCTGTCGAGCTCGGCGTGCTGTTCATCGTGCTGATGGGCATCGGCAACCTCCGGGGACTGCGCGAGTCGGGCAACATCTTCGCCATCCCGACGTACCTGTTCGTGGGTTCGGCACTCCTGATGATCGCCCTGGGCACCTGGCAGATCGTCGTGCAGGGCGCCGGCGCACCGCCGCCCGATCCCCTCCCCGGCGCAGAGGGACCGCTGCAAGCGGTGACCATCCTGCTCGTGCTGCGAGCGTTCGCCTCCGGGTCCGTTGCCCTTACCGGCACCGAAGCGATCGCGAACGGCGTGCCCGCCTTCAAGCCGCCCGAGCCCAGGAACGCGGCCACCACCCTGACCTTGATGGCGGTGCTGCTGGGAGTCCTGTTCGTGGGCATCACCTTCGTCACCGACGCCTTCGGCATCGTCCCCATGGAGGGCCAGACCGTCGTCGCCCAGGTCGCCGGTACCGTCTACGGCGACGGGTCACTCGGCTTCTACCTGTTCCAGGCCTTCACCGCGCTGATCCTCGTGCTGGCCGCCAACACGTCCTACAACGCGTTCCCCCGCCTCGCAGCCATCCTCGCCGAGGACGACTACATGCCCCACCACTTCGCGTTCCGGGGCGACCGCCTGGCCTACACCTTCGGCATCCTGCTGCTGAGCGGCGCGGCCATCGGGCTGCTGGTGGCGTTCGGTGGCGATACCCATGCGCTCATCCCGCTGTACTCGGTGGGCGTGTTCGTGAGCTTCACGCTGAGCCAGAGCGGCATGGTGCGACATTGGCTCAAGGAGCGCTCGCAAGGTTGGCGGTGGCGCCTGGGGATCAACGCCCTCGGCGCGATCATGACGGGCATCGTGCTGGTCGTCGTGCTCGTGGGCAAGGCGCCCGTATCGCTGCTCGTCCTGGTCATCATCCCGGTGCTGGTGGCGGTGATGCTCTTCATCGAGGCGCAGTACCGGCACGCCCGCGAGCAGCTGGCGGTTCGGCCCGAGCTCGTCTTCCAGTCGCCCTCCCGCCACGAGCGCGTCGTCATCCCGGTGCCGGCACTCACCCGTGCCGTGGTCCAGGCGGTCCAGTTCGCGCGGTCGACCTCCGAGGACGTCCGGGCGGTCCACGTCAGCGACGACCTGGAGGCAGCCGAGCGCCTGCGGGTGGAGTTCGAACGACAGCTCCCGAATGTCCCGTTCGTCATCGTGGAATCGCCGTACCGATCGCTGGTGCGTCCGTTCGTCCGGTACCTGGACTTCATCGACACCGACGCGAAGGCGATCACCCTCGTCGTCATCCCCGAGTACGTGGCACAGCACTGGTGGGAGCGGATCCTGTACAACCAGGTCTCGTCGCGATTGCGGCGCGAGCTGCTCGGCCGTCCCGACACCGTCGTCGCCAACCTGCCGTACCGTCGAGAGGGGCCGACGACCCTGGCCAACGGATCAGGCTCGGAACGCCCGTGAGCTGGCCGAGCCACCAGCGCGCTGCGAGCTTCGTGACGTCCCGTGACGCGATACCCGCCAGCCCGCGTTCACGAGACGTTATCGCTGCGTCAACGTGACGGTCACGGGCGGGGCTCACGCTGCGGCGGTGGACCGGGACGAGTCTCGTGAGACCCTGGCGGAACGGCTGGCGCTGGTGCTCGTGGCCGAGGTCACGTTCGCCGCACTGGTCGACCTTGTCACGGGCGCCCCACCAGCGTTCGTGACGACGGTGGCCTTCGGGGTGGCGCTGGCGGTCGGGCTCGGCTGGGGTTCCCTTACGCGGGCTCGATGAGTCGGATCTGGTCGGACTTGCCGGGGATGCCGTCGGCGACGGGGAGCCAGGCCTCGCCTCTCAGGACCTCGTAGGACTCGAACGCGCAGGGCACGCCCCTGGCCGTCAGCGGATCGAGGGCGTCCATCAGCTGGAAGTGGAGATGCGGACTGGTGGAGTTGCCGGTGTGCCCCACGCGCCCCACGACTTCGCCAAGCCGCACGACCTGGCCCTCGCGCACCGTGACCGACCCCGGTGCCAGGTGCGCGAAGGCGGCGAACAGGTCGCCCTGTCGCAGGATGACGTGGTTGCCGAGCACCGCCGCCAGCCGGGCCGGCCTGAACGTGAGGGCGTTCTTGAGCACGAGGAGGAGCTCGCGCAGCGGATGGACGCGACCCCGTTCAGCCATGCCATCGACGGCGCGGACGACCTCTCCTTCGAAGGGCGCATGGACGGCCTCGCCCCAGGCGTAGCACTCGTGGGTCGGGACGCCCAGCAGCAGCGTCCGCACCCAGCCGGCGGGGTGGTACTGGAGCCTGCCGCGCCCATCGGTGCGCAGGAAGTCGAATGCGTAGCGTTGGCCCAGCAGGTCGGTCCCGTGGCTGGGGATGCGGTCGGCGGGCGAGGTGACCGCGACCCAGCCTTCGCCACGGAGCGGAAAGGCGACGACCAGGGGCGCCGGCGACGCTGCGTTCACCACCCTATCGTAGTGGTCATGGCGCGGCTCCATCGGCCGCGGGGCTTGCCCCGGAAGCGGCACATGAAGCATCCTCCGCGCCATGGCACAGCAACCGGTGGAGCTGATCCTCGTCCGCCACCTGGCCAGCCGGCTGGCCGTCCCCGTCTTCGTCATCGACACGGCCGGTGACATGGTCTACTTCAACGAGCCGGCCGAGCGTGTGTTGGGGCGACGCTTCGACGAGATCAGGATCATGCCGTTCGCCGATTGGACGACGGCATTCCGCCCCTCGCGATCGGGTCAGATCCTGGCGCCGGAGGAGGTCCCCCTGGTGGTCTCGCTGCGTCGTGCGATCCCGGTCCATGGACCCGTGGACATCGTCAGCGGCGACGGCGTGGAGCGCACCATCGAGGTCACGGCGTTCCCCATCGTCTCGCCGCCCGACCAGCTCATCGGCGCGGTCGCCATGTTCTGGGAGGCCCGCGACGGCGCGTGAAGGTGACCTTCTGGGGGACGCGGGGCTCGATCGCGACGGCTGGGCCTGAGACGGTCGAGTTCGGTGGGGACACCTCCTGTGTCGCGATCTCAGGAGATGACCCGGAGCACGTGATCATCCTCGACGCCGGTACGGGCATCCGCCGGCTGGGCGACGCCCTGAACGGCCGCGTCCGACGAATCGACCTGCTGCTCTCGCATCTTCACCTCGACCACATCGTCGGGATCGGCTTCTTCGCACCCCTGTTCTGGACCGAGGCCAGCGTGACCATCTGGGCGCCGCCGGCCACGACGACGCTGCTGGATCGGCTCGGACGCTACCTGTCGCCTCCACTCTTCCCGGTCCGCCTGCGCGACCTCAGCTGCGCACTCGAGCTGCGGGATGCGCCCATGCAGCCTGTCGTCCGCGGTGCCTTCAGCATCAGTGCGGCACCGATCATCCACCCGGACACCGCGGTCGGGTATCGCATCGAGGCGGAAGACCACGTGATCGCCTACCTGCCCGACCATGAGCCCGCGCTGAGCCCTTCCTTTCCCTCCGAACCCGACTGGACCTCCGGCGCCGCCATCGCGGAAGGCGCCGACATGCTCATCCACGACGCGCAGTACACGCCCGACGAGTACTCCGAGCGCGTCGGCTGGGGCCACTCATCGATGCTCGATGCCGTCGCCTTCGCAGAGCTCACCGGGGCACGGAGTCTGGTGCTGTTCCACCACGATCCGTGGCACGACGATGGCCAGGTGGAGCAGCTGGCACGGGCGGCAGGACAGGCCGCCCGAGGCGTACTGGTGACAGCGGCCCGGCAGGGGGAGACCTTGACCGTCGGGCGGTGACTCGGTCCGCGCACCATGCTGCACAGGCCGCGAGTTCTCGACCGAAGATGGAAAGGAACAGCGACGCTCGTCACCCATCTGAGTAGAGGACCCCACGTCACTCGGAGAGGCATGGACCCGGAACTCGTGATCATGGCGCAGCATGGCGACCAGGAAGCGTTCGAGACGCTCGCCACCATCGCCCACCCCCGGCTCTATCGTGTCGCGCTCGGAGTGCTCGGCGATGCCGGCACAGCCGACGACGCCACCCAGCAGGCGCTCGTCACGATCTGGCGAGACCTGCCCAGCCTGCGTGACCCCAGCAGGTTCGAGGGTTGGTCGTACCGCCTGCTCGTCCGCGCCTGCTACGTAGAGGCCAAGCGGCGTCCGCGGTGGCTGCCGGAGACGGCCGTCGGCGAGTCCAACCAGCCCATCGCTCCCGATGCCTACGCGGACGTCGTCGAGCGCGATCAGCTGGAGCGCGGCCTGCGTCGGCTGTCGGTCGAACACCGTGCCGTCATCGTGCTGCGCTACATGCTGGACCTGCCGCTCGACCAGGTCGCAGAGGCACTCGAGGTCTCGGTGGGGACGGTCGCCTCGCGCCTGAACCGCGCGCTGACGGCGCTCCGGGCCGCGCTCGATGCCGAGGACCGACGCGTCTCCCCCATCACTGCGGCGAGGACGAGCCCATGAACGACGAACGTCTCGGCATGGCCGCCGGCGCCCTGCTGCGCGACCACGACCGACCGGCCACCGACCCGCGCCGCAGCATCGGCTTGGTGATGGACCAGGTCCGTGTCACGCCCCAGGGTTCTCGCGCTCGCTGGTGGCTTCCCCTGCGCCGGGAGACGATCGCCGCGCCCGGTCCCCAGATGGCAGGCGCGCATGGCCAGCCCACGCACGTCACGAACGGCCGCACGCAGCGGCCAGCACGAGCACAGGCAGGAGGTTCAAGAACGATGTTCGGCGCCACCAAGCTCTTCGTCGCCGGGGTCAGCGTGGCCCTGGTCAGCGTCTTCGTCGCGTCCGGAGCCCTGAGGCTCACCGGACCCGAAGTGCCAGGGTCGGCAGCGCCGGCCTCGGCGGGGGCAACGAGCATCGGCTGGACGACCGACCACGTGGCCCTGGCCGCCGACGACTTCCGGCTCGAGGTCAACGACCTCGTGTTCGGCGAGGACGTCTGGCCACAGTCGCTGGACTCGAATCCGGGGATCGACTACTGGACGCTCGAGGTGGTCTGGTTCGAGCACGACGTGGAGCAGCGACTCAACATGTACTTCGGCTCCGACGGCACCGACTGGTGGGTCGACGAGATCCGCACCTACGATGGTCAGGAGCAGGGCGATTGGGTCTCTGCCCTGGGGCCATTCTTCACGACGCCCTTGGGCGAGGCCTTCGAGGGCGACGTAACGGTCGAGCTGCTCGGTGGGGGCCGGCCCGACGATCCGGACGCTGTCATCTCGGCCGTGCTCACCTTCAGCGGCATGCGCCTCGCCGTGTCACCGGGGGCCGGTCCAACCCCGGGTTCCGTGGAAGTGAGTGCGGAAGAGTCTCCGCCATCGGTCGACGATAGCGAGGGGTCGGCCGAGGGCTCGACGGATCTCATCGACGAGGTCTGCACGGCCGAGGAGTACCCGACCGCGGAAGATGCCACCCTGTGCCAGGCCCTAGTGGCCGCGATCGGGGATCCGCAAGCGGGCGGGCGATGCCTCAGCGTCGAGGAGGCGCACGATGTGGCGGGCGTTGTCCTTGCTGACCTCGGGCTGACGCAGTGGGCGATCTACACGGCCGCCGGTATCGACAGGGATGGCTGTGCCACGGCCACCATCAGCCCCGACGACCAGCGGATCATCGTCCTGACGGGGATGCACCCGGAGGTCAGGGGCGTTCTCGACGCGTTCTTCGAGCTCTCGCTGGATGAATGCCTGGACGAGGCTTCCGCGGTCGACATGCTGACGGCGAGCCTGCACGAGGCCGGCCGCACGGACTTCGTGATCAGGGTCGACTCCATGCTCGGTGGCCCGAGTGACCGCATGGGGGAGATCCAGGCACATGCCGACGCCGGCTGCGTGTTCTATGTCGGCTCCGGCGCTGAGGCAGACGGCACGCCGGTCTACTACCTCCACGGCGGCTGACTGACGGGCTGCTACGGTTCGCGCATGCGCGAGCCGTCGAACATCGAGGTCGTGCCCGCCACCGTCGACCGCTGGTCGGATGTCTGCGAGCTGCTGGGAGGGGAAGAAGACCGCGGCTGCTGGTGCCAAGCGTGGCGCGGACGAGATGCCGTGGCGCGGGAGACTGGAGAGTCCCGACCGGCGACCCTCCGACGCCAGGGGCAGGGAGGCGCTCCGCCTCCTGGGTACCTGGCCTACCTCGACGGCTCGGCGGTCGGCTGGCTGGGGATCGGTCTCCGGACGGCCACGCCTCGGCTGCAGCACTCGAAGACCATCCCTGCCATCGACGACCTGCCGGTGTGGTCGATCGGCTGCCTTCGCGTCCGACCCGGCTATCGTCGACGTGGCATCGCGAGCCACTTGCCCGGGGAGGCAGCGCGGCGGCAGAGACGCGGCCAGCGCTCGATGCCGCCATGCGCCGAACCAGCAGTTGGCCGAACCGGGAGGGAACATGAGCGTCCTCATCATCTTCAACCGTCAGCCCTACGACGGCACCGACGTGACCTGGAACGGGTTGCGTCTCTGTGGTGCCCTCAGGAAGGCGGGCCAGGAGGTCCGCATCTTTCTTATGAACGATGCGGTCGACATGGCCCGCGATGCCTGCAAGCCGCCCGAGGGCTACGACCAGGACCTCAGCCAGATGCTGCGCGAGCTCATCGCTGATGACGTCCCGGTGAAGGTCTGCGGGACCTGCATGGCCCGCTGCGGCATCTACCGCAACCAGCCCTACTTCGAGGGGGCCGAGAAGTCGACCATGGCCGCCCTGGCCGAATGGGTCACCGACAGCGACAAGCTGCTCACGTTCTGAGCAGCGGACCCACGCCGCTGACGCTCACGGCAGGAGTGTGAACCGACCCCCTTCATGGGGACTCCACGATCGGCTCACCGAAGCCGCTCAGGAACTCGTCAACGCGCGAAGCGACGGGCTCCCTGGACTCGATGAAGCCTGCCCGTGGAGTTGGCCGAACCACGGCGGCGGCGATGGCCTCCCGGATGAACTGGGCCTCGGTGATGCCGCGAGCGCGCGCTTCGCGCTCGACACCCGCCTTGAGTTGAGCCGGCAGGTACAACGTCGTCTTCTCCATGCCCAATATGGAACCACAGATACTGAGCCACCCTGGTCGCAGGCGGGGACCGGCACAACGTCCCAGTCGAGCGACGAGAGTCGTCACGCCGGCCGGCGATGGCCCGCCGAGCAGCCGATCGCCCTCGACACGGCGATCGTCAGGTCAGGACCCTGAAGCCGAGCGCCTCGGCGGCGATGGCCAGCTCGCGGTCGTGGGTCGCCAGGGCTAGGTCGGTTGCACTCGCGCGCACGGCGAGCGCGCTCGCCAGGTGCAGCGCATCGAGCGTTCGGACGAGCGTGGGAAAGGGGTCGGCTGACCGGGCCTTGATCCGCGCATCGATCTCGACGATGGCGAACGCGTCGATGATCTCGAGCACGTCCGCGCGGACCCGGGCGAGCACCGCATCGTCCAACCTGCCCTGGAGACGTGCACGGTCGAGAGTGCGCAGGCACTCGATCCTGGTCAGCTCGCTGGAGATGGGTTGGGTGATCTGCCCCCACGCCCGAAGCCTGTCGGCCTCGCCGAGGACGACGCGCAGGACCACCGAGCTGTCGACATACACCCTCATCGATCGCCGCGTTCCTCGAGCAGCAGCCTGGTGGACGAGACGCCCAAGTCGACACGCGGACGTTCACGGTCACGCAACGCCATGAAGTCGCCCCGAGGAGAGATGATCGTCACCTCCGGCCTCTGGGTCTCGACCGGCAGGATGCGCGCGATCGGCCGCTGGCGATCGGTGACCAGCACCTCATCACCGGCTTGGACCGCCCGCAGGTGCTGCGAGAGATGGTCCTTGAGTTCAGCGATCTTCACGCTTTTCATGGCCACATATAGCCACATCAGGCCACTATCGTCAATCGCCGCCCCCAATGCCGGCCAGTGGCATTACTCAGGTAGTATGTGTACATGAGTATCCGGCTCCAGGTCATCGTGCCCGACGAACTCGAACGGCGCATCACCAAGTCAGCCCAGCGCAGTCGCCTGTCCAAGAGCGCCTACGTCCGCCGGGCCATCGAGCGAGCCCTGGCTGAGGAGCGATCCGCTGGCGACCCGCTCGATCTGCTGGCGAGGCTGGAGGCTCCTACCGCCGACATCGAGCAGATGCTCGCGGAGATTGAGGCCGGCCGGTCCTGATGATCTTCGTGGACTCCAACGTGCCCATGTACGTGGCGGGCCGCGACCATCCCCTGCGAGACCCGGCCCGGCGCTTCCTGGGTCGGGCGCGCAGCGGTGACATCGAGATCTGCACGAGCACAGAGGTGCTCCAGGAGATCCTGTATCGGTACACGGCACTGGGGCGCATGGACCTGGCCTTGTCCGTGTATGACCTCTTCGTGGAAGTCTGCCCAGTCGTCCTGCCGGTCACGCTGGCGGACACTGATCGGGCGAGAGAGCTCCTACCCGAATCCACCGGCCTCAGCGTGCGCGACGCGCTGCATGCGGCCGTCATGCTCGACAACGAGGTGACCGAGATCGCGAGCTTCGATGAGGGCTTCGACCGCATCCCGGGCATCCGGCGGCTGACGTTGCGATAGGCGCGCATATCCTGGTCTGGGCGTCCGAACTGGTGGAACTGCTCCGGGACGTCGCGAGGCTGTCCCCCGTCAGCTCTTGTCAGTCGACAGTGACGTTCAGCTCCAGGCTCCAGGCACCTTCGTCACCCCCGTCCCAGGGCTGGTCGTACGATGCCGTGATGGTGGCGCTCCCGGCAGCCAGAGCATCGATGGTCAGGTGCTCCATCCGGCGGCCCCCACGAGCCCGGCGTCCGTCGACGGCTGCTCGTAGATCCAGCCGCTGACCGCGACGACAGCCGGGTCGCTGGAGATGGCATCGCTCCGCGGAAGCCGGTCGTCGGGTTCGAGCACAAGCTGACCGTGAGCGACTCGCCCACCGCCAGATCGACCGACTGCGACACGGCGGGGGTCGCTGCGAACTCATCACAACCGATGACGATGGCACTGGACTGGCGGACTTCGATGGTCAGGTCGATGGTCCAGGCGCCTGCATCGCCCCCCTCCCAAGGCTGGCCATAGGAGGCTGCGATGACGGCGGTGCCGGGAGCGTTCGCGGCGATGGTGACGTTCTCGGCACCCGAGGCGCCGATGAGGTCGCTCGGCGGCGCAACGTATTCCCAGCCGCCGACCGACGCCACCGCCGTGTCCGAGGACACCGGTTCCGACCAGCGGTAGCCGGTCGTCGGGTTGGAGCAAAGGCTGAGCACGACGGAGGCACCTGGTGCCGCCGTGACGCTCCTGGCCGCGGCAGGATCAGCCGCGAAGGAGGCACAATCGACCGACACGACCGTCGCCGCGGTCATCCCGACCGCCTCCCCTTCCGACGCGCCGATGGCCGGTCCCACCAAGGGGCCAGCCGCGAGGAACAGGGTGACGAACGCGGTCAAGATCGGTTTGGCAGCCATCAAAGGACCTCCAGTAATGCATCGATGAAGAGCCGGGGGCAGCGATCGAATGGTGGCCAAGTCTATAGAGCGAGCCACCGTCGCTAGGCAAGAGCCGAACGTCCTCCGGAGGTCGCGCGCACTCATGGCTCTCGTGTCGTCGGCCAGCCCCCGGATCGGCGCCGGCTCGCCGGACAGGAACGAGCGCCAGGGCCCGTCGGTGCTAGGAGTGACCGCTCAGCCCCGCTTCATGCCCTCCGTCAGGCACGTCGGTGGCAGTCGCGGGTATCAGTCAGGCGGCACTCGCGACCTGCCCTCGAGCGAGCGACCGACGTCGTCCCTTGGAGACATCGACGGAAGTCTCGCGTGGCTACTCGTCCGGCTCGTGCGCCAAGGACAAGCCCGAAGCTCCTGCCGCCGATGTCGATGACCCGCCCCGGGGCGCCGGGACGGCCGGCCTCCTCTGGCATCCGTACGGCATCCCACGGCGCCCAGCGGACGATCCAGCGATCGTGGCCGGCGATCCGCCGCAGCGTGGCGATGGCGAGCTTTCCGGGCGTGGCCGCGAGCACAGTGGCTCGGCCGGATCCGAGTTCACTCACGGGCAGCACGGCACTGACGTGCTCCCCTTGGAGGGCCGCCTCAAGCCGCTCGGCGGGTAGGCTGCTCATGCGTCGAAGTCCATCGAACCTCATCTCGTTACCTCCGCGCTCCCCGAGGTCCGCACGCTAGCGCACACACCGTGGGCTCGGTCAGTGGTCTCTTTGATCAGACCAGGGATGACCTTTGGGTGCGGAACAGAGCAGTCTGCCAAGGGCCACACGGCTCTATTCGTGGGCCCAACCGGCAGTACGCATGGCAGCGGTCACGGCGCATGAGCTTGGTCTCACCACGCGTCGCAGTGATAGGCAGCTGGTGGGCTGGTTATACTTTCGGTATGAAGACTGCCGTGTCGGTCCCCGACGACCTGTTTGCCCAGGCGGATCACCTTGCACGCCGCACCCAGCGGTCCCGTTCGGAGCTCTACAGCGCGGCCCTCCGTGAATACATGGCACGCCACGCACCTGACGAGGTCACCGAGCGTCTCGACAGCGTGGTGGCGGATGTTGGCCGGGCCACGGAAGACCCATTCGCGGTAACGGCTGCGCGCGTCACTTTCAGGTCGTCGGAGTGGTGATCGCGCAGGGGGACATCTGGTGGGCGGATCTGGGTGACCCGACGGGATCGGAACCCGGTTTCAGGCGGCCTGTGCTGGTGGTCCAAGGTGACGCATTCAACCGGAGCGAGCTCCGGACGGTGGTCTGTGTCGTACTCACGAGTAGCCTGCGATGGGCCGATGCGCCGGGTAACGTGCTGTTGCCGAGCCGCGCGACCCGGCTCCCGAAGGACTCGGTGGCGAACGTGTCGCAGCTGGTGACGCTCGACCGGGACGTGCTTACTGAGCAGGTCGGTCGACTTCCACCTGCGACGCTGCAACTCGTGCTCGACGGTGTCGAGATCATGCTCGGCCGCGGCTGACCGCTGTCGGGCCGCGGAGCCTGGACGGCCGAGACTCTCGCGGCGGAGGCCCCCTCCCGGCGTGCCCCTCAGGCGCGTTGCGCGATCTGGATCAGGTTGCCACACGTGTCGTCGAAGACCGCCGTCGTCACCGCACCCATCTCGGTCGGCGGCTGGGTGAAGCGGACGCCGCGTCCCGAGAGCCGTTCGTAGTCGGCCTTGACGTCGTCGACACCGAACGAGGTGAACGGGATGCCGTCCGCGACCAGCGCCTGCTTGAACGGCTTGGCCGCTGGATGGGAGTCCGGCTCGAGGAGTAGCTCGACACCATCCGGGTCCTGCGACGACACGACGGTCAGCCAGCGCGCGTCACCCAGGAGGACGTCCTCCTTCTGCTCGAACCCGAGCACATCGGTATAGAAGCGGAGGGCCTTCTCCTGGTCGTCGACCAGCACGCTCGTCACGACGATCTTCATCGGGGTCTCCTTCCATCAGCCTGGGGCCAGCGTTGGCTGATGCTGCTCAGTGGCGTCGTGTCGAGGTAGTGGAACTTGTAGCGACCGTCTCGCCGAGTCTTGACCAGCCCGGCCGCTTCCAGGACGTCGAGGTGCTGCGAGATCGCCTGCCGACTCGACGACGACCGATGCCGGGTGGCCAGTCGGACGCAGAGTCTCGAAGAGCGTCTGGCCGTCCCGATCCTGGAGCTCATCGAGGATGGCCCTTCGGGTCGAGTCGGCGAGGGCCTTGAACACGTCGCCCACACCAACCACTATAGGCAAGTCGTCACTTGCCTGTCAACCGCGGCGCCAACGAACGACAGCGCCCCGCCGCGCTCCTCGCTCACCGATGACGATGTAAAAGATAGTTGACAGCGTGTCGGACATCCTATACATTGCCCATGTCAATGATCCTTTACATGGAGAGCGCCGATGCCATTCCTGGAGAAGAGCAATTGGGTCGTGCTCGTCGTCGCGGTGCCGACGCTCCTCATCTACCTGGCCCTGGTCGTGCCGCAGGTGCTCAGCGAGCCCGTCGCCGAGATCCCCTGGGTCGAGCCGATGATCCTGGCGATCGTGGGCTTCGTGGTCGCCAACATCCTGGGCAACGTCGTCTTCGCGGCTCTGAACCCCCGCGAGGCGGAACTGAACGACCAGCGCGACCAGGAGATCGACCGCTTCGGCGAGCGGGTCGGCAACTGGCTGATCGTCGCCGGTGCCATCGCGGCGCTCGTCCTGGCGATGGCCAGGGCGGACCACTTCTGGATCGCCAACGCCATCTTCCTGGGGGGCCTGGCCGGATCCTGCTCAGCTCCGCCACCAAGATCGCGGCCTACCACGGGCCATTCCAGAGATGGTGAGACCGACGCTCGTCACCAACTCGATCCGCTCACTCAGGTTCGCCAACGGCGAGATGACCCAGGCGGACCTGGCCGAGCGAGTCGGGGTGACACGCCAGACGATCATCGCCATCGAGCAGGGCAAGTACTCGCCCACGCTGGAGATGGCCTTCCGCATCGCCCGCGTCTTCCGCCTGCCGCTCGACGAGGTCTTCCAGTACTCGGACGAGCAGGCATGACCGGCCCACCAACAGCTTCGGCGCCCTTCGGACGCCCTGACCACCATCAGCCTGGTAAGGAGAACACCATGTCAGCAGCCACGCCCTCGACGAAGTCCCCGTTCCTGCCGCCGCGCTGGTTCATCCGCCTCTTCTGGGTGGGCCAGCGTGCCCTCTACTCGATCACCCGCGGCCGGCTCGGCCTCCGGAGGGCGACGGCCGACCACCAGGGCATGATGCGGCTGCGCACCACCGGGCGCCGCAGCGGCAAGGAGCGGACGGCCATCCTGGGCTACTTCGAGGACGGTCCGGACCTGGTCACCATGGCCATGAACGGCTGGGCCGACCCCGAGCCCGCCTGGTGGCTCAACCTACAGGCCCATCCTGACGTCACCGTCGACCTGCCCGGTGGCTCACGCTCCGTTCGCGCACGCGCGGCGAACCATCACGAGCGGCCCCGCCTGTGGGCCAGGTGGGCCGAGTACGACGGTGCCGACCTGGACGCCTTCGCGGCCCGCAGATCGCGGGAAACCGCGGTCGTCATCTTCTCGCCCCGACCCGAGTAGGGCGCTCAGCAGAACTCGGAGATCGAAGAGACATCGGCGAGGCCGCTGGGCCCGCCACAACGAAGTGGAGAAGGAAATGGTCACGCATCGAGCCAACGCCGTCGCGACGAGGAAGCCCGGCATGAGTAGGGATCGCAAGGCCGCCGTCTGGATCGGTGTGCTGTACATCATCGGAACAGTCGCCCTGGTCCTCAGCGTGGTCGTCACGAGCACGCTCCTGACCGGCCCCGCCTACCTGGACCAGGTGGCCGCGCAGCCAAACCAGCTGGCCATCGGCGCCCTGCTCGTCCTGCTGGCGGGCGTGGCGCTGGCGCTGGTGCCGATCGTGTTCTGGCCGGTCGGTAGGCGGTACGACGAGACATTGGCCATGGGCTACGTCGTCTTCCGCGGCGCGATCGAGGGGCTCGTCTACATCGTCGGAGCACTCGGGTGGCTACTGCTGATCGCGCTGAGCACACAGCCGGATGCGGCACCGCTCGCCGGCTTCCTGCGCACAGCCGACACCGTGCTCTGGGGCCAGGTTGGCGTCATCCCGTTCGCGCTCGGCGCGCTGATGTTCTACGTCCTGCTCTACCGGTCGCGGCTGGTGCCCCGGTGGCTGTCCGCCTGGGGGCTCGTGGGGGCTGTGCTCTACATCGTGCCGGCGCTGGGGAACATGTTCGGGCTGTCTCTCGGCGTCCTCATGGCCCCACTCGCGGTGCAGGAGATGGTCATGGCCGCCTGGCTGATCACCAGGGGCTTCGACCCATCGGTGATCGCTGTCGAGGTGCCGGAAGAGGCCACCAAGGGGCGGACGGGATCCCAGCCGCGGTATGTGACAGCGCTGGAGGCCGGACGCTGACCCTCTCCAGCGCGCCCGTGGTGCGACGGTAGGCGACGTGCTCTGCGGACTAGACTGCCCACGGTACGCGGGATCGTGCTGACCGACCGTGTTCCGACGGGTCCCGGCGGCCGGCAGGCAGCCGCGGTCCGACTCATACGCAGGTCACCACTCTTCGCGGGGGATCCAGACCACGGATGCGCCTCCTCTTCGCTACCCAGCCTGTCCGCAGCCACTTCCACTCCCTGGCCCCGCTGGCCCTCGCCGCCCGCGGTCTCGGCCACGAAGTAGGGTTCGCCAGCGCCCCCAGCCTGGAGCCGCTGGCACGACGGCTGGGGTTCGACTTCGTGCCGTGTGGGCTCGACCTGGCCGCGGGAGCCGACCCCTCCGCGACGCTCCCGACGAGCCGGCGTACGTCTCTCGAGGCCGCACCGACGGTCGTCCGGCACCTCGTGGGCTTCAGCGCGGGCATGGCGCCGCACTTCGCCAGGGACCTGCTCGAGCGCGGGCCGAAATGGCGCCCGGACGTCATCGTGCGCGAGCCGGTCGAGTTCGGCAGCGTCATCGCTGCCGAGCGCTGGGGGCTGCCCTACGCCACCGTCATGTGGGCCATCACCATCAACCCCCGCTATCTCATGCGCGAGGCATACGCGGAGGTGATCAGTGGATTCGACCTGGATGCGGACGCCGTCATCGACGGCTTCGACCGTCACCTCGTCATCCGCGCCCTCCCCTTGGAGTGGCAGGTCACGATGTCGCCCGATCCACCCGCCACGCGGGCGTTCGCGGTGCCGCCCTACGACGGCTCCGACCGCGTGGCACTTCCGCAGGAACTCCAGCGTCTGCCCTCGCGGCCGACCGTCTGGGTCACACTCGGGTTGAGCTTCAGCCAGGCCCCGGAGACCTTCCGAGCCATCATCGCGGGCCTCGGCGACGTGGATGTCAACGTCATCGTCACGGTGGGGCTGGCGCTGGACCGAGCGACCCTCGGCCCGGTTCCCGACAACGTCCACCTCGCGCGCTACATCCCAGCCAGCCTGCTCCTTCCCCGCTGCGACGCCATCGTCTTCCACGGGGGCTTCAACACCCTTCACGCCGCCCTCTGGCATGGACTTCCCTCGGTCATCGTGCCCCTGGAGGGCGGCGATCAGCTCCCCGCAGCCGAGTGCGTCGAGGAGCTGGGCCTGGGGTTGCACGTGCCCGGCCCCGTGCCAGCGGTGGAAGCCATCCGCCGCAGCGTCGAGCGCCTGCTCGAAGAGCGATCGTTCGCCTCCACGGCTCGGGAGTTCAAGGTGCGGATGCGTGCGCTGCCGCCCCTCGATACCGCCATCGCCGACCTGGAGTCTCTGGCCGGAGGCCGGACGCTCGCCGTCTAGTGACGCCGGGCGAGCCGCTGTCCCGTCAGGCCTCCCTGGTCTTGGCCAGGCCCGGCGTCCAGGGACCGGTGTGGCGTGGCTGTTCGCTCGGCGGTGACGAACCAGTGATGCGGCACCCCCGGCATCGCGGTGGGCAGGACCGGGAGAGACCAGCGGCCGTAGTTGGCGTCGGGCTGACCGGCCTGGCTCAGGCTCGCCGTCCAACCGAGATGGGCAAGCTCCGCTCGCGGGTCCTCCATGGTGCCCAGCCAGGGCGCCCCGGCCGCGGCCTGCATCTCGACCCAGGGCCGGGTCCAGTCGTTGGTCAGCACCGCTGCGTTCACGATGTCGAACCCGAGCCAGCTGCCGGCAGCTGACAGGGTGCTGACCGAGGTGAGGACGCGGCGGAGGAGATCGGGAGCCAGGTAGAACAGGAGCCCTTCCAGGAGCCATGCCGTCGGCCGGTCATACGAGAAGCCGGCCGCCGTCAAGGCGACCGGCCAGTCAGACACCGGCGACCTTCTCCGGCCACCTCCCGACGCTCGCACCGCGGATGAGCTTCATGTCCCCTCAAAGAGGTGTGCCTTCCGCGCGAGGAGCGCCGCTCGATCGACCTCGTAGACGACGACGCCGGACGGCCAGGCCAGGCGATAGGCGCGGGTGTCGAGGCCTGCCCCGACGATGACCACCTGGTCGAGGGCGTGCTCGGCGGCCACCGTGGTGAGCCAGTCATCGAAGTAGCGTGTGCGGACGACGATCGGCAGCAGGCTCGCCGGGGAGCGTCCCTCGAGCCACGTCCGGCCCTCGGGCCCGGCGAGCGCCTCGGCCCACGGATCGTCGAACAGTTCGATCCGCCCGAATGCTCTCACTTGCCCGGGCGGCTGCGGTCCAGCACGCCGTGGCGCGACCGAATCGCCCAGCGTCGACACCCTGACCCCCTTCGGTGCCTGTTCGTTACCGCCGCACGGGCATCGCCGCTACGAGCGCCGCGCGTACGCGCCGATCGCCCCTGTCAAGCCGCCAACGAGGAGGCCGACGACGACGGCGACCACGAGCTGGTCCAGCATGAGGCCGAAGATGAGACCGATGGCAGCGCCGATCGCTGCCGCCGAGCCGGACCAGCGCAACGTGCGATCGCTCATGGTCGGCAACCTTGACGCTGCGAGCGGCTCCGCGGCAGGGCCGTTCGTCCCGTCCTTGCGGTCCACCGAGGGCGACGCCGGCGGGCCCAGCCACCACCTTCACACCGCCCCGCCGACGGGCCGCAGCGTCGACAACGCGACAGCCGAGAGGAACAGACCGATGCCATAGACCATATGCGTACCGAGGTTGCGCAGACGCGCCGCTCGTGGGTCGGGAGTCGATGACGCCGCGATCCCGGCACCCATCGCCGGCTGCATGACGAACCAGGGAGCCACGATCGTCCCCACGCCGACGATGAGGGCGGGCCAGAGCGTCGGGGTTCGAGCCCACTCCAGCCCCCAGATCGCCAGGAGAAGCCAGGCGAACGAGGCGCCGATGGCGTAGTGCGCGATCCAGCCGAGGACGCGCTCCCCGGTCACCGGATCTGCCCGCGCGATGCGCGCGTGGCGGAAGTGGCCGCGTGGGAAGTGGCCGATCCAGCGCCCCAGCAGGGCGTAGTCGAGGGTCGCGATGTCGAAATCCTCGTCGGAGCGCAAGACCCCAGACATCCATGAGCGCGGCGCCGCCGATGCCGATCAGGCCACCCGCGATGACGAACTCGGCGACATGCGTCATGACCGCGTCTCCGCCGACGCCGACCGGCGCCAGGGGTCCGCCGGTGGCGTCCCGGCGTCGGACACCAGGTGCTGGCGCGCCCCGCGGCCGATCGGCCACAGCGGCGGGAGGAACCCGTCGCGACGCCGCAATCGATCGCCGATCCCGAGGCCGAACATGATGTGGCCGAGCCAGGCGAGCGCCCCGACAGAGAACACTGGCGGGACGACGCCCACCGCCGCGAGTGCGAGCAGCGCGATCGGCGACAGCGGGTGGTGCATCACATTGAACGCCGGGACGGCTCGCGCAGCCATCTGGCCGTGTGCGTGGGGCTGACCAATTCCCAGCAGCCTCGGGAGATCGGGAACGATCCCGAACACCAGGAGTGGAAGGATGCCGACGCCGAGATGCTCGGCCTGCCCGCTCGCGTAGAACATGATCGCGAGGGCAGGAACGATCCACAGGTACCGCACCTTGAGGCGGCGCGGCCAGGCGCTCTCGGTCCGGGTAGCTCGTGCCACTGTCGGGGTTCGGTCCCCAGGCTGCTCGCGCCCGAGGTCGGGCACGTCCAGTCGTTCGGCCGGGCCGTCGCCGGCCGACCGAGGCTCGAGGACGACCACGGCGGTCGCCATGGAACGGCGCGCGGCCAGCCCGTCGATGTCATCGCCCCAGCCCGGGTAGTCGGCGAACGTCGCCCATAGCCGCTCGCGCTCCTCCCCTGTCGCCGCGCGGGCTCGCACGGCGCGAGGGCCGTCGGACAGGTCGACGGTGGTGTCCGGGCTCGCCTGGAGGTTCAGCCACCAGGCGGGCTCGCCCTCACCCCAGCCGTTCATCGCCAGCGTGACGAGGTTCGGGCCGTCCTCGTAGTAGCCGATGATCGCGACCCGGCTCTTGCCCGAGCGCCGCCCCACGGTGGTCAAGCGCATGAGGCCGAAGCGCTCGCCGGCCTCGGGCTGCTTGAGGCCGAACCGGCCGCCCGTGAGTCGGTAGATCGAACGATGGAGTGCCCAGAAGCTCTTGACCAGGGCGCGAGGCGGGGTACGCGGGGCCTGCTGCAGCTCTGCGGTCATGCCGCACCTGCCTTCGTGGCGATCGCGACATCGCGGACGGAACCGATGTGCGACCAGTGGGCTGCGGCCCGCCGGCCTCCTCGATGGCAGCCGCCACGACCGGCGCCGTCCGGTTGAAACCCTTGAAGGTCATCCACAGGCCGACGGCGAGCTCCCAGATGAAGAACGGTGCGCCGGCGATCCCTGGAAGGTGCTGCCGAGCTCGGAGAAGCCAAGCGTGGTGGCGATGACGAAGGCGATGGCCACGGGTGCCCCGACGAGTCCGATGGCCGGGATGACCCGCGGCACGAGCCGGCCACGGTAGAGGAGCGTGCCGAACATCAGAGCGTTGAGCGCAGCCATGAGGAGCGGGCCGAGGAGGAACGTCCAGTCGCGCACGGCGACGAGGGTCCGCCCGACCACGACTGCGGCTCCTTCGTCAGCAGCCGCGACGCCTTCCTGGCGCAGGGTCAGGAGTCCCAGCAGGCTCACCACGCCGATGACGATGATCGCGGCCTCCAGCATCCGGGTCATGACGAAGCCGAGGGCGAAGCCTTCGTGCACGCGTTTGGCCACGGAGAAGACAGCGACCGCCGTGCCGATGGCTGCGAGCACATTGACGATGTCGAGGGCGGCGCCGAGGCCGACCAGCGTCGAGGCGCCGCTCCCGATGACGTAGCTGGGGTCATCGAGGAGCGGGGCCAGGAGGAACACCGCCGGGATCGATGATGCGAAGGTGATGAGGTACAGGATGCCCGTGACGAGTGCGGTCCTGCGGGTCGGGTCCACCGGGACCCCGTCGGTCGGGATGGGATGGATGGGGGAGGTCATGACGTTCTCCTTGGAGTTGGATGGAGGGATCGTTCGTGCTTGGGCCTTGGGGATCGGTCGGCCGTTGGTGGCACCTACCGCCACGGCTCTCCGGGCGCCCTGACATACCGCTGCCAGACGTAGTCCCAGGGGGTGACCGCGAGGATCACCACGACCAACGACACGTTGGTCAAGACCCTGCTCATGTCGGCATCCAGATCGCCGGCGATCAGGTTCGGCAAGGCCACGGCACCAAGCCAGATCAGCTTCCAGGCCGACTCGAGGATCAGCAGTGGCACCATCTGGATCGGATATCGAAGGCCGAGGAACGCAAGGAGCGACATGGCGGTCAGGAGGGCGGTCACCACCCCTTCGAACACGGGCAGCGATGAGGCGTCCGGGATCTGGGGCCACCTGGTCAGGGCGAGGCCCACGGCCATCACCACATAGCCGATCCGCATGATGTTCACGCGATAGGTGGGCAGGGACCTCGGCCGGGCAGATCGATACTGCGTCGTCGTAACAGCGGGAGCCGCCGACGTGAGCTCGATGGTTCGGGTGTCCACTTCTTGTCTCCTTTCGCGGTCCCGCGTGAGGGCCGTCACGACGGAGCCTCGGGCGGTCATGCCGCACCCGCCTTCGTCGCGATCCCGACCACCGTTCGAGGCTCGGCGGTCGACGACTCCTGGCTGTCTGGTCGGGCAGCCGCCTCGACCATCAGCGGCGCCTCCTTGCGAAAGCCCTTGAACGTCAGCCAGAGACCGAGTGAGAACTCCCAGATGGCGATCGGGAATGCCGCGAGTGCGCCCAGCTCGGAGTACTGCTCGACGACGCCGAACACCGTCAGGACCGTGACGCCGATGAGCAGGGGGGCTCCGAACAGCCCAAGCGTGGGGAGGGCGCGCGGCACGAGGCGCGATCGGTACAGCAGGGTGCCCAGCAACAGGGCGTTGAAACCTGGCATGAGGCTCTGCCCCACCGTGAACGCCCAGTTGTAGCTCGCGGTGAGCGACGCACCCGTGGTCACGAGCCAGGGGCCATGCGCCGCTCCAGCCGCTGGGCCGAGATCCTGCTGCTGCAGGGTCACCAGCGAGAGCAGGCTCACGACCCCGGTGAAGATCATCGCGCCTTCGATGACGCGGGTCGTGATCAGGCCGAGTGCGAACGCCTCGCTCTGCCGCCTGACGACCGGGAAGAGGGCCACCGCGGTGCCGATGCCGGCGAGGGCGACGATGAGCTCGAGCACCGTGCCGACCTGCACGCTGGTGTAGCTGCCGGAGCCCAGCACCCAGGCCGGGTCACTCTTGAGCGCGCCGTACAGGGCGAGCGTGGGGATCGAGACGAAGGTGATGAGGTAGAACACGCCCGCGACGAGCGCGGACCTGCGCATGGACTGGGCTGTCAAATCGTTCTCCTTGACCTGGATGGCCTGCGGTTGGTGAGTCCTCGCTGGGACGCGGTGATGCGAATCGGATGGGTCTCCTCAGTCGTCACCTCCTTCTCGAGGAAGCAGTGGTGTCTCGAGGACGGGGATCGACGTCAGGCCGATGACCTCACGGCCTCGCAACGCCTCGAGGAGTGGTTGGAAGGCGCCGGAGACGACACAGTGGATGGCGTGACCGTCGACCACGACCTCAGAGACTCCCGAGGCCCGCTCGACCTGGCGAATCGGCGGGGTAGCGACGAAGGTGATCTCGACACGCCACACGGCTTGGTTGTTGAACATGCGGGGAAGATGGGACCGCCCACGGGTCGTCCGAACCGACCGGATTACGTATCCGCTGCGTAGCCGCGGTCGGGACGTGCAGTGCTACCGTGCGCAGCGATGGCCAGACCGAGACGTCGCGTAGGCAACTTGCCGGCGGAGACGACCAGCTTCGTCGGCCGTCGTCGCGACCTGGCGGAACTGCGTCGCGCACTCTCGAGTGCCCGCCTGGTCAGCCTGGTCGGCCCCGGTGGCGTGGGCAAGACACGCTTGGCGCTACGAGCGGCGGCGGACCTCGGGCGCGGCTTCACCCAAGGTGCGTGGTGGGCCGATCTCGCCGAGTCCGCGATGCCGCGCTGGTGTCGGGTGCCGTCGTCGGGGCGCTGGACTTGCGGGACCAGGCCTCGGCCGAGCCGCAGCAGGTCCTGTTGACCCACGTGCGCGACCGCGAGCTGCTGCTCGTCCTGGACAACTGCGAGCACGTGCTGGACGCGTCCGCCACGCTGGTCGCGGAGATCCTCCGCGCCGCGCCCGACGTCCGCATCATCGCCACGAGCCGGGAACCCCTGCAGGTCTCGGGCGAACGCGTCGTCCCGGTGGCACCGCTCGAGCTGCCACCCGCCGGAGACGAGCAACCAGTCTCGCGGTTGCTCCACGACGAAGCCGTGATGCTGTTCACGGAGCGAGCGGCGGCCGCCTCAGGGTCGTTCGTCCTGAGCGCGTCGAACCGCTCGGCCGTGGTCGGCCTGTGCCGACGGCTCGACGGCCTGCCGCTGGCGATCGAGCTTGCCGCGGTCAGGATGCGTGTGCTCAGCGTCGAACAGATCCTCGATCGGCTGACGGACCGGTTCGCCGCTCCTGACCGGAGGAAGCCGCGCGGCACTGCCACGGCAACAGACACTCAGGACGACCATCGACTGGAGCCATGACCTGCTGACCGAAGCGGAGCAGATCCTCCTGCGGCGCTTGTGCGTCTTCGCCGGTCGCTACACGGTCGATGACGTCGAGGCTGTCGCTGCCGGCGACCTGGGGCCCGGCGCCCCTGCCCTGGATCTGCTGGCTACGCTGGTCGACAAGTCACTGGTCATGCGGGAGGACGACTTCGGCGTCGCCTGCTATCGCCTGCACGAGACGATGCGGGAGTACGCCAGCCTCAAGCTGCGGGAGGCGGGCGAGGTGGGCATGCTCGACGACGTCTACGTCGAGTACTACCGGACTCGCTGCCGTGACCTCAGGGCCGCCCTCCTGCGTGATCTGGCCATCATCGAGGAGCTCGAGCCAGGTCGGAATCGAACGTTGGAGTGGCTCCGGTGGGTGGACCTCGAGATCGACAACATCCGGGCGGCGCTGCAGCAGTGTGTGCGCGGGGTCTGACTGGCGGCGTGGTCTCGAGCTCGCCACGTCCGTCGGGTACTACTGGGTCACCCGCGGGACGACGGAGAGCATCCGCTGGTTCGATGACCTGCTCGCGGCCGCAGAGGGCTCCGCGGATGTGCCGGCAAGGGCGTACTACTTCCGCGGCTGGTTGAGCTTGCTGAAAGGCGACCTGGAGGCTGCCCGGCCGTGGCTCTCGCGGGCGATCACGGCAGCGCGCGTCGCGGGTCAGCCCCCACAGCTCTCCGAATTCGCTCTCGGCCGCCTCCATCGCGGAGACGATGGATGGCCGTCGCGTGGCTGCCCGTCGACTCCTCCACGAGGCCGCGGCGATCACGCCTGGGCTCGACCACTATCCCGCGACGATGGGCCTGCTCCAGGCACAGGCCATCGACGCCCTGTACGAGGGAGATCTCACGGCCGCGGAGGCGGCGTCATCGGAGGGGGCTCGCCGGAGCCGCCAGGTCGGTGACCTGTACTACCTCGAACGGATGCTCCTGAATCTCGGCCGTGTCGCGATGGCGACCGGGGACATGTCGGCGGCCAGGACCAGGTTCGTCGAGGGGCTGCGGATCGCGAAGGAGACCGACAACCGGCTCGGACAGGCGTCGTTCGTGCGCCAGCTGGGAGGGCAGGCGGCGAGATCCGGCCATCCGCGCATGGCGGCGCGGCTGTTCGGGGCAGCGGAGTCTCTAGCTGCTGCGGCTGGCGCCGGCACTGCGAATCCGATCGAGCCGGAGCTCGTGCGCGCGAGGGAAGCGACGGTGGCGGCGCTGGGAGCCGCGAGATTCGAGGCCGGGCAAACGGAAGGCGCGCGATTGGATCGCGACGCAGCCCTGCGCCTGGCGCTGGGCGAGGCGGACGAGAGCGAGCACGACGCCCGCGTGCACGTCGACACGGGACCACTGTCGAAGCGGGAGGTGGAGGTGGCACGACTGATCGCCGATGGTCTCGGAAACAAGGAGATCGGGGCACGCCTGTTCATCTCGGAGCGGACGGTCACGACCCACGTCGGCAACATCCTGAACAAGCTCGGGTTCGCTTCCCGGGTCCAGATCGCGAGCTGGATTCGCGTCCCAGATCCGCACGGCGAACCCTAGGTCCGCGAGCCCAGCTCGGGTTCCGCCCTGTCCGCGATGTCGTCGGCGGCGATCGGCGGCGCGGCGAGATCGCTGGGCTCGGCCTCGGTCACCGGCGGAGGCGCGGGCGCGCGTGGGCACTGAAGGCACCCACCCACACGCCGACGAGGACGAGTGCGCCGCCGACGACGAACGTGAGCCGGACCGGCTCGCCCAGGAGCATCGCCGCCAGGGCAACGGCCGCCAGGGGCTTGAACAGGTTCGAGTAGGAGTAGCCGGAGGCCGTCCAGCGCCCGATGATGAATAGCGCCAGTGGGAACAGGAAGACGGTCCCGAAAACGACGAGGAACACCAGGGCCACCCATGTCTCGGGCCGGCCCGGCAGCTCCCATGGTTCGTGGGCGACGAACGAGAGTGCCAGCAGGATCGGCAGGACGAAGAGGCCACCGACCGCGTTCGCCGCGATGGGGTGGCCTGGGGGCAGCCGCTTGATCACGATGGTGGTGAGCGCCGCGAAGAACACCGCCCCACCCAGTGCCAGCAGGGCAGGCAGCGGGACAGCCGCGCCGACCTGGTCGCTCACCACGACGACCAGTCCGACGGCTGCCACGGAGGCCCCGGCGACGCCCCGGAGGGTGAACCGCTCGAGCCCGATCGTCGCCGCCATGGCGAGCGTCACGAGTGGCGCCAGCGCGAACACGATCGCGCCGGCCGACGCTGACGAGCCGCTCACGCCCACGTAGAGGAGCGCCGTCGAGACGACGAAGGTGAGGCTGAACAGCAGGGTGCCCAGGAGGTTCGCTCCTCGCGGAAACGGGATGTGCAGCGCCATCGCCAGAGCCGCGAAGATGGGCACGGCCATCCCGTAGCGCAAGGCCGCTGCCCAGAAGGGCGGCAGCTCGAAGCTCCCAAGGCGGATCGCCACCGATACCGCCCCGGAAATCAGGACGAAGCCCACGAACGCCGCGAGGGTGACGCGGTCGGGACGCATGACGGCGAGTCCTTTCGTGGCCGCAACGGGTCTCCCTGGTCAGCGGTGCCGGTGCCCGAGAGCAAAGGCTGCCGGAGCGGCAAGTGCACTTGCGCCGGCCATGCTAAGGGCGCGCCACTCGACGGGTCAACGGCGCCACGCGCAGAACGGGAGTCCCTCAGCTTCCTCGGCCACAAGCGCTCCAGCCGCTACGGGGCTGGCGGCGCCAGGTCGGGGTTTCAGTGCGGAGGAGGCACGATCAGCCGGAAGACGTGGCGCGTGCCGGATAGCCCCTTGAGCTCCCGCCCGCCGATGTCCTCGAGGTCAAGGCCGGAACCCTCGATCAGGTCCGCCGTCGTCTGGGACACGATGACCTCATCGGCTGCGGCGAGTGCGAGCACCCGCGCCGCCACGTGCACGGCGATGCCCCGGACGTCCTCGCCCACCGTCTCGACCTCACCGGTATGCACGCCGATGCGGATGCCGAGGTCGATCGCGCGCATGGACCGCACCATCGCGGCGGCGCAACGCACGGCTCGCGTGGGGCTATCGAACACGGCAAGGAACCCGTCGCCGGTCGTCTTGACCTCGCGTCCGCGGTGGATGTTGAGCTGCTCCCTCAGGCGAACGTCGTGCAGCGCCAGCAGGTCGCGCCAGGCGGCATCGCCAGAATGCTCAAGCCTCGCGGTGGAGTCCACGATATCGGTGAACAGGACTGTCGCCAACATGCGATCGTGCGACTCGTGGAGCGCCTCGCTGAGAGCCCGGCCGCTGGCGCCCCACTCGATCGTCACCCACGGCTCGTCTCCGATCACCCATTGGTCGTGCCCCGGCGGGATGTCGAACACCGTGTGCGGACCGATGTCGAGCGTCGCCCCGTCGTCCATGAGGACTCGCACCGACCCCGAGATCGAGTAGCCGAGATGCCGAATCGGGCACGACGTCAGCCCGAGCTGGGACCCGAATTCCGTCGTCCAGCGCCACCCCGGTTCGAACTGGCAGTAGCCGACGGTGGTCTCGTCGAGGTTGACCGTGTCGAAGCGGACGTTCGGCGTCGTGCGGACGTCGTCGGGGTTCGTGAAGCTCTTCGCTTGCAGGCGAGGCATACGCACCTCCACGTTCGTGACCGAGGTGATCGACGACATCATGAGGCTCGCCTCGCGAATGTGCCATCGAGTCGCGATAACGGCGCGCAAGGGCGCCCCAGTCCACGGAGCCGCTGAGCGAGTGGCCCATGTTAGGTCGTGGTCGCAACGTGGATTCCCATCGCCCAGCCCTCCTGTGTGAGGTGCAAGAGCTCGGTGCTGACCAGGCTGGCCACATCACAGACGCCGGCGAGCGGGCCCGAACATACGGCCACGCAGGAGAACGGCGCAGCCAATGCCGCACTCGGCAGCTCGGCGATCGGCACCGGCCTGCTCATGCCTGGCACACCGCAGGTGCTGCCGTCACCACCGCCGCGTGACACTGGGTATGGTTGCCTCGGCCGGGTCGGGCCGCACCTCATCGCCATGGATCCACCGCGCCAGCCATCGACGCCGGCGCCGCCTCGCTCGACCCACTCCTTGTACCGCTCAAGGTCTCCCTTCACCCGTCGCTGCAGGAAACCCAGCGCGTCGCCGACCGTCTCCACGACGCCGTCCGGCTCGGTATCGATGCGCAGCGTGACCCTGGTCTGCCCGGTTCCCACCGCCTCGAACAGAACGGCGCCCGCGTTCTCGGCGCCGTCGACGCTTTTCCAGGCGATCCTCGTGTCTGGCGTCTGGTCGACGATCTCGGCGATCCAGGTCCTGGACACGCCGGACACGGAAGCGGTCCAGCGAAGGGTCTTGTCATCGAGCTGCTCGACCCGTTCCACGCCATCCATGAAGGACGGGAACTCCTCGAAGCGCGTCCAGTAGTCGTACGCGATACGGACTGGGACGTCGACGGTGATCTGCTCTTCGAACCTCGACATGGCGGACGTCTCCTTGAACGGTAATGGCTCGCAAGCCTGCGCCCACTGGCGATACCGACGCCTCAGGTCCTTCCTGGATCTGCTTGCATCCGCCTGTCATACGTCACCGGCCCGGCCGCGTCGCACACCTCGCGCCGCCCATGCACGCGCCGTGGTCGTGAATGGCTCGGTCGTCAGCGCGGTGCGACAGCGCTCGCGGAGTGCCTCCCGACCGTGCTCGTCAAGGCTGGCCACGTAGGCGCCAGCCGGACCGACGCCGCGCTCGAACGGCTCCCACCACTCATCGAACGTGGGGTGCACCACCCGGACGACGAGCGTCGCCTCCTCGATGCGTTGCAGCTGCCCGGTGTCCTCGAACAACCGGCCAGGTCCCCCTCGCGCACACCGGCGAGCCCTGACTCGTCGTGGACGAGCGGGTCGAGTTCCCGGGCCGCCCGCCAGAAGACTGCCCAGGGGACCGTGATGAGACGCATGGTCCCAGACGCAGGCTGCGACGACCCCGCCGGGTCGGGTCACGCGAGCCATCTCGGCGAGACCGATCGCCGGATCCTGCATGAAGTGGACCACGAGCTGCGCGAGCGCGGCGTCGAACACGTGGTCCGCGAACGGGAGCTGCTCGGCGACCGCGACGCGCACGTCCACGCCCGGATTCCGGAGTCGGGCCGCGCCGACGAACGGCTCCGAGGGGTCGACGGCCGAGACCAGGTGGGGACCGACTCTCGCGACCAGCTCGCCCACGAGCGCACCGGGTCCGCAGCCGACGTCGAGCACCCGCATCGCCGGACCGACTCCGGCGAGGTCCGCGAGCTGGGCCGATAGTCCCTGCGAGTAGCGTCCCATGAAGCGGTCGTAGGCCTCGCCGGCGACCTCGAACATCCCCGCACTATACGGGCGGTCCCAAGGACGTCGAGTGCCCTGCCACGTTGTGAGGGATGGCCGTTCGAGTCAGGACCTCCGTCGGCTTGACGCGGGACTGGCCGCGGAGGGACCCTGCAGCAGGGCGGTCTCGCCCTTGTCGAGGAGGTATCACCTTGTCCGCCGCCCGCCGCACGTCGTCCCTGGTCCTCAGCCTGCTCCTGGCCGTCAGTGCCGTCGGGTTCCCAGCCGCCTCTGCGTTCGCGGCCGATCCGGAACCGCCCGGCGATTGCCCGGAGGTGATGCCCATCGACGACGTCTCGGCCGGCCAGACCGGCTTCGGCTGGACCGTGGTGAGAGGCGAGGAGCCCAAGCCCTTCGCCGTCGAAGTCCTGGGGATCTACCCGGGCGGCGTGCTGCCTGGCCACGACCTCATCCTCGTGCGCGTCTCGGACACCGGGAGCCACCAGTTCATCGCCAACGCTCGCGGCATCTGGGCGGGCATGAGCGGCTCTCCCGTCTACATCGATGGTCGACTCGTGGGCTCCGTGTCCTACGGCTTCTCCGTCGGCCCATCGACGCTGGGCGGCCTGACCCCCATCGAGGAGATGCTGGACGTCGCCGACCGGGAGTCCGATGCCACTGTCGCGGCCCTCTCCCCTCGCCTGCGGCGTGCCCTGCAGCAGGCTGGCCCAGCCAGCGTCCAGGCCTCTACCTTCGGGCGGCTGGCGCTGCCCATGGCCGTGCCGGCGGCGCCCAAGCACACCCCCAAGGGCGCCACCCGCAAGCGAGAGCTCGCCATGCGCGCCCGCTTCGACCTCCCTGCTCGCCTCGAGCGCATGGGTGTCGCCGCCCTGCCCGTCAGCAGCCCCGCCCGTGGCGCGGGCCATTCCGTGGCCGCCGACCGTCCCGTGGCGGGAGGCAACTTCGCGGCCATGCTCTCCAGCGGTGACCTGGCCGTGTACGCCACGGGCACCACGACCTGGGTCTGCCAGCAGCGGGTCCTGGCCTTCGGGCACCCGATGCTCCAGACGGGCCAGACGGACATGGCCATGCACCTCGGGACCTCCCTCGACATCGTGGACGACCCCACGGCCACGCCATTCAAGCTGGCCATCCCCGGTGCGCTCGTGGGCCGCATCGGCCAGGACCGCACGTCGGCCGTGGCCGGCCGGCTCGACCGGACACCGCAGACCCTGGTCGTGACCTCGGAGACTCGCCAGTTCCCCGGAGGACGCTCGCGCCAGGGCACCAGCCGCATCACGGCCCAGACGCCGCGCTTCTGGCAGTGGGAGCTGCCGGCCTACCACGCCGAGGCCAACGTGCTTTCCGTCACGGACGCCTACGAGGAAGGCTCCGTTGGCATCACGCTGCAGGTCCGGGGGCGCCGCGCGAACGGTACGCCCTTCGAGACGACGTTCGGCGACCGCCTCATCGGCTCCGACAGCCTTGATTCCTTCGCCTACGACACCGTCGAGGCCGCCCTCTTCGGCGTCGGCACCTATCTCTCCTGGATCGTGGAGAACCCCTTCGAGCAGGTCACGCTCGATTCCATCGACATGGACCTCGACCTGCGTCCGGCGGCGACCTACGAACTGGTGGGCCTGGCGGTCTCGCGCAATGGCAGGAACACGGGCGCAGGCCCGCTCTGCGTGGCACCCGGCGATCATCTTGCGGTCCGCGCGCAGCTGGCTTCCGTTCCGGGAGGCGAGATCGTGCAACGCCGTCTCGAGGTCGACGTGCCTCGGCAGTTCCGCTACCTGACGGTGGGCGGCGGGCGTGGCCTCTCGCCCTGGATGGACCCGCGCGACATCGCGAGCGGCTTCGGCGGCCTGATCCATAGCCTGGGGCAGCGCGTCCGTTCCGATGAGCTCATGGCGCGCATCACGGCCGATGGCACGGTCCGCGCCGAGGGTCGCCGGCAGCTGCGACGGGTCACCTACGGATCCATGCGCATCCCGCTCCTGCCCCGCAGCTCGGCCGCCTGCGAGTAGCCGTACGTCGAGCCACGACCTCCAGCGCGCGAAGATGAGGACCCCGGTGCCGATGGCCACCATCGCGCCAAGGACCAGGAAGTAGTTGTTGGGATCGTCAAAGAAGGGGAGCTCGAAGTTCATGCCCATGAGGCCGGCCAGGACCACGGCCGGCAGGAAGACGGCCGACACGAGTGTAAGCACCTTCATGACGTGATCGGCGCGCGCCGAAGCGAGGCTCATGTGGATGTCATACGTGCCCACGAGCGCATCTCGCAACCCTTCAAGGGAGCTGAGAGTGACCTCGACGCGCTCGGGTAGCCCGGGCCAGGGCTGCCCGATGCCCCCTTCGACTCCGACGTCCGGGCGCCCGAGCGCCGCCAGCGCGGCTCGGTGTGGCGCCAGCGTCCGGCGCACGAAGCCGATGCGTTGTCGGATGGCCACCAGGTCGGACAGGAATTCGTCGCCAGCCTGGCCGTGCAAGGCGCGCTGATCGAGACCGTCGATGCGTTGCTCAAGGTGTTCGACAAGGAGCTGATAGCCGGTGATGACCTCGTCAGCGAGACTCGAGAGCAGGTCGGCGGCGTCCAGCGAGCCGATCGACGTCTCCCCACTCAGTGAGTCCAGGAACCGCTCGAGTGCATCGATGGGTCCGCGATGGCTTGAGATGACCACGCCCAGACCAGCCAGCAGGTCGATCTCGCGACGCACCAGCGGGACGTCGCCGGCCTCGTCCAGGCTGCCGCGTTCAGGCTCGAGCGCCTCGAGGGTCAGATGCACGCGGTCCGTGCGGTGATCGAGGCGGGCCCGCCCCAGATCGGACTCCAGTCGTTGCCGGTCTCGAGGCGTCAGTCCGAGCCTGTCGTAGGCGACGTCGAAGGGCCCCTCGCCGTCGAGGTCGATGTCCACCCAGAGCAGATGCCGCTCGCCAAGGGCCTTGAGGTCGATCTCCGACGGGTCGAGGTCGCTGTCGTGGCCGTCGGCATCGAACAGCCTGACCTGGACGGCGCCTTCAGCCACCACGACAGGCGCGCCTCGACGGGACGCACTGTGGCGGCTATCCGCGGCTCGGTAGGCCGAAGCCGAAGTCGCGTTCTGGGAGTACTCCCCACAGGACAAGTGGTAACCGCGGGCAGTTCCTGGTGCGAAAGGTGCCGAGGGGTAGCCATCGGCGACTATGGTAGGCCCTCGGCTCCGTCGCTCCAGACAAGTGCCGCGCTGGCGCGACTGGCGCCCTGGATGCATGCAGTCCCTGGGCATGGCGATCCCCCAGCCGAAGGCCGAGGGATCGTTTGCACGTCGAGGCTTGGTCTCGGCCTCGCACCTACTCCGCGGGCAGCTCCGGGACGGGAGGCGGGCCTTCGGCGGTGATGTGGCCTCGGAACGTAGACCATCGGTCACTGACCAGACCACGTAGGCGCGGAGCCCTTCGTAGGCGCCGGTACCGGTCAGCCAGCCGGAGATACTCGAGAACTCGGGGTGACTCGAGTACGAGTTCCTGGAGCTGGCCTTCCCACGAGCCGTCGTCGTTGACGATGCGAAGAGGTCCGTGCGGATGGTGCCGATGTCCCCGGTGGGCGCCAGCGTCGTCGTTCCATCCCGATAGTCGGTCTCGTTCATGACCATCGTGGCCGTGCCCGAGATGCGAGGGTCGTTCGCGTCCCACGAGACCGTATAGCTCTCCCCGGTGCCGTCGACCACGCCGTCGTCACGGCGCTCGGGGACGGGCAGCGTGTGGACCCAGTCGTCTGCGGGCGCTCCCGAGAAGAACGATGGGGCCATCGCCGGGTCGTCCGTCGCTGCTCCGGGCACGCTGTCAGGCTGATCGAATGGCTGGGCGACGAGCAACACGCCGCCGATAGCGAAGACGAGGGCACCGGCGGTGATGGCCTTGACTGGACTGAACATGGCTGAGATCCTCCATCTTGGGGTGTGGGTCATGGCTGCGCGCGTGATCGCCAGGGCATCGACCGGGTGAGGGGGCCCTACCTCGTAGTCGATCTCCGCAGCGATCTGGCGCTCGAAGGCGTTCCTGTCATCCATCGGTGAGGTCCTGTCGTAGGCGTGCGTTGAGGCGTTCAAGGCGGTTGCGCACGCCTGATGGCGTGATGCCGATGGCCTCGGCCAGTTCCGTCGCGTTGAAGCCGGCCACGTAACGCATGGCCAACAGCGCGCGGTCTTCGGCGTCGAGGCGCGCCAGTGCCGTTCTCAGGTCGACGGCGTCGATACCGGTCTCGGGGTTGACTCCAACGGGGGCGCCGAGGCCCACACTGAGCGATTCGACGGCGATACGGCGGCCCTGTTTCCTGAGTGACTTCTTGGCCTCGTTCGCGGCCACCCGCATGAGCCAGGATCGCAGGCGAGCGGGCTCGCGGACGGTGCCAAGCCTGCGCCAGGCGATCGACCAGGCTGTTTGGACGGCATCCTCGGCGATGCCCATATCGCGGGTGATGAACGCGCACACACGCCGCATGTCGTCGTGGTACGCATCCACGAGACGGGCGAAGGCGACTTCGTCCCCGGTCGCCGCCGTGGCCACGACACCCGCAAGGTCCTTGTCAGCCGCACTGGGCATGGCATCCATACCCACTAGATATCTGGGCGGACGCTAGTGTCCCATCCGGAGCGTGATGTGAGAGCCGGGGCGTGATGTGAGTGCTGCCCACCGACGCACTGACGATGTCGAGGGAGGCTGGGCGATCGCCATGGCGCCTGCCTTGACCACGATGAGATGCTCACGAAGGGGTCCGCTGATCGTGTGTCGTCACCGTCGGCGCGAGTTGGCACAGTGACCATACGAACCCAAGGACGACCCGCATGGACGCACACCACCAACATCACGACTCCGTACCCGTCATGGCCGACCATGCTCAGGACCAGGACGCCCCGCAGGCCCATGCGGGCCATGACCGCCACGAGGGCCACTCGGTGGCGATGTTCCGCGACCGCTTCTGGCTGAGCCTGCTCCTGACCATCCCGGTCGTGCTCTGGAGCCACGAGGTCCAGATGTGGCTGGGCTACGAGGCACCCGCCTTTCCAGGCTCGGAACTCATCCCGCCCATCCTGGGCACGATCATCTTCGTGTACGGGGGCAGCGTCTTCCTGCGCGGGGCGATGCCCGAACTCCGCGATCGCCAGCCGGGCATGATGACCCTCATCGCCATGGCCATCACGGTCGCCTTCGTGACCAGCTGGGCCGCGACCCTCGGTCTCTTCGAGGTCGAGATCTGGTGGGAGCTCGCGACGCTCATCACCATCATGCTGCTCGGCCATTGGCTGGAGATGCGCTCCATCGCCCAGGCACGAGGTGCCCTCGCGGCGCTCGCGGACCTGCTCCCGGACACCGCTGAGCGTGTCACCGGCGATGGTTTCGAAGTCGTGCCTCTCGCGGCGCTGGCGGTGGACGACCTCGTGCTCGTGCGACCGGGCGGACGCGTGCCCGTCGACGGCACGGTCGTCGACGGCACCGCCGACGTCGACGAATCGATGATCACCGGGGAGTCCAGGGCGGTCGCCAAGGAGGCCGGTGACACCGTGGTGGCCGGGACGGTGGCCGCGGGCGGCAGCCTGCGGATCCGAGTCAGCGCCGTCGGGGAGGCGACGGCGCTGTCGGGGATCATGCGCCTCGTGGCGGCGGCCCAGGCCTCGGCTTCACGGGCGCAGGCGCTCGCGGACCGTGCCGCCGCCCTCCTCTTCTACGTGGCCGTCGCTGCAGGGTTCATCACCCTCGCGTGGTGGTGGCTCGACGGGGACCTCGAGGAGGCGCTCGTGCGCACGGCGACCGTCCTCGTCATCGCCTGCCCCCATGCCCTCGGGCTCGCCATCCCGCTCGTCATCGCCATCTCCACCAGCCTCGGCGCCCGGCACGGCTTGCTCGTCAAGGACCGCCTCGCGCTCGAACGGGCCCGCGAGCTGGACATCGTCATCTTCGACAAGACCGGCACGTTGACGCGAGGCGAGCCGGCGTTGTTGGCGGTCGCTGCTGCGCCGGGCGTCGACGAGGATGCGCTGCTGGCCCTCGCGGCTGCGGTGGAAGCCGACTCCGAGCACCCGCTGGCACGGGCGGTCGTCCGCGCCGCCGACGAGCGCGGTCTCGCACGCGCCGCTGCGGAGTCCTTCGAGGCACTGGCCGGACGCGGCGCTCGCGCCTCCGTCGGAGGACGTGACGTCTCGGTCGGCGGGCCCCGCATGATCGCCGACCTAGGGCTCGAGACCCCCGCCGTCCTGGTCACGGCCGCCGATGCCTGGGCGAGCGATGGCCGAACGGTGCTCCACGTCGTCGCCGACGGCCAGGTCCAGGGCCTGCTCGGCATCGAGGACGAGGTCCGGCCCGAATCAGCTTCGGCCGTCCGCGACCTCCACGCTCTCGGGCTGCGGGTGGCGATGATCACCGGCGATGCCCAGGCCGTCGCGGATTCGGTCGCCCGTCGCCTCGGCATCGATGAGGTCGCGGCCCAGGTGCTCCCGGAAGACAAGGCCGCCGCGGTGCGCCGCTTCCAGGCTGGTGGTCGGCGCGTCGCGATGGTCGGCGACGGGGTCAACGACGCTCCCGCCCTGGCTACGGCCGACGTCGGCATCGCCATCGGTGCCGGGACCGACGTGGCTGTCGAGTCGGCCGGCATCGTGCTCGTGCGCAGCGATCCGCGGGACGTCGTGGGCGCCATCACGCTGTCACGCGCGACGTACCGCAAGATGATCGAGAACCTCGTCTGGGCCACCGGCTACAACGTGGTCGCCATCCCCATCGCGGCGGGCCTGTTCGTCCCGTGGGGTATCGACCTCTCGATGGCCATGGGCGCGGCAGCCATGAGCGTCTCGACGATCATCGTGGCTGCCAACGCCCAGCTCCTGCGCCGACTGCACCTCGGCTCCGAGCCGGGTTCGGCGATCGTCACCGGTCGGTGCCCAACGGAACCTTGCGCTCCGATAGAGAGCGCCCTGCAGTCGGGTCCCGGTCAGCTCCGATGCGTCCCGCGAGGGTGGGCGGCGGGGCATGATGGCGCGATGACGCCCCCGACCCCGACGTGACGACGACGCCGCGGGCTCCTGGGCCGCACCGGCACGCTGGCCCCTTGGCCCGGGCCGCCGCGGCCGTACCGCCGCCGGGGCTGCTGCTGGTGTCGATCGTCTCGATCCAGCTCGGCGCGGCGGTCGCGGTGCAGCTGTTCGAAACGCTGGGGCCGGCCAGCACGACGTTCCTGCGCATCGCTCTCGCGGCGGTGCTGTTGCTGGCCGCGACGCGCGGCCGGATCAGCGCGGATGCGCGGCGCCATATCGGGCTGCTGGCGATCTTCGGCTGCGCCATCGGCGCGATGAACCTGTGCTTCTACGGCGCCATCGACCGCATCCCGCTGGGGGTCGCGGTGGCCATCGAGTTCATCGGACCGCTCGGCGTCGCGGCCCTCACCTCGCGGCGAGCCAGGGACTTCCTCTGGACCGGCCTCGCGGTCGCGGGTCTCGTGCTGCTCACGCCAGACATCGGCGGCGACCTCGATCCGCTCGGTGTCGCGCTGGCGCTGGCGGCGGGCGCTGGCTGGGCGAGCTTCATCCTCATCAGCCCGCGCGTCGCGCGCGATGTCGGCGGAGGCGGCCTCGCGCTGGCCATGGTGGCGGCGGGCCTGTTCACCCTGCCCTTCGCGCTGGCGGCCGGCGGCCTGGAGCGCCTGGATCCAGGGCTGCTCGTCGGCGTGCTGGCGGTGGCGATCCTCTCCACCGCGCTGCCCTACGCCCTGGAGTTCGAGGCACTGCGGCGGATGACCGCACGCGCCTACGGCATCATCGTGACGCTGGAGCCGGTCGTCGCCGCCCTGGTCGGCGCCTTCGTCCTCGGCCAGGCCCTGCCGCCGACGGCGCTGCTGGCCATCGCCTTCGTCACCGCCGCCGCCGTCGGCGTCACCCTCAGCGACCGGCGCCCGGTGATGGCGTCGCCGCCTGCGGGGTAAGCCCGAACCCACGCTGCAACATGCCTGTGATGCCTGCGCCCACCCGCATGAGGCGAGCGTTCGCGCGTGGGGCCTTCAAAGAGGACGAGACGCCAGTACACGCAAGGTGCCTGCAAAAAATAGCGCGAGTTCACCACCAATCCGAGACCGTGGCCAACGTGGGTGTTCGATCAGCTCGAAGCACTCGAAGGTTACCGCGTGCTCGAGCTCGGCTGCGGCACCGGCATGCTCTGGAGGTGAATGCTCAGCGGGTGACGGCGAGCTGGACGCTTCTGCTGACGACAGTTCGGAGGGCATGCTGGCTGAAACCGGACGGCGCTCGCAGCTCGCGTGTCGTGTCGAGCTGCGGATCATGGACGCGCAACAAGGCTGACCGGTCGCTTCGGGCCGATCGGCCCTTGTCGAGAACGATGGCAAGCGCTACGACGCGAGATGGACATGTGCCGCATCCGAGCAGGTGCCGACGTTGAGGCGAGTCCTGATCCTCTCGATCGCGCGGCCGTTCGCGGCCGTGGTCTGCACCGTCGCCCTGGGCGTCGCTCTGGCAGGCCCGGCCGCCGCGGGGCAGGCTGCCATCACGAGTACTACACCCAGCGCGAGCGGAACGCTGCTTGAGCCGCGCACGGCTCACACCGCCACGCTCCTGCTCGATGGCCGGGTGCTGGTCGTTGGCGGACTGCGAGATCTCCGATGGGATACCGAGAGCTGGCTCGCCAGCGCGGAGCTCTGGGACCCGGCGACCGGCACGTCCAGCCCGGCCGGGTCGATGGCAGAGAGCCGGAGCTACCACACCGCGACCCTGCTCCAAGACGGTCGAGTGCTCATCGTGGGAGGCGGCAGCCAGTCGACGGAGGTGTGGGATCCCGTCACCGCCCAGCCGGTGATCGCCGCCCTCTCGCTCGTGAGACAGCGCCACGCTGCTGCGCGAGGTCGCGGTTGTGGGATTGCCGAACACGCAGTATCTATGCGACGCGCTGAACGTCACCGATCCGGATGGAGTCGTCGACTACTTCATGTACCTCAACGGGATCCGCGACGGCGAACAGGTCATCGCCAATGACGAGGTGGGCGCCTTCCGTGACCTAATCGCGAACAGGATGGGGAGAGCTGGCGAGCTGCGCGATGCGAATACTGGCGTGTTCGTGTGCCACTCGCCATGCGCCACCACACGACGCCGACCCTGGAGGTGGTCCTGGGCGGGCAGGGTCCTGGTCACCCCCGTTCAGCATCTGAGCTCTGGGACCCAGCGACCCGGACCTTCAGCAGGGTCGCACCACTGCTGAAGGGACGTTTCGAACACAGCGCAACGCTCCTGCGGGATGGGCGGGTCCTCGTCATCGGCGGCGTCGGGCGGGAGGGCGGCCGCAAGGTCGTCCTCGCGTCGACCGAGATGTGGGGGCCGGTGTCGACCTCCGCACCGGGCAGCAGCGCCTCGCCGACCGGGGAAACAGGGCCGGTGCCCGGGCCTATCCCGAGCGAGTGACGTGAGATCACGCTCAGCAGATCGTCCTCGTCAGGGCAGCGGGCCGGCGTCCTGCCACCAGGTGAAGAGCTTTCCGAAGTCGCCCGAGGCCTCGACGCCCATGGCCATCATGAGCAGGTCGACGTTCGTCCACAACGCGACGGCCGTCCCGTCGACCAGGTAGCAGGCGAGTCGGCCGGCTGGCTGGTCGCCGATGGTGTAGTCCACCAGGGCCGGCCCGACCGAGCAGTCGGTGCCCTCGGTGACCGCGCCGTCACCCGCCAGCACGGCAGCGAACGTGTTCTCGAGCACCTCGAGGCTGTCGTAGCGGAAGTAGGCCGCACTCCCGGCATCTCCGGCCGGGGCGCACTCGAGAGCCGCCAGCAGCCCGTTCGCTGGGTCGGCCTCGACGGCGGTACAGTTCGCGCTGAACGCCACGGGCACGCGACTCAGGAGATCGACGGTCGGTGCCACGCTGGGGACTGCGGCCGCACTCGGTACCGGGCCGTCCGGGGTCGGCGAGGCCGGAGGCAGCGGCGGAGAGTCCTGTGGGCTACGCATCAGCGGCTCGTACGTCGCGCCGGTAGCGACCACGACATCGTCCGCCACCACTCCGAAGCCTTCGACATAGCTCTCGCCGAACAGACCCGCGAGCGAGAACGGGGCCATGGCATCAGGGATGCTGACGTCGGCGACGTTCACGCCATCGACCCAGACCGCGACGCGGGCTGCCGTGCGTGCGGTCACCGCGCACTCGAGGCTGACGATGACGCTGCCGCCCTGCGTCAGGTCGATGCTCGGTGGCAATGGCCCACGCGCGAGCACCGCCAGATCCTGGCCGTCGATGCGTCCCACCACCCACTCCCCCTCGGTGTTGACGATACCGAACAGGAAGGCAGGCGACGAGCCAGCCACACCACACATGGGCCCGGCCGATCCACCCTTGGCCTGGATGTCGAGACTCGCCCTGACCCACAGCGCGGCAACCTCGGCACCCACGACTCTCTGGGTCCAGACCCAGCGAGGTGCCACCCCGAAGTCGAAGCGCAGGGCGCCGTCCGCGTACGCGATGCTCGCCGCCTCGTCGCTCGTGACTCCCCAGGAGCCGGCGACGCCGAAGTCGTCGCGGAAGATCTCGGTGTCCGCCCCGAGCGTGATCACCTCACCCGACGACTGGTGACGATAGCCGAGTCGTGCTCGCCTCCTGGGCCGCCGCTGGCGCGAACGATGCCAGTAGCAGAAGCAGGACCACGACCAGACCAGCGGATGGACCGCACGCCCGATGACCCACCACACACCCCCTCTTATGCAGCGCCCGCGTCGCAGCGCCTCGCAGTCAGCCGCATGACGCCACATGACTAGCACCGGGTTCAAGAGCCGGAGGTCGTGAAGCGGGATTCGTCCTTCAGAGACCGAGCGCCTCGAGCAGCATCGGCATCGCCTCGTGCAAGCCTCGCTCCCAGTAGGGCCAGGTGTGCGTGCCAGGGCCGACGTTGACCGTGACCGGGATTTCGAGCTCCTCGAGTCGGGCGACGAAGGCCTCGTTCTGCGGGAAGAGCCACGCCTCGATGTCGGCCTGCTCCTGATCCTCCGTCTCGTCGAGCGGGCCGTACTCGCCGGTCCCGTAGGAGACGTAGAGCGGCAGGCCCTCGAGCGCAGCAGCCAGGCTGACCGCGTCATGCGCCGTCCAGACGTCGGCCTGCTCCGTCTTGCTGCCCCAGACGCGGGGGTCAGCGTCGAACTCCAGGGCGTGAAGCACGCCGCTGAACGAGGCCGCCGCCTTGAACAGGTCCGGGTGGCGCGCCGCGTAGGTCATGGCACCATGGCCGCCCATCGAGAGTCCGGCGATGACGCGGTCGTCGCCCGCCTGCCAGTTGCGCTCGAGCAGCTGGCGCAGCTCGGTGAGGTGGAAGGTCTCCCAGGCCGGTTGACCGCCCTCCCCGCCGTTGTACCAGTCGGTGTACCAGCCGAAGCCGTCATCGCCCGCACGAGTGGCGGCGGGCATGACGACGAGGAGATCCGTGGGCGCCGTGAGCTCCTCGACGTCGGTCTCGCGGGTCCAGCTGTCGTAGGTGTCGCAGCAGCCCTGCAGCAGGTAGAGGACCGGCCAGCGGGTCTCCGGCTGGGCGTCGAAGGTCTGCCGGCAGCAGCAGCCGCACCATCACCGTGCCCACCGACGGCGACTCGATGGTCAGGTCGCGCATCCGGGTGTCGAGCTCCTCGACCGCCACGATGCGGGCACCGTCGTCGGCAGGCAGTCCGATGGCCGCCGATGGCGACGGCGACGAGGCTGGGGTGGCCTCCGGAGGCTCCGATGACTCCTGCGCTAAGCGTCGGCATCGCGCCGAATGCCAAGCACAACGACACGGCCCCTGCCGTGGCCCATGGCCTTCGCATGTCGCCCTCTTCTCATGCGCGGGTCGGGTCCGCCAGTGGCTCGGCACGGTCCCGGCGGCCAGGATGTGGGCCATGTCTCTTCGCCTCCCGCTGAGCCCTATTCTGGACCCGCTGTCCAGCGGCGGGCGTGTGGGCGCTGCCCCCAGGTCAGGCTCCCTCGACGACCAACCCCATCGCGCGCGCGGCGTCGGCCTGGCGTCGGTCGAAGGTCAGCATCAGGAGCGGCTGGGGAAGCCGGTCGACCGCGGCGAGATGCAGGGCGTCGAGCGTCCGGACGTCGTATCGACAGCCGAGCTCAGCGGCTCGCGCCAGGCAGGCCGGGTCCATCGGCACCACGTGGCAGTGCGCCCAGTCCTCGCTGAGCCTGGACGCCGCCGCTGCAGTCACGGACGCATCGAAACCGAGCCGACACAGGGTGATCTCGGCTTCGGTCCGAGCCACCGCGGAGACGACCCACTCGAGGTCCTCGCTCATCCGCCGAAGGACCAAGGTCGTTCCATCTTCCTCGACATACCGCTTGATGAGTGCCGAGGTGTCGAGAAAGAGCATCAGCGCTCGCGCAGCTCGCTGAGCGCGTCCGCGCTCGACATCCCCGACGGAGCGCGCAGCGGCTTCGGCGGAGGCGGAGGGGTCCGGACCTGGGCGGCCACGACGGCGCCGGTAGCGATCAGTTCCGGGAGGCTGGGGGCCTGGGCAGCCACGCTGACCGGCCCGATCTCCGCGGCCGCGATGCCATCGACGGTGATGATCAGCCGCTCGCCGGCGCGCGCGCGACGCACGACCTTGCTCGCCTGGTTGCGTAGCTCCCGGACTGGTATCCGCTCCATCGCTCCACTGTAGCACATGGACTACGGCGGGCGACTTCACTCGGACGGAGCGGGCGAGATACCGGCTGGGACCAGTCACGATGACGTTTGCGTCCGGGTGTCGGGATAAGAACAGGCCTTGGCGATGCCCTATGGTTTAGAAGCGCGGTAAGGATTCGCGCCATAGCGGTGACATCGATGCAGCGAGACTTGGTCGAACGGGCCAAGAGTGGCGATGCGGATGCCTTCACACAGCTGGTGAGGGTATCGCGCCGCGCCTCGCCGGTGTCGCCTATCTCATCCTCCGTGATCACGATCGCGCCAAGGATGCGGTCCAGGATGCGGTCATCGCGGCCTGGAAGGACATGCGAGCACTGCGGAACCCCGATGCCTGGGACGCCTGGCTGCGGCGGCTCACGGTTCGCGCCTGCTACCGATTGGCCAAGAAGGAGCGCCGACGGATGCTCGTCGAGGTGACGGTGATCCCCACCGAGGACAGCATCTGGATCCCGGACGCGTCGGCTGACGTCGCCGATCGCGAATGGGTGCTCGCCGAGCTCGGTCGGCTCGACATCGACCAGCGCTCTGTCATCGCACTGCACTACTACCTCGACCTGCCCATGCGGGAGGTCGCGGCCATCCTCGACATCCCCTTCGGGACCGCCGCGTCGCGACTCCATCGCGGCCTCGAGGCGATGCGCGCTGCCATGCGCGAGCACCCTGCGGCGGCCATCGACCTGGCCACGGAGCGCACGGCATGAGCGACGAGCGTTCCTTCGAGCGGTTCGTGGCCGACCACGTCGCCGGCGCTGCGGGAAGCACCCGCATGCCGGACGACTTCTACGACGACATCCACGCAGTCGCGAGCCGGACCCGGCAGCGTCCGGAGTGGCTCGCCCTCATCAAGGAGCCCCCCATGCGTTTCGAATCCACCCTGGGCGTCGGATCGCCCATCGCCCGCGTCACTGCCATCGCGGCCGCGACGCTGCTCCTGGCCCTGCTGAGCGCCGGAGCGCTCGTCGCGGGTGCCCAGTCGCCTTCCCCCACCCTGCCCGAGGCGCAGGCGCCGTCGTTCTTCACCGGCTCGGCGCCCGATGACGCGTGCCAGCTCGCGGAGCCGACGACCGAGGTGGTCGATGGCGTCATCCGGGAGCGCGGCGGGAGTGGGGCTGCGGGGTCTGGACGGCCGACGATCCCAGGTTCTCCGGGGAGTCCAAGGTCATCTGGAACCTGGATGCGGTCATGCTCCCGGGGAGCGGGAGGGCCCAGATCATCGCCGCCCGAGAACGGATCGAGAACGAGGCCGGGGCGTGGGAGGGCACCGTGACCGAGCTCCAGCTCGGGTCGGACATCTGTCGAAGCGTCCGGCTGGTTCATGGGCGAGGGTGCCTACGACGGTCTGACGGCCTACGTCGTCATCAGCGACGGCAAGGTCTGGGGTGTGATCCAGCCCGACGCCGGCTTCGGGGCGCCGGCGGGCTTCGCGGAGGAGTGATCGTCGGGTGGTCCCCCTTCGATGTAGGTGGCGTCCTGACCATCCGTACGACCTCTCGCTGACGCCAAGCTGACCACCCCGTAGACCGGGGAGGCGCACGTCCGTCCTCCTCTCCTGCTCGCGCGTCGGCTGGGGTCGGTGCCCCCGCCCCGGCCGACGCGTAGACGGTTACCCGCCCGCTGCCCACGCTACCCTTCCCGAGCAGGAGTGTGAGGGGCACGCAACGAGCACGTGGACAGAGGAGGCTGACCGGGAACGAGCACCGTCCTTGGCACCGTGCCCGGACGCTGACTGGGCCGACGACATCCCGTCTCGAGGTGCGAGTTGGCGATCCCACCGCCCTGAGCCGACGGGTGCCGCTGAAGTCCTTGCGGGTCGCCGTCGCCGCGAAGTACACTCGGCCGGTCGTGGCCGGTCGGACGGTCTGCCCCCAGAGTAGGGGCTGTGCCCTCCCGACAGGGTCAGCGACGAGGTGACGTGGGGGGCGGAGTGGAGGCCGACCCGGCGCGCTGTGCCCGACACTACACCCCAGGAGACGCCTGACAGTTCTGGCGGTGCGGCTGACGGCACCGCGATGAGCGCGGCCTCGAGGGCAACGCTGGGGCGATTGCGGCGTCCCGCTGCCGCGCTCATGTCGCTCTCCTGGGTGCCAATCACGGCATCGATCCTGGCCTTGGTCTTGTCGCTGGCGAGCATCTATGTCTCGACCCGCGAGCCGGAGGTGGTGGTCATCCTCCCGGACGTCGTGCGACTGGTCGGCGGCCACGAGAGCGGTGGTTCGTACGTCTACCTGCAGCCCGCTTTCGTGAGCACGGGCGTCAACGAGCGGGTGGAGGTCGTCAGCGACATGACCCTCATCGCACAGCCCGACGACGGCTCCGAGCCGGCCGACATGCGCTGGCAGGAGCAGGCCACGCTGGTGACGGGTGACGACGGGGCGCTGTCGTACCGGTACGAATCGGATGCCGTACCCCTCCTCGTCGGCCCCCGCAGTGCGGCCACGCCGCTGGCCCTCTTCCAGGCACCCGAGGGCTGGTTCTTCCGGCAGGGCACATATCACTTCACGCTCGAAGCTGACCGCGTGGTGTCCACGACACCATTGCGCGCCACGTTCGACGTGACGCTCGACGCCGACGACCTGACCGTCCTGGATGCCCCCGGCCCGGAACGCTTCCTGGCCTTCCCGATCGCCGAGCCAGGCATGAGCAGCGCCGCCGGCATGACGATGAGCGAAGCCGAGCCTCCGGGCCTGGTCGTCTGCAGCGACTGTGGAGCGTCCGTGCTGCCGCGGAACCACTGCAGCGTGTGCGGTCAGCCGCTCCTCGGCGCCGGCGCGGCGCGACGCTACGCAGCCGATCCGAGCGAGCCATCGAGTGCCGTTCGGCTGGCCACGACGCTCTTCCCACGCCTGCCACGGGCCGACCTGGATGCCTTCCGCGCGGCACTCGGCATCGGGGTGCTCGGGGTGATCGCGCTGGTGGCGAGCGGCTACCTGCCGATGGCTCTGCTCGCCAGCGCCTTGCTTGTGCCGCTCCTGCTGGCCGTGTACCTCTACGCCACCGACGTCTACGAGGACGAGCCCATCCGCGTCATCGTCATGACCCTCGCCTGGGGCGCCCTCGCTGGTGCCCTGTACGGCCTCGTCCTGCGTGAGCTGTACCCGGCGCGGATCGGTCCGCCGGCGGACGAGACCCTGGGGACCGTGATACGGGTCGTGCTGTTGCCGACGGTGGCCATGGGCCTCATCCTCGTCGGGCCGCTGGCGTTGCTGCGGTATCGCAAGTTCAACGACGTCCTGGACGGCGCCACGTTCGGGGCCGTCAGCGGCGCCATGTTCGTGGGCGCGCAGATCGTCGCCCAGTCCATCGACCTTCTGACCGCTGGCGCGCAGCCCGGCGGTGACACGTGGACCTGGGTCCTGCGCATCCTCGAGCACGCCATCGCCATCCCGCTCATCGCCGCCGGCGCCGCTGCCGGTGCCTGCGGTGCGTTCTGGCTGCGCTACCGCGCACCCGTGGGGGATCGCGCGCATCTGGGCCTCCTGGGCAGACCGGCCTGGGCCACCGTCGTGGCGTGCGGCTTCATGGTGGCAACGAGCGCCGCCATCGTCCTGCTGCGCGACCTGCCTCGACTCCTCGCACTGGCAGGTCTGACCATCGCCGCGCTCGTCTGGCTCCGGCAACTCATCCACCTGGGCCTGCGCCAGGAGGCGGTCGAGGCCGCCACGAGCGAGACACAGGAGTGCCAGGACTGCCAGCAGGCCTCGCCAGCGGGCTCGTTCTGCGTGTGGTGCGGCGTCTCGCTGCGCGCCCTGCCCAAGCGGGCAGCCGGCAGCAGCGCGGGAACCTCGCCGGACAGCGATGTCGGGGCGACATCGGCGCCGAGCTCGGGCTGGCTGCCCCGCCACGACCAGCCCTCGCGGCTGTCGGGCGGCCGCTCGTTGCTGGTGTTCGTGGTGGGTTGGGCCGTCGTCCTCGTCGCCGCGGCCGTGCTCGTCATCGTGCTGGCACCGGTCGTGCGACCGCCGTGTCCAGACCCAACGCAGCCATGTCCGGCGCTGGCGGTCGACGTCCCCACCGCGGGCGGCCAGGGGTTCGGCCAGTCCAGCGGAGCGGTCATCCGCTACGGGCAGACGCACGTCGCAGATGGCGCGGGCTGGCAGCTCGACTTCGACCCTCGGTGGTGGCTGCTCGACACCAGTGACCTGTCCGGGGCCGTGTGGCTGACGACCAGGTTCGTGGCTCCCACCGTCCGGGGCAACGTCGCCGAGGTCCCCGTCTCCCTGCGCCTCGAAGTGGTGCCGGCAGCCGATGCCACGGAGGACCAGATGCTCGAGCGGCTCGACAGCATGGCCGCGGAGACCCTCGAGAGTACGTCCACGCGGGACGAGCACGGAACGCGGCTCCTGCGGCCACACGTCGGCTTCGAGGATGCCGTGTCGAGATATCTCGTGGGCGACTTCGGAGAGGCCGGGTCGGTGACGCCCTTCGGAGCCCATCTGCTGGCCGCCTCGGACGGACGGCTGACCGCCGGACTGACCATGTACGTGGGCCAGCCCGACGAGTCATTCCCGTTCTTCGCCGGGTCCGTGCGGACCACGCGGTACCTGGGTGACTTGCTCGACGACGTGCTCAAGCGCTTCTACTGGACGGACGCGGGACCGTGAGCCGGTCGCGCATGGCGATTCGCACGGGCCTGGCCACTGCCGTGCTGATCGGCCTGGCGGTCATCGCCACGTCCTTGGGCTGCCCCGGGTTCGGGACGGTCGGAGGTGCGATCGGCAGCCGTCGGGCCGGTGGTGGGCCAGGCAGTGGAACTCCGCGAGTCGAGCGCCCGCGGGCTGCTCCCCGAGGAGATCCGGCGCGCCTACGGCATCGACGAGCTGCATGCCCGCGGACTGCGCGGCCAGGGCCAGGTCATCGCGATCATGTCGTACGACACCTTCCTCGATTCGGACCTGGCAGCCTGGGACCGCGCGACCGGCACGGTCGGGGGGCCCGTCGAGCGGCTCCTGGTCGCCGGGCCGGTGCCCCTGGGTGGCGGCTCCGGGGAGGTGAACCTCGACATCCAGATGATCCGAGCCATCGCCCCTGATGCCACCATCGTGGACGTGGAGGCGCCCCTGGGCACGACCTACGCGCCCGTGGTAGAGGCCATCCTGCGCGATGGCCGGGCGGACATCGCCAGCCTCAGCTGGGGACACTGCGAAGCACTTGGTGACGCCTATCCGGAGTACCGGGCCTGGTTCGAGGAAGTCGTGCGCTCGGAGGACGCCATCTTCCAGCAGGCCTTCGACGCGGGCCTGACCATCTTCGCCATCCCGGGCGACGAGGGCGTCTATGGCTGCGTCCGTTCCGTGCCGGAGGCATTCCACCACCTGCTCGCGGTGTGGTATCCGGGCTCCCACCCGCTGGTGGTCTCGGTGGGCGGCACCTACCAGTGGCGGCGCGAGGACGGCACCTACCATCGCGAAGCGACCTGGGCCGGCCCGATGTCTGGCGAGGCCACCGGCGGCGGGGCCAGCCGCTTCTTCCCCATGCCGGAGTGGCAGCGGGCGCTGGGTCTCGAGGCACGCTCGGAGATGCGCCTCTCCCCCGACGTCGCCGGGCCTGCCGATCCCGACAGCGGGCTGATGGTCCTCTCCACGCCGGTCGCCCTCCGGGACGGTGCGTGGCAGCCAGTGAGCGCCTGCGGGGACGGCTCCCCGCCGCCCTGCTACTCGTTCGGTGGCGGCACCAGCCAGTCGGCACCCTTCTGGGCGGGCCTCGCAGCACTCATCCGCCAGGGTGCCGAGGAGCAGGGTCTGCTGCCGGTGGTCGACGGGCGACCGCGGATGCCGCACCTGCTGCCACTGCTCTATCGCGTCGCGAGCGAACGACCCGAGGCGTTTCGCGACGTGACGAGGGGGACCAATCTGCTCGAGGACGCGCGGCGGGATGGGACCCAGCCACCGGCCTCGGGACGCCCAATGCGCCGGTGCTGGCGGAGGCGATCTGGGATCTTCTTCGAGAAGCGCCCGCCAGCGAGGTGAATCCCGTGACTCGTCATCGCAGGAACCGGTGGTCCGTCGTGATGGTGCTCGCCACACTCGCGCTGCTCGACGCGCCCGGCGCGGTGCGCAGCCAGGACCTGCCTCAGGCCCCGGTCCAGGTACAGGTGGAGGCGGTCGGCGAGGCCGGTGTGGCGGGCATCGCCTTGCTGACGCCGTCCGCGGGTGGTGCGGCCATCCAGGTCCTCGTCGTGGGAGCGCCGGCCGGGACGACCGCGGTCGTCCACCCGGGGACCTGCGCTGTCCCAGACGCAGCGCTCGTCGCCCTCCTGGGGGATATCGGCGCCAGCGGGCAGATCCAGACGACCGTGCCCGTGCCCTTCGAGACGCTCACCGACGGTGCCCATTCGATCGCACTCCACCCCGGCCTCGACATGTCCTCGTTGCTGGGCTGCGGCCTCATCCCGGCCGTCGCACCGCCCGCTGACGTCGCCGATACCGGTGCCCCGCCCGAGCCGTCGCTCGCCCCGGAGGCCAGCCCGGCGCCCGGGTCCGCTGGGGCGGCCGAGACCTTCGAGGGCACCGCCTTCGACTTCAGCCTGAGCTGGGCCCAGCCCTGGCGCCAGGTCCCCGTGGAGGCGACCGCGGGCAAGGACGCCCTGCAGCTCACCAACGAGACCAGCGACGTCTTCGTCACCGGCCACGAAGGCTTCTCCGGGGATGCCCTCGCCTGCGTAAGCGACTGGGAACGTCGCGTGTTCGAATCCCTCCAGGCCGGCCGCATCAGCTCGGTCGACCGAGCCGCCGCGCCGGATGGGGCGTCCGTCTCCGGGGGCGACAGCTCGCGCGCCAGGAGTGCCTTTCGCTATTCGGTCGCCCTCGACGACGGCACCACGCGCCAGCAGGTGGACATGTTCGAGTGCCGGCGACTCTCGAGCAGCGGTGTGCTGGAGACCCTGCTCGTGAGTCCGGCCGGGAGCTTCGCGGAGCAGCTGGCGCAGGTCGAGGCACTCCTGGCGGGGCTGGTGCTGGCGGAGGTCACCGAGGGACCCCCGGCACAGCCGGACCTGGCGCCATCGCCGCCGCCCGCTCTACCCTCCCCCCAGGCGAGCGAGGCAGCGGTGCCACCACCGGTGTCCGAGCCCACGCCGGAGCCGACCTTGGAACCCACGCCGGAGCCTACGCCGGACGCGGCGTGTCTCGGCGTCGAGGCGTGGATCGCCACGACCGAGGGACGCATCACGCGCATCAACGAAGCACTCTCCGACCTGAACTCCGTGGCCGGCCGTTACGACCTGCCGGCCTACCTGGCCGGCCTGGCTTCGCTCGAGGGCGAGATCCAGGTGATGGTCGCGCGACAGGCCCAAGGGGTCGTGCCCGGGATCGCTACCGAGGTCAACGCGAACGCCGTCAACGCCTACGAGACCTACATCGACGCCGCTCGTCTGATCTACGAATCGATGACCACCTCCGTCGACGTGGCCACCTATTCCCGGGCCATGGGTCGCTACGACGAAGCCACCAAGCTCATGAGTGAGGTCCAACGGGCCATGGGGGAGCTCAAGGGTCGATGCACGATCGGGTAGCCAAACGAGGAGGTCTCATGGTTCGAGCGTTCCGAAGCCTTGCCGTCACCATGCTGGTAGCGCAGGCACTGCTGACCTTGACGGTCGGCGTAGCTGCCCAGGGTGATACGACCGTGGCCTTGGCAGGCCACCCCATCGTGGGTGCCTGGCTGGTGGATCCGGTCGCGGACGACGCCGGCAACACGCCGTCGATGACCACCATCCATGCCGACGGCACGCTGCAGGACCAGTCCATCGACGGCGGCGGCGTGGGGGCCTGGGTGCCCACCGGGTGGCGGTCCGCCGACCTCACCATCCACTATCGGCAGCTGGACGGACAGGGCAACGGCATCGGCTCCACGACGGTGCGGGCCAGCGTGATCGCCGCCGAGGACGGTGGCTCGTTCCAGGGCACGTACACCATCGAGTTCGGTGCGGGCGAAGTCGGCACTCCAGGCAACGGTCAGCTAGGCCCGGCGGTCCTGACGGGCGAACGACTGGCCGCCGAGCCGATGGGCATCCCAGTCGGGCCGTGGCCGCCCGGTACGACGAGCGCTGGCGCCAGCATCATCGTCGGCAGCGCCACCGGTCCGCTGGGGACCTACCTCGTGGGGCCGGACGGTCGGACGCTCTACATCTTCGAGGCTGACATGGCGCCCGGCTCCAGCGCCTGCGTGGACGCCTGCGCGGACGTGTGGCCCCCGCTCGTGGTGGAGGATGGCGTGTCGGTCCTGGCCGGGCCGGGCATCACGGGGAACTTCACCACCTTCGAGCGACCGAACGGCTCTCGCCAGGTGGCCTACGACGGCCGGCCGCTGTACTTCTATGTGGGTGACAGCGGACCCGGGGACACCACGGGGCAGGGCGTGGGCGACGTCTGGTTCGTGGCGAGCGTCGAAGGCTAGGCCGCGCCGACGGCCACATCCTGCGGCTGTAGCGCGCGTCAGGCGCCCTCGGGTGCGATCAGCTGCAGGCCTGGGAAGTACGTCCGGTAGCGCGCCGCATCACGTGTCAGCAGCCGGTGACCGGCGACAGCAGCGTGGGCACCGATGTAGAGGTCGGGCAGCGGCGAGCGCCTCGTGCCTCCAGTTGCCCGGTAGCGCCGGAACGCCTTGCCCGCCAGGAAGGCCGCCTCGAAGGGAAGGTGCTCACGGCGGTACAGGTCGTGCGGCAGGGCCTCCTCCAGTCGCTCGATCGAGTCGAAGCCGATCGACACCTCGGCGTAGATGAGCGCGTTGATGACGAGCACCGCTTCGTCCGCCGCACGCTCGAGCGAGTGGCTGGACCACTCACCCCATTCCCAGCCTCCGAAGCTGGCTTCGACGTGGACTCCCACGCCCGGCATCGTGAGAACGGCGTGAACATCGACTGGCAAACCGTCTCGCCGGTGATCGTGGGAGCCGTGACGACCTTGTTGATGTGGGTCGACTGGCTGCTGACCACTCTCCAGCAGCGCGAGATGGTCGATCACTACTCGGCGCACTATCAGAGCTATCCAGTCGATACGGTCGAAGGCAATCCGCTGCTGCAGGGATCGGTCAAACGGTCCCGGGTCGTTGATCCGAGGCACCTCGGCGTCGCGATCGCCCTCGGCGTCGCGGTGGGCTATGTCTCGACCATCCTCGATGGTGCTATTCGGGAGCTGTTCATCGGGTACGTCTGGGGCCTGTTCCTGATCGTCGGCACCTCCCACCTGGGCAACCTCGTCGGCTATCGAGCCAGCCGGCACGGTCTGCACGGCAAGGTGCTCCTCCATCAGCGCACCGGGCTCCTGGTGCAGATGGGGCGCTATGCGGCCATGAGCATCTTCGTGGCCCTGCTGGCCTTGGCGTCAGGTTCGGTCTTCGTCGCCGGTGTGGCACTCGCCGGCATCACCTCCAGCCTGCGCCAGCTGCTCTGGCTGCGAAAGGTGCCGCCTATCCCGCCGGAAGATCGAGCCCCGGCGCCATGATCTCGACGGCGGAGAGCTGGTCGCGCCCGCTCTCGAGCAGGAGCCGCTCGACCGACCGGTCGGGATCGTCGAGGTACGAGAGATGGCTCGAGGCCGGGTCGGAGACCGTGCCCTCGAACGCCACCAGCAGTCGCGGCATGCCCTCGGGCGTCAGCCGCTCGATCGTGAAGCCGTGGTAGCCCAGGCCACCCGACGGCGCTGAGCCGTCCACGCGGGGCAGCGACTCGAGGAGCGCGGTGAGGGCCGTCGACTCCTCCTCGGATAGCTCCCAGGACGGGTCGGGCAGGCCGGAGTAGAGCCCGAGCGAGACGGTCGTGGTGGGGCTCTCGGCGAAGACGTCGAAGGTCGCGGCCGGGATGGCGCTGGCAGGCGGCGCCGCTGACGGCGAGGGCGTCGGATAGTCGCCCTCGGGAGAACCGGCGACGCCACTGACGATGTTGGTTTCGAGCACCTCGGCCGTCCACGCGTCGATGACGAGGTCCCGGACCCAGTCCCCGTTCTTGCCACCCGCCTGCGAGCTGATGCGGATGATCTCCTCGGGCGCCGGGCCACCGACGTACCCGTCGTTCGCCCAGCCCTTGTACCCACGCTTCCGCCAGGGACCGTCGATGCTCGTATGGAACTGCGCGTTGGGGTAGCGGTCCTCGACCCAGGTGCGGAACGTCGGGTCCGAGAGCATGGCGTCGGTGAGCGCCTGGGGGGACGGGTACTCGACCTTGGGTCCCTTGATGCGGACTGGCGCGCTGACGCACTCGTCGTAGTGGCGGTCCGCGGCCGGGGCATCGTCACGCACGCGCCCGAACTCGAAGCGGTAGCAGGCGGTGACTTTGGCCTTGCCGCCCGGGAGTGGCTGGCTCGCCCAGGGGTAGCGGGCGAAGGCCACCTTGGCGACCGTGAAGGCGCGGCCCGACTCGAGGGTCTCGTTGATCCCGACGCCACCCACACAATCGGTACGCACCGGCTGCACCGTCGTCATCCCGCTCGATACGAGTCCGCTGCCGCGGAGGAACAGCTGCTTGAAGCGGGCAGCTTTGTCGCTCGACGTCTTGCCCGCGTCGAACAGGCCGCCGAAGTCGAACGACAGTTGATCGTTGCCGGTGTCACAGCCGACCTGGCCGTAGTGGTTGATGGGCCGGTCGCTGAGGTTGGTGACGCGCATGGTCGCAGGCACCCAGCCGCCCGTACGGGTGGCCTTCTTCGGCACCCACAGGTCGAGTCGGACGCCGCGTCGGCTGACCGTGGCGTCGGGGGCGCGACCGGTGGCGAGAACGGGCTTGCGGCCCTTCGGCAGCACCAGCGGCTGGTGCAGGGTCGGGCGCTCGGTCGTCGCTTCCGCGGAGGGATCGGGCGAGCCGGACTGCGCAGCGACAGGCGCGGACGAGACAAGGACGAGCGCGATGACGACGATGGCTGCGGTGACTCGCATGGCGGATACCCCCTTCTGCTATCGCGCCTCCCTCACGAGCGAGCGTAGCACCGAGGCGTGGACACCCACGGGCGCGACGAGGCGCGCACGTGCCGTGGCGGCCGCTGGAGTGGCATCAGCCATCCGATCGCCCGGCAGACGCCATGCGTGCGCCTCGCGATGAACCGCGACCGGGACCGGTCCGCTGTCTCAGCGAGCGACCCGCACCTCGCGCATGGGGAGCGTGCCCGCGTCGTACAGGGTGCGATCGCCGAGGGGCCCGGGCAGGCGGATCGTGACCGCCGATGGCTTGCCGGGGGTGCACATGTCGCTGGTGTTGGTGGTCACCACCGGGACCACCACCACGACGGCCTCGTCGGTCGTCGCCACCCGGGGCCGGCCGCGAGGCTCCACCGCCGTGGGGCAGCCGGGATAGGTGACGAGGGTATGCAGCACCGTCGATCGGCGGTCGGGTGGCGGATACGCGGGGTCGAGACGCCAGCGACCTCCGAGCGCCTGCAATTGCTCGAACCTCGCCCACGGCTGGCAATCACCCTCGCCGCCACCCGCACGCCACATGCCGTCGACCTTCTCGAGGTCGTGGTAGTAGATCGGTTGCCGGGCGCGAGGGGAGCCATCGACGACCACGCCGATGACGGCGTCATCCTCGTCCGCCCACAACAGGTGGGCATCGGGGCCGCGTACCTGGACCAGGCGCCCGAGCCCGGGGTCCTCGGTCGGGATGCCGCCGGGTGCCGCGATGGCCGAGGCCCGGAACGGCGGCGAGCTGCAGGTGTACGGCCAATGGAGCGCCGCGAGGTCGACGGGGCTCCACAGTTCGGTCGTGGGCACGGCGGGCGTGGTCGAGGGTCCGGGCGATGGCGATGCAGTGGCGCAAGAGCGCCGGACGGCTCTGCAGTGGGTCGGGGACGAAGCCGCCGCCGGCACGACCTCGATCGCGACCGAGGCAGTCAGTGTCTTCCGTGGTGCGCTGCACCGTCCGTTGCGGCCACTGTGGTGGGCGTACGCGGTGATGACGTACCGGCCTTCCGGTAATCGCAGGACCGGGTCGGCGAACCAGAGCTTCCAGAAGGTCGCCATCGGTTCGTCGGGATCGTAGCCGCCCGACTTCTCGAACGGGATGTCCGTGACCTCGTCGGGCCCGAACCGGTAGTACCAGCACTGCGGGCCCCAGCCCGGGCCGGTGTCGATGGGTCCGTCGAGCTGTTCCACCCGGAACGCGACCAGGCTGCGAGTCGGGCCATAGAGGGTCGCTCGCTCGCGCTTGACCGGGCCGATGTAGCGGAGCGTCGTGGTGATCGGGATGGTCTCGAACTCGTGGACCTGCGACTTGTCGGTCGTGACGGTCAGGACGAGGCGGTCGTCCCTGGCCTTCCCGTCAGCGGACGGTCGAACGGGGGGCTCGGCGCCCGAGCCCGGAGCGACCTTCTTCGAGTCTCGCCTCGGGACCAGGAGATCGAGCGCCCCGCGAAGCGTGTCGACCTGCCGGTAGACGCGGGGGGCGGTTCGGCGTGGCTGTTCCGGGAACGGGGCGAGACGGACGCGGCCACCGCCGAGCAGCTCATAGGCGACCGTGTCGAAGGCGCTGGCGCCGCCCGGGTACCGGCTGCTGACGAGGTAGCGCCTGCCCTCGCGGTAGCCGGTGGCATGGCAGCCGTAGCCGATGCCCCAGCCGTCGAGCGGTCCCGCGTTCAGTGGACCGGCGTGGACGCGTTCCACGGTCCAGTGGAAGGTGCTGTTCCCGTCCTCCTCGTTCGCGGTGGCGCCTTCGAACACGCCGACGAACGTGGTCCCGCGCGCCCGGTCCAGCGATGGCCACACGACACCACCTTGGCAGTCGGCCGACGACGGGCGCCGGGAGGAAGACAGCCCAGCATCATGACGACGATGGCGATCCCCAGCGCCGACGACCTGCGCATGCCAGTTTCCCCCGTCGACTTGGCCTCGAAGGACCGAGACGCACACTCTACGCTTCTCGGGTCAGATCGCTTCCCACGGCCTGCTGCGGCACCTGTCGCTCGTTCGTGCCGTCGGCATCGATGACGAACACGGCCGTCAGTCCCGTGAGCGGCCCGAACCGGCCTGCGGAGCGTGGGCGCATCGGCACTACCCAGGCCGTTCGCGCATCGCCATCGTCTGGGGGAAGGAGGTGCCGTGCGCAAGTTCATCGTGCTCATCGCGGCCCTGGGGGCAGCTCTCGGGGCCGGTTTCGTCGCCTGGAGGCGCGACCCACGCATCGGGTCCGGTTTCGTGAACTCCGTCGTGAACCCGTGGCTCCTGCAGCGGAATCTGGCCGGCGGCAAGCACTCCGAGATCAGTCCGCTCGAGCACGTGGGACGCCGGTCGGGGATCGTCCGTCTCACGCTCGTCCACCCTGAGCCCACGGCCACCGGCTTCCGCTTCGTGGTCCCGCTGGGGACGCAGTCGCAGTGGGCACGCAACGTGCTCGCCGCCGGGCGTTGCCGCATCCAGCTGCACGAGCAGGTCTATGAGCTTGCCGAGCCCCGCTTCGTCTCGCCCTCCGAGCTGCATGACCTGCCGAGGGTCCTTCGGGCAGCGATGGCGGCTCTCGGCTTCCGCTACCTCGTGCTCCAGACCGTCACGGTCGAGTCGGGCACGCTCGAAGCGAACGCGAGACCTCTCGAGCGGGACGAAGCCGAACCCCTCGCTGCCCTGGTCGGGAGCGCCTGACCCGGACACAACGTCAGCGGCGGCTGTTCCCCGGCGCCCTTCCCGGCCAAACAAGTCAGAAACTGTCAGGAATATCCAGTATCGTCGGGGCGCATGCGCGCAAGCCGACTGGTCGCCCTACTCCTCCTCCTGCAGTCCCGGGGTGACATGACCGCCGCCCAGCTCGCCGGAGAGCTGGAGGTCTCCGTGCGAACCGTGCACCGCGACGTGGAAGCCCTGTCCGCCGCGGGCGTGCCCATCTATGCGGAGCGTGGGCCGACTGGCGGGATCCGCCTCGTGGACGGATACCGCACGCGGCTGACGGGGCTGACCGGCGACGAGGCCGAGGCGGTCTTCCTCTCGGGCCTGCCGGGGCCGGCGGCAGAGCTAGGCCTGGGCACGGTGGTCGCGGCCGCGCGACTGAAGGTCCTCGCGGCGCTGCCGCCCGAGCTTCGCAGCCGTGCATCACGCTTGAACCAGCGCTTCCACCTGGACGCTCCGGGCTGGTTCAGCAGCGCGGAATCGACGCCGTGCCTGGCTGATGTTGCCGCCGCCGTGTGGGAGGACCGGCGGCTGCAGATCGCCTATGACCGCGGCGACAAGGAGGTGGAGCGCTTGCTCGACCCGCTCGGGCTCGTGCTCAAGGGTGGCACCTGGTACGTGGTCGGACAGGTCGGTCAGGACGTGCGCACGTACCGCGTGTCGCGCATCGTCCGGGCGACCGTCACCGAGGAGCGGTTCGACCGCACCGACGGCTTCGACCTGGCCACGTGGTGGGCTGAGTCCACCGCCGCCTACGAGCGCTCTGCCATGCGCATCGAGGTCGAGCTGCGCGTAGCGCCCGATGGCGAGGACATCCTGCTGGAGATCCTGGGCGAGGCCACCCTGGCTCGGTCCCAGTACGTGCCGGCGTCTGATCCGGAGGGTTGGCGCCACATCCGCATCAGCCTCGAGTGGCCCTCGAAGGCGCGCTTCCGCCTTCTCGGCCTGGGCTCGGCCGCCGAGGTCGTGGCACCGGCCGCCCTGCGCGAGGCCGTCGTGGACGAGGCACGCTCGGTGGTGGAGCGAGCCGGTCGTGCCACGGGCGAGGCAACGAAGCCAGCAGACGCCTGACCAGGGCGCGCAGCGCGCCAGTACGGCCACGGCGGGCTTGTCGGCGCTGACCGGCTCGCTCGCTCAGTGCGCGCTCGATCTCCGCCCGACGTTCGAGCCCCCTCGTTCGCTCCCGCTCCAGCTGTCGAAGGATGTGGGGATGGATGAAGGTCATGTCTCGCGCCTCTCAGGTGTCCCGCCGGGGTGCGGGTGAACCTGAAGACTACGAGACGTACATGCCAGCTACTGTCATGTTTCGGTTCGCCTGCGAGGCCGGCGCCTCACCCACGAGCCCCACGGGAAAGACAGGTCTCGTGACCGCCCTTGTTCGGCGTCGAGGTTGTCGTCATACTCGGGCGCGAGACGGTCGGGTCACCCTGCCCTCTCGGGGCAGGACCTCCCCCGGCGGCCAACAAACGGCCGTCACGATGGGGGCTTGTCCATGAGACTGCTGGGGTACCACCGCGCGGCGGCTCTGGTCCTGACCGCACTCTTCACAGCTTCGCTGATGACCGCGACATGGGTCGCGTCCGTCGCAGCAGCAGTGACCGACTACACACTCACCATCAAGACCGCGGATGAGATGTACGCGGGTACGGACTCGAACATCTTCGTGAGGCTCCACGGGAGCCTTCGCACCTCGGACGAGTACCGGCTCAACGGTCAGATCAGTGGGAACGCCTTCGAACGCAACGACACAGACCATGTCACGCTGACAGGCCTGGACCTTGGTCGGATCTGGAAGATCGACCTCAGGAGCGACGGCGCATACGCCGGATCCGACTGGCGCCTCAACTGGATCGAGGTCAGTGCGGCCGACCCAGGCATCAGCACGTCCACCTTCGACTTCTACCAGTGGTGCGACGGCTGCAGTGTCTCCAAGAACGCGAATGACTGGGGCACGACGGCATGGGTCGAGGACGAATTGGCCAGGTCCTTCAACGACCGGTCGATCTACGACGTCGGCGTCTACGACAACCTCTACTCCCGTGGCTCGCGCTACACGCTCTCCATCAGCCACAAGATCAGGAACCAGGTCCAGGCCTCACGCGCGGTGACCGACGCGACCAAGCTCGGCGCGAAGGTCGCCTGGAAGTCCCCGAAGACCGTGGCTGGGACCTTCTCGGCTGAGTTCTCCGCGGAGTGGCAGAACACGGTCACCGAGACCAAGGCTCAGCTTTCCGAGGAGGAGCTGTCTCTGCAGGCCTCGCAGACGCGTTGGGTCCCCAGGAACACGCTCTGGCTCTGCAAGGTGGCCTGGCGTGCGGACTGGGACGTCGGCATGCTCGATGCCGGGCAGCCGATGGGCGTTCGGTGGCTCAGCCAGCAGCCTCGGCAGAAGTGGTTCACGAACGTGACCCTGAAGTTCGGTGACGAGGTTCCCAAGGCATGGAGGCAGTGGATCCGCGCGAACCTGCCTCAGTACGTGCCCCCGAAGCTCAGGCACGTCACGGGCCCGTTCACCTTGTACAAGCCCAAGGGCTGACGCGGCGCCACGGTCCCACGTCATCCGACGTGGCGACCGTGGCCATCGTGACCCTCAGGCGCCGGGAGCCCGGTAGTCCGCGGACAGCCTCATCGCCTCGTCGACCTCCTCCGGCGTGAGCAGGACGATGGTGCGCGGGCGGGCACCCCCGGCGGCGGCCACGACCGCGGTCCCGGCGGCGGCTGCGGTGTTGCCGGGCAGGTCGACCGTCACGTAGAAGTCGTCACTCCCGAAGCCGAAGTAGAAGGACTCCACCGTCCCGCCGAGCGAGGCGATGAGCTTGGTGACCGCGGCCACGCGCCCGCTGCCGCCCTCAGCGATGACGCCCTTGGCGCCCTGGTCGGTGTAGCTTCCGGTGATCAGGTACTTGGGCATGCACGTCTCCTGCCGCGAGGTATCCGAGGGGGACACGCAGGGCCCGCGGTCGGGCAAGCCTAGGGCGCCCCGGTGCCCTGTCAAGGTCGAGTGACGGTCCTGGTCTGGTGATGACCGTCACTCGAGTCCCCATCGATCCAGGACGTCAGTCTGGCCGGCCTCGCCGGGCGGCAACACGCCTCCGGTCGTGCCGACCGTGCTGAAGACCTCCCGCGGCGGGAAGTAGGCGCCGTCGTAGAGGGTGCGGTCCCCGATCTGCCGGTGGAGCCAGACGGTGTACGGGCGCCGCGGGCGCGCCCGGGCAGTCGGCCGCGGGGTTCCGCGTGTTGGCGGTGACCGGGTACGTCCGCACCGCGATGGTGATGCGGTCCTTCGTGAAGTCGACGGTGGGCGGCACGATGCGCCCGACCGGTGGTTGACCGCTGGCGCAGGCCCACTCGTGGACGCGGATCCGTAGGACCTCCACATCGGAGCTCGGGTCTCGGTCCCGCAGGCGCCACGTCGCGGCGTCCAGGACCGGGTCACCCGCGAGCATGAGACGACACGCGCGCTCGCGATGCGACCGCTGCCACTCCCCGTCGCGCAGGCGCCACGTCTCGACGGCGATCCGGTCCTCCTTGCCGAACGGCCCACGCAGGATGACCAGGTCGCCCTCGTCCACCATCGCTCGTGGCTCCTCGATCTCCGTCGGGATGGCCAGATCGCTGATGTCGGCGCCAGGGCCCAGGAGCTGCGCGACCGTGAAGGGTCCGGCGCCGCTGCCGAAGTCGCACGCGTACGCCTCGCCGAGGTCCGGGGCGTCGACCGCGTTGACCAGCGCCGCCTCTCCGGTGGCGCCGTCGACGATGGGCCGGGTACCGAGCGGCTCGGCCAGGACCACCTCGAGCCGGAGCAGGTCGTCCCCGCTGCAGACCTGCCCGTCGGACCGGGCAGGACCCCGACCTGCACCGTGACGTCCGCCTCGCCCTCGGCGACCGTCGGAGTCGCGCTCGGATGGGCACCCGCGGAGCCGCAGTCCCGCGCGGTGGTGAGCAGCGTGAGGGTCGTGTCGTTCGGTGCCGTCGGCGCGACGGCGAACCGCACCGCCACGGGTCGATGCTCGATGGCGGAGGCCGAAGGGGCCTCCGACTGTGCCACCACGACCGAAGACACCAGTAGCACCGATGCCATCGCCAACCCGAGTGTCCGTCTCATCGCATCACCTCGCTGATGAATGGCGTCCCCGTGGCCGATACGGATGGCAGGTCCATCTCCTCATCCGCTGGCGCCGCCATGGAACTCGACGTCGATGACCTCGCCGGTCCAGGGGTCCATGGTGATGATCCCGCGGGTCTGCTGTTGGTCCAGCTCCAGGGTCAGCACTCCGTTCGGCCTCGTGTCGCCGAGATCCGAGAGATACAGGTGGTGCTCGTACGTCGGACCGGGCCAGCCAGTGGCCGAGACGCACCAGTCGCACCAGCGCTCCCGGCCGGGTTCATCATCGACCCAGGCACGGAACTCCGGGTCGTCGAGGGCGATGTCGATGAGCTCCGGTAGCGAGGGTGTGCCGGGTCCGTCGCCGGTGACCTCCAACTCGGCCGTGGCCTTGACAGGCTTCGTCAGGCGATAGGCACGCCGCGAGCCGAGTGATGGACGGTCTCCGCGGCTCAGGTACGGCCACGAGGCCGTCACCACCACCGGGCCTGGTGGCAAGGGCTGGAACCAGACCTCACCGTCGAAGCTGCCCGCCGGATACCAGGCGAATCGCTCGGTGCGCGAGGCGCCGGCCTTGAGGTTAAGAGGCCCGGGCATGATCGTGCACTCGACGAAGCCATAGCCCGACCCAGTGGAGGCGTAGTCGTCATCGAGATAGCGCCACGGCGTGAAGCCTGTCTCGGTCGTCCAGCGGAGCGCCTGCTGCTTGAAGACGGCGGCGTTGCCCGTCTGTGGCTCGCCGGGTGGGATGATCGCGCCGAGGTCGACGGCCACGCGCGTGCCGGATGTCAGGCACTCGCCCGACCAGGACCAGGCCGGCGTTTCCCGCAGGTTCGTCGTGCGCACCAGCGCCTGGACCCACTCGCCCGGTGCCACCGTCGGGGAGGAGAGCCATAGGTCGATACGGATGCCGCGCCTGGTGGAGGTTGCGTCGGGTCGGCCCTTGGGCTCGAAGCGTGCCGGCACGGGGACCTGGCTCGGGGGCGGGAGCGTCGGCCAGGGGAAGGGGGCTGCGGACGGCGTCGGGGACGCGGCCAGGGAGGCGCTCGCGGATGGTGATGCCGATGGCGATGGCGACTGCGCCAGTGCCGCGGGACCCGTCGCGATGATCGCCACCAGGACAAGGACGGTGGCCAGGGACCCGGCCCGCTGCACAGAAGGAACATCGACCCGCTGCCGAATCATCGAAGTCATTCCCCCTCGTCATCCGACGAGCTCACCTGGGCAGCGAGCGGCCCGCCTCTGGGCATCGATGGTACATCCGATACGACTCGGCGCCCCACGTTCGCCCCCGACCGCAACCGGGCGCCTACCTCATGGAGACCGACCCGCTGGCCCGGGCACGGTCGCCCGATGATGCCGCGAACCGGCAGTGAACCTACTCCCTGGCGTGGTTCGGCCCGACGACCTGGACGACCATTCCGGTGTCCGGCCAGCCGGCGTCGGTGGTGATGACGCTCTCGGCCCCGAGGACCTCCGCGGTCGCCAAGACGAGGGCGTCAGGCAACCGGAGGATTCGGCCATGGCGCGCTCGCAACGCGGCGGCCGCGCGGGCGATGTCGCGCGTGGCGGGCGCCACGGCTGCGGGCAGCGCATCGATGAAGGCGTCGAGTGTGGTGGCCGCGTCCCGATCGCGGCGATGGGGGCCGACCATGGCCTCCGCATAGGCCGATGCGGGCAGCACCAAGGCCGCACCACGTTCGAGCGCATGACGCAGTGCCACACGGGCGGCGTGGTGGTGCACATCATCAGCGTCGAGCACGGCGATGATGATGCCCGCGTCGAGGACGGTCAGGCCCACTCGTCGCGTAGCTCGTCGAGCTCATCGGGTGCGAAGACCCCGGTGAGGCTGCCTGCGAACCGGTCGAGTGGGTCGGCATCCCGGACCAACGCGACCTCGCCCGGGCCGCGAACCTCTGCTCGCAGCACGTCCCCCGTGCGGATGCCAGCACCCTCGAGCGCATCCACCGGCAGGGTCACCTGATGCTTGGCGCTGACGCGTGTGTGCCCGCGCCGACGCTTCTTTACTCGTGCTTCCACGAGTCAAGGATAGCGGCGACGTGGACGAAGGGCAAGGGTGCGCGTGGTCCGGGGGCCGACATGGTCCTACGGATGTGCCCCGGGAAGGATCGCCGACGATGATCGCCGGTGTCACATCCGCCGGGCATGCGGTCAGCGGAGCAGGAACAGACGATCGATGGCGGCGTAGGCGAGCAGGCCGAGGAGCGAGAGTGGCACGAGCAGGGCGAGAGCCGTCGCGCGCTCTCGGCGGTCGCGGCCGAGCAGGATGACGAGACCGATCCCGAGGACGACCTCGACCCAGCCCGCACGAGCGAGGTCAGGGATCGCCCAGAGGGTGTTCGCTCCCTCGGCCACGAACACGGCACCGAGGAGCGAGATCGCGACGACCCGCGTCCACCCTGAGTCGACGCGCCAACGTCGGCCCGCGAGCCCGAACACGGGCCCGCCGACGAGCGCCGTGCCGGACCAGATCACGAACGCCGAGCCACCCAGCGGCGGCGTGGGCGACCGAGGCGGCGAGCTGGATAGCCGACGAGGGCGAGCAGGAGCGTCGCGGTCCCGGCCACCACCGCCTCGCGGTCCGAGACCATCACCGCGCCGACCGCGAACGCGACCGTGACCCAGATCGCACCCGAGTTCGCGAGGCGGTTCCAGTCGCCGTCGAGGACCGCCTGCCCGGAGAGCGTGAGCACCCCCGTCGTGAGGCCGACCACGACGACGAACAGTCCACGCCGAGCGCGGCTCGCCAATGCGCTCGGGTTCCACGCGGCCACCAGGTCATCACTCACCGATGAAGCCTTGCCGATGCGTGCTCCGCCGTCAATCGGCAGCGCCTCGCAGCTGGGCACGAAGCTGTCGGCCCCTGGCGACCGCGCTACTGCCGGTGGCGATCCGACGTCATGACCGTCACCCGCTCGTGCCCAGGGTGACGAGAAGCTCGTCCAGTTGCTCGAACGTCTCTCCCATCGCATCCGCCGCCCCGGTGCCGGCGGCGTCGAGCGCTTCCTTCGAGGGATAGAGCTCGTGCACGACCAGCAACGTCTTGCCGCCTTCTTCCGCGAAGGTCACGGTCGTGACGGAACCCTCGTCGCTTTCCTCGTTGGTCCAGACGAGGCGCGAGTGCGGTGTGACTTCCTTGTACGTGCCGAAGAACGCCATCCGGGAGTCCCCGTATGCGAACTCCAACCGGTACCGGCCCCCGACACGAACATCCATCTCGCAGGAAAGCAGGGACATGCCCATCGACTTCGGCACCCACCACTGCCTGAACAGCTCGGCCCTGGTCCACGCCTCGAACACGAGGCGCGCCGGGCCGTCGAACGTTCGCGTGACGACGAGCTCACGCTCGGACTTGCGCTCCACCGACGTACGGTTCTTCATGGGGGCGACCTCACTCTCTCTTCGTGCGTCCATCGACCTTCTCCTTCCGTTTCAACTCCGCGACGACGTCGTCCAGCTCGTCGAAACGTGCATCCCAGAGCTGGCGGTACCGCTCGATCCATGCCGTCTCTGCTTCCAGTCGACGCGGGCCGAGCTTGCAGGTCCGCACGCGCCCGACCTTCTCGGTGGTGACGAGCCCGGCCTGCTCCAGGACGCCGACGTGCTTCCTCATGCCCGTGAGCGTCATGTGGAACGTCGCGGCCAGGTCCGTGATCGAAGCGTCGGCACGTCCGAGCTGCTCGATGACGCCGCGTCGGGTCGCGTCCGAGAGCGCGGCGAAGGAGGCATCGAGTCGGCCGCTGGAATACTGAACCATATGGTTCAGTATGAGACGAAGAATCCGCGAATGCAAGCGCCACCCGACGACCACCCAGCGCGGAGGCCGCACTATAGTCCGCGCATGGGACCGCCCGAACGGGGGGCGCAGCGTCCATTGTCGTTGGCGTTCCTCGATGGGGAACTCGAGGAGCGATACCAGGCTGCGGCTGGCCAGGAGGGCCTTGGCGGGTTCCGGACGATCGCCCTGGCCTCCGCGGCTCTCTGGGCGGCAGCCGCGTTCCTGCTGCCGGCAGTCACGGATCTCGAGCCCCAGATGGCGATCGCGGTGGGGCTCTCGATGTCCGTCCTGGGCCTGGTCATCGCCCTGTCCTCAAGGTGGGCGCTCACGCTCGACCGCCAGCACGCTCTCGCGATGCTGCTGACCTCCGCCAACGGCATCGTCATCCTGGCGCTCGCCCTCGCTGCCGGCGTGCTGCCGGGTTATGGGGTCGCGGCGATGATGCTGCTCTTCGCGTGGGGCATCGTCGCCCGGACACGCTTCATCTACGCGAGCATCCGCACCGCCGTGGTGGGCGCGGCATTCATGGTGGCCGTAGCCATCTACCCCGGCGAGGACGATCTCGCGCTCGATGTCTTCCTGTTCGCGGCCGCGGCCGCGGGCTCGTTGCTCGGACTGCGCATCCTGGAACGCAACCGCCGACGCCTGTTCGCCCAGGACGTCGTCATCCGCGAGCAGAGCGATCGACTCGCGGAGGAGATGGAGAAGTCCGAACGTCTCATCCTCAACATGCTGCCCGGGCCGGTCGCGTCCCGGCTCTTGAACGGTGAACTGACCATCGCCGACGACTACCCCTCCGTCACGGTCCTCTTCGCGGACATCGTGGGCTTCACGCCCCTCGCGGCCCGCCTCGGTGCCCGCGAGGTCATCGGTCTGCTGAGCGAGCTCTTCTCCGCCTTCGACACCCTCGCCGCTCGACGCGGGGTGGAGAAGATCAAGACCATCGGCGATGCCTACATGGCCGTGGCTGGGATCGGAGACCCAGGCGACGACGATGCGGAGCGGGTCGTCTCGCTCGGCTGCGACATGCTCGATGAGGCAGCACGGCATGTCGTGCTCGGCGAACCGCTGCGACTCCGTATCGGCGTCCACTCCGGTCCGGCCGTCGGCGGGGTGATCGGTTCGCAGAAGCTTGCCTTCGACCTGTGGGGCGATACCGTGAACGTCGCCAGCCGGCTACAGGCGCAGGCCGACCCGGGCCGCGTCCACCTCAGCGAGGCCACCTGGCTGCTCGTGAACGACCGGTTCGAATGGGAGGCCCAAGGCGAGCGTCAGTTGCGCGGGCATGCGCCGATGCGGACGTACACGGTGATCCGAC
>CAWDQY010000020.1:0-26721 GCA_963804575.1 uncultured Chloroflexia bacterium
CCAATCCACAGCACGTAGGTAAGATATGAGCATGCTCAACGACACCACCATCACCGACGCCCTTCGGCATGTCCAGGACCCGGAGCTGCATCGCGAGATCGTCAGCCTGGAGATGGTCAAGGAGATCCGTGTCGATGGCACGTCCGTGGCGCTGAAGATCGACCTGACCACGCCGGCCTGCCCGCTCAAGGACCAGATCGGCGCGGACATCGAGACGCAGCTGAAGGCCATCGGCGTCACGGCAGTGGAGGTGTCGTGGGGCGCCTCGGTGCGACAGGCGACACCAGGACGGCAGCAGGAGAACCTCGTTCCCGGCGTCAAGAACATCATCGCGGTGGCATCGGGCAAGGGCGGCGTGGGCAAGAGCAGCGTGGCGGTCAACCTCGCCGCGTCGCTCGCGCTCGAAGGCGCCAGCGTGGGGCTGCTGGATGCGGACATCACCGGGCCCAACGTGCCCCAGATGATGGGCCTGGAAGGGCAGCCGTCAGCCACCCCCGCGGGCAAGATCCAGCCGCTGGAGCGCTATGGCGTCAAGGTCATCTCGATCCAGTTCTTCGTGCCCCAGGGCCAGCCCATCGTGTGGCGCGGGCCGCTCGTGGGCGGTGCCATCCAGCAGTTCCTGCGCGACGTGGACTGGGGCGAGCTGGACTACCTCGTGGTGGACATGCCACCGGGCACCTCCGATGCCCAGCTCACGCTGGCGCAGTCGGTCCCCGTGACCGGGGCGGTGCTGGTGACGACTCCGCAGGATGTCGCGCTCTCGGATGTCGAGAAGGCGCTCAACATGTTCAAGCGGATGTCCGTGCCCATCCTCGGCATCGTCGAGAACATGAGCGCGTTCATCTGCCCACACTGCGACCAGGCCACCGAGATCTTCGGTCGAGGAGGAGCGGAGCGCTTCGCCAAGACCCATGAGCTGCACTACCTCGGCGGCATCCCACTCGATGTCAAGGTGCGCCAGGGGGGCGATGCGGGCGTGCCGGCGGTGAGCCAGCGGGAGCCCGGCCCGGCTGCAGAGGTCATGCGCCAGGTCGCCCGTGCGGTGGCCGGACGGGTGAGCATGCAAGCCGTCGCCGAGGCCCCGGTCCTGACCATCACCTGAGACGTCGGCGTCGCCGGCCCGACCTCGGCCGACGGCCGTTTCTCAGCCGGCCAGGCGTCGCCACAGCTCGGTGATGGCCGCATTGGCCGAGCGCCGGCGTCCGGCGTCGCCGCCGCGGAAGGCCGTGCGAGTGGCCACCTGGGCTGCGTCTCCGATGGCCACGCCGATCTCGACCTGCATGTCGTCGCCGGCCTCCCGTGCCACCGCGGCCAGACCGATGTCGGCCCCGGCGCTGGTGCGCACCGCCAGCGCCAGGGCCGCCGCGTCCAGGTCGACGGTCGAGCGCTGCTCGGCATGGACGAGGAACGGGGCCGTCCCCAGCAACATGCCCAGGTAGCCGCCGGTGCCGGCTTCGGCGGTGGCCAGGGTGCGTCCATCGATGCGTGCCGCCAGGGCCGCTGGCCAATCGTCCTCGCCGCGCCCGAAGACGTAGGCATCGATCCGCGGGCTCAGCGCGCCGAGCGCCGCCCGGACCAGCTCCTCGGCCGTGTGCGAGCCATCGCCGACGGCACTGATGCGCAGGTCGACGAAGTCCGGGCGCGCGTAGGTCGCCATGCGGGGGTTGGCAGCGCGCAACAGGTCGGCTCCGACCAGGTCCACCAGCATCGATTCCCCGATGCCGGTGAGGTGCAGTGTCTCTGACGCACGGTCGAGCCCCAGCCCACGGGCTCGCAGGCGGGGCAGGGCATGGTCCTGCCACATGGGCCACAGCTCGCGCGGCGGGCCGGGCAGCGCCACGATGACCCGGCCACCGGATTCGACCCACCAGCCCGGCGCGGTGCCGTGGGGGTTGGGCAGGGCCGTGGCGCTGGGGATGACGCCACGCTTGTTTGAGGTTGGCGTTGGAGAACGGCAAGCCACGCTTGGCCCACAGGTCGCGCAGCCAGGCTTCCAGCTCGAGGTCCACGAAGGGCTCCTCACCCAGCGCGGCGGCGATCGACTCGCGGGTCAGGTCGTCGGGGGTGGGGCCCAGGCCGCCGCTGGTGACCAGCAGGTCCACCCGTGCCAGGCCGGCCTGGAGCGCCTCGGTCACGACCGCCAGGTCGTCCGGCAGCTGCGTCAGCCGCATGACCTCGACGCCCAGCGCGGTCAGCTCGCCGGCGATGTCGCCGCTGTTGGTGTCGCGCGTCTCCCCGTACAGCAGCTCGCTGCCGACGGCCAGCATCTCGGCGGTCGCGATGGGCGTGGCATGGGTCTGTCGTGGCATCGCAGCCGAGTCTAGCGGTGCCGCCGACCGCGGGCGTTGCCGGCGGTGGTTGACGGGGCGGGTCGCTCTGTGTTATCACTCTACCACTGAGAGTGCTAACCGCCGCACAGGGGCACAACGCCGCTGCACAGGGGTCACTGGACCAACGCGAAACGTCGTCCGCCAACGTGGTCGCACGTGGCGACCCGGCGTGAGACGCAACATAGGGAGACACGATGGCCAAGCTCATCTCGTACAACGAACAGGCACGCACCAGCCTCAAGATCGGCATCGACGCGCTCGCGGATGCTGTCAGCACCACGCTCGGGCCCAAGGGTCGCAACGTCGCCCTGGACAAGAAGTACGGCGCGCCCACGGTCACACACGACGGCGTCACCGTGGCCCGTGACATCGAGCTCGACGACCCCTTCCAGAACATGGGCGCGCAGCTCCTGAAGGAAGCCGCCACCAAGACCGAGGACGTCGCCGGCGACGGCACCACCACCGCCACCGTGCTCGCCCAGGCCATCGTCACCGAGGGCCTCAAGAACGTGGCCGCCGGCGCCAATCCGATGCAGATGAAGGTCGGCATCGACGCCGCCGAGAAGGCGCTCTCCGAGGCCATCAGGAAGGCGGCCGTGCCGGTCGCCGGCCACGCCGAGATCGCCCAGGTGGCCGCCATCAGCGCGGCCGACCAGGAGATCGGCGACCTCATCGCGGACGTCTTCGACAAGACCGGCAAGGACGGCGTCATCACGGTCGAGGAGAGCCGCACGATGGCCTTCGAGACCGAGTTCGTCGAGGGCATGCAGTTCGACCGCGGCTACATCAGCCCCTACTTCGTGACCGACGCACACCGCATGGAGGCGGTGCTGGACGAACCGCACATCCTCATCACCGACAGGAAGATCAGCGCCATCGCGGACATCGTCCCGGCGCTCGAGAAGGTCATCGCCACGGGCAGGAAGGACCTGCTCATCGTGGCGGAGGACGTCGACGGCGAGGCCCTCGCCACGCTGGTCGTGAACAAGCTGCGCGGCGTGGTCAACGTGCTCGCCGTCAAGGCCCCCGGCTTCGGCGATCGCCGCAAGGAGATGCTGCGCGACATCGCCATCGTGACCGGTGGCAGCGTCATCAGCGAGGAGGTCGGCCGCAAGCTTGACTCCGTCGAGCTCGGGGACCTCGGAGTCTGCCGCCGCGTCGTGGCCAACAAGGACAACACCACCGTCGTCGAAGGCAAGGGTGACGCCGCCGCCATCTCGGGTCGCATGACCCAGATCAAGGCGCAGATCGAGGAGACCACCTCCGACTACGATCGCGAGAAGCTCCAGGAACGCCTCGCCAAGATGGCCGGTGGTGTCGCCATCATCAAGGTCGGCGCCGGCACCGAGGTCGAGCTCAAGGAGAAGAAGCATCGCGTCGAGGACGCCCTCTCTGCGACACGCTCAGCGCTCGAGGAGGGCCTCGTTCCCGGTGGCGGTGTGGCGCTGCTGAACGCGCAGAAGGCGCTCGACAGCATCAAGCTCGAGGGTGACGCGGCGACCGGTGTCAACATCGTGCGGCGCGCGCTCGAGGTGCCCATCATGAAGCTGGCGGCCAACGCCGGTCTGCATGGATCGGTCGTGCTCGAGAACGTGCGTCGCGCCCAGGCAGAGCAGAAGTCCGACAGGATCGGCCTCAACGTCATGACCGGCGAATACGTCGACATGGTCGCTGCGGGCATCGTCGATCCAGCCAAGGTGACCCGCTCGGCTGTCGAGAACGCCGCCTCCATCGCGGCCATGGTCCTCACCACCGAGGCCATGATCACCGACAAGCCCGAGCCGGAGCCCGCCGGTGGCATGCCGCCAGGTGGCATGGACGGCATGGGCGGCATGGGCGGCTTCTAGCCCCAGACCTCGGGGCATCCGCTCCGAGTCGACTCACCACGGGCCCGACCAGTGTGGTCGGGCCCGTTGCCTTGCCTGCCTCGCCGGGTCGCAGCCACGCCGCAGGCTCGGGTATGCTGGATGGGCAACGTAGGGGCACGCGTGTCCCTGCCCGATCGGACCAGAGACGAGGCCGAAGCTGACCGCCGCACCCGACCCACAAGACGCCACTCGACGCGACCCCGATGAGGTAGCGCCGGAAGCCGCCGTGCCACCAGCCGGCGAGCCCCTGGCCACCCCTGCCGCCGGTCCTGGCACCGGCCAGGCCCCACCACAGCCAGGCGTGGGCGAGGCCATCGGGGGCGCTCGGACTGCCTTCAAGCGCATGATCGATGCGCACATCGCGCTGCTTCGGGCCGAGCTGGCCATCACGGGCAAGGAGCTCGGGGTCATCCTCGGGCTGGCACTCGGCGCCTTCGTCATCGCCGTCCTCGTCGGCATCCTGCTGTACGTCGGCAGCTTCCTCTTCCTCGGCGAGTGGCTCTTCGGTTCGATGGGCTGGGGGATCATCCACGGCACGCTGCTCGGCGCCGCCTTCATCGGCTTCGTCGGTGTCAACCTCGCCGGTGGCGACGTGCGCGCCTACGGTTGGGGCGCGCTGGCGGGGTTCGTCACCGTCGTGGTGCTGGCGGTGCTGCTGCTGTCCAACGTCGGCAACGAGGCGGGCGAGTGGGGCTCTCGGCTGCTCCAGGATGACCTTCTTGCCGAGAGTGCCCTGCCGTTCGGAAGTGAGTGGCTGGTCACGTTGACTGGACTCGCCGTCGGCGCCGCCATCCTGGCCCTCGTGGCCTTCATCGCCGGCTGGCGAGCTGGCCAGCGCGGTCGGGCCCTCGTGTCCATCGTCATCGCCGGGGCCGTCGGGGGCGGCTTGGTGGGCGCCATCTACGCCTCGACACGCTATGACGCACCGGACGGCGTGCTGGGCCTGGCCATCATGATCGGGCTCCTCACCTGGATCATCGTTGGCTTGCTGCTGGCCAACCGTCGCGGCTTCGACCCCGAGGCCCGCTATGCCAACCTCGTGCCCCGTGAGTCGATCGCCTCCTTCAAGCGCACGAAGGAGTTCCTGATGGAGCAGCTGGCACGCCAGAAGGGGAGGATGCTGGGCCGATGACCGAGCACGTCGATGCCCGCGAAACCGGCGCCGAAGAAGCGTTCGAACGCCTGCTGGACAAGCACTCGGCTCCGACCCCCGAGGTGGCCGAGGCGATGGCAGCGCTGGAAGCGGCACGCACCGGCGTGGCGGAGGCGCTGGACGACCTGACGAGCGCGACCCAGTCCGCCCTGGACGTGCCGGCCAAGATCAGGCGCAACCCGGTCAAGGCCGCGGCACTCGTCGGCGGCACGGGCTTCCTGCTGGTCGGGGGGCCCCGTCGCGTGGTCCGGGCGATGGGTCGGCGCATCCTGCCGCAGCCGCGGCCCGACCCCTACGCCGGCCTCCTGCCGCCTGAGATCGAGAAGGTGCTGAAGGACTCAGGGGTGGCCAAGGACCCCGAGGTCCGGCGCGCTCTGAACAGGGACTTTGCCGACTACCTCAAGCAGAAGGGGAGGTACCGTCCCGAGCCTACCGCGGCGGCTTCGTTCTGGCGCACCTTCGACAAGGTCGCCGGGCCATTGGGCACGGCTGGAGCCCGTACCCTGGTGCAGCGCCTCATGGAAGCCGAGCACGACCGTGCCTCGGCCCGCGCAGAATCACGTGTGCGTGCCATCGCTCGCGACGAGGCCAGGAAACAGGTCGACCGATAGCGGGCAGCTACCCGGCGTTGGTGCGGAAGGGGGGATTCGAACCCCCACGCTCTCTCGAGCACTGGCTCCTAAGGCCAGCGTGTCTGCCATTTCACCACTTCCGCGCCCCGCGAGTGTACGGTGCCGCTGGCCCCTCTGCGACCACCCGACGGCGTCGCTCGCTCCGAACGTCTACCGCGACACCTCCCTATACTCGTGCGGCACTTCCCACCCACCGATGACAAGGATCCTGTGAACACCGACATCCGCGAAGGCGACCGGAGCACCGTCGTGCTCGAGGTCCACATCACCGACAAGGAACTCCAGAACGCCATCAACGAGGGCGTTCGGCATCTCGCGCGTCGAACGCGCATCCCTGGCTTCCGCCCGGGCAAGGCGCCGCGCCCCATCATCGAGCGTGCGCTGGGGATCGATCGCTCCGACCCCGAGGCTCCCGATCCCGTCTACGACGAGGCCCGCGAGCACCTCTATCAGCGCACCCTGGTCAAGGCCGTCTCCGACTCCGGCAAGGACGTGCTGGAGCTGCCGCGTGAGCCGGCATGGACCCACTTCGAGGAAGGCGTCGGTGCCACCTACGAGGTGACACTGCCGGTGCGTCCGGAGGTGCAGCTGGGCGACTACAGCGGGTTCCCCTTCACGCCCGACGTGACCGAGGTCGACGACCAGCAGGTGGAGCAGGTCATCGAGCAGCTGCGGGACCAGCAGGCCTCGCTCGTGCCGGTCGAAGACCGACCCGCCCAGAACGATGACTACGCGGTCATCAGCTTCGAGGGCCGCCTCGATGGCCAGCCGGTCGAGGGCGCCCAGTCGGAGCGGTTCCCGCTGATCATCGGCAAGGAGCGCATGATCCCCGGCTTCGAGGCCAACCTCCTGGGCATGCACGAGGACGAGGAGCGGACCTTCACCGTCACGTTCCCCGAGGACTACGCCGAGGAGTCATTGCAGGGCCAGGAGGTCGAGTTCACGGCCAGGCTGCTCGAGTTGCGCGAACGCAAGCTGCCCGAGGTCGATGACGACTTCGCCGGGCTCATCGGGCCCTACGACGAACATGGCGGCCCTCCGCGTGGACCTGCGCAAGCGCATGGAGGTGAACGCGCTCGACCGCGCGCGCCATGCCTTCATCGACCGCATCATCGACTACGCCACCGCCAATGCCACGGTGATCCTGCCCGACGTCCTCGTCGACCGCGAAGTCGGCGTGATGATCGACGAGCTGCGGGTACGGGTGGCCGAGCAGGGCATCGCCTTCGACGACTACCTGCGGGTGACCGAGAAGGACGAAGCTGCCCTGCGCGAGGAGTACCGCGAGGGCGCCGAACAGCGTGTCAAGGTCTTGCTCGTGCTGGGAGCCATCGCCGACAAGGAAGAGGTCAACGTCGCCGACGAGGAGATCCAGGCCGAGATCGACCGCGTCAACGCCGACCCCAACGCGGGCGATGCGATCAAGAGCTACCTCGACTCCGACCGGGGGCGCAGCTACATCCGCTCACAGCTGCGGCGCTCGCAGGTGGTCGAGCTGCTGGTCGACCGCTGGATCGAGGCACACCCCGAGTTCGCGAACGTGCAGCACCAGCACGGCCACAGCCATGACGAGGACGAGGCACCCGTCGACGCGGTCGCGGAGGCGGTCGAGGAGCTGACCCACGCCGGGCACGAGCACGAAGGGGAGAGCGAGGCATGACCCGACGACCACCCCTCCCCACCGCGTCGCAGGCGGCGCAAGCTGCGCGCCGGACCACGGCCATGCTGGTGCCGATGGTCATCGAAACGTCCAGCCGCGGCGAGCGAGCCTACGACATCTACAGCCGGCTGCTGAAGGATCGCATCATCTTCCTCGGTGACGCCATCGAGGACCACGTGGCCAACCTGATCATCGCGCAACTGCTGTTCCTCGAGGCCGAGGACCCGGAGCGCGACATCAGCCTCTACATCAACTCGCCCGGAGGCGTGGTGACCTCCGGCCTGGCCATCTACGACACCATGCAGTACCTGCGGGCACCGGTCAGCACCATCTGCATCGGCATGGCCGCGTCGATGGCCTCGGTGCTGCTGGCAGCCGGTGCCAAGGGCAAGCGATATGCGCTGCCCAACAGCCGCATCATGATCCACCAGGGCTCCGGCGGGTTCCGGGGCTCCACGCCGGATGTGCTCATCCAGGTGCGTGAGCTGGAGGATCTCAACAAGCGGCTGCATGAGATCCTCGCGCGTCACACTGGCCAGACGGCCAAGAAGGTGGCCAGGGATACCGAGCGCGATTACTTCATGGCGCCCGAGCAGGCCCAGGAATACGGCATCATCGACGAGGTCTACGCCGAACGCTCGGAATCGCTCATCAGCGAGTCCAAGGGCAAGTCGTCCAAGACCTAGCCTCGGGCTAGCCGACAAGGAGAGTGCATCCGTGGCCAGCAGCTCCGGCAAGGGCACCAAGGTTCCATATCGATGCAGCTTCTGCGGCAAGAGCCAGGAGCAGGTCCGCAAGCTCATCGCAGGGCAAGGCGTCTACATCTGCGACGAGTGCATCACGCTGTGCCAGGAGATCATCGAAGAGGAGCTGCTCGACTCGCCCAAGGCGGCCAACAAGCCCAAGGCAGCGAAGCTCCCCAACCCGCGCCAGATCAAGGATGCCCTCGACGCCTATGTCATCAGCCAGGAGCGCGCCAAGCGTGTGCTCTCGGTGGCGGTCTACAACCACTACAAGCGCATCAATGCCACCGAGGGCAGCCTCGACGAGGTCGAGCTGCAGAAGTCCAACGTGCTGCTGGTGGGACCGACCGGGTCCGGCAAGACGCTGCTGGCGCAGACGCTGGCACGCGTGCTGGAGGTCCCCTTCTGCATCGCCGACGCCACCTCGCTGACCGAGGCCGGCTACGTGGGCGAGGATGTCGAGAACATCCTGCTGCGGCTCATCCAGGCGGCTGACTTCGATGTCGAGCGAGCGCAGCGCGGCATCGTCTATATCGACGAGATCGACAAGATCGCCCGCAAGGCCGACAACCCCTCCATCACCCGCGACGTCAGCGGCGAAGGGGTGCAGCAGGGCCTGCTCAAGATCCTCGAGGGCACCCTCGCCAACGTGCCGCCGCAGGGTGGCCGCAAGCACCCCCACCAGGACTTCATCCAGATCGACACCACCAACGTGCTGTTCATCCTGGGTGGCGCCTTCGAGGGCCTGGAGCGCATCGTGGAGGAGCGCGTCGGGCGCAAGTCGATGGGCTTCGGCTCGCAGTCGCAGGTCGACCGCGTGGAGCGCGCCCGCGTGCTCGAGCAGCTGATGCCGGAGGACCTCCTGAAGTTCGGGCTCATCCCCGAGTTCGTGGGGCGGCTGCCGGTCACGGTGACGCTCTCGGCGCTGACGCAAGAAGACCTGATGCGCGTGCTGACCGAGCCGCGCAACGCCGTGACCCGCCAGTTCGAGCGCTTCCTGCAGCTGGACAAGGTGGAGCTGATCTTCACCGATGGCGCCATCGAGGCCGCCGCCGAGCAGGCCCTGGCGCGCAAGACCGGCGCCCGCGCGCTGCGCTCGATCATCGAGGAGTCGCTGCTCGACGTCATGTACGACATCCCCGATCGCTCCGACGTGCGCAAGTGCATCATCACCGAGGAGGTCATCCGCGACGGCCGCGCGCCGCTGCTGCTGACCAAGGCACATCTGGAGCAGGGCCTCAGCGAGACCAACTACGAAGGGCTCCTCGAGCAAGGCGCCTGAGTCCTGCGGCCGATCGCAGGGGCCTGCGCTAGACTCGTCCGGGACCTCGTTCGTCGGCGCGGCGGACGAGGTCGTCAGTGTCAGCAGCAGGAGACCGACAGGCATGAGCGAAGCGTCGCCGGAGCAGCCGGGCGCCGATCCGGCAGCGACGGGCGGACCAGCGCCGATGGCCAGGGCCTACCAGCCGGCCGAGGTCGAGCCGGCCATCTACCAGCGCTGGCTGGAGGCGGACGTCTTCGCTCCGGATGGGGCCGGCTCACGCGCTCGTGCCACCTCCGAGCCCTTCGTCATCATCATGCCACCGCCGAACGTCACCGGCGCGCTGCACCTGGGCCACGCGGCCCGCTCGGCCACCGAGGACCTGATGATCCGTCGGGCGCGCATGCAGCTGCGACCCGCGCTCTGGTTGCCGGGCGTGGACCATGCCTCCATCGCCGCCCAGTGGGTGCTGCGACGGGTGCTCGCTGATGAGGGCACGACGCCCGAGGCGCTGGGCCGCGAGAGGTACCTCGAGCGCATGTGGCGGTTCATGCACGACACGCGCCCGGTCATCATGGCCCAGCAGCGACGCCTCGGCAGCTCGGCCGACTGGAGCCGCGAGCGGTTCACCATGGACGAGCGCTCGGCCCGCGCCGTGCGCGTCGCCTTCAAACGCCTGTACGAGGACGGACTCGCCTACCGCGGCCAGAAGCTCGTCAACTGGTGCCCCGGCTGCGGCACCAGCGTGTCAGACCTGGAGGTCATCGGCACCCCGGAGCTCGGCAAGCTGTGGTCGGTCCGATATCACCTGCTGCCGTCGGGCGCGTCGGCGGGGAGTGAGCCCAGCCGTGACGAGAGCATCATCGTGGCGACCACGCGCCCGGAGACCATCCTCGGGGACACTGCCGTGGCGGTGCATCCGGAGGACGATCGCTATCGCGCCTTGGTGGGTCGCCTGGTGCGCATCCCGTTCGTGGACCGGGATGTGCCCATCGTGGCCGATGACTTCGTCGAGCGCGAGTTCGGCACCGGTGCGGTGAAGGTCACGCCGGCGCACGACCACACCGACTTCGCGACTGGTGAGCGGCACGGGCTGGCCCGCATCGACGTCATGACCGACGCCGCCACGATGAACGCGGACGCCGGTCCATACCAGGGCCTCAGCCGCGAGGAATGCCGCATGCGCATCCTCGAGGATCTCGACGCCGCGGGCGACCTCGTCGAGGTGAAGGACCACGAGATGGCCATCGGCCGCTGTCAGCGCAGCGATGACATCGTGGAGCCGCGCCTGAAGACGCAGTGGTTCATCGATGTCAAGCCCATGGCGGAGCGCGCCATGCAGGCCGTACGCGAACGCCGCACGCGCTTCGTGCCCGAGCGCTTCGAGAAGGTCTTCTTCGACTGGCTGGAGAACATCTACGACTGGAACGTCAGCCGTCAGCTGTGGTGGGGCCACCGCATCCCGGCCTGGTACTGCCCGCAGGGCCACGTCACCGTCACCGACGTGGAGACCGGGCCGGGCCGATGCGTGGAGTGCCGCTCCTTCGAGCTGACACAGGACGAAGACACCTTCGACACCTGGTTCTCCAGCGGTCTGTGGCCGTTCTCCACGCTGGGTTGGCCCGACAGCTCGCACGACCTGCAGACGTATTACCCGACGCAGGTGATGGAGACCGGTCACGACATCATCTTCTTCTGGGTCGCGCGCATGATGATGCTGGGCGAGTGGTTGACCGGGCAGGAGCCCTTCAGCGTGGTCTATCTCAGCGGTCTGATCCGCGACCCGTACGGCAAGAAGATGTCCAAGACCAAGGGCAACGTCATCGACCCGCTGGTGGTCATGGACGAGATCGGCGCCGATGCCCTGCGCTTCGCGCTCATCAACGGCGCGGCCCCAGGCGCCGATCAGCGCCTTGGACCATCGCGCCTCGAGGGGGCTCGCAACTTCGCCAACAAGCTGTGGAACGCCGCGCGCTTCGTGCTGGGCGCAAGACCCGCGGAGCTGCCCGACGACGTGGCACTTACGCTGCCCTCGAGCGATCGCCTCGGGCCCGCGGAGCACTGGATCCTGTCCCGCTGCCACGCTGCCCTGCGCGACGCCGACGCGGCCTACGCCAGCTTCCAGTTCGCCGAGGCCACGCGCATCCTTCACAGCGCCATCTGGTCCGAGTACTGCGACTGGTACCTGGAGATGGCCAAGGTCCGGCTTGGGCCCGGCGTGGCCGCGGAGACACGTGCCGCTACCTGGCAGGTGCTGGCGTGGGTGCTGGACCGCTACCTGCGGATGCTCCATCCGGTCATGCCGCACATCACCGAGGAGATCTGGGGCAGGCTGCCTCACCGACCCGACGATGGCGACATGCTCATCACCGCCGCCTGGCCCGTCGACGCGGGGATGGCGTCGGCTGCCGACGAGAGCAAGGCGGCCGCGGTCGCCGACATCATCGAGCTGGTCTCCCAGATGCGCAACGCCCGCGCCGACGCGGGCATCGACCCGGGCACCTGGCTCGAGGCCGAGCTGCGTTTCGACCAGGCCGACCGGTCGGCCGCCTTCGAGGCTATCGCCGACGTCGTCGCTCGGCTTGCGCGCGTGCGCCCGAGCGTGCAGCAGGCGCCGGCGAGGCCGACGGATACGACCGCCCTGGTGGTGGTCAGTGCGGGCGCCGAAGCCCGACTCACGGTGGCGGCGGGAGACCCCGGGCCGCGACCGCGCTCGCCTGGAGAAGGAGCTGGACGAGACGGAGAAGCTGCTGGCCTCCACTCGAGCCAGGCTGGCCAACGAGGCCTTCGTCAGCAAGGCGCCGGCGTCCGTCGTCGACGGCGTGCGCGCGCGCGAAGCCGAGCTGCGGGAGCTGGCCACGCGTATCCAGGAGCATCTCGCCGTCGATCAGGCCGGCACGGGTCGGCAGGGCCGCTCCTGATCTGGCGAGGCGCTAGGATGAGGCTGTACGATTCTCGCTCCCCTGGCTGAACAAGGGAACCGTCCGTGACCTTCGACTTCCTCAGGCGCAAGAAGGATGAGCCCGCGGGGCCCCAGTCGATGGGGCTGCCCGACATCGGCATCCTCACCGAAGAGCCCCCGGCCGAGGACTACGAGCTCAAGCTCACCTATCGCGCTCGCAGCAGCAAGGGTGTTCGCTTCGCTCCTGGCGAAGGCTCGGTCGCTGCGCTGCCGATGATGCTGGCGCAGTTCACCATGACGCAGATCGATGTGGTCGAGCCCCTGGACCCGCAGTTCGCGGATGCCAATCCAGCGGTCATGCGGACCATCGAGGCGTCGCAGTGGCTGAACGCACATCATCATCGTCCACCCATCACGCGTCACGGACTGGTGGTGCTGGAGACCCTCAATGCCGTCGACCCGGCCTTCGAGACGATCGCCATCTCGCTGCTCGATGGTGAGGTCGACGCTGCCGGCTACCCCGAGTTCGACGCCATCATCGGTGCCGTGGCGTCCTACTGGGACGAGGTCACGGGCGACCAGATGGTGCGAGGCATCGTGGGCTGGGGCGGTCGTGGCGTGCGCGGGGATACCGAACGCAACGCCACCAGGCTCCTGAGCGGGATCCTCGTGGCTATCGTGAGCAGTCGCGGGGCGGCCGAGGTGGTCGAGCTCGATCGCCCGCTGCCACCGGATTCGGGAGCCGGGCTGATCTGCCCCCACTGCCACTTCGCGCAGGTCGGCAAGAGCGCCTTCTTCTGCCCCAAGTGCGGCATGCGCATGCTGCGCGGCTGAGCCATGCCTACCTACGACTATCGATGCACCCGTTGCGGCCAGCAGATCGAGGTCATGCACAGCATCCACCAACCGGGCCCTGAGACCTGTACCGCCTGCGGTGGCGCCATGCGCAAGGCGCTGTCGACACCGGCCATCCACTTCAAGGGCAGCGGGTGGGCCAAGAAGGACGCCGCGACGTCGGCCAGCAAGGCTGCCTCGGCTGGAGGCGCTACGGCTTCGCCGGCAACGTCCGAGCAGGCCAAGGACGGCGCTGCCGCTGACAAGGGCAAGGCTGCCGTCAGCGACACTGGCGCGACCGCGTCGAGCGACACCGGGCAGGCCAAGGCGGGGGACCAGTCGCCCCGCGTCAAGGCCGACTAGCCGAGGGTCAGGAACATGCCGCGCGTTGCGTCCGACTGGATCAGCCTGGCCGAGGCCGCCGCCATCTTCGCTGAGGCCAACGTGCCCGTCAGCCGCTCCACCCTGGCTCGCTGGGCTCACACGGGCAAGCTGCAGTCGATCCAGCCGGGACGGAGCATCTACGTTCGGCGTGCGCAGGTGCGGGCGATGCTGCGGCCCGAGAAGCGCCGAGGCCTCAAGGCGAGCCAGGTCCAACCGGGTCTGTTCGAGGACTTGGAGGCGTGACCGACGGAGGCGCTATGCCTCCGGAACAGGACGGCAAGCCGCAACGTCATCCCCCGGTCCTGGGCTGGCGCGGGCGCTTCGAGGCCCTCCAGCGTGCCGTCCTGCGCACGCCCCCGCTGCTGGCCGTGATGGACGTCATGCGGGCCTACGATCGCGGAGGCGGCGGCATGCTGGCCGGCGCACTTGCCTACTTCGGGTTCTTCACGGTCGTGCCGGCTCTGCTGCTGTTCGTCGGCCTGCTCGGCGTGCTGGTGGAGGATGCGGCGTTGCGGGAGCGCCTCGTCCAGGGCCTGGTCGACCAGCTCGACCCCATCCGCGAGGTGGCCGCCGAGGTCATCAACGGATTGGCGGACAACGGCCGCACCGGCACGGTCGTGGGCGTGCTCGGCCTGCTCTGGGGTGCCAGCGGCTTCTATGGTGCGTTGCAGGGCGCGATGCAGCGGATGTTCCCCGGGCCGGGCTCGCCGTGACTTCCTGCAGACACGCCTGCGGGGCACGTCGCGGTGGTGGTCGTGCTGGGCGTGCTGCTGCTGGCAGTCGTGTTGATCTTCGCCTTGCCACTCATCAACGAGTGGTTCGATCGCCGTTGCGCTGCCCTCGGCACGCTGGACGTGCCGCTGCTGCGAAGCGCCTGTGACGTCGACATCGCGCAGGTGACCGGCGCCATCGGTGTCGTGGGTGCCGTCGGCATCGCCTTCCTGGCCGTGCTGATGGTCTACGTGGTCGTGCCTCCCGACGGTCCGAGCCTGCGACAGGCGATCTGGCCGGCGGTCATCGTCGGCGTCGTCATCGGCCTGTTCACCTCGCTCTTCGGCTGGGTGGCACCGCTGCTGCTGCGACAATGGCTGACGCTGGGCATCGTGGGCAGCGTGTTCATCTCGCTCATCTGGTTCAACCTGGTGTTCCAGGCACTCGTGTATGGCGCCGCCTTCGCGCGCCTCCGTCGTGACCGCGACCGTGCGCGGAACGGTGCGCCTCGATGGTGAACGCGTCGGGTCCGAGCTGATCAGCCCTGCGGGGCACCGCAGCGGCGACAGAAGCGAGCCTTGGTGGAGAGCGGCAAGCCGCAGCTGGTGCAGGCGTGGGGGCCGCCTCCGCTCCTCGTGGCCGGCGGGGGAGGCGCGGTCATCTCGGCCATCGGGGGCGGCGGCAGGGAGGGCGGAGCCGGGGGCGGGACAGGTGGCGCCGTTGGCAGGACCTGGACCGGCGGGACAGGCGGCGGCGCCAGTTGCGTCGATGACGTGGCCGGAAGCGGCGCTGTCGCCCCGGGAGGCAGAGCGTCCGGTGGTGGTGTTGCCAGCGGGGGCAGCGGCGACAGGGGGGCCTCGTAGGGCTGATCGAATGGTCCAGGTGCGCTCCTGACATTCCACACCTCGATACCCGGCACTGGCTGAGGCGGAACGATGGGTGCGATGGGAGAGGGCAGCCGAGGCAAGTCAGGAACGATCGGCGTCGACGCTGGGTCGGACGCCGGCACCAAGTCGGGCTCCACCTCGGGCGCCGGCTCGAGCTCCGGCTGGAGGCAGTGGCTGGGGCGCCACCGCCGGCTGAGGCTCGATTGGGGGCACGGCCTCCAGGGCCGGAGGCACGGCCTCGAGCGCCGGAGGCAAGGGCTCGGCCGCAGCTCCGGCTCGGCTGGAGGCACGGCCTCGAGCGCCGGAGGCAAGGGCTCGGCCGCCAGCTCCGGCTCGACTGTAGGCAGGGGCGCCACTGCCAGCTCCGGCTGGGGTTCCAGCTCCGGCTCAGGCTCGACTGGAGGCAGGGGCTCGGCCTCAGCGCCAGCTCGGGCTCGGCCGCCAGCTCCGGCTCGACTGGAGGCACGGCCTCGACTGGAGGCACGGCCTCGAGCGCCGGAGGCAAGGGCTCGGCCGCCAGCTCCGGCTGGGGTTCCAGCTCCGGCTCCGGCTCGACTGGAGGCAGGGCTCGGCCTCCAGCGCCGGCTCGGGCGCCACTGCCAGCTCTGGCTCGGGTTCCAGCTCCGGCTCAGGCTCGACTGGAGGCATGCGGCTCCGCGATCGCCTCCGGCGCAGGCTCGGCCTGGCGATGTGGCCCGTCGATGCTGTCGAGAGTCCGGGGTAGCTTCGATGGCGGCGCCCGGGATCGGTGTCATCGACCAACGCTCCACCTTCAGGACCCGGGACCTGATCTGCGGTCACTGCGTCCTGGTCCAGCGTTGGCCACGCCGCTGCGGGTTCGGCGGGCGCCTCATCACGCAGGGCAGAAGGTCGAGGCTTTGGCCACGTTGGCACGACCCCCCACGAGGAGCGCGGAGGGCTGGTATCCGCCATGGGCGGCGGCTCGGTCTGAGCGAGGCCAGCTTGGGCGTTGGCCTCGTCAGCCGAGAAGACGACGCCCTGCCACGGGTCCATCTCGGCGTCCTTGGCATCGAAGATCAGCGCCGGCGTGTCCTTGGCCGCTGGTGCCTTGGCGGGCTGCGGCTGCCGCGGGCGGCCCCACTCGTCTCGCTCCAGCCGGCTCGGCGGTTGCCGGTCGCGGCGTTGGTGTCGGAGGTGACGCAGGTGTCGCAGGCGGCTGCTGGGGCTCCGCTGTCGACGCGCGCGCGACGTCATCCTGGGGCCATGCTTCCCGCTGCGGGGTGACCGGGAAGGGGCTGCCCAGGGAGCTCGCTGCAGCGCCGGTGACTTCGGCGCGCTTGGGCGCCCGGCAGGTGAGGCAGCCGCCGCCTTCCTGGTTCCAGCACTCGGTGCAGACGTACTGGCGGCAGTCGAGACAGAAGTGGAAGGTGCCGGCGAAACGTTCGGCGGACAGCGGCTGCGATGGCGTCGCTGCCGGAACCGCCTCGGAGGGCTCACGCGGCACCCGTCGACCGAACAGCCCCAGCTTGCTCTTGGGCTGTTCGGGCGAGGTGGCTTCCGGCTGGCTGAAGGTATAGCGCGTGCCACACCGCTCGCAGAACGACTGGAGGACGGGGTCGGTCATGACGCGACGAGGAATCTCCCTCGGACAGGCTCTGTCTCGGTACGAGGTGGATGCAGGCGAAGCACAGTGGTCGCTTCGCGTAGCGGCAGGCTACCAGCACGGGGGTACCTGCGCCAATGCGCCACGATGGTCCCGGGGGGGTCAGGCGGTGGTACCGGCCGCGTCCGCTACGATTGAGGGCCGCACCGCAGCAGTGACCCAGCTCGAGCAAGAGGACCCCAACGCCAGTGGCCAAGATCCAGGAATCCGGTGAGCGAGTCGCCGCCAACATCGAGCGCGTCATCGTCGGCAAGCACCGCGAGGTCCGGCTGGCGTTGGTCGCGCTGCTGTGCGAGGGCCATCTGCTCATCGAGGATGTGCCCGGGACTGGCAAGACGATGCTCGCAAGAGCGCTCGCCCGCAGCCTGCATTGCTCCTTCCGGAGGATCCAGTTCACACCAGACCTGCTGCCATCGGACGTGACCGGCCTCTCCATCTACAACCAGAAGACGCAGGAGTTCGAGTTCCGACCGGGTCCCGTGGTGAGCCAGATCGTGCTGGCAGACGAGATCAACCGTGCCACGCCGAAGACGCAGTCGTCACTGCTGGAGGCGATGGAGGAGAGGCACATGACCGTCGACGGCACCACTCGACCGTTGCCGCGACCGTTCATGGTCATCGCGACGCAGAACCCCATCGAGTACGAGGGCACGTTCCCCTTGCCGGAGGCTCAGCTCGACCGCTTCATGCTGCGGCTGCGGATGGGCTACCCAGAACCGATGGACGAGATGCTCATCCTCGACGAGCAGAAGCGCGCGCACCCAGTCGACGGCCTGGTGCCTGTGGCCAACGCGGAGGACGTACGCGCCATGCAGCAGGCGGTTCGCGAGGTCTACGTCGACCCCGCGATCTCCGACTACATCGTGCGCCTGGTGAGCGCCACGCGCACCCACCCCGACGTGTACCTGGGTGCCTCGCCGCGCGGTTCGCTGGCGCTGTACCGTGCGGGCCAGGCGTACGCCGCGCTGACCGGCCGCGATTACGTCATCCCCGACGACGTGAAGGCACTGGCAGCGCCGGCATTGGCACATCGCATCATCCTCAAGACCTCGGCCTCCATCCGCGGTGTGGAGCAACAAGCCATCGTGAGCGAGATGCTCGCGACGGTCCCGATACAGGCTCCGCGCCCGAGTGCGGAGCCGCCGGGAGTGCGCCGGGCGTAGGGGACGCCGGGACACCACGGTCGCCATGCTGCGCAGGCTGGGAGTCTTCAGCACCGTCTTGCTGGTGGTCGCGGCTGCCTTGCTCACGGGCGCGCTCGAGGTCTACTTCTTCCTCTACCTCGGGCTCATCGTCGTTGGGCTGGCGTATCTCCTCGCCCGTCGAGGGCTGGCCGACCTGGAGGCTGGCTCGTGGCTCGATCGGCAGCACGCTTCGGTCGGTGACACGCTCACGGTCACCTACACGCTGCGCTCCAGGGCCCGCCTGCCCAAGCCCTGGCTGGAGGTGCACAGCCCCTCCACGCTGCCGCTGCCCGTTCCGGGCCGGGTCGTCTCGCTCGGCCCGCGGGTGTCGCGGACGTGGGCGGCCCGCGTGCCCCTGACGCAACGGGGGCAGTACCGTGTCGATCCCATGATCCTCCGAACCGGCGACCCGTTCGGGCTCTTCGAGTCGATGGCCTCGGTGGGGGCAGGGTCGGCCTTGGTCGTCTACCCCGCTGTCCAGCCCTTGCCTGCCTGGACCTGGCCGCCGGCCGCCATCGAAGGTGCCGCTGCTCGCGCCGAGCACGGACCGCACCTCACACCACTGGTGACCTCGGTGCGCCCGTACACACCCGGCGACGCGTTCAACCGCATCCATTGGCGATCGAGTGCTCGGCACCAGGAGCTGCAGGTCAAGGAGTTCGACATCGAGCCGTCCGCAGACGTGTGGCTCTTCGTCGACCTCGAGCGCCGCGTCCACAGCGGCATCGCCAGCACGGCCACTATCGAGACGACCGTGGCCGCCGCGGCAGCACTGGCCGCCAGTGCCCTGGTGGACGCTCGCGGCGTGGGCATGGAAGCCATCGGTCTGCGTCGGGCGGTCATCGCGACCGATCGAGGGGCGCGACAGCAGCACAAGATCCTGAGCGTATTGGCCGTGGCGCAGGCAGATGGCGCGACTCCGCTGGCCGAGATGCTGCTGGAGGGCTCGGCACACGTCCGGCGCGGCACCGTGGCACTGGTGGTGACGCCTTCGCTGGATCGCTCCTGGGTGGCGCCATTGGCGGCCATACGATCGGCCGGCGTAGCACCCATCGCCTGCATCGTCGACCCCTTGGCCCATGCTTCGGCCAGCCTGGAGGCCGCCGGCCAAGGGCCGCTCGCTCGAAGCGAGCGCGAGCCACTCGAGCAGGACCTGCGGGCCTTGGTGCACCTGCTTGCCGAACACGATGTCCGTAGCTACCTGTTGCGTCCCGGGGTGAGCCTGGGTGAGCAGCTGGTGCGGGCGCGCTCGGGTGTCGCGGCGGTGCCGCTGTGAACCGGCCGGCCCGCCTCCCGCCGGTGCTGCAGCGACCCGAGCAGGGTTGGTCGAGCCTGCTGTTGCTGCTGGGCCTGCTGATCCTGCTGGGCCTGTCCATCGCCGACTCGCGGCCGCTGCCGCTGAGCGGATCGGGTCGGTCGGCCAGCGGGTGGTTGTGGCTGCTGATGGTGGCCGCCGCGCTCATCGGGTTCCTGCTGGCACGCAGCCGCCTCGGAGTGGTCCGCGCACACGTCGTGGGTGCTGCGGTCGCAGCCTTCATGCTGCTGATGGTGGCGGGCGCGTTGCTCAACGAGTCAACATCAGCGCTGCCGTTCGGGTACGCCGAGATGGTCGAGCGCATCTCCGCGGTGTGGGCGCGACTTGACAGCGACATCGCTGCCTACTCGGGAGACCGTGGCGCGACCCCCACGACCGCCGCCTACCTCCTGCTTGGCGCCATCTGCTGGACCACGGCCCAGTTCAGCGCCTTCAGCATCTTCCGCTACGGGCGTGCCGGTCCGGCCGTCATGGCCATCGGGGCCGTGCTGTTCCTGAACATCGGGCTGGGAGCGACGGACCCCGACGCCGTCCTGCTGCCGGTCGTGCCGATGCTGGCCGTCTTCTCGGCACTGGCGATGCTGTTGCTCATCCGGCTCCAGCTGTCCCAGCAACGACAACGCTGGGCCCGCCGCAGCATCGCCGACACCGGTGAGGTCGGTCGCCTCTTCCTCCGCAGCGGGGTCCTGTTCGTGTCGATCGCGGTGCTGGGGGCGAGCTCCCTGACGGCATGGGCGACGGTCGAACGACAGGAGATCGACCTTGGCAGCATGGAGGGGCCGATGGACGACGTTGGCCTCGAGCTCTCGCGCTGGCTGGGCTACCTTGGCGTGCCTGCGCCACGTGGTCGGGTCGCGACCACGATCGACGACAGCTGGTCGATCGGGGACCAGTGGCAGCAGCCGGCCGGCATCGCGTTTCGCGCCGAGATCGCGGGCCAGCTGCGCGGCAACTACTGGTGGGGTACGGCACATGACTCGTTCGACGGCCAGGGGTGGGACCGCGAGCAGCTGGAGACCTTGGCCGTGCCGGCAGGCGAACCACTGCCGATCTGGGAGGGCACCAGCGCCGGGGGAGAGCACCTGCTCAGCAGCACCCTGACCGTCGCGGGCGAGGGCGTCGTGCGGGGCACGCTCTTCCGCCCCGCGGAGGCCGGACTGCTCTCGCGTGACGTCGAGGCCTACGTGGTCGACGAGGGCAGGGGCATCGGCGACATCGTCTTCGAGGAGCCGCTGGCGGTCGGTGACGCGGTCGTCATCGACGCCTGGGTGCGGGACTACAGCCCGGATGCGGACAGCCTCACGGCGAACGAGCTGCGCGAGGCCGGCGAGGACTATCCCGAGTGGATCGGACGCTATCTGCAGGGCACGGAGCCAGAGATCTCCGGTCAGCTCGTGGCACGCGAGGGCCGCCGCATCGCGGAGCGCTTCGACAACCCGTACGACCGTGCCCTGGCGGCCCAGCGCCTCCTGCGCGAGATGACGTACGAGACCGATATGCGCGGCGTGTGTGGGGACGGCGAGCCGGTGCCGGAGTGCGTGCTGCGCAGCGAGCAGGGCTTCTGTCAGCACTACGCCACCACCATGGCGATGCTCCTGCGCGCCATGGGCATCCCCTCGCGTGTCATCACCGGTTACCTGCCGGGTGAGCGGGTCGATGGCGTCTGGGTGGTCGAGCAGGCCGCCTACCACAACTGGGTCGAGGCGTTCTTCCCGGACCACGGCTGGGTGAGATTCGATCCCACGCCGCGCAGCGAGTTCGGGCTGACGCCGACGGCGTTTCCCGAGGGTCCAGCGCCGACCCCTGAGCCCGACGAAGACCTGCCTCTCGAGCCGCCGGACGAGCCGGAGCTGGAGCCGGAGGAATCCCCACAGCCACTGGTCATCGACGAGCCGGCGGCGGATCCCCCGATCGGTCTCGGTGGCAGCCTGCTGGCCGCTGGCCTGTTGACCGCGGCGCTCGTGTCGACCCTCGCGGCGCTGCTGTGGCTGCGCTTTCGGCGCCTGACCGAGGCGGATGGCGCGGTCGCGTACCGGGGCATCGTCCGTCTCGCCACGAGGCTGGGCTACGGACCCCATCCCGCCCAGACCGAGTACGAGTACGCGGGCACGCTCTCACGCTCCCTTCCCGGCGTGCGCGACGATCTCTACCTCGTCGCCGGAGCCCGAGTCGAAAGAGTCTATGCGCGGCGCCCGGTCGAGGGCGAACGGCGAGACGCGCTGCGCCGAGCGTATGCCCGCATCAGGAGCGCGCTGCTGCGCCTGTACCTGCGACGGCGGTAGGCCGACCGCCGCCCTCGGCACCGGCTCGGCCAGGGATCAGCTCCGGCTCAGCGCCACGATGTGTTCGTCGAGGTTGTGCGCGCGAAGGCGTACCACGCCCCCGCTCAGGTCCAGCACAGACACCGCTGCCAGGGCCAGTGGGAACGACCAGAAGTGCTCGATCCCGATACGGAGCAGGTCAAGCATCAGGAGTCGTAGCACACCGTCATGGGCGACGACGATGGCCCATGCCGGACCCTCGTCCTTTGATGGGCGCTCGTAGCCCAACACCGCCTCACCTGGCGCGCTGTCCGGAGCCCTAGATCTCGCAGTCCCGCCCGCGACGGCGTCGAGGATGGTGGCATGTGCCGCGCGTGCGCGCAGCAGGGCATCCGAGAGCGACTCGCCGCCGGGGGCGTGGTTGTGCACCGGGTCATCCCGCCAGCCGGCCAGCTGATGCGGATAGCGATCGCGGACCTCATCGTGCGTCAGGCCCTCCCACTCGCCCTGTGCCAGCTCGGTCAGGCTATCAAGCTGACGAAGCGGGGCGTCGGCCGAGCGCGCCTGCTGGATCGCCTGGGCCGTCTGGGCGGCCCGTCGCAGCGGCGAGTGCCAGATCGCCAAGGGTGGCGAGTCGGGCAAGGGCAAGGCCGGCATCTGCGACGGCGCAGCCAGGCGTGCACCAAGCGCGGCCGCCTGGCGGAGTCCGCGGGGGGACAACGGTGAATCGCCGCGACCCTGGAAGCGGCCCTCGACGATCCACTCGGATTCGCCGTGGCGGACGAGCGCAAGGATCGCCGGCTGCGTCACGCCGGCAGATCGAGGGTGATGAGCCAGACGTCCAGCATGCCGTCGAAGGAGCGGATCCGAGCCGCGACCTCCTCGGGCACGGGCTCGTCAAGCGCCAGGACCATGAAGGCGATGGAGCGCTTGTCCGAGCGCCCCAGGTGCATGTTGCTGATGTTGATGTCGGCCTCACCCATGGCCCCGCCGACGAGGCCGATGGCCCCGGGGCGGTCCTGGTGGCGCGAGACCAGCATGTTGGCGGCAGGCGCGAGGTCGACCTCATAGCCATCGAGCGCGACCAGCCGCGACTCGCCGGAGGACACCGTGCCGGCGACCGAGCGCTCGCCGTACAGCGTCAGCAGCGATGAGTAGCGTCCCGCCTCGGGCGTCTTGTGCACGGATAGGGTGATGCCGCGTGCCTTGGCCAGGGCCGGCGCATTGATGACGTTGACTCGCTCCTCGGTGTGCTGCTCGAGGATGCCGCCGAGCGCCGCCGCGGTCAGGGGAGCACTGTCGTACTCACTCAGCTCGCCGGCCACCTCCAGGGTCAGCCCGGAGAAGTCACTCGAGAACTGCGCGTAGAACTGGCCCAGCGTGCGGGCAAGCGGCAGGTACGGGGCCAGGGCATCAGCCGTCTCGGGTGTGAGCATCGGCGCGTTCACGGCGTAGCGGGCCGAGCGGCCGGCCAGCACCTCGCACACCTGCTCGGCCGCCTCGACCGCGACACGCGTCTGCGCCTCGGCGGTGGAGGCGCCCAGGTGCGGCGTGAGGATGATGTTGGGCGCGTTCCGAAGCGGGTTGTCCACGGCCGGCGGCTCGGACGAGTAGACATCCACGGCGGCGCCGGCGATGGTGCCAGCTGCCAGGGCGGCTGCCAGGGCGGTCTCGTCCACGACCCCGCCACGGGCGACATTGATGATGTAGGCGTCGGGCTTCATCGATGCCAGCTCGTGCGTCGAGATGAGGTTCGCCGTGTCCTTGGTCTTGGGGACGTGGACGGTGACCGCGTCAGCCGCCGCCAGGATCTCGGCCAGCGGCATCATGCTGACGCCGTGCAGCTTGGCGGCCTCGGCGGTGACGTAGGGATCGAAGCCCACCACCTGCATCCCCAGGGCACGCGCGCGGTCCGCTACGGCCATGCCGATCTTGCCCAGCCCGATGACGCCGAGCGTCTTGTCGACCAGCTCACGGCCCATGAAGGCCGAGCGATCCCATTCGCCCGCATGCATGGACGCATCCGCGGCGGGGATGCGGCGGGCCAGCGCGAACAGCAGCGCCAGGGTGTGCTCGGCGGCCGCGACCGTGTTGCCCGTGGGGGCGTTGACGACGGTGATGCCGGCGGCCGTGGCAGCGGCGATGTCGATGTTGTCGACGCCGACTCCGGCGCGCCCGATGACGATCAGGCGCTTGCCGGCCGCGATGGCCTCGGCATCGGCCTTGACGCCGCTGCGCACCAGCAGCGCGTCGTACTCGGCCAGCGCGGCGAGGAACTCAGGCCGCGCCAGGCCCACGCGGACATCGACATCGTGCGCTTCCTGCAGGACGGCGACGCCTTCGGGCGCCAGTTTCTCGGCGACGAGGATGCGCATGCTCAGGACTCCCCCGCCGCGCTGCGGGCGGCAGCCGGACCAGCACCGTGCTCGACGGTCAGGCCGACCACATCGGCGCCCTGCTCGATGACCGCGAGGGCGCTCACGATGTCGTCCACGCTGACGTCGCCGAGGTGGCCGATGCGGAAGATCTTGCCCTTCACCTTGCCCTGCCCGCCGGCCAACACCAACCCCCGGCTGTGCAGCTCCTTGTTGAACGCGGACCATTCGATGGATCCCGGCACCCACGCGGAGGTGACGGTGTCGGAGGCAGCGGCCTGGTCAGCGTAGAGCGTGAAGCCCATCGCAGCGAGGCCGGCACGGGCTGCCGCACCGCAGGCGGCGTGCCGCCGGTAGATGGCGTCCCAGCCCTCTGCCTCGATCATCTCCAGCGCGGCCTCGAGCTGGAAGAAGATGCCCACCGCCGGCGTCCAGGGCGTCTGCCCGTTGGGCAGCACCTCGCGGTGCTTGGCCAGGTCGAAGTAGAAGCGCGGCATGGTGGCGGTCTCTGCGGCGACCCAGGCACGGTCGCTCGCCACCACCATGGCCAGGCCTGGCGGGATCATCCAGGCCTTCTGTGAACCGGTCACCACGACGTCCAGGTCCCACTCGTCCATCTGCAGCGGGATCGCGCCTACCGCACTCACACCGTCGACGAGGATGAGGGTGTCCGGCGCCTCGGCGCGGATGGCTTCCGCCAGCCCTGGGAGCGGGTTGGTGACACCGGTCGATGTCTCGTTGTAGGTCACCAGGACCGCCTTGGGACTCGTCCCTTGCGCGTTCATGTCCCTGAGGGCATCGCGGACGGCATCGGGATCGGCGGCCTTGCCCCACTCGAACTCGAGCATGCGGACGCTGGCACCATAGGCGCGCGCGATCTTGGCGTAGCGCTCGCCGAAGTGGCCGATGCTGATGGCCAGGACCGGGTCGCCCGGAGAGAGGAAGCTGACGACGGCCGCCTCGAGCCCTCCGGTGCCCGACGCCGTCAGGATCATGACCTCGTTCTTCGTGCCGAAGGCGGGTCGCATGCCCTCGCTCACGCGCAGGACGAGCTCCTGGAACTCGGGCCCGCGATGACCCACCATCTGGCGGGCACCGGCTGCCCGCACGGGGTCAGGCAGTGGCGTGGGTCCGGGGATGCGAAGGTTCTGGGGCTGCACGAAGGTCTCCTCGGTGAGCTGGGCGTGGCGAGACCGGGACGTTCGATCTCGGTTCCTAGATGGTAGCCGCCGCCCGTGGCCGGCGCACTAGACTCAGGACGATGGCTGCCAAACGCTCCGACCAGGATGGCGCGGTACGTCCGGAGGCGTTGCCCCTGCCGGCGGCGACAGGCCACGTGCCGCTGGCGGCACGGATGCGCCCGCTCAGCCTCGAGGAGTTCGCGGGGCAGGAGCCGCTGGTGGGAGTGCGCGGAGCGCTGCGGCGAATGGTCGAGCGTGGACGCCTGGCATCGATGGTGCTGTGGGGACCGCCGGGCGTCGGCAAGACGACCCTGGCTCGCCTGCTGTCAGAGGCGGTGGAGGCTCCCATGGAGGTGCTTTCCGCTACCTCCAGCGGCGTGAAGGAGGTCCGCTCGATCGTGGCCGCCGCGCGCGGCTGGGCCGAGCGCGGAGGGGGCTCCACCGTCTTGTTCATCGATGAGATCCACCGCTTCAACAAGGCACAACAGGACGCCCTGCTGCCGCACGTCGAGGAAGGGGTCGTCACCCTCATCGGCGCCACCACCGAGAACCCCTACTTCGAGGTCAACTCGGCGCTCCTCTCACGCTTGCGGGTGTTCCGCCTCGAGGCGCTCTCCGACGAGGATCTCGGCCGCATCGTGGATCGAGCCCTGGCCGAGCGAGGCGCCTTCGGCGTCCGCGTCTAGCTGGCCGCTGACGCTCGCGAGCACCTCATTCGATCAGCGCTGGCGATGCGCGCGCCGCGCTGAACGTCCTCTAGTTTGCGGCCTCCATGGCCGGTGTGGCGGACGGACCCGCCCGGGCCGGTGTCACCGAGCCTGGACGACATCGAGGTGGCGGCCCAGCAGCGGGTCTTTGCATATGACCGCGCCGGCGATGGCCATTACGGCACGTGTCAGCGTTCATTAAGTCGTCGTGGGAATGACCCGGACGCGGCGCTCTATTGGCTCGCGACGATGGTCGCGGCAGGCGAGGACCCGAAGTTCATCGCACGCCGGATCATTATCTCGGCGTCCGAGGACGTCGGCAACGCTGATCCTAGGGCGTTGCAGGTTGCGGTGGCCGCCGCCCAGGCGGTGGATTGGGTCGGGATGCCAGAGGCGCAGTACGCGCTCGCGCAGGCGGTCGTGTACATGGTCAGTAGCAGCCCCAAGAGCAACCGGAGCGGGCAGGCGTATTGGAAGGCCATGGAGGACGTGCGTCAGCATGGCTCGCAGCCGGTGCCGAAGCACCTCCTGAACGCGCCTCACCGGGGTATGCGCAGTCACGGTATCGGCGTGGGCTACCGGCTGCCCCACGACTACGAGGGAGCCGACGTAGACCAACGATACCTGCCTGATCTGCTGGCCGACCGGACCTATTACGAGCCGTCGGGGAGGGCTGGGAGGCAGCGCATCAGGGAGCGCATGGATGCCC
>CAWDQY010000021.1:0-20114 GCA_963804575.1 uncultured Chloroflexia bacterium
GCGGCAGTCAGATCGAGATGATGTTGGAGAACGCGCCCAAGCCGCCGATGAGGACGCCGAAGGCCAGCACCGCGCCGGCGACGCGTGGCCGAGTGCGTCCTACCACCAGGAAGACGGCCGCCACCAGCAGCACGGTGGCGAACTTGGCCACCGTCAGCAAGGCCAGACCGTAGTCCTGTGCGAGGGTGACCACCAGTGGGTTCAGCTCGCTGCCAAGCCCATTTCGGGCCACCATCACGACGAAGGTGGTGTAGTCCGCGACATGAGCGATGATCAGGAGCCCGATACCCACAGCCGACATGTGTCCCTCCGCGCCACCAGGGGCGTCGTGTCACGCACACGGGACCGGGCTCGCCTCTGCTCGACGTGATCCGGTGCGGCGACCGGGGCGGATCACGCGTCTTCGCTTCCCGTACTAGCTTGGCTCGGAGGCCTCGGATTCTAGCCGAACCTGCGTCTCGCCTCGATGACGCCGCCGGTCGGGCGAAGGACTGGCCAGCGTGAATCGACGGCAGTGGTGACCGCGCGCACCGGATCGGTCGGCCAGATGACGCGCTGCCCACCCAGGCCGAGCCAGTCATCGAGGTGCCAGCACAGCACCGGTGCCACGGCAGCCAGGTAGGCGAAGGTGCCCCACCAGCCCAGGAACAGCACGGCGGCGAAGATGAGCGTGCCGGTGATGATGAGCGACGCCGCCGACCGCGCCCACAGCAGGCTGACGACCGGTGAGCAGCAGGCCGACCGCGATGCGGAACACGCTCCAGGCGTCCTTGGGGACCGCGGCCGGAGCGTCGATGCCGTAGGCCAGTGAGTAGTACGGCTGAGCGTGCAACCCTTCGGCCTCACGGAACGACCACAACAGCGACCCGGGTCCCCAGGCGAGCACGGCCGGCAGCCACAGCACGGCCGAAGCCGCGACGAAGGCCAGCAGCGGCCCGATCGCCCCGGCATAGGCGATGAGGCCCGGCAGCCAGGCGAGGGCATAGGGCTTGAAGGCCACTGCCACGGCCAGCAGCACGGCTCCCGGCGACGGGGGCACGCACGGCCACGAGCAACGCCGCCAGGATGAGCAGGCCGGCCGTGGTGTCGTTGGAGCCGTCGGCCGCGGAGACCACGAAGGCCGGCGTGACGGCATAGACGGCCAGTCCCAGGGGTCGTCCGCGGATGGCCAGCAGGACCAGCACCGCCAGTGCCGCCAGCCGCTCCAGCCGCCCCGGCTCATCGAGGCTGGGCAGGTACCACAGCAGCGCCAGCGGCCCGTAGGCGAAGGGCGCGCCCGGGGGCAGCGACTCCGCGTAGCCGTGGCCGTAGGGGTTGCCGCCAGCGAGCATCTCGCGGATGGCGGCCTCGGTCACCACCAGGACATCGCTGAAGCCGCTCGCGGGCGCCATCCGCAGGGCGATGCCCACCAGCAGCAGCACCACGACGGCCGCGCCGGCTACCCGCCAGCGCAGCGAGATCGCCAGCGTGATGGCGATGACGATGAGTGACAACACGGCCACGCGCGGCGGGGTGCCCGACTGGAGCAAGCCCACCAGCGCCACCACCAGCGCCAGCCAGACCACCAGCTCGGTCCTCGGCGTCGCTCGGCGTCTCGACGGTGCCGATGGGATCGGTGGCGGGGCCGCCGGCAGGGGTGCCAGCGGGATCGAGCGTCACTCGGTCGGCTCGGCCGGCTCCCAGGCGGACGAGCGCAGCAGGCGGCCCAGCAGGTCAGCGGCGTCCTCCAGCTGCAGCCGCTCGGCCGAGCCGAGTTCGGAGATGGACCCGGCCAGCGGCGCGATCTGGCGCCCGCGGCCCTGCTCGAGCTGCGCCTCGCCGTGGGGCGTGGCCCGGATGACGACCGAGCGGCCGTCGGCGGGGTTGGGCTCGCGCGCCACCAGCCCGTCGGCCTCCATGGCGTGCACCAGCCGAGTCATGGTGGGCGGCCGCACATGCTCGGCTGCCGCCAGCTCGCCCAACGTGCGTGCACCACCCATCACCAGCAGGCCCAGGGCGGAGAGTCGGGCGCGGGTCAGGCCATCGCCGGCATCGACCCGGGAGAGGTGCCGCTGCAAGACCGTCGAGAGCCCCGCCAGGCGCGCGGCCAGCTCGCTGGCGCCGACCGTCGGACGGGGCCGCTCGGCCGCGCTCTCGGAGGGGGAGGGAGGCATCCGATCGCCCTGTCCCCATGCCACGGGCAGCTCGGCGATGGCGGGGCTGGCAGCCTTCCGCAGGTCCTGCTTCTTGCCCTTGTCCTTGCCCTTGGACTTCTTGCCCATCGGTGCCCCGGTGTGGCCCGCGCTCGCTCAGAGGCAGTGGCGGATCGGACTGCTGAAGAGCATCCTAGCGGCGTCGAGTGTCAGTCGGTGGCCGGTTCCGCCGTCGCCTCGGGATGGCGGAAGCAGTCGAGGAGGTGGTCGTTCACCAGGCCCACCGACTGCATCAGGGCGTAGATGATGACCGGCCCCACGAAGCGGAAGCCGCGTCCCTTGAGGTCGTGCGACAGCTTCACGGCCAGTGGCGTCTGGGCCGGCACCTCTGCCAGCGAGGCGAAGTGGTTGACGATGGGCGCGCCACCCACGAAACCCCACAGGTACGCGTCCAGACCGCCGGCGTCCCGGCGCAGCTGCAGCGTCGCGATGGCGTTGTCGCGGAAGGCACGCACCTTGGCGCGATTGCGGATGATGCGCTCGTCGCTGAGCAGCTGTGCCTGGCGCACATCGTCGTAGGCGGCGATGCGCTCGGCATCGAAGCCGTCGTACGCTTCGCGATAGCCCTCGCGCCGACGCAGGATGGTCGACCACGCCAGGCCGGCCTGGGCGCCCTCGAGGCAGAGCATCTCGAAGAGCGCGCGCTCGTCGTGGAGCGGCTGCCCCCATTCGTGGTCGTGATAGCCGACCATCAACGGGTCGTCGCCGGCCCAACCGCAGCGACTCAGCCTTGGCTGGCTCAGTAGACCATCCGCACGTCGGCCGGCAGCCTGAGCTCGAAGACCGAGTCGAAGATGACCGCGTCGAGCTCGAGCAAGGTCACCTCGGCGTGGCGAGTGACCGTCTCGCCGATGCGCTCGATGAGCAACAGCACGAAGCCGCTGTCCCGGCTGATGCCGACATCGATGGAGCGGTCGGGTCGGTCGACCAACACCTTGGCGGAGCGGGGATGCTGGGCCCGCACCACGATGGTTTCGCGATCGGCCACCTGTTGCACGCCCACGATGGCGAGCGGACCGCTCACCAGCACGTTGCGGAAGAGACCATGGGGGTGGATGAAGGTATCCGCCAGACTGCCCGCGGGCAGCCTCGTGAGCGGCTGGTACTGGCGGGCAAAGGGCGGCAGTCCCGGGTCATCCGAGCCGACCACGCGCTGGCGGTGCTGGCGCACGCTGGCCAGCCTGTTGCCAGCGGCGTACGCGGTGATGGTCTCGCCATCGCTCACCCAGGTGTCGTACTCGCGACTGAGCGGCTCGGCGCTGCGCCTGGTGGTGACCCGGGCATGGCCCGGATGCCTGAGCTGGATCTCGTGGGCGATGCGTTCGGGGCCCTTGGCGCTCACGACGCGTTCCTCGATGGTCATGCGCAGCGACTGCACGCGCAGCTCCGCCTCGCGTGCGAAGAGGAACAGCTCCTCGATGCTGGGGGCATCGTCGGCCAGCGCCACGCGGTCTGGCGCTGGGTACCAGCTGTGCTGGACCCGCGGGGATGAGGTCTGACATCGAGCGAATGCTACCCGACCGGCGCCAGCACCCGCGCCTTACCCGGGATATGGCGGGGAGAGGCCATCGAACATGGGGAAGTGCCTGGTGTTCAGCGTGACCAGCTCGGCGTCCTGCAACAGCGCCGTGGCGGCCACGATGAGGTCAGCGCTGCCGATGCCCTGATGGCTTCGCCGCCACTGCCGGCCCAGCTCGCCGGCCCGGCGGGCGACGACCTCATCGATCACCACCCACGCGATGGCAGCGAACAGTCGTTCGGCGGCTGCGCGCTCTGCGCTGCGCAGGCCGCGCACGACCTCCACGCGGGTGATCTCCGAGCAGAAGGGCAGCTCGGGCAACGAGCGGCCATAGGCGATGGCGGGTTCGTAGCCACGCAGCAGGTCGATCACGATCGACGAATCGAGAACGATGGTCACGATCGCCGCCGTGTCAGCGCGTCCTCTCGGGATCGGTCGGCCGCTCGCAGATCCTCCACGTACTCGCCACCTGGAGGCAGGTCAACCGGTGTGCGCGAGGCCTCGTCGAGCGCGGCACGGAAGCGAGCGAGCCTGGCGTCCTCGTCCGAGGCTGGCTGCAGGTACTCGGCGAGTGCCTCCCGGATCAGCGTCGACTTGGTCACGCCAGCCGATCTGGCACGGTCAGCCAGCTGTCGGTCTTGTTCCTCGTCCAGGTAGATCTGCGTGCGCCGCATGATGTACGTATCGTACATCGTGCGACACAATCAGATTAAATTAAAAAAAAAATAAAAAAAAAAATAAAAATATAAAAAAAAATAAAAATTAATAAAATATATTTAATAATTATTTTTAATTAATGTGAATATTTAAAGTAAGTGAGATATACAATAAAAATGATTGAAATGTGAGATAAAAAAAAATGTATAATAAGAGATGACGAAATTACGATGATCGCTAGCAGATGACGAGACGCTGCGTCAGCACATAGAAGATAGAAGCGGCTCGGTCAGTGTGGCTTCTAGTGCAGAGGACGACGGCTGAACTTCTAGGGCACGGTGGTGGCGATATATTTAGTGGTGTGATGCTGGAGTTCTGCTAAAGAGCTTGGCCGGCGTGCATATAACATTTGCCTGAGCAGAAGTGTGACGACTCTGACAGTGTGAACGGATAAGAGCGTATGAGAGTGAGGTGTGGGAATCGGCGGATAGCAGGAAGTGAACTGAAGATGAGACTTATCGCGCGTGTATCTTAATGTGCGGCGGCTGTGGCACGAGTTGAATGGGTGGCTACGAGATAAGGGCTGGTTGGCGAGCACGCAGCGAGATGGTGGGACAAGGTGCGGAAGGTTTATAATGCTGAGATTACAGAGCTGGAGGTGTGGGCCAGAAGTATGATGCGCAGGTATGTTGACAAGAGTGGGAGGGTGTACGCTGCTGGTGAAGCTGTCAGGGAGTAGTAGAGAGTCGGGAGGCGGTTGGCGCTGCTACATGGAGACTGCGAAGCGTGATCGGGTGCTGAGCAGTTGAGGGCGTGGAGGGTTGAGCTGCCTGCGAATAGGAACATAGGATCTGCGATGGTACACGAGGATGAACGATGGTAGTACGTGGGAAGAAGACATGTAGAGGAGAAGGTGGACTGAACAGCAGGTATACGTGCTTCGGACATATCACGAGACGATATGAGAGTTAGCTACTATGAAGTGCATAGCGCGTGCTGAGGATATGAGGCAGATTAGATGGTGAGTACGAGCGAACGGATGTTTCATTCTCGATAACGCAAGTGAGTGCGCTGGGACGACATGTCTGGATCGCCAAATGGGTGAGAGCGAATTTTGCGAATGATGGAAGGTTTGCTGCGTGAAGGCTTGAGGTGCGCGGTCGTGGCATGCAGAACATCGCCTGGCTGAGGCAGCTTCGCACGGGCGAGTGAGATCGCCGGCATATCGTCGGTGGCAGGGCAGACGCACTCAGGATCGATATCAGTACTACTGGCGGCACAGTCAACTACTCCGTGGCCTACGCCCGAAGAAGTGAAGAGGTCAACGGCGAGTGCTGGTACTCGAGAGCAGGCAGCGTCAGATACGACGATATCGTTAAGAAGGCTGCGGCTGATCAGGAAGGCTTCGACGGCCGCGTCGGGTGCCTGACGAAGGATCACATGATGAATGACGCACATTGGCAGCTACCGGGACTCTATCACGGTGGCACCTTGGATCGGTTTGGCTATCGCGTTGCGCCTGTCGCGGACCAGCGTATACCTGCTGTCCTTGATGCTGAGGCGTTCGAGCAAGGTATGCTGCGTTGATGAGCAGGTGATCATCCGAGCTGTGGAGTGAACGTCACGACGGATGACTAGTGAGATGCAGATGGACTACGAGACGGTATGAATGGAATGTGAATCGACCACATCACGACGGCGCCCTGCGCTTCGAGTCCATCGACTACGAGGACACCAGGGTGGTCGTCCACGGTGACACTGCCGTCCTGACGTGCGCGCTGCACCTCGAGACAAGGGACCGGTCAGACCAGGCTGGCGAGCTCCACTTCCGCATGACCCACGTGTGGCACTGCAGTCCGACTGGTTGGAAGTTACTCGCCAGCCAATCCACGCACATCCCGCCGCCAGGAGACCGGACGACAACATGAACGGGATACCGCCAGCAAGCAGGACGGAGCCCCGAAGGTGCCGACGATGAAGTACCGGCAACTGGGGCGTTCCGGGCTTCGGGTCTCTGTCCTGTCCCTCGGAACGATGCCGTTCGGCGGACACCAGCGCACCGAGAAGGGCAAGGTAGAGGTACCCGCGGCTCGGCGCATGCTCGACATCGCGCTCGATGCCGGCGTCAACCTCGTGGACACGCGCCGATGTCTACGGCCTGGGTCGTGCAGAAGAGACGGTCGGCGAGATCATCGAGGGCCGACGCGACAGACTGCTTCTCGCCACCAAGTGCCGAGCGATCGTCGGCGACGGGCCCAACGATGGTGGCCTCTCACGCCACCACATCATCGACTCGGTCGAGAAGAGCCTGCGCCGCCTGCGGACCGATCACATCGACCTCTACCAGGCTCATGGTTGGGACGGCGAGACGGCATCGAGGAGACCCTGCGGGCGTTCGACCGGCTGGTCGCGGACGGGAAGGTTCGCTATGTGGGCTGCTCCAACTACTCGGCTTGGCACGTGATGAAGGCGCTGGGGGTGGCAGACCATCTCGGGCTGGAGCGGTTCATGAGCCAGCAGATCGCCTACAGCATCGTCGGCCGGGACGCGGAGAACGAGCTCGTACCGCTGTCGCTCGACCAGGGGGTGGGCATCCTCGTCTGGGGCCCACTGGCCGGTGGCCTGCTTGGAGGCAGGTATCAGCGGGGGATCGACGATGAGAAGCTGCGGACCTGGCGAGAGCCGCCCATCTCCGATCCCGCCCGCGTCTTCGATGTCGTTGACACGCTGCGGGCGGTCGGGGAGGCCCACGGTGCCACGCCGGCCCAGGTGAGCCTCGCCTACATCCTGGCCAAGCCCGGCGTCACCTCGGCCATCCTCGGCCCTCGCCGGGACGACCACCTCGAGACTGCCCTTGGCGCCGTCGATCTCCATCTTGGTGCTGAAGACATGCGACGGCTCGACGCCGTGAGCGCGACGCCGCGGCCGTATCCGCAGTGGCACCAGGCCTGGAGCGCCAGCGACCGACCAGGGGCTCCCGATGCCACGCTGCACCCACCCGAGCCACCGACCTGACCGCACGCTTAGCCCTAGGAGACTCGATGCCCGCAGTAGATGCCCCCTTCGTCGATGGTCACGTGCACTTCTGGAAGCTGGCCGATTCTGAAGTCGAGTACGCCTGGTTGGGACCCGGGACGACCCATCCCAGGATCGGCGATATCGAAGGTCTCAAGACCACGCGGTTCGCGGCCGAGGAGTTCATCTCCCAGTCGCGATTCCAGCGTGCGACCAAGGCCATCCATGTCGGCGTCTCGACGAACGCCGATCCTGTCGCGGAGACCGAGTGGCTGCAGTCAGTCGCCGATGTCGCGGCCTACCCCCAGGGCATCGTCGCCAAGTGCGACCTCGCCAGCCCGGACGCACCCAGCACGCTCGCCCGTCACCTGGAGAGCCGCAACATGCGTGGAGTCCGTGACAACGGCTACCCAGGCTCGTTTCGCGATCCCATGTGGAGGGACGGCTATCGGCACCTCGCAGCTGGCAACCTGGTGTTCTGCCACGAGGTCGGTGTGGCCCGCATGGCAGAAGCCGTCGAGCTGGTCAGGGCATTCCCGAGGTGACGTTCTGCGTCGATCACTGCGGGATGCCGCGTGACCTCTCTGCTGAGGGCTTCGAGGCCTGGCGTGCCGCTCTCATCTCTATCGCCGAAGCGCCGAACGTGGTCGTCAAGATCTCGGCTCTGGGCCAGTGGGGTGGGCGATGGACGCTCGAGTCGGTGCGGCCCTGGGTCTCGACGTGCATCGAGGTCTTCGGAACGGACCGAGCCTTCTTCGGCTCCAACTTCCCAGTCGACGGCCTCTTCAGCTCGTATGGCGACCTGGTCGGTGCGTTCCGGTCGCTCATCGCAGACTTCAGCCCGGCCGAGCAGCGAGCCATGCTCTCCGAGAACGCCGAGCGGATCTTCCGGATCTAGCCAGGGTGGTGACAGGCCAGGCTGAGCGTATCCAGCAGGAGCGCGGCTCGGCCATCCAGGCGATGCGGACCGGATCGCGGGTCAGGCGCGCCGGACGGCCACGACCTCGATGAGGTGGAAGTGGTGCGGCTCGCCGAGCGCGGTCTCCCCGTCCTCTTCCTTCTCGTTCCAGTGCTCGATCTCGAATCCGTCGAGGTAGCCTCGGATGACGTCAGGGGAGGGACAGGTCATCTCGGCTTCACCGGCCGCCTGGTCCCGGTCGCCGAAGAGCATGCCGCTGAAGCGGCCGCCGACGGGGATGGCGGCACGGATGCGTTCCCAGACCGCCGCGTAGTCCTGCGCAGGCTGGAAGGGCAGGCTGAGGTTGGCGTTGACGAGGTCGCAGGCAGGGATCTCAAGGTCGGCCAGCAGGGACACCTCGGTCTGCAATCGCACGAGGTCGGCCTCCGGGGTCAAGCGCCGAAGCGTCTCGATGCCTTCGGGGGTCATGTCCGTGGCCAGTACGCGCCAGCCCCGCCGAAGCAGCTCGCGAGTGTCTCGGCCAGCGCCGCAGCCGAGGTCCACGGCGAAGCGTGGCCCATCGTCAGGATGGTCACCGAACGCCTCGGCCGCCATCCTGGTCGTGGCCCACGAGGGTCGCTCGGCCGTGACCTCGTAGTAGTCAGGCCAGTGGGTATCGGTGGCCGTGGCTGTCCTCCCGTCAGTCATCGCCGCCTGAGCCTAGCACCGCGCTATGCTCGACGAGGCCCGCTGGCTCGACGCCGGTGGCCGCACCCAGCCAGTAACGATGCTCGAAAAGGAGCCTGACCCATGCGCGTGGCAGTGGTCAACGAGACCAGCGCGGTCGAAAAGCACCCGTTCATCATCTCCGCCCTCGAAGATCGCGGCCTGGACGTCGTCAACGCCGGCATGGTCGAGAAGGGCGAGGAGCCCGAGCTGCAGTACATCCACACCGGCCTCATCTCGGCGTTGCTGCTGGCGGCCGACCGGGTCGACATGGTCATCGGCGGCTGCGGCACCGGCCAGGGCTATATGAACTCCGTGATGCAGTACCCGGGCATCGTCTGCGGCCACCTCCTGACGCCACTGGACGCCTACCTGTTCGCCCGGATCAACGCTGGCAACGTGGTCTCGCTGGCGCTCAACGAGGGTTGGGGCTGGGCTGGTGACGTGAATCTGCGCATGGTCTTCGATCAGCTCTTCACGCGACGCCGCCGGCAAGGGATACCCGACTCACCGTGAGGAGCCACAGCGGGCGTCGCGTGGCACCCTGAGCCTGGTCTCCGAGGCCGCGCATCGTCCCTGGTCGGATATCGTCGGACAGCTGTCGGACGACGTGCTGGTGCCTGCCATCACGCACCCCGCCGCGGCGGCCGTGCTGGACGTGCCGACCATCGCTGACGGGGCACTGCGCGAGGCGCTGCAGGCACGTCTCTGAGGGCTGGGCCTCGGCCGCAGCGTCCATTCCGTGGGCGACTGAGTCGACAGCGGTTGGCCTCAGCCCAGGCGCCCAGGGCATCGGATGGATGCGTCCCGTGCTACCTCACGCGTGGGTGGCATCGGATGATCACCCAGAGCGCCAGTTCAGGCCAGCCCGGCATCGATGACGAAGCGATCTGTCGGGTGAGTCGCCGGGGGCATAACGGCCGGGCAGGTGACCCCCACCATGCGCCGTCGCGCCGCCATGCGCGGCGGTCCGCCATGCCGTCGACCAGGTCGACCGCAAGACCTATGGCACGTCGGCGGGCCTGACCACGCGCTCCTCGCGACCCGAGATCTGGGCCGCCAGCGCCGTCGACAGCACCTGGCGGTGTTCGTCCGCCGTCAGCCGTGACGGGCGCCCCTCGCGCACGGCGTCGATGAAGTCGCGCGTGGCCAGGATGAAGGACTCATCCCACTCGGACGCTACATCCTCGTAGTCGCGGGTGACGCCGTCCTTGTAGACCTGCAGCGAGGGCAGCTCCTGGATCTTGCCGTGGCCGCGGTTGACCCAGGCCACGCCGCGTGAGCCGGTGACCTCGACGCGGTCATCCTGCGAGTAGAACAGCGTCTGCACCTGCAGCTCCGGCGCGTTCACCACCTCCAGCACGCCCATGGCCCCCGAGGCCCAGCGCAGCGAGACCGACGAAGGCGAATCGAGCGCGCCACCCTCGACCGGCGTGGAGCCGATCCAGGCATGCACCTCGTCGGCCACGCCCAGCAGCGCCCAGAAGATGCTGAACTTGTGCAGCCCGTCGTCGAAGACCAGCGGGCCACCGCCGTTCTGCTCGATGTCGAAGCGCCAGGCAGCGGCTCGGTCGGGCACGTCCCAGCCACAGGCCGGGTTGCCCGAGCGGCTGATCTGGCGCACCGAGAGGACCTCGCCGATCTCACCGCTGCGGACGATGTCGACCATCCGCGAGACCGGCGGGTAGAACAGGAAGTTCTCGAAGACGCGCACCACCTGTCCGCGCGCCTCGGCGACCCGGGCAGCCTCCACGAAGCGCGAGCACTCGGCCACGGTGAAGCCCACCGGCTTCTGGGTGGAGAGGTGCTTGCCCGTTTCGATGGCTGCCAGGGCCACCTCCATGTGCAGGTGATGAGGCAGCAGCACCTCGAAGGCATCGATGGAATCGTCGGCCAGGCAGTCGCGCCAGTCGGCGTAGACCTTCTCGGGCTCGATGCCCCAGCTGCGCGCGCGCGCCAGCGCTCCCTCGGTGTCGGGCTTGCACACCGCCACGATGTCGGTGTACTCCGAGTTGACGTACTCGATGGCGTGCAGGTCGCTGATGCGGCCCGGGCCGATGATGGCCACCCTCATGCGTTCGACGGCTGCGGTCACGTGTGCTTCCTCCCCGGGCTGGTGATGAGATACGGCGAGCGCCCTACTCCACCGACTACTGCACGTCGCTGGGCCGGATGCGTGCGCTCCTCGCGGGCGGAGACTTGTGCGGCGAGGGCCGTGGAGAGCACTTCCAGGTGCTCGGCGGCCGTCAGGAGTGACTGGCGACCCTCGCGGATGGCTTCGATGAAGTCACGCGCAGACAGCACGAAGCTCATCTCCCAACCTGTCTCCAGGTCGTGATGGTCGACGCTGCGCCCGTCGCGGTACACGCGCAGCGCGGGCTCTTCGAGCAGCCGTCCGTGGCCCCGGTTCACCCAGGCCACGCCCTTCGTCCCGGTGACCTCCACCCGGTCGTCCTGCACGTAGTGGCGGGAGTGGATCTTCACCTCGGAGGACCTGACCACTTCGAGCGCTCCGATCGCGCCGCTTGACCAGCGGAACCCGACCAGGGAAGGTGCATCGACCATCCCGCCCTCGACGGGGGTCGACCCGATCCATGCATGTACCTCTGCCGCCACCCCGAGCAGGGCCCAGAAGATGCTGAACTTGTGCAGCCCATCGTCGAACACGAGCGGCCCACCACCGCAACGCTCAGGATCGAAGCGCCACGCCGCCGCCGACGCCGGGACGTCCCAGCCCTGGTGCGGGTCACCGGAGAGGCTCTTCTGGCGCACCGAGAGCACGTCCCCCAGTTCGCCTTGCCGAACGACCTCGAGGAGGCGAACGACCGGAGGGTAGAAGAGGAAGTTCTCATAGACCCGGATGACCTGGCCGCGCGCTGAGGCTCGTTCGGCCGCTTCGACGAACCGCCTGCACTCGGCCACGGTGAACCCGACCGGCTTCTGGATGGAGAGGTGCTTGCCGGTCTCCAGGGCTGCGAGCCCCACCTCGAGGTGCATGTGATGCGGCAGCAGGACTTCGAATGCGTCCACGGAGGCGTCCGCCAGGGCCTCCCGCCAGTCGGCGTAGGCATGCTCCGGATTCGCGCCCCAGCTCCGGGCCCTGTCCATGGCCGCAGCCGGATCGATATCGCAGACGGCCGCGATCTCGACATTCGGGTCGGCCACGTACTCTGCCACGTGCAGGTCACTGATCCGTCCCGTCCCGATGATCGCGACCCGCAGGCGCTCAACTGCCGATGCCATCCGACTGCCCCCTCCGTGTACAGCTATTCCTTGACTGAACCCATGGTCAGGCCCGCGATGAAGTAACGCTGGAAGACGACGAACACCACGACGGTCGGGATGCTTGCCAGCACCGCCATGGCAGCTTGAGCACTCCAGACCGTGCTGTACTGCCCCTTCATGGCGTTGATCCCGGCCATGACGGTCTTGGCCTCCTCCGACCGGGTCAGCACGAGCGGCCACAGGAAGTCGTTCCAGATCCAGGTGAACTGCAGGGTGGCCAGCACCGCCAGCGCGGGCAGCAGCAGGGGCACGATGACGCGGAACAGGACCGACCACTCACCTGCACCGTCGACGATCGCGGCCTCCCGCAAGCCCGACGGCAGGGCACCCATGAAGTTCCGCAACAGCAGCGTGGTGATGGCCAGGCCCAGCGACATGTGGATGATGATCATCGGGTAGATGGTGTCGAAGAGAGCCGGCAGGACCTGGAACCCGGCGATCTCGATGGGGGAGTTGAAGAGCCGGAACAGCGGGATGAGCATCGCCTGTGGCGGAAAGAACATGCCCGCGATGACGACCAGGAAGAACAGCTCCGCGAAGGGGAACTTGAACTGGCTGAAGACATAGCCCAGCAGCACGCCACCAAGGATGGACAAGGCGGTGGCGGGGATGGTGACCAGGAAGCTGTTGAGGATGTAGCGCGGCATCGGCGTGTTGGTCCAGGCATCGACGAAGTTGTCCAGTGATGCCGCCTCGGGGATGTGCCACACCCCGCGCGCTGCGATCTCGGCGTTGGACTGAACGGAGGTCAGCAACACCCCGATGATCGGCGCCGCGTAGATGACCAGGATGGCCAGGATGAAACCGTGGAGCAGCAGGGAACGGCTGGGCGAACGCTCCCGTAGCGGCTTCGAGACGGCGCCCCTGCTGGTGCTAGCCATACACTCGCTCCGCGGCTCGGGACTGGCGGAAGTAGGCGATGATCACGATGATGGCGACGATGAAGAGCGCCACCGCGATGGCCGCGCCATAGCCGAGCTGGTACTTGAAGAACGTCTCCGAGTACATGAACATGGCGAGGTTGTCGGAGGTGTGGAACGGGCCGCCCTTGGTCAGCATGAACACGATGTCGAAGCCCTTGAGCGTGTTGATGACCGCGAGCGAGATGACCACCACGCTGGCCGGACGGAGCAGCGGCACGATGATGCGCCGGAACTGCTGCCACGTGCTGGCTCCGTCGATCGAGGCCGCTTCGAGAAGGTCGCGCGGGATGGTCGTCAGGGCTGCCAGGTAGAGGATCAGGCTCAGGGCGGTCTGCTGCCAGCACCAGGCCACGATGACGGCTGCCAGCGAGGTGCCTGGGTCGCCCAGCCAGGCGCGGGTGAGGTCCTCCAGCCCGACCAGTGTCAGGACGCTGTTGAGGAGGCCCCAGTCGGGCTGGTAGATCCAGATCCACACCTGGCCCACGACCACCAGCGACAGCGTGATGGGCATGTAGAAGGCCGACTTGTAGAGGCGGCTCGCGCGCAATGGGCGGTCCAGCAGCACCGCCAGCAACAGGCCCAGGAGCGTGGGTACGGTGACGGCCACGATCAGCCACAGCGCGGTGTTGCGAAAGGCCCCGATGAACAGCGGGTCGTTCAGTGCGCGCGTGTAGTTGTCCAGGCCGATGAAGGTCGGTTCGGCCAGGCCGTTCCAGCTCCAGGTGCTGATCTGGATGGATTGGGCCAGGGGCAACAGCACGAAGATGGCGTAGAACGCCAGTGGCCCAGCGGCCATCAGGAACAGGGAGAAGCGACTGCCCCTGGTCATGCAGCCCCAACGCCGCCGCTGGCTACGTTCGCGGCGTGCCGGTGGGACCAGGTCTGCAGCGCATGGATGCCGGCGGCATCGCTGACCTCGCCCTGGCTCGTAGCAGTCAAGACCCTGAGAACCTCGCCATGTTCCAACCGATGCTCGTCATGCGGACCCATGCGGATGCCGGGATGGTGCCTACCGCGGCCCACCCCGGCATCGCGCCATCGATCAGGGTCGCGAGCCTTGGCAGGTTCGCGACCCTGGGTCATTACTGGTTCTCGAACGCCGCGGCGACGCCTGCCTGCGTCTCCTCGAGCAGGGCATTGATGTCCTGGGCGGGATCCGCGAGGAACTTCTGGAACATGTCCAGCCCGACCTCGCTCGGCGCCGGTGGGGTCGCCAGGTCGTAGTTGAAGTTGTAGGTCTCTGCCGCCGCGACGAAGTCGAGCGCCTTCACGATGACTTCGTTGAACTGCGACTTGTCAGCGTTCAGGTTCGGGGGCAGTGCACCCTGGCCGACAGCCCAGGCAGTCTGGGCTTCCGGCGTTGACAGCGCTGCGATGAGCTCCATGGCAGCCTCGGGGTTCTTGGCCGCGGCCGCGGAAACGAGGCCGTCAACGGGACCGACGACAGCTGTCGTGACACCCTCGTCGATGACGGGGAACTCGAAGACGTCGTAGTCCACGCCCGGCACCAGTCCGGCGGTGTTCCAGTTGCCGGTGATCCAGGTGCCCATCAGGGTCATGGCCGCATCGCCGTTGGCCACCGAGCTCTGGGCATCGGTCCAGTCGAAGGCGTTGGCATCAGGCGTGAAGCAGTTCGCAGCTGCGAGCTCGGCCCACATCTCCATGACGCGCACGACCTCGGGGTCGGTGTAGGACGCTTCTCCGGCCATCAGGCTGGCGCGGTACTCGGGACCTGCCGTACGGAGAAGCAGGTAGTCGAACCAGAACTGGGCAGGCCACTTGTTGATCGAACCCAGGCCGATGGGCGTGATGCCGGCGGCATTGAACGTGTCGCAGCTTGCCTTGAGCTCGTCCCACGTCGTGGGGATCTCGACACCCGCCGACTCGAAGGTCTTGGGGTTGTAGAAGAAGCCGGCGTAGTGATAGCCCAGCGGCATCAGGTACTTGACGCCGTCATAGGTCGCCGCCGAGTCGATGAGGCCCTGCGGGAACTGGCTGTCAAGGTCATTCGCCGCCCACATGTCCTCGATGGGCGCGAGTGCCCCACTCTCGACCTGGAAGGCGGTTCGTGCGCCAGCCCAGTTGGAATGGACGTCAGGCGGGTTTCCGCCCGCGAGCTGGATGAGGATGCCGGTCTTGTAGTCCTCGTGCCCGACATCGACGAACTTGACAGCGGTGCCGGACGTCTTCCGTGTACTGCGCCAGCAGTTCGAGCAGCGCTGCCTGGCCCTCGTCGGCCCCGAAGTAGGTCATCACGACGACCTCGTCGTCCTGGGCGGCGGCGAGGCCCGGCACGGCGGCCGCCAGTAGCGCGACGCTCGCGGCGAGCACGAAGCCTCGCCGCCACATCGTTCCGAAGTTGGTCATCTCCTGTCCTCCTGTCGTTCCCTTGGCGCCCCACGGTGGAAACGCCTTCCCGGGTCAGTCACTCCTCACAGCGATCGATCGGACCGTGCCACCTCCCTTTCGTGGTTCCCTCGGCACACCGGCCACTCGCCGGCGCGGGAGCATCACTGTTCATCGATCGCACGGTGATCAGCAGCGCCGGAAGCCGGGCGATCGTGACCGGCACCGGGGCAGTGGATGAGGCCTGAGAACGATTGCATCATGCGCTCCGGCGGTCCTTGGCTGCAGGCCGTTCCGGGGCTGCTGCCACCCGGTGGGCCGGCCCACCCAGCTCGCGGCTGACACGTGCGGCCGTGTCGACCACGATCGGCGCCACCACCTTGAGCCGCTCGGCATCCAGGCGGTCGGCCGGTGCGGAGAGGCCCAGCGCCGCCACCACGCCACCGATGCCGAAGATCGGCGCGGCCACGCAGCGCACGCCGGGGTGGTACTCGCGGTCATCGATGGCGTAGCCGGTCACGCGCACCTGGGTCAGCTCCTTCTCGAGGGCCTGGGGGCTGGTGATGGTGTTGGGCGTGAAGGCCTCGTACTCGATGCTGCGGATGAGCCCCTCGGTCGTGCCACGTGGCAGGTTCGCGATGAGCGACTTGCCGGTGGCGGTGCAGTGGAGAGGACCTGACTGGCCGATGGCAGCGTTGGCCGAGAGGAGCGTGGTGCCGTTGAGCGTTGACACGTAGACCACGTGGTCGCCGGCCAGCACCGCGAGGTGCGTGTTCTCGCCCGAGGCCGCCCAGAGCGACTTCAGGTGCGGCGCGGCCACCACCGTGAGGTCGCGCGAGTCGAGCACGGAGCGAGCCAGCTCCACCACCTTCACGCTGGCGGCATAGCGACGGGTCGAGGGGTCCTGCTCCACGTAGCCCAGCCGAACCAGGGCCGCCAGGGTGCGGTGCGCGTTGGCCTTGTCGAGGTCGAGCTGCCCGGCGATGTCGGTGACCCCCAGCGGGGTGTGCGATGACACCAGCAGCTCAAGCGTCCGCAATCCCGTCGTGAGCGCTCCCCGCTGGGTGGGTACCTGGGTCCCACGTTGGGTTGTCATCGCAACGCGATTGTCTCCGTGGCTACCCTGCCGTCAAGAGGTTTTCGCAATGGACAACGGCTGTTGCGGGTCGCCTCGTGGGCATCACCCACGGCCAGGACCGAGCCCGCGGGTGCTGCGTCACAGAAGGGTCACCGATGTTGTCCTACAGTCACCGGATGGACATGCACCAGGAGCCGGGTATGCGGCACCTCACCTACGACCAGCTCGTCGCCGCCAGCGTCGATCACGAGTGCGACGGCATCGGCCGCGATCACACCTGCGTCCGCATCGCCGCGGTCGCCGACCTGCCCACCAAGTTCGGCACCTTCCACATCGTGGGCTTCTGGAACGACCGCGATGGCAAGGATCACGTGGCTATCGTCAAGGGCGATCCCTTCGACAAGGAGGACGTGCCGGTGCGCATGCACAGCGAGTGCCTCACCGGCGATGCGCTGGGCTCGCTGCGCTGCGATTGCCGCGATCAGCTCACCTCTGCCCTGCGCGCCATCGGTGCGCAGGAGACGGGCATGCTGCTGTACCTGCGCCAGGAGGGACGTGGCATCGGCCTGCTGAACAAGCTGCGTGCCTACGGGCTGCAGGACGAAGGCCTGGACACGGTCGACGCCAACGTCGCCCTGGGCTTCCGGGACGACGAGCGCGACTACGGCATCGCCGCGCACATGCTCAGGCTGCTGCGGGTGCGCTCCATCCGGCTGATGACCAACAACCCCAGGAAGGTCGACGGACTACGCGAGCTGGGCATCGACGTCAGTGGCCGCATCCCTCACGTCATCCCGGCCAACGAGCACAACCGCTCCTACCTGGAGACCAAGGCCCTTCGCTCTGGCCACCTCATCGACGTGGAGGGACGCGAGCACCTGCTGGAGCAGATCGACCGCCCCATCGTGGAAGGCATGGGACCCGAGGCGATCGAAGCCATCGAGGCGCTTGACCCCGTGGAGGTCCCGGCATGACGGAGGCACGTGTCGCCATCATCACCGGTGCCGCCGGCAGCCTCGGTCGCGTGCTGGCACAGGAGCTGGCCGGCGAGGGCTACGAGCTGGCGCTCCTGGGCTCCGACCGGGGGCGCCTGGAGACGTTGCCGGACGAACTCGGCCTCGAGCGCACCGGCACGCTGACGGTGGCCGCGGACCTGCGCGATGCCGACGCGGTGAACGCCGCCATCAGCGCCGTCTACGGCCGTTTCGGACGCGTCGATGCGCTGGCCCACCTCGTGGGTGGCTGGACCGGTGGGATGCACATCGGCCGTTCACCCGACGACCCGTACGCGGCCATGATCGACCAGCACTTCTGGACGACCCTCAACGTGGTCCGCGAGCTTGCGCCGCGCATGGTCGACGCCGGCTACGGGCGCATCGTCGCCGTCACCTCGCCCATGGCTGCTGCGCCCGACGCGGGCATGAGTGCTTACGGCGTAGGCAAGGCGGCGCAGGAGGCACTCCTCGCGGCGCTGGCCAACGAGGTCGCCGGCACCGGCGTGACCGTCAACGTCGTACGCGTGCGCGCCATCGATCCTTCGGGCGACGCGGACCAGCCATCGACCAAGGAGTACGCCACCACCGCGGCCGAGATCTCGGCTGCCATCCGCTATCTCTTCGGACCGGAGGCTCGCGTCGTCAACGGCCAGCGCATCGGGCTCCACCACGGCCGTTGAGTAAGGGGCGGCACGGGCGTAGCCGCGGCGCGGCCGCCGGTGCACCGAGCTGGAGGGGGTTGCCACACGAGGGGTCCGGAAGAGTGCTCCGGGATCGACGGCCCAGCCGGGCGACGCACCTCAGACATGGGGTGCCACGCCCTCGGCGAGCTGTTGCATCAATTCGACCTGGGCCGGGTACTGCAGGAGCGGAAGGTAGCTCCGTGCCACGAACTCGACCGGCACCCCTGCCTGCTTGCGAATGCCGAGCAGGGCCTCGACCAGCTCGTCGGTGCTGCCGGCGTACGTCGCTCGGCCCTTCACCATCGCATCATCAGGTCGGTCGAATGGGGGTGGGGATGGCGGCGGGAGCCGCCGGGTGGCTGAGGCCTCCATGTCCGAGTACTTCCACTGCATCGCCCACAGCGCGTCGCGATAGCGGGTCAGCGCCTCCGCCCGCGAGGCGCCGGGCAGCAGCACCGAGTAGTGGATGAAGCGGAAGGTCGAGGGATCGCGGCCGATGCGTTCGCACTCATCGAGCACCCAGTGGACCTGCTCGATGAACGCGGAGACCGTGGCGTTGGCGAAGACACCATCGGCGAGGCGTGCGGCACGACGGATGGCTGGCTCCGCACTGCCGCCCACGAGCACCGGGATCGGCCTCGATGGCCGCGGGCGGACGCCCAGCGTCGGGAGGTCGAAGACGCGGCCCCGGTGCGTGAAGGGTTCGCCGCTCCACGCCTGTGGCAGGATCTGCAGGATCTCGTCCATCGCCACACCGCGGCGGCGCAGGTCGGCACCGAGGCCGCCGAACTCGACCTCCGACCAGCCCAGGCCCAACCCAAGGACCAGCCGGCCATGGCTGAGCAGCTGGACCGTCGCGGCATCCTCCGCCAGGCGGAGCGGCTGATGCAGCGGCGCCAGGATGACACCCGTGCCGAGCTCGATCCGCGACGTGGCCTGGGCCAGCGCCGCGGCGGTGACGAGGAGCGAGGGCATGTAGCCGTCATCGACGAAGTGGTGCTCGGTCGTCCAGACCGACGTGAAGCCGAGCCGTTCCGCCTCGACGGCCAGGCCCACGGTCTCGTCGTAGGCACGCGTCCAGTCGGTCTCACCGGGCCGAAGCTGGGCGCTCAGAAGTCCGAAGCCAAGTCCCATGGCCAGGCACGATAGCAGCACGCCGATGATGTGCCCAGGGCGACGCTCCTGGCCCGAGGCCTCCCGGCGATCAGCTGATCAGCTCGTCGTGTCGCCGAGCTGCGCCCGCACGACCTCGACCAGGGCAGCACCCAGGCTGGCTGCGGCCGATGCGTCGAGATGGACACCGTCAGCGGGGTGGACCGAGGCGACCGAGCCGGCGTCGAAGAAGCCGGCGCCGTGGTCATCGGCCACGATGGCGTACATGCGGGCGAGTTGCCGCGATGTCTCGTAGGCCGCGCCAAAGCCCCACATCTCGCTGCGCGCGGTGATCTCGCCCAGTGGCGCCGGCGACATCAGCAGCACCTCCGGTGGCATGCCCGCTGGCCCCGCCAACGAGCCACGTGCCACGTCCACCAGGCGTGCCGCGCCGCAGGCGATGTCGGCAGCGGTGTTGCCGTACACGCTCTTGAGGTCGTTGGTCCCGAGCATGATGATGACCAGGTCGACCGGTGCATGCGATAGCAGGCAGGGCAGGAGATAGGTCAGCCCATTGCGCCCGGGTTCGATCTCCGAATCCCAGATGGTGCAGCGACCGTTGAGCCCTTCCTCGATGACCTCGTACCCGTCACCCAGGGCGGTTTCCAGGACGCGTGGCCAACGGAGCTCCCGCGGTAGCCGCTT
>CAWDQY010000022.1:0-75356 GCA_963804575.1 uncultured Chloroflexia bacterium
AGGCGACCTCGCTCACCGGCTTGATGGGCTCCGGCGCCACGGCCGGGTCACCCTGGGTGCGCTGCCAGAAGCTGACGTCGCGCCAGGCACCCAGCTTGAAGCCCAGGTTCCTGAGCGTGCCCGCGTGCTCGAACCCGAGTGACTCATGCAATGCCACGCTGGCATCGTTGGGTAGCGCGATGACGGCGACGACGGCTCGGTAGCCCTGGGCCTGCAGGATCTCCAGCATGCGGGCGGAGAGCGCGCGACCGATGCCCTGGCGCTCATGGCCGGCGCGCACGTAGACGGTGACCTCGCAGGTCCAGTCGTACGCCCCTCGCAGCTTCCAGGGGGAGGCGTAGGCGATGCCGCCCAGGACGCCATCCTTCTCGGCCGCGATGAAGGGGTAGCGCTCGTGCAGCACCTGCCACGTGGCCTCCCAGTCCTGCTCCGACTGCGGGCGGTCGTGGAAGTTGATGGCCGAGTTCTCGATGTAGTGGTTGACGATCTCGGCGAACTGCTCGAGGTCGGCCTCCTGGGCCAGGCGGATCTGGTAGTCGTGCTGCATGGGCAGACGATACCGCACGTCAGCCAAAGCCCGCGCCAAAACGTGCTACCGCTCGACCTCGCTCACCGCTCGGACGGGCGCCGGCGTGGCGTCGTCGTCGGCACCCACCAGCCGTTGCCACGAGCCCACGTTGCGCCATGCTCCGTGCTTGAAGCCGACGCGCTCGAGCGTGCCCAGGTGGCGGAAGCCGAAGGACTCGTGCAGGGCCACGCTGGCGTCGTTGGGCGTGGTGATGCCTGCCACCAGGCAGCGGTAGCCCTGGGCGTCAAGGATCCACATGAGGCGCCGATACAGCCGCGTGCCCAGGCCCTGGCCCTGCAGTCCGTCGCGCAGGTAGATGGACACCTCTGCGGTCCAGTCGTACGCGGCGCGGGTGTTGAAGGGCTTGGCGTAGGCCAGCCCGGCGACGCACCCGTCACGCTCGGCCACCAGCCACGGGTACCGCTCCTGCTGCCGCTCCCACTCGGACAGCCATTCCTCCGCCGACCCGGGCCGATCGCCGAAATGGGCGACTCCGGATGCGATGTGGTGGTTGATGATGTCCGCGACCGCGGGCATGTCGGCGGCGCTCGCTCGTCGGACCTGCCATGTCATGTGGCCAACGATAGGGCCTTGGGCCGGGTCCATGTGGACGCCCGGAAGGGGCCATGTTGGCAATGCGAACGTATGCACGGCGGCGCATCATGGCAGCACGAATGTCGACCCCAGGAGGAGAGCCAACAGCATGACCAGCAAGTACGCCGTCCCCCAGCTCAACGCACCCGCGCCGCCCAAGCCCAACGAGGTGGTGCTCGTCACCAGCGGTGACCTGCGTCACCCCGCGAACCTTGCCGGCTGGCCTGCCCAGCAGGTGCTCGAGGCACAGATCGCCGAAGTCCTGGCCGAGGTCGGCTGGACCGTCCGGCGCGGCCACGACTACGACCCCGTGCACGGCCACGGCTTCATCTGGAACCAGCGCATGGGCATGGATGTCTTCGCCAACATCCACCCCGACTCACCCGTCATCGTGGCCGAGGCGGTCTGGGAGTACAGCCACCATGTGCTGGCCGGGCTCAAGACCCAGCGCGGACCGATCCTGACCGCGGCCAACTGGAGCGGCCAGTGGCCGGGCCTGGTGGGCCTGCTGAACCTGAACGCCTCGATGACCAAGGCAGGCATGCCGTACAGCACCATCTGGAGCGAGGACTTCAGCGACGAATGGGCTCGCAAGGCACTCCAGGGATGGGTGCAGAGCGGCAAGATCGAGCACGATGCCTCGCACGTGCGCGACCTCGACGCTTCCAGGCTGCCGGCCGCCGAGGCCGAGCTGGGCCGCGCGCTGGCCGCGGAGATGCAGCAGAAGAAGGCCGTCATGGGCGTCTTCGATGAGGGCTGCATGGGCATGTACAACGCCATCTTCGATGACGAGTACATCAACCCCCTGGGCATCTACAAGGAGCGCCTCAGCCAGTCGGCGCTGTACTACCGCATGAGCACCGTCAGCGACGAGGAGGCGGAAGCCATCTTCGACTGGCTGGTCGATCGCGGCGTCACATTCGACTTCGGCACGACGAAGAGACCGAGCTGACCAAGGCCCAGGTCATCAGCCAGTGCAAGATGTACATCGCGGCGCTGCGCATCGCCAAGGACTTCGGCTGCGCCGGTATCGGCATCCAGTACCAGCAGGGGCTCAAGGACCTCGTGCCGGCCTCCGACCTGGCCGAGGGCCTGCTCAACGAGCTGGATCGACCGCCGGCCTACGACGAGGAGGGCAAGGAGCTCTATCCCGGTCAGGCCCTGCCCCACTTCAACGAGGTGGACTGGGGTGCCGGCGTGGACGCCCTCATCACCAACCGCGTCTGGACGGCCATGGGCCTGAACCCCAGCACCAGCCTCCACGACGTCCGCTGGGGCGACCCCTGGGGCGACGATTTCGTCTGGATCATGGAGATCTCCGGTTCGGTCCCGCCGTCACACCTCTCCGGAGGCTACGCCGGCGTGGTCAGCGAGCGCCAGTCGCCCATGTACTTCCGCCTCGGTGGCGGCACCATCAAGGGTGTCAGCAAGCCCGGTCCGGTCGTCTACAGCCGCATCTTCCTGATGGACGGCAAGCTGCAGGTCGACATCGGCCTGGGCAAGGCCGTCGAGCTGCCGCAGGAGGAGACGCAGCGCCGCTGGGATGCCACCAGCAGCAACTGGCCCATCATGCACCTGGTCATGCCTGGTGTGACTCGCGACCAGTTCATGGGACGCCACCGCTCCAACCACATCCAGGTGGTCTACGCGCCTGACGAGGAGACCGGGCTGAAGGCGCTCGCCGCCAAGGCCGCCATGCTCGACGCCCTCGGCGTGAAGGTGAACCTGGTCGGCGAGCTGGACATGTAGCGCTCGACACCCGTCAGCTACGAAGGCCCCTTCGACATCGAAGGGGCCTTCCGCTTGGGCCATGGTGGCAGCCGGGGGCCGCCATGACGGATGCCGGGGTCAGACGGCGGCGGTGCTGTCGAGCGAACGGACCCAGGCCTCGAAGCCCTCGGGCACCCGGGGCCCCTTCACCTTGTACATGCCGGTGACCTTGCCGCCGGCAGCCTCGGCGGCGACCGCCATCTGGCGCAGGGTGGAACCGATGGCCAGCTTGTAGGTGGTGAACACGGCCACGGGCTTGCGGCTGATGGACATGCCGGCGATGAAGTCCATCATCCCGTCGGAGGGGTGCTGCATGATGACGAAGTAGCCCTTGGTCCAGGCACCCAGGACGATGGCATCGGCGCGCGCGGCCGTCCGACCATCCGTATTGGAGATCGAATCCAGCGTGCACTCGTGGCCGGCCTGGCGCACCACCGCGGCCATCTTCTCGGCCGCTGCGCTGGTGGTTCCGGTGTGTGTCTCGTAGACGATGGCGACGTTCATGTGTCTCCCCTGCCGATGCCGTTTGGTATCGGCCCATTCTGAGTCACCCGCGAGCCACCGACCGGGCCGCCTTCGAGCGGCTGTCGTGCCCTCGGTCGGGGCTGCCTCGGCCGCGGCGGCGGCCCCGAGCGCCCATGGTACCGGGCATGTCGAGCCACCCGCGGGCATCCGACGTGGCCGTCCGGCTGCTCGGCGCTCGCTATACTCGGCCCCGATGCAGCCGCTGATGTACCACCCGGACGACCTGGCTTCGATGGATCCGCTGGTCTTGATGAAGAACCTCGACCACGTGCGCATGACGTCCCGCCGCCTGAGCTACGTGCTGCAGAGCCAGGTGCACCTGTACCGGCCCGAAGCCAACGAGCTGCGCATGGAGATCGACCGCTACGTGGAGGCCGAACGCCTCATCGAGGCCGAGCTGGCTCGGCGCCAGATCCGCGCCTAGCCCGATCCCGACTCGGCCGGCGCGATCAGCCTGGTCATCGAGCCGGTCGGCCCAGGGCGAACAGGTAGCGCGGCTTCTCGCCCTCCGGCAGCTCCAGCAGCCGGCACACGGCGGTGTCGTCGAAGGAGCCGATGGGCACGCCCCCAAGGTCCAGCGCCACGGCCTGCAGCAACAGGTTCTGTCCAGCGTGGCCCGCCTCGAAGTCGGAGTAGCGTACGCCGCGCTCCTCTCCATGCCGAGTGGCGATCCGCCCGGGCACGATGCTGAGGACGACCACGAGGGGGGCGGTGCCCACGAAGGGCTGGCCGCCCGTGGCCTCCTCGAGCGCCGCCCGCATGTCGCCGTCAGCGAGCGGCTGGAGGGCGTGCTCCGCCGCCAGGTAGCGAGCCACGCCGTCGCTGGTGACCACGTAGGTCTCCAGCGCCTGGAGGCCGCTGGCACTGGGCGCCGTGCGCTTGTTGCCAGCGTGGGTGACGCCCTGGGCTGCCCACAGCAGCTGCCCGATCTCGGCCTCGGTCAAGGCGTGCGGCTGGAACTCGCGCAGGCTCTGGCGCCGCGCCAGCGCGGCCTCGAGTGACATGCTGCCGTCGGTCCGGGGTGGTGGAAGGCTGATGGTGGCGCGTGACGTCTGCATGATCACAGCGTGGCGGGGGCGGCGCAGCGTCGACAGGGCCATCGGTCGCTTCGGGTAGGCTCCATGTGGACATGGACGACGCGATCGCCATCAGGCGAGGTCTGCCCGGGGACCTGCGCGAGGCTGGTGTGTGCCTGTTCGACGAGGCCTTCGGCGACAAGATGCGCATGGCCCTGCCTGATCGTGAGCGGCGGCTGGCGTACATGGCCCGTGTCTACAGCGGCGATCACATCGTCGTCGCCGTGCGCGCCGGCGAGCTGCTGGGCATGCTGGGCCTGGCTTCGGGCGTGGGCTCCTACCGCGGCGGCCTCCTCGCCATACCCTGGGATCCGCGGCCCTTTCTCGACCTGCTGGGGCTGCGCGGCGCCGTCCGCGCCGCGCTGGGGCTGCGCCTCACGCAGCACCGTCCGGCGTCCGACGAGCTGTACGTCGACGGCGTGGCGGTGGCGGTGGCGGCACGCGGTCAAGGCATCGGCAGCAGGCTGCTGGCTGAAGCCATGCTGATCGCCCGTGAGGAGGGCCTGCGCTGGCTGCGGCTCGATGTCATCGACACCAACTCGCGTGCCCAGGCGCTATATGAGCGTTTGGGCTACCGGGTCACCAAGGTGGAGCGGATGGGCCCGCTGCAACGTTGGACTGGCTTCGGGGCGATCATCTCGATGGAACGGCCGGTCGACCAGCTCGCCACCCCCGCGCCCGACTGAACCCGACTGGGCGCCCGGCGTCTTCCACGGCCGGGCTCAGGCGACCGCGGCGACGGGCTGGCGGCCACGCTCCTGGGCGATGACGCGGGCGGCCAGCTCGGCCAGGCGAGGCAGGGCACACAGGGCGAAGCCGATGCCGAGGGGCTGGAGCTGCTCGTAGCCCATCCCGCGGTACTCGCCGCGAGCGGCGACGGCGCACATCTCGTCGTACAGCTCGGGCCATGACACCGCTCGCCGTCGATAGCAGAAGCGCACGAACTCCAGCGCCTCCGTGTCGGGATCGTGAGGCGCCTCCTCGTTCGTGTCGGTCGCGGTCACGGCCCCCCGGATGAGGACCTCGCCGCCCCGCGATGACGCTCTTCTGCTGTTTCGGACAGCACGTTGCTCGGCCGTTCTGTCGACACCCTCTCCCACCTTCCGGGCACGCCGAAGCAAGCCCGCGTTGTAACGATACGTATGCTCCAGAGCGCCGCCGCGCGAGACTTGGCACGGCGACGCGTTCCGCCCGTCAGGGACGTCCGCAGACCCCCGGGCTCTCCCCTCGATGCCTGACCGGAGCTTCCTCCGGGTGGCTCTTGGGATGATACGTGGGGTCTCCGAGCGAGTGCTAGCGCGTCGTCCACGAAGTTGTCCACGACCTTGTCCACACGCCGGTCGCAGGCACGGCAGGTGGTGACCGCCGGCAGGGGTCGACCGAGCCGTCCGGGCCTCGCCCGATGTCTCAGGCGAGCGGTTTGCGGAAGACGCCGAGGCCTGGCTCCGAGGTGAGCTGCCAGCGGCAGTCCGGGCCAAGCTCGAGCCCGCCAAAGGGATCATGCGCCAGCAGCAGGCTGCCGTCCAGGTCGAGCCAGTCGACTTCGGACGCCACCATCGCCGCGGCGGCGACGCCGACGCTCGATTCGACCATGCAGCCGAGCATCACCTTCATGCCCAGCGACCGCGCGCGGCGGATCATGCGCAGTGCCGGACCGATGCCACCGCACTTGGCCAGCTTGACGACGACTCCGTCGACCACCCCCTCGAGCATCGGCAGATCGCTCTCGAAGACGGCCAATTCGTCGGCCATGATGGGCAGGCTCGAGCGCTCCCGCAACCAGCGCAGCTCGGGCAGCATGCGCGCCTTGAATGGCTGTTCCACGAGCTCGACGCCGAGGCGCGCCAGCTCCGGGATCAGGGCCGCCGCCTGCTGCGGTTGCCAGCCGGTATTGGCATCCACTCGCAGTGGACCGCTGAAGACGGCACGCACCGCTTCCAGCGTCTCGATATCGGCGGGGCCCCCGACCTTGATCTTGAGGGCCGGGAAGTGGCTCACCCGGCGGGCGCGCTCAGCCACGCTGGCCGGATCGTCGATGCCCAGCGAATAGTCGGTCGGAGGTAGCTGGTCTGAGGTGCCGAGGAGCTGCCAGACGGGCACTCCCAGGGACCTGCCGGCCAGGTCGTGCAGGGCCATGTCGAGACCGCCCTTGGCGCCGCCATGGTTGCCCAGCCCGTCGCTCATCAGCTCGGTCGCACGCTCCAGCCAGGAGAGCACGTCGAGCCGGTCGAGGGGCAGCGGACCCAGCTCCTCGAGCAAGCCCACGAGGCGCGGCAGCACGGCCTCGGTGGTCTCCACGGTCTCGCCGTAGTACGGCACCGGGAAGCACTCGCCGAGGCCATCGGCGCCGTCTTGCCGGAGGTACGTCAAGCACCGTCTGGGACGCCTGCGAGTCCTCGCTGCGGGCGATCCTGAAGGGATCGCGGAAGGGCAGGTGCAGGACCTCGGTCTCCAGCTGGAAGGTCATCGGGACTCTCCCTCGAGCGCGGCGCGGAGCCTGCCGAACAGGCGCTCCGGGCCGAAGCGATATGGATCGTCCACGGGCAGCCCGGTTTCCTCGGCGACGCGCGCGATCTCGGCCCGAGCCTCCTCCTCCGCCAGCAGGCTGGTGTTGAGTGCGATGGCGGCGACCCGCGACGGCGCGACGGCGTTGGCGACCGTCTCGTACAGGCGGATGCTCTCGGGCAGAGACAGGATGGGCGAGGCCATGCCTGTCGCCTGCTCCCAGCCGAGATGGCCGCGGCGACCTGGCTGGTGCACCAGCACCATCGCCTGGGGCGTGCTGCCGTGGAGCAGGCCCACGGTGACCGCCGAGTAGGCGGGGTGGTCGATGGCCCCCTGGCCCTCGACGAAGATCCAGTCCCCCATCGCCTCCGCCTGCTCCACGAGCCACTCGGCGGTGCCGTTGACGAAGTCACTGATGACGCGGTCGACCGAGACGCCCCAGCCCTCGATCATGATGCCGGTCTGGCCCGTGGGAACGAAGACGCCCGCGAGGCCGGCGGCCAGCGCGGCGCGTCGCAGCTCCAGCGCCACGGTCATCTTGCCGATGGCGCAGTCCGTGCCCACGAGCAGGATCACGTGCTTGCCGGGGCCGTGCTTGCGGCCCAGTGCCACCTCGTGGCGCTGCGGCGGACGACGGTGATCGATGAGCTCGACGCCGTGGGTGGCTGCGAGGGCGCTGAACTCGGCGTCCTCGGAGACGAACTCGTGGAGGCCGCTGACGATATCGAGCCCGTGGACGATGGCGTCGGCGATGATGGCTCGCCAGGCGGGTGGGATGCGCCCGCCCTGCGGGGCGGTCCCGATGAGCAGCGCCGTCGGTCCCAGCGGGAGTGCCTGCGCGAGCGTGGACACGATGGGGGCAGCATGTTCCGGGCCCAGCCACTCGGCGACATCCCGACCGGCGCGAGTGCTGTCCAGCACGGCCACCACCTCGTCGCGACCGTACTTGATGACGCCCATGGCGGTCTTGGAGCCGGGCTCCCCGAATTGCCCCTCGGCCAGGATCAGGTAGCGGCGGCGGGTCTCAAGGTCCACGGGCGGTGTCTCGGTTCGACCGGTGCTGGTCACTCGCCAGCCCTGGGTACATGAGTTCGACTGTAGCGAGTTCGACGCCGCGGAATAGCCGCTCCCCGCCGAGCCAGCCTTCGCGGCACAGGAGTACGCCCCCGGGGCGCGGTCCGGGGGCGTGGGGATGTGCTGGTACCGCATACCGGATTCGAACCGGTGATCTCCGCCTTGAGAGGGCGGTGTCCTGGGCCTCTAGACGAATGCGGCCTGTCCGGCCGCAAGGGTAGCCGACCTCCGCCGACTCTGTCCACACGGGCCACCGGATCCGTGGCCGCGCCTACAGGCGGTGATGCTCGAGGAAGGATCGGATGGTATCGGCCACCTGGTCGTAGCCTTGCTCGCCCAACACTGCCCCGTAGTGCGAATGCGCACCGAACGGCTGGTACTCGGCGCCCAACCATTCCGCGAGGCGGGCGCTGTCGGCCTCCGCGAACTGGCGATCCAGCCCCGCGCCGACGACGAGCATGGGCACATCGGGCAGCTTGTCACGGTCGACGTGCACCCCGGCCAGCATCTGCCGGCGGGCAGCACCGCTCTCGGCGCCCAGGAGGTGCTGGATACGACGCACGTCAGCCAGCGTCAGATCGGGGTTCTGTCGCTGCACCTGCTCGTGGCTGCCGGCCCAGTCGATGAGCTCGGCCTGGTAGAGGGCCGGCACCAGGCGCACCACGTGTGCCGGGGGCACGGGCCGCACCGGCGCGGGGATAGCGGGGCTGATGAGGATGAGCGCATCGATGTCACGGCCCTCGGCCAGCTTCATCGCCAGCAGTCCGCCGAGGCCGTGTCCGACCACCACGGCCGGGCGCTCCAGGGCCTCGAAGCCGGCCACGCTGTCCTGCAGGTAGGTGTCGAAGGTGAGCTCCTCGATGGCGGCGGTCTGCGACCAGAAGTGCGCCCGCAGGTTCAGGGCGTGACCCTCCCAGCCGCGCTGCGCGAAGTAGCGCAGGTAGGGCTCCCAGAGCCAGGAGCCGCCGAGCTCGCCGTGCAGGTAGTAGATGGGGCGGCGGCGCGAGCGGCGCTCGGGCAGCCACGACTCCACGTAGAGGCCGCGCTCCTCGAGCACGATCTCGTCCTTGCGCACCGGCTTGCCCTGCGGGCGACCGGTGAGGTCGAGTCTGTCGCCACCTCGCCCGTTCCCGGCGATGGCAGCCGCTCCCTGTGGGAGGTCTGGGTCCATCCTCTCGGTCTCTCCTCTGTCCTGGGCCGGTCGGGCTACCACTCGAACGGGCTGAGCAGCAGCCCGGTCGGTGCCTTGGGGTGGAAGTAGGTCGACTTCTGGGGCATGACCTCGCCGGCCGCAGCCACCAGCGAGATGGCCGCCGCCGGCATCTCGTCGAGCAGGAAGGCAGCCGATGCCTCCTCGTCCAGCACCTGGTCGATGGCGGCACTGGCATCCTTGCTGTACCAGAGGCGACCGTCCGCGACCATGGTCGCGGCGTCGTCCCCGAAGGCGCGCTGGATGATCACCTCGAGCGCGTTGACGTCAAGCCCCCGGGAACCCTCGGAGAGGCTCGCGTCGAGCAGCGCATCGGTGGCGACGCGATCGACCGACAGGACCGCTGCCTGGCCGTGGGTGAACAGGCCGATACGGCCACTGCCGGTGGCGCCGGGGGTGAGGCCGACCGGCTTGGCCATGCGGGCGAGCAGCGCCTCAGCGTCGGCCAGCCGTTCGATGGCGGCGTACGGCGCCAGGCGTTCGAGCAGCTCGTCGCCACAGGGACGGCCACGGATGACACGGTGGGTGGGCAGTGCCGGAGGTGACTGGTCCAGCGGGTAGATGAGCGCCAGCAGGTGATCCCAGGCTGGATCGGCGTCGCCATCGCCCTCGGCCGCATGATCGGCGCGATACCTGAGGGCGGTCTCGTAGCGATGGTGACCGTCGGCGATGGTGACCGGCGCGGCCGACAGCAGCGCCAGCACCGGCGCGGCCTCGGCTTCGCCGCAGACCCAGAGGCGGTGGCGCACGCCATCGGTCGTCGCCGCCTCGGCATCGGGTAGCCCGTCGACCAGCGCCAGCAAGGCCGCTGACGTCTCCGCCGGCTCGGACCCAGCCAGGAAGACGACCGGGCTCGTGTTCACGTGCGTCGCCTGCAGCAGATGCGTAGCGGTCGGCCTTGGGGCCGCCGTGCGTCTGCTCATGCGGCAACACCCCGGCCTCGGGCCCGTACTCCTCGAGGCGCAGGCGGCAGAACAGGCCGGTGGCGCGCTGCTCGCGACCCTCCGCATCGAGCCAGCGCATCTCGTGGACGGTGACCGTCGGCGCGGGGTCCTTGACCAGGACCCCGGACTCTCGCCAGGCTTCCAGGGTGGCGGCCGCGGCGGCATAGTCATCGGCGCCGGCTGCCCCCAGGTCGGCGGGCAGCTCGATGCGCACGATGTTGTGCGGATCACGCGCGAGCAGCTCCTGGCGCTCGGCCGGGCTGATGATGTCGTAGGGCGGGGCCAGCAGCGCCGACAGGTCGGCGGCAGCCGCGTCGTACCGGAGCGCGCGGAAAGGACGGAGGTCGGGCACGCGGGAATGGTAGCGACGATAAGCGAATCCGGCCGCCGCGGGCGCTGCCGCGGGCGCCGTTGACTCCCTCAGCGCGCGCGACGCTACGCTTGTGGGGTGATCCGCTCGCCCTCTACCCGCTTGCTGGCGCCCGCGCTGGCGCTGGTCGGTGCCTTCGCACTGGGCGGCTGCTACTCGCTCAGTGAGCCGTCGTTCGACCCCGGCGACCAACGCGACGTGCTGCAGTCGATCGTTCGCCGGGGCATCGTGATCAGCGAGCCACTCACCGGGGAGACCGCCTGTGACGACCGCGACCTGGTCGGCAACGCCATGTACCTGACGGCACGCCTGCCCGACGAAACCGAAGCACGCGACGTCTATGTGCACACCTACCGAGAGAAGTCCTGGGAGGCATCACTGGAGGAGGTGGATCGCTGCATGGCCGAGTACGCGGCGGCCAACCCCGGCGCCGAGATCGTGCGCCTCGACATCCCCACCTTCCGCGTCTTCGGCGCCGACTGGTCGGAGGGGCTGACCGAGCAGCTCAGGAAGGCCTTCGAAGAGGCATCGCAGGCAGGCAAGTTGTGATGGCGCCACCCGACCCCGACATCAGCAGCCGCCAGAATCCCCGCTTCAAGGCTGCGCTGGCATTGCGTGACCCTCGCGAGCGGCACGCTCGGGGCCACATCCTCGTCGACGGTGCCCGCGAGATCGGACGTGCCCTGGACATGGGGGTGCGACTCGTCGAGGCCTGGGTTGCCGTCGAGCGAGTGCGCAGCGAAGCGGCGCGAGGGCTCCTGCCGCGGCTGACTGGTGGCGGCGAGATCATCCAGACCACGCCGGAGCTGCTGGCAGGCCTGGCCTACGGCGAGCGGGACGAGGGCATCGTGGCGGTGCTGGAGATGCCGCCGACGAGCCTCGAGCGGCTGGCGCTCCCGGCGAACCCGCTGATCGCGGTGGTCGAACAGGTGGAGAAGCCGGGCAACCTGGGGGCGTTGTTGCGCTCCGCCGATGGCGCCGGCGTGGACGCGGTCATCGTGGCCGACCCGGTCTCCGACATCTGGAATCCCAATGCCATCCGTGCCAGCCTGGGCACCATCTTCAGCCTGCCGCTGGCGGCCTGCTCCACGACCGAGGCCCTGGCATTCCTGCAGGCGCACGGGATCGCCGTCCTGGCGGCGCGAGTGGGGGCCGCGCTCGCGTACGACGCGGCCGACCTGACGGGACCGGTCGCGCTCGTGGTCGGTGCCGAGACCGCCGGCCTCAGTGATGCCTGGGCCGGCACAGACGTGACCCCGCTGAGCATCCCCATGCACGGGCTTGCGGACAGCCTGAATGTCTCAGCCAGCGCCGCCGTACTCTTCTACGAGGCCCGGCGACAGCGTCGCGCCAGCAGCAGCGATTGAAACCAAGGGGGAGGAGCATCCGTTGGCAACCACCACACTGTTCGTCGAGTTCGATATCAAGCCGGGACGCACCGACGACTTCAAGGTCGCGGCGGAGGCGCTCTTCGCCAGGACGCAGTCCGAGCCGGAGACGCTGCGCTACGAGTACTTCCTCTCGGCCGACGGCAGCCGCAACGTGAACATCGAGGTCTTCACGGACGCTGACGCCTTCGTCTTCCACAACCGCAACGTGGCCGACCTCGTCCCGGCCCTGTTCGACTGCCTCGACAAGGTGCGCATCGCCGTGATGGGTGATGCCAACGACGACCTCTGGGCCGAGCTGGCCGCCATCGAGACCACCTACTACGAACGTCTCGGCGGCGTCACCCGCTAGCGGCAGCGAAGCTGCTGCCCGCCCACGCGAGCCGCTGGCGGAGGATCAGCCCAGCGGCTGGGTCGCCAGGCTGGCGACGGCGATGCGCCGCTGGCGCGGCCCGTCGAGCTCGAGGAAGATGACGCGCTGCCAGGTGCCCAGGTCCAGCCGGCCGTCCGTCACGGGCAGCAGCAGTTGCGTCCCGATGAAGCTCGAGAGCACGTGGGACTGGGCGTTGCCGGGGTTCCACGTCTCGTGCTGCCAGGGGCCGTGCTCCGCCAGGAGGCGTGACGCCACGCGCTCGTAGTCCTCGAACATCTCGGCGCCCGATTCGCCCAGGAAGATGGCCGCGGTGGTGTGCTCGACCGAGACCAGCAGGAGCCCATCGGGCCACTCGCGCGAGGTGAACAGGGCGGTGACGTCGACGGCCTCGAAGGGCCGCTTCGTCGACAGGGCGAAGCGAAGCATGGCTGCCGCGGCTACTCGCCGTCGATGACCACGACCTGACCCAGGTGTCGCGGCGCTTCGGGGTCCCGGCCACGCCGCACGGCGATGCCCAGCGCCAGTGCCTGCAGCGCATGCAGCACCAGCGGCAGACGTGCCATCTCGTCGAGACCGGCGCCGGGACCGTCGGAGCCCAGGAGCCAGGTGGTGGCACCCAGGGCGGCCGCTTCCTCCAGCACCCGTCGCTCTTCGTCCTCGGACTCGCCGCCGAGGATGCCGACCACGATCATGCCCGGCTCGCAGACGGAGATGGGGCCATGGCGGAACTCGAAGGGCTGGAACGCGGAGGCCGGCACCTGCCCGGTCTCGGTCGCCTTCAACACGGCCTCGTTGGCCAGGCCGAAGGCGGCGCCGCCGCCCAGCACCACCAGGCGTGACGGGTCCGTCGCGGCCAGCTCGAAGGCCCGCTCGAGCCAGGGGTCCAGGTCGCCCCAGCGGGCGGGCATGGCATCCAGGTCTGCCGCCAGCACGCCATCACCGAGACGCGCACCCAGGCGCATCAGCAGGGCCGCCTGCGAGGCGAAGGAGCGCGTCATCACGATGGCCTCCTCGTCGCCCTCGGGCACTGCCAACACGGCGTCGGCAAGTGCTGCCATGGGCGCCCCTGGCCGGCAGGTGACCGCGATGGTGTACTGGCCACGCGACCGCGCTGCCTTGAGGACCTCGAGCGCCTCGGTGGTCGAGCCCGAACGCGACACCACGATGATGGGCTGGTCGGCCAGGGCCTGCCCGGCGAAGACAGCCGCGGGACGCAGCAAGACCTCCGAGAGCGGCTGGGCCTCGGCCGCCAGGTCGGCATGGGCGCGCATGGAGAAGGCCGCCACCTGTGCGATGTAGAGCGAGGAGCCGGCGCCGGTGATGACGATGCGCGCGGCACCGTCGAGACGGTCCAGCAGCACCTGCGGCGCCGTGCGCGCAACCTCGAGTGCCGCCGCCACGGCCTCGCCGCCGGTGCTGGCCTCACGCCAGGCCGTGCTGGCTGCAACGCGATCGCGGATCTGGGATGCGGTCATCGGTCCCATGTCGGTCATCTCTCCCTGGCTCCTGCTTCTCGCCCGCCAGCCAGCCAAGCCGGCTGGCTGCCATGCTCAGACGTCACGCAACTCGACCGAGTAGCGATAGCGGTCGGCACGCAGGATGGACTGGCAGAACTCGATGATCACACCATCGGCATCGTAGGTCGTGCGCTCCACGCTCAGCACCGGGTCGCCAGCCTCCCCGCCCAGGATGGCCGCCTCCTCGTCGTCGAGCAGCACGGGCACGAAGGTCTCCCGGGCTCGGACCGGGCGCACGCCGAAGGCGCCCGTCAGCGTGTCGTAGAGGCTGGCGGCGGAGAAGTCGACATCCTCGAGTCCCCTGAAGCGGGCGGCTGGCAGGTAGCTGGTCTCGGACACGATGGCCTGCTCGTCCGCCAGCCGGATGCGGGACAGCGCCACGACGGCTGTCCCGGCCGCCACCTCCAGACCTGCCGCCACCTCATCCCCGGCCGGCTCGACGCCGATGCTGCGCACGCGCGTGCCTGGTCGCATGCCGTGGCGTTCGATCTCGCGGCTGAAGGTGTAGAAGCCACCCAGGCGGTGCTCCAGGGCGGCACCGTGGACGAACGTCCCGCGACCACGCCGGATCTCGAGCAGTCCCTCGGCCACCAGCCCCGAGAGGGCCTGGCGAACCGTGGCCCGGCTCACGCTGTAGCGGGCGATCAGCTCCTGCTCCGTCTCGACCTGGGCACCCGGTGGCAGCTCGCCGCGAGATACTCGCTCACGCACATCAGCCTGGATCTGTCGATAGAGGGGCGTTCCCCCGGCTTCGACCGCCACGCGCTGCTCCTCCTGGCCCGGTCGGACCCTGTGGCCCACCGGCACGCTCGACACTGGGACGTACGGACGTCCGGTCCTCATGGTGACACGAGTGTCAAGCGTGGTCCGGACGTCCGGATGTCCATTCGGCGGTGGTAGCATCCGTGGCGCGGCTCGTTCGACTTGGAGCCGACCGTCGCAACCACAGGGAGGATGCTGCCGTGAGGCTCGGCACACTTCGCGGCCTGGACGCCTGCGCCTCTGCAAAGGGCACGTTCTCGGTCCTGGCGCTCGACCACCGCAACAACCTGCGTCGGATGCTTGCGCCGAACGACCCCGAGTCGGTCGCCTACGAGCAGCTGGTGGCGGTCAAGCGCGCCATCGTGCGCGCCGTCGCCGGGACAGCCAGCGGCATCCTGCTGGACCCGGAGATCGGCGCCGGTCCGAGCGTGGCCGAAGGCTCCCTGCCACCCGGGTGCGGCCTCCTGGTCGCGGTCGAGGCGACGGGCTACGAAGGGCCATCGACCGCCCGGCAAAGCCGTCTCCTGCGTGGCTGGGGCGTGGCGCAGATCAAGCGCATGGGCGCCGACGCGGTGAAGCTGCTGCTCTACTACCACCCCGATGCTGCCAATGCCGAAGAGCAGGAGCGACTGCTCATCGAGGTCGCCGAGTGGTGCGCCGACGCAGACATCCCGCTGTTCCTCGAGACCCTCGGCTTCGCCATCGAGGAAGGGGTGCCGCTGGTCGACGATGCCCGGCGCGATGTCGTCATGCGCACGGCGCGCCGGCTCACCGCCCTCGGGGGCGACGTGCTCAAGTGCGAGTTCCCCTACGACGCCTCGGTCACCGACCGCACCCGCTGGAAGGAGGCCTGCGCCGAGCTGGAAGAGGCTTCAGCGATCCCCTGGGTCATCCTGTCGGCGGGAGTCGATGACGCCACCTTCGAGGCCCAGACCGAGATCGCCTGTGCGGCGGGCGCGTCGGGCGTGCTGGTGGGTCGCTCCGTGTGGAAGGAAGGCGTCAGCATGGCCGGTGCTGAACGCGATGCCTGGCTGGCGACGGAAGCGGTGGCGCGGATGCAGCGGCTCGTCGACATCGTCGAAAGCGAGGCACGCCCCTGGCGTGAGCGCTCGCCCCTGCCGGCGCAGCTCGCGCTGAGCGAGGGCTGGTATGCCGGCTACCCAGGCAACCCGGGTGACTGAGAGGCCGGCTGGCAAGACCGACCTGTACGTCATCGGGGACGTCAATCCCGACATCCTCGTCATCGATGAGGATGTGGTTCCCGAGTTCGGGCAGGTGGAGAAGTACGTCGGCACCATCCGCCTGACCGTGGGCGGCTCCTCCGCCATCACCGCCTGCGGCGCAGCGCGATTGGGGCTGCGAGTGGCCCACGGCGGCATCGTCGGCGATGACCTCCTTGGCCACGCCATCCTCGAAGCGCTGCGTGAGCGCGGCGTCGACACCTCCACCATCTCCATCGATGCGGCCATCCCGACGGGGGCGACGGTGCACCTGGGAACGGGCCACAACCGGGCCATGCTGACCGCCACCGGCACCATCGACCGCCTGCGGGCGGAGGACGTGCCGCGCGCCATCCTGCCCCACATCCGCCACATCCACGCCGGCTCCACCGGCATCCAGCCCAAGCTGCGGCCGGGCCTGCCGGACCTCTTCCGCGATGCGCGGGCGGCCGGCGTGAGCAGCTCCTTCGACAGCAACTGGGATCCCGATCGGCGCTGGGAGGGCATCGACCCGATGCTCGCCGCAACGGACGTGTTCTTCCCCAACGAACGCGAGGCGGCGCTCATCTCCGGGGTCATGGACCCGTTCGAGGCGGCGCAGGCCCTGGTGGCCCGCGCCGGGGCCGCCGGACGGGAGGCCTCGGCCGGCCCACTGACGGTGGTGGTGAAGCTGGGCGCGGAGGGGGCGCTGGCGGTGCGTGGCGACGAGGCCCTGCGGCTGCCGGCCGACCAGGTGCAGGTGGTCGACTCCACCGGTGCCGGAGACAGCTTCGACGCGGGTTTCCTCTACGGCCTGCTCGACGGTCGGCCGCTGCGCGAGTGCCTGGCGCTGGCGGTGGCCTGCGGCACGCTCTCGACCCGAGCCGTGGGTGGCGTTGACGGCCAAGCCACGCTGGAGGAGGCGGAGCGCTGCTGTAGCGGCTCGACCCGACTCACCCGGCGGCGATGGACTCTGCCGCCGCCGCCGCCAACCGACGGAGCGTCAGGGCAGCAGACGGGTCGTGCGGGCTCGCAGCCAGACGTTGCAGGGGATGAATCCCTCGGCCGCAGCGACGCCGCACTGCAGTCCCCGGTAGCGCGCCCCCGTGCGTACCTGCTCCAGCATGTCAACGCCGTCGTGGTCAGCCAGCCAGGTGAGCTGGCTCTGGTGCTTCGCGAGCATGGCCAGCTTGGTCTCCAGGTAATCGGAGACATCGACGAACTCGGTGGGCACGAAGTCATTGCCCGAGACCGTCTCCATGTAGGCCAGTGCGGGTACGACCGCGAGGTGCGCTGACGCCGTCTCGAGCAGTGGCAGCGTGGCCAGGAAGCTGGCGTCGAGGGCGAGACGGGACGCCTGCACGTGGTCGGTCATGTAGTCGTTGGGAGCGTGCGCCAACACGATGTCCGGGCGTGCCTGTCGGATCGCTTCCACCATCGCCTCCCGCTGCCCGGGATCAGATCCGTCGATCTCGCCGTCGGCGATGCCGAGGGCCTGGTAGTCGGCATCGATGAGCACTGCGGCCGCGCGTGCCTCGAGGTCACGGATGGTGGCGATCTCGTCACGGGTGTGCTGGTAGGAGCCGCGGTCGCCGCGGGCCACGTGGCACATCGTGACGGCGTGCCCCTCGGCGGCGTAGCGAGCCAGGGTCCCGGCGCACAGGATCTCCAGGTCGTCGGGGTGCGCCCCGATGGCCATCACGCGCATGGTGACCCCCGCCGCGGGCGGATGGCTGCGCGACGACGTCCCACGGCTCAGCCCTCTTCGCGCTCGATCTGGCGCCGCGAGGCGGGTGTGCGCTTGGGGATGGGCACATCGGCAGCACCGTTCACGAAGGAGGCCTCGCGCGCCCACGCGGCCGCCTGCTCCTGCTGCTCCACGGAAAGGATGCCGTGGCGCGCCAGCGAGGCCATCTCGTCGCGGATGTAGGTGTTGAGCATCTCCGGACCGTCGGTGTTGATGGTGTAGCGCACCTGGTTCTTGTGGAACGTGTCGAAGATCCAGGCGAACTCGTCCCAGCCGGAGACGACGCGCGAGTTGAGGTTGCTGGTCGGGCACAGCTCGAGGGTGATGCCGCGCTCCCGGATGAGGGCCATGGTCCTCTCGTCGTAGGCCGACTTGACCCCGTGACCCAGGCGATCCGGCTCCAGCTGCTCGATGACCTCGGCCACCTCCGAGACGGGACCCGATTCCCCCGTGTGCACGGTGATGCCGAGACCCTTCCTGCGGGCGCGCCGGAAGGCCGCCCGGTAGTGCGACGGCTGGAAGGTGGAGGACTCCGGACCGGCGATGTCGATGCCGACCACACCACGCTCCCGGTATGCGATGGCCTTCTCCACGATGATCTCGTTGAGGTGGATGGGAAAGGCGCGGTCGAGGCAGAGGATGAGGCCGGGCTTGACGGGGTACTCCAGGGTTGCCCGATCCATGCCGCGGATGGCGGCACTGATGATGTGGTCGAGGTCCTGCTCGCCGCCGCGGTTGCGCTTCATGGGGTTGAAGCGCAGCTCCATGGTGGTGATGTGGTTCTTGCGGTACGCGCCGCCGATGACCTCATAGGCTGCCCGCTCGACGGCCAGCGGCGAGGACTGGATGAGCTCGGTCCAATGGAACAGCTGCAGGTAGCCATCGAACGAGCGTCCGCGCCGCTGGGAGACGGTGATCATCTGGCGGAACTGCCAGAAGTCCTTGCTGGGCAGCCGGATGCCCTGGGAGTGAGCGATGCCCCACATGATGGCCGGCGACACCGCGCCGCCGAGGTGGCAGTGGAGCTCAGCCAGCGGGATCTTGCGAGAGAGGACGGAGGGCACCTGTCGATGCTAGCGGGTCACCCATCCCGGCGATCGGACCACTCGGACTCGGGTGCCGGCTGCGTCAGCCGGATGTGGTTGCCCGACGGGTCGCGGAACCCCGCATCGATGCCGTAGAACCTCTCCTCGGGCGGCTCCACGAATTCGACGCCCTTCCCGGTGAGCGTCCGATAGTCGGCCCGGATGTCATCGGTCGTCAGGAAGATGCCGTTGGCCTGGCCCTTGCCCACCAGGTCCAGGACCTGAGCCGCGGTAGCGGCGTCGGGGATGGGAGGACTGGACACGGCCATGAGCACGATCGAGATATCGGGCTGACCGACCGGGCCGACCGAGAGCCAGCGAAAGTCGCCCATCTCGGCGACCGTGACATCGGAGCGCACCTCCATGCCCAACGTCTCGGTGTAGAACGACAGCGCCTCGTCCTGGTCGTGGACCCATAGGTGGGCGCTCGCGAACCTGATCATGGTTCCTCCTGTCAGCTGCAGATCGGCCACGGTGTCCGACCGACCGCGACACTACCGAGGCAAAGCGACCCCGTCTTCTCGAAACGTGCGGTTCCGTGGGCGAGCATAGGCACGTACCACGCACGCCGGCACTCGCGCCATCAGGCTGGCTGCCGGGCGGGATGCGCGATACCGCGTGGGCGACATGCCGAACATGCGACCGAAGCTGCTGGTGAACGAGCCGATGCTCTCCCAGCCCACGCTCAGGCCGATGCGGGCCACGGACCAGTCGGTCGTACGCAGCAGCGCCGCCGCACGCTCCAGTCGGCGCGTGACCAGGTACTGGTGCGGCGACTCCCCGAAGGCCAGGCGGAACTGGCGGCTGAAGTGTGCCGAAGACAGCCGCGCCTCGCGGGCCAGGTCGACCACGGTCAAGGGTTCGAAGTAGCGCGCATCGGCCCGGTCCCGGGCACGGAGCAGGTATCGGCTGGGGGGCAGTTCGCTCACCGCCCGGAGTATCGAACACGCCGCCCAGCGACGTCCAGCCGGAGGGGTGCTCGAGCGGAACGCTGTTCCGCCCCGCCCTTGACAGTCATGGCACCATGAGGACCGGACGTCCGGATGTCCGGATGTCCCGGCTCGACAAGGGTAGGTAAGAAAGCGAGGAGACGTTCCATGACCGTTGTGAACCGGGCGCGCGTGCGAGAGCGCGTGGCCCTTGCGAGCGGCGCGCTTCTGACCGCGTCCATGCTGGTTGCCGGGTCGCTTCCCGTGGCGGCCCAGGATGAGGCCGGTGACCTGGCGGCCTGTCTCGCCAATGCCGAACCCAAGACCTATGGCTACATCAAGCCCGGACCCGACACCTGGTATCAGCGTGACGTGGACGGCTTCGTCTACGCCGCCGAGGCCGATGGGAACGAGGTCGTCGTCCTTGACACCGAGTACGACTCCGAGAAGGAGCTGGCCAACATCGAGTCGCTGGTGAACCAGGGCGTCGATGGCATCAGCATGTTCTCGTCCACGGAGGCAGGCGCGACCGCGGCCGCCGAGGCCGGCAATGCGGCCGGCATCCCGGTGGTGCTGACGGACAGCGTCGGCACCGTCATCGCCAACGGCACCGACCACGTGGCCTCCATCGACTTCGACTGGTACGGCATGGGCGAGGCCTACGCCGAGTGGATGGCCGCGACGTACCCGGGCGAGAAGTTCGCCATCCTGACCGGCTTCTTCATCTCCCCGCCGAGCCAGCAGATCAACGCCGGCATGACCGAGAAGGCCGAAGAGCTGGGTGTCAACGAGCTGGTCACCATCGAGGAGACCGAGTACAGCCCGGACAAGGCGCGTGACCTGGCACAGGACCTGCTCTTCTCCGGCGAGGACGTCGGGCTGCTGTTCGTGATGGACGAAGACATGGCCACCGCGGTGATCCGCATGCTGGAGAACGAGGGCGCGCTCGACAACCCCGTCAAGGTGTTCGCCCAGAATGGCTCGCCGGCCGGCATCCCGCTGCTGAAGGAGGGTTCGCTCAAGTACACCATCAGCAGCTCCCCTGGCTGGGAAGGCTATGTCGCCTATCACGCCCTCAACAACTACGTCCAGGGCTGCACCGACGAGCTCAACCAGCAGATCATGCTGCCGGTCATCCCGGTCACGCCTGAGAACGTGGACGATCCCACCCAGGTCGTGCCCTGGACGCCGGATCCCGTGTACGAGGAGCTGACCACGACCCACTTCCCCGAGCTGCTCCCCGCGAGCTAGGTTCGTACGCACAGCTTGCACGTGAGCGCGCAAGCCGCAGTGACCGGACCGGCCGTCGGGGCTGACCCCGACGTCGGTCCGGTCCTCTCTCTCGAGCACATCTCGAAGGCGTATCCGGGCACACGCGCCCTGATCGACGTCAGCCTCGACGTGCAGGCCGGCGAGGTCCACTGCCTCATCGGCGAGAACGGTGCCGGCAAGTCGACGCTGATGAAGATCCTCTCCGGCGTGGTCGCGCCGGACGAGGGCGACATCGTCATCCGGGGTCGGCGGCACCGCCACCTGACGCCCCGCTCGGCGCACGCGGCGGGTGTCAGCACCATCTACCAGGACGCCGACATCGTCACCAGCCTGTCGGTCACTGACAACATCTTCCTCGGACAGGAGTCGACACGCGGCTTCGAGATCGTGGACACGCGCCAGCAGCGCCGGGTCGCCGCCGATCTGATCGCCGACCTGGGGGTCCGCCTCGACCCCGACAAGCTCGGTGCCGAGCTGACCCCTGCCGAGCGACAGCTGACCATGATCGTGCGGGCGCTCCGCTTCGGCCCCGCGTTGCTGGTGCTGGACGAGCCCACGTCGTCGCTCGGACAGACCGAGACGGCACACCTGCTGGGCCTGGTCCGACGACTGGCGGAGACGGGCCTGGGCATCATCTACATCTCGCACTACCTGGAGGAGGTCCTCCGGGTGGGTGACCGCATCACCGTCCTGAAGGACGGGCGACATGTCACCACCCTGCCCGCCGCCGGCGCCACCTCCGATGACCTCGTGCGCCTGATGGTCGGGCGCGAGGCTTCGGCCTTCTTCGTCAAGCAGGCGGTGGAGATCGGGGACGTGGTCCTGCGTGCCGAGGGCTTCACCGGCCCGGGGATCAAGGAGCCGGCTTCGTTCGAGGTGCGCCGCGGCGAGGTGCTGGGCTTCGGTGGGCTCGTGGGTGCCGGCCGGACCGAGCTCATGGAGCTCATCTTCGGCGTGCGCCGGGCGAAGACCGGGCGGCTCGTCATCGATGGCCAGGAGTTCCGCCCCAGGAGCCCTCGCGAGGCGGTCGCGGCGGGCCTGTCGCTGGTGACCGAGGACCGGCAGGGCTCAGGCCTGCTCCCCGACCGCCCCGTGCGCGAGAACCTGGCGATGGCCTGGAACGAGCTGCGCAGCATGCTCATCAGGGGCGAGCGCGAGCTGTCGCTGGACATCGTGCAGCGTCTCGGGATCGTCACGCCGTCGGTGGACCAGGAGGTCAAGCGCCTCTCCGGGGGCAACCAGCAGAAGGTGGTCATCGGCCGCTGGCTGGCCGTGGATGCCAAGGTCTACCTCTTCGATGAGCCGACCAAGGGCGTCGACGTCGGCGCCAAGCACGACATCTACGGCCTGATCGGAGCGCTGCTCGAGCAGGGACGAGCCGTCGTCATCGTGTCCTCGGACCTGCCCGAGCTGCTCTCCCTGAGTGACCGCATCGCCATCATGCGGGCCGGGCGGATCGTCAAGACGGTGGCTGCGGACGGCGCCACCGAGCACAGCCTGATGAGAGAGTTCCTGGGAGTCGCTGATGACTGAAGCAGACCGGCCGGCGGGCTCCGTCGAGCCATCCGCAGGTGAGTCGACGGTCCCGACGATGCGTCAGCGGACGACCCGCTTCATCGCGGCCAACCAGTGGGTGCTGCTGCTGGCGCTGACCATCGTGCTGGGCATCTTCACCGGGCTGATGAACGAGCGCTTCTTCAACCACCGCAACCTCATCAGCATCCTCGAGCAGTCTTCGGTGCTGGGACTGGTCGCAGCCGGTGCCACCATGCTCATCATCTCGGGCAACTTCGACATCTCGGTCGGCGCCATCATCGGCCTCGTCGCGGTCGTCATGTCGCTGATCGTCCTGGCCGGCTATCCGGAGGAGCTGGCGATGCTGGCCGGCATCACCGTGGCCGTCGTCTGCAGCGTCGCCAACGCCGCCATCGCGCGCCTGTTCCAGGCGCCCACCTTCATCGTGTCGCTGGCCACGCTGGGCATCTTCACCGGCATCGCGCTGTGGCTGACGGCCGGCATCATCCAGCTGGTGCCCAACAACTTCACCTTCCTGGCCGGGACCCGCATCGGCGACACCATCCCGCTCATCTTCCTCATCAGCCTGGCCGGCTACGTCGTCGTCGGCTTCCTGCTGAAGTACACGCGCATCGGTCGACGGACGTATGCCATCGGAGACAATCCACGGGCCGCGTTCCTGGCCGGTATCGACGTCTCGAGGACGACGCTGCTGATCTTCGCCATCAACGGCGTCCTGATCGGTACCGCGGCCATCGTGCTCATCTCGCGCATCGGCTCAGCGCTGCCGGACACTGGCGCCGGCCTCGAGCTGCGCGCCATCGGCGCGGTCGTCATCGGCGGCGTGCCCATCACCGGCGGACGCGGAGGCGTGGTGGGGACGTTCTTCGGCGTGCTCCTGCTCGGTGTCATCTCCAACATGCTCAACATGCTGCGGGTGGACCCGTTCCTGCAGGACATCGCCTTCGGTGCCCTGATCGTCCTGGCCATCGGCGTGAGCTGGTTGCGAACCCGCGTGGGATCTGACGGATAGGAGAGGAGACGGGGCGATGAGAGGATCTCGACACGTGCGCATCGCCATCATCGGCGCCGGCAGCATCGTCTTCACCAAGACGCTCATCCGGGACGTGCTGGCCGGTCCGGTGAGGGACGTGGAGTTCGTGCTGATGGACCCCTCCACCCGCCGGACACCGCTGCTGAAGCAGTGGGCGGATGCGCTCATCGAGGCTCACGGGCTGCCGGCCAGCGTCACCGTCGAGACCGACCAGGCGGCCGCGATCGCCGGGTCCGACTACGTCATCACCACCTTCCAGATCGGTGGCTTGCGAGCCACCGAGCTTGACTACCAGGTACCCATGCGGTACGGCGTGGACCAGTGCATCGGGGACACGCTCGCGCCGGGCGGCATCTTCCGGGCACTGCGAGGCATCCCGGTCGCTCGCTCCGTCGTTCGCGACATGGCCGAGCGATCGCCGGCCGCCGTGCTGCTGAACTACACCAACCCGATGGACATGATCTGCTGGGTCCTCGACGATCCGGTGGTCGCGTCGGTCGGCCTCTGTCACGGGACGCAGGTGACGCTCGACCTCATCGCCGGCTACACGGGCGTGCCGAGGGAGGAGATCGATTTCACGGCCGCGGGCATCAACCACATGAGCTGGTTCGTCCGCCTGGAGCACCAGGGCCGCGACCTCTACCCGCTGTTGCGGGCACGCTTCGAAGAGCCCGAGTACTACGTCAACGAGAAGGTGCGCGGCGAGATGTTCCGCCACTTCGGCTACTTCATGACCGAGTCCACCGGCCACCTGTCGGAATACCTGCCCTACTTCCGCAAGACAGCAGCGGCCATCGCGGAGTACTGCGATCGGCCCGCCTTCGGCGGAGAGAGTGGCGCGCTCGTTCGCTGGACCCGGCTGGTGACGGCCCAGTACACCGATGACGACGTCCTCCACGAGGGCGGCGTGGACCTGCCGGCCAGGAGCCACGAGTACGGCCCGCGCATCATCGAGGCCATCGAGACCGGCGTGCCCTTCCATTTCCAGGGCAACCACGTCAACCGGGGCGCCATCGAGAACCTGCCCTCGGACGCGTGCATCGAGGGCCCCATGTACGCCGATGGCGCGGGCCTGCACTCGGTGCAGGTGGGCCGGTTGCCCGATCAGTGCGCCGCCCTCAACCTCAGCAACATCAACGTGCAGCGCCTGGCCGTTGCCGCCGGCATGCTGGGCGACCCCGAGGCGGTCGTTCACGCCTGCGCACTCGACCCGCTGACGAGCGCGGTGCTGACCCTGCGAGAGATCCGCCAGATGGCATCCGAGATGCTGGAGGCCCAGCGCGAGTGGCTGCCGCAGTTCGAGGGCCGCTCCATCGCACCCACGCCGAGCATCAGCATCCCCGCCGACGTGGTCCCCGCCGAGGTCCCGCTGGACCCGGCGCTCTCGGTGGCCCAGCGCTTCGGTGACGTGCTGAGCCCGAAGGAGACCGGCGCGAGCGACTGACCGCAGGAGTCCGGCGCGGCGACGACGTGACGAGCGGCGCACCGCAACGGCGCCCCAGGCGACCTGTGCGTTGACACGAGTGTCATGATGAGGACCGGACGTCCGTACGTCCCGATGTTGGGGCCTCGCCGCCGGCGGGCCGGACACATGGAGGAGGTCAGAGCACAGATGACCACACGATTCACGCGACTCGCGACCCTGGGTGCGGCAGGCCTGCTCGCTGTGGCGGGGGCAGTACCAGCCGCTGCGCAGGACGGCACCAGCATCGAGATGATCGCGGCCCAGTACACGGACAGCATGCAGCCCTATTTCGATGACTTGGCCGCCCGTTTCATGGAGGAGAACCCGGACATCGACGTCACGGTCCAGGTGGTGAACTGGAATGACATCGACCAGGTCGTGACCACGCGCATCGCCACCGGCGAGCCGCCCGACATCGCCAACCTCAACTACTTCGCCGCCTTCGCCGCCGACGACCTGCTGTACACGGCTGACCAGATCGTGGACGAGGCCACGCTGGCCGACCTGATCCAGGGGTTCCGCGACAACTCCAAGTACGAGGGTGTCGAGTACGCCGTACCGGACCTCGCCTCCGACCGACTCTTCTTCTACAACAAGGCCATCCTGGAGGCGGCGGGTGTCGAGCCCCCCACCACCTGGAGCGAGGTCAAGGCCGTCTGCCAGGCCATCCTCGACACGCAGCCCGGCATCGTGCCACTGGCTCTGCCGCTTGGTCCCGAGGAAGCCCAGGCCGAGTTCCTCATCTGGGCCGGTGGCAACGGCGGCCAGTACTTCGACGGCGAGAACTGGGTGGTCAACTCGCCCGAGAACCTCGAGACGCTGAACTTCCTGCAGGAGCTCGTGGACATGGGCTGCACGCAGCCGAACCCGGGATCCTTCAACCGCACCGAGGGCGCCTTCCAGCTGTTCGGCCAGGGCGTGGTCGGCATGCTCAACGGCGCCATCTTCCTGCCGGGCGAGCTGGAGAACACCTACCAGAGCGATGTGGACTGGGGCGTGGTCCCCTTCCCGGCCGCTGACGGCAAGGAGTCGATCACGCTCGGCGTGCAGGACTACTTCTTCGGCTTCAAGAAGGAGGGCAACCAGGAGGCCATCCAGAAGTTCCTGAGCTTCCTCTTCCAGCCCGAGAACTACGCGGCCTTCCTCGAGGCAGCAGGTGGCTTCCTGCCGGCGACCATCTCGGCCGGTGAAGCCATGTCGGCGGACCCGTTCCTGGCACCCTTCATCGAGGTGCTGCCGTCGGCCATCTTCTACCCCAGCGACCAGGCTGCGTGGGGCTCGGTCCAGGGCGCGATCCAGGACAACATCGGGGCAGCCTTCGTGCCCGGCGCCGACAAGCAGGCGATCCTCGACGAGATCAACGCTGTCGGCGAAGGCTGATCGTCACCCTTCCGATTGACTAGCATGCGAGGGTCCCGGCCAGGCAAGGCTGGGGCCCTCGCTCTGTTCCCACGGAGAGATTCGTGACCCAGGCCCGCGTCGCCCCGGCCGACAAGCCGCCCCACCGCCGCGCCGTCAAGCCACCCAGGCCACGGCGTCTGCCCGACCTGGGTCCCCTGCCCTGGATCGGGCCGGCCCTGCTGCTGATCTTCGCCGTCGTGCTCTGGCCGGCTTTCGAGATGGCCCGCACGTCAGTGCTCGAGATCAGCCGGTCGGGGCTAGCCGGGGGCTTCATCGGCCTGGAGAACTTCGAGCGCCTGTTCGCCGATCCGGACCTGCCCGGCATCCTCATGCGCACGCTGACCTGGGTGGTGATCGTCGTCGGCGTCACCATCCTCGTGTCGCTGGGGCTGGCATCCCTGCTCAACGCCGCCTTCCCCGGGCGACGACTCGTGCGCTGGGCGCTGATCATCCCTTGGGCGGCATCGGTGGTGATGACGGCGACCATCTGGCGCTGGATGCTCGACGGCTTCTACGGGATCATCAATCGGATCCTGCTCGACCTCGGCCTCCTGGCGGGACCCATCAACGACTGGCTGGGCAACCCGTCCTCGGCCTTCATCTGGCTGATGTTCGTGGCCATCTTCGTGTCGCTGCCGTTCACCACCTACGTGCTGCTGGCCGGCCTGCAGTCGATCCCCAGGGACATCTACGAGGCGGCCGAGGTCGACGGTGCCACTGGCCGGCACAGCTACCGCTTCATCACGCTGCCGTTGCTGCGGCCTGCGTTGCTGGTGGCCGCGATCATCAACATGATCAACGTCTTCAACTCGTTCCCCATCATCTGGGCCATGACCCGGGGCGGGCCGGGGTCCTTGACCGATACGACGACGACCCACATGTACAAGCTGGCCTTCCAGCTGCTGGACGTGGGGCAGTCGGCAGCGATGGCCATGGTGAACTTCGGGGTGATCCTGGTCTTCGTTCTCCTCTATCTCCGCGTCGTCGACTGGCGGAGGGCATGACGTGACGGCCAGGGTCACAGCGGCACGAGCACCCTCCATCAGGAAGGCATTGCTGACCGGGATCGGCGCACTGGTGGCCTTCTTCTTCATGGCTCCGTACATCCAGATGCTCATCACGGCGCTGTCGCCGGCCAACGAGCTGGTCTCGGTCCCGGCGCAGTACCTGCCGTCGCGACTGCGAGTTCTCGAACTTCGTGACGGTTTGGGAGGAGGCGCCGCTTGTGGGGCTACCTGCAGAGCAGCCTCATCATCTCCGTCTTCGCCACGTTGCTCGTGCTCGTCGTAGCTCTGCCCGCGGCGTACTACACCGCGCGCTACCGGTATCGGGGCCGGCTGCTGTTCCTGCTGCTGGTGCTGATCACGCAGATGTTCGCGCCGACCGCGCTGGTCATCGGCATCTACCGCGAGTTCGTCGCCATCGGGGACATCGTCCCGGTGGCCGGCGTGAACACCTACATCTCGCTCATCATCGTCAACGCCGCCTTCAACCTGGCCTTCTCCACCTGGATCATGGTGGCCTACTTCTCGACCATCCCGGTCGAGCTGGAGGAGGCAGCCTCCATCGACGGAGCCTCGCGCCTGGGGGTGCTGCGGCGCGTGACGCTGCCGCTGGCGCTGCCGGGCATCATCACCGCCACCATCTTCACCTTCATCGCGGCCTGGAACGAGTTCGTCATCGCGCTCACGCTGGCACAGTCACCGCAGATCCATCCTCTTGACGGTGGGCGTCACCACCTTCGTCGGCCAGTACCGCGTGGAGTGGCAATACCTCTTCACCTCGTCGCTCATCGCCATCGTGCCCGTCGTCATCCTCTTCATCGTCATCGAGAAATGGCTCGTCGGCGGCCTGACCGCCGGCAGCATCAAGTAGCCCACGCACCTTGAGTCCGGGGGAACCGAACATGGCTGACATGCGCCTCTCCGACTACCGGCCGGTCAGCAGGCTGCGCCTGCCCCGGCACCTCGTCGACAAGCCCCGCTTCGGCGTGGTCGACGCGCACAACCACCTCGGCGAGACCTTCAGCTATGGCTGGTCGAGGCGGCCCGTGGCAGATCTGCTGGCGGCGCTCGACGAGGCCGGCGTGGAGACCGTCATCGACCTGGACGGCGGCCAGGGCGAGTCCTTCAGCGCCCACTACGCCAGGTATGCCGGGGTGCATCCGACGCGCTTCGCCCACGTGGCGCAGCTGGCCTACGAGGAGTGGATCGAGCGGCCCGACTTCGGTGAGATGGAGGCGAGGCGGTTCGAGGATTCGGTGCGGCGCGGGGCGGTCGGCATCAAGGCCTGGAAGCCGTTGGGCTTGCGCGCCCGCGACCCGCAGGGCAAGGTCGTGCCGGTGGATGATCCGCGACTCGACCCGCTCTGGGCGGTGGGTGCGAAGACGGGGGCGGTGATCATCGTCCACGTGGCTGACCCGATCGCCTTCTTCGACCCGCTGGACGCGCACAACGAGCGCTGGGAGGAGCTGCGGGCGCATCCCGACTGGCACTTCTGGCCGCCACGCTCGGAGGCCGGCGAGCATGGCTTTGCCACCTTCGACGAGATCATCGCGGCCTTCGAGCGAGTCGTGGCCCGACACCCCCAGACGACCTTCATCGGCGCCCACGTGGGCTGTGCCTCGGAGGACCTGGCGCTGGTGTCGGGCATGCTCGACCGCAACCCCAACCTCTACGTCGACATCTCGGCTCGCATCAGCGAGCTCGGCCGGCAGCCGTACACCGCCCGCGCCTTCTTCCTGGAGTACGCCGACCGCATCCTCTTCGGCACCGACTTCGGCTACGACCCCGCGATGTACCGCGTCTTCTACCGCTTCCTCGAGACCTTCGACGAGTCCTTCGACTACGACCGCGGAGAGGTTCCGCTGCAGGGTCGCTGGCAGATCCATGGCATCGGCTTGCCCGACGAGGTGCTTCAGAAGGTCTACGCGGGGAACGCCCGACGCATCATCCTCGACCGGCGGGGCTGACGCTGGAGTGGTCCGTCGGTCGGGCCGTCAGGTCGCTTCGGCAGCGACCCCGGCCGCCTCGGCGGGCATGTAGAAGGTGAACATGCGCTCGGCGTCGATGCGCGCATAGGCCACGCCCGACTCGAGGAGGCGCTCCCAGCTGGGTCCGTAGCGAGGCAGGTAGATGTCCAGCAGCGTTCGCCGGAAGTCGGCTTGCTCGGGCGCGTCGATGTCGATCTCGGTGGCCTGGCCGTGGACGCTGGTGGAGAACAGTTCCTCGGGCACGTGCGTGGCGCTGACGGCGGGGTTGTGCCGGATGTGGCGGAAGCGCAGCGAATTGGGCGACGAGCCGAAGTAGAAGCTGCCGCGATAGAAGACTGCCGTCGACGGGTGCACTGATGGGCCGACCGTCAGCGCTGACCGTGGCCAGGACCAGCAGGCACATCCCGTCAAGCCTGCGCGCGAGCTGTTCGGCGGTCAGGCGTCGCTCGGGCGTGATGATCTCGCGCAGGTGGGCGCCGGCAGCGTGGTAGCTGTCGTCGAGCAGCGCCTGCAGCCGGGCGAGGTCATCGGCGGTCTCGTGCATCGGCAGAACAGCCCTTCAGGCTCCGGCGGCGAGCCCGTTCGCGGCCAATGCCGCCTGCCGGGCGCTACGGTTTCGCTTGGCCTCCTCGGGCACCTGGTCGCGGGCGTGGTACGAGGAGCGCACCAGCGGCCCCGACTCGACGTGCTTGAAGCCGAGCGCCAGGCCTTCCTCGCGCATCTCCGCGAACTCGTCGGGATGGACGTAGCGCACGACCGGCAGGTGCGTCGAGGTCGGACGCAGGTACTGGCCCAGCGTGAGGACGTCGCAGTCGATCGCCCGCAGGTCACGGAAGGCCTGGCTGAGCTCCTCGCGCGTCTCACCCAGGCCCACCATGATGCTGGACTTGGTGTGGACGGTTCCCGGGCGCCCCGCGATGTCCAACGCCATGGCCTTGGCATCGGCGAGCACCTGGAGCGAGCGGTCGTAGCGCGCCCGCTTGCGCACGGGCTTCTGCAGCCGCTCCACGGTCTCGATGTTGTGGTTGAGGATGTCCGGCGCGGCCTCCATCACCGCGCGCAGGTCGGCGCCCAGGTAGTCGGGGATCAGCACCTCCACGCCCATGCCGGGACTGTGGCGACGCATCTGGCGGATGGTCTCGGCGAAGATGCCGGCACCCCCGTCGGACAGGTCGTCGCGACAGACGCTGGTGACCACCACGTGCTCGAGGCCCATCACGGCCACGGCCTCGGCGACTCGGCGCGGCTCGTCGTCGTCGTTCCAGACCGGACGGCCGGTCTTGACCGCGCAGAAGCCGCAGGCCCGGGTGCAGGTATCGCCCAGGATCATGACGGTGGCAGTGCGCTGCTCCCAGCATTCGCCGATGTTGGGACACATGGCCTGTTCGCAGACGGTGTTGAGCGTCTGGCCCCGGACGAGCGACTTGAGCTCGTGGTAGTTGGCACCGCTGGGCAGCTTGGCCTTGATCCACTCCGGGTGGCGCTGGCGGTCCGGGCCGGTGCGCGCGGCAGAGGCGTCGACGGAACCGGCCATGGCGATGGTCAGCGGCTGGTGCAGCTCAGGGGCAGCGCCTTGCGGGCTGAAGATGGGGAGATCCCGGTTCATGCTGCTACCAGATGGGGGTGCGCTCGTCGACCGAGCCGAGCCACGCCGCTACGTCCTGCAGGAAGGCGCCGGCCTGGGCGCCATCGGTGGCGCGATGGTCGATGGCGATGCACATGTTCATCATCGAGCGCACGGCGATGGCGTCGCCCTGTTCCTCCAGCACCACGGCTCGCTTGACGATCTTCTCCATGGTGATGATGGCGACCTCGGGCACGTTGATGATGGGCAGCGTCAGGATCGAGCCGGTCCAGCCGGTGTTGTCGACGGTGAAGGTGCCGCCTTCGAGGTCAGCCGGGCGCAGCTGGCGGGCGCGCGCGCGCGTGGCGAGGTCGTTGATGGCCGCGTTGATGCCGTGCAGGCTGAGATTCTCGGCGTTCCGGATGACCGGCACCACCAGCCCGTCCTCGACCGCGACGGCGATGCCGATGTTGACGGCCTTGCGACGCCAGTGCCCCTCCTCGGTCCAGTGGGCGTTGAAGTCGGGATACTTGCGCAGGGCCTCGACACAGGCCTTGGTCATGTAGGCCACGTAGCTCATCGACATGCCCTCGCGCGACCGGTAGTCGGCGTTGATGGCGGCTCGCGCCTTCACCACCGGGGTCATGTCGACCTCGATGGTGATGTACGCGGCGGGGACGTCGAGGAACCGCTCCATGTGGGCGGCGATGGCCTTGCGCATGGGGCTGAGCTGCTTGAGCGAGTCGCCATGCTTGACCGGCGAATCGGCCGGGTCGGCGGCCACGAAGGCAGTCGGCGATGCTGGGCGCGGGAACGCGGTGGTGGTGCCAACGGCGGCGCCCGCGCGGTGGCGGTGGCGGCGAGGCGGCGGCGGCGGCGGTGGCCGAGGCAGCGGCACGGATGTCGTCGCGGGTGACGCGACCACCCTTGCCGGAGCCCCCGATGGCACTGACATCGACGCCCAGCTCGCGCGCGAGACGGCGCACCGATGGCGTCATGCGGACATTGCTGGGCACGACGAGGGGCGTCGAGGGCATGGCCGCTGGAGCGAGCACGGGCTCAGGGGCAACGTTCGCCCGGGACGGCGCCAATTCGACGGTCTCTGGCTTGGGCGCGTGCATCGCGGCGGCTGTGGGCTCGGGCGCCTGGGGCTTGGTGGCCGAGAGCTCGGGCGTCTGCGGCTTGGTGGCCGACGGTTCGGGGTCGGCCGCGGCCTCCGTGGCGGAGGCTGCCGCTGCCTCCACCTCCGCGATGGGCTTGTCGTTGCCGACGGTCTCGCCCTCGGAGACGAGGATGCTGGTGAGCGTGCCTTCGAAGGGTGACGGGACCTCGGCGTTGACCTTGTCCGTCACGACCTCCACCAGCGGGTCACCGACGCGGACGTGGTCGCCCACGCTCTTCAACCACTTCCCGATGGTCCCCTCTTCGACGCCTTCACCGAGCTGGGGCATGGTCACCTGGGGCATGAGTCGACTCCTGGGAAGCGGCTTCGCTGGGTCATGGTGGGCACATCCGGGATCAAGGCCTCCATCATAGCGGCCGGCCTGATTCGAGCCGGAGGGCAGTGCTGGCCAAGTGGCAGGTACGTCGGCACGAAGAGGCGCCGAGTCAGCATGGCGGCATGGACGATGTGCGCCTCGGCAACAGCCTCCGCGTCCTGCGCATCCGCAAGCGCCTGCGCCAGGTAGACGTAGCCCGGCGCGCGGGTGTGCGACGCGAGACCGTGGGCAGGCTCGAGCGTGGGGCCGCAGGTCGCTACCCACTCGGCATCCTCCGCGCGGTCGCCACCGTGCTCGGCGCCGACGTCGATGTCCGCATCCGCTGGCAAGGTGCTGACCTCGATCGCATCAGCGGCGCTGCGCACGCCGAGCTGCACGAGTCGATCGCCGATCACCTCGCCCGCTGGCTCGGCTGGACCTGGCGACCGGAGGTGAGCTTCTCCATCTGGGGCGAACGAGGCGTGATCGACATCCTCGCCTGGCATCCCGCGAGCCGGAGCCTGCTGATCATCGAGCTCAAGACCGAGCTGGTCGATCCACAGGAGCTGGTCGCGACGATGGGCCGCCGAGTGCGCCTGGGAAAGGAGATCGCCCGAGGGCTCGGCTGGCACCCCACCAGCGTGAGCGCCTGGGTCATCGTGGTGGAAAGCTCCACGAACCGACGCCGGGCGGCGCGCCACGCCCGATTGTTGCGGACGGCGTTTCCCGCCGACGGCCACGCCATCCGCCGCTGGCTGCGCGCGCCTGATGGCTCGATCTCCGCCCTGAGCTTCTGGTCAGACGTCCGTCCAGGGTCCCTTAGGCGGAGCATCAGCCAAGTCAAACGCGTGCGCCGCGCAGAGGCGGGCCTGCGTGAGCGTGAGTCGTCGCTCTGACGTGCCACCGCCACGAAGCAGCGCCCCGCGACGACCCTCGAACGCCCGCCTAACGGACCCCGGGCGGACATCTGACCAAGAGAGGAGGGGCCGGCGGTGGCCGAGTGAGCCGGAGGTGGCGCGTGAGCCCGAGGTGGCCGCGTGAGCCGGAGGGCCCGCGTGGCCGGGGGTGGCCGCCGCGGCCGACTCGAGGCCACTGCCGCGCCGCCCTGGGTCGCTCGAGCCCGCGCGGCACGCCCCAGGGTCCGCGGCAGCCCCCAGGGCCACGCGCGGCCACGCTACTCGGCGGTGACGGTCAGAAGTTGATGGACTTGCCGTCGACGGCCAGGGATGCCTCGCCCATCGTCTCGGAGAGCGTGGGGTGCGGGTGGACGGCCGAGCCGACCTCCCAGGCCGTGGCCTCCAGGAGCATCGCCGTGGACGCTTCGGCGATGAGCTCGGTGACGCCGTGGCCGATCATGTGGACGCCCAGCAGCTCATCGGTCTCGGCGTCCGCGATGACCTTGACGAAGCCGCTCGTGTCGCCCTCGATGATGGCCTTGCCACTGGCCATCATCGACATCTTGCCGACCTTGGTCTTGATGCCGCGCTCGGCACACTGCTCCGCGGTCAGGCCGATGGACGCCACCTGCGGCCGCGAATAGGTGGCCCGCGGCATCTTCACGTAGTCGATCTCCTCGACCTCGAGGCCCGCGATGGCGTGGACCGCGGCGATGCCCTCGTGCGTCGCGACGTGCGCCAGCCAGAGGCCACCGATGACATCGCCGATGGCGTACAGGTGCGGGTCGGCCGTGCGCATGTGGCCGTCCACGACGATGACGCCGCGCTCGACCACGGCCCGCGTCGTCTCGAGTCCGATGTCCTCCACGTTGGCGGCGCGACCGGTCGCGACCAGCATCTGCTCGGCGCGCAACTCGGACGGCTCCCCGCCCTCCTTGGCGACCATGACGCTGACGCCGGTGTCGTCAGCCTTCACCGCCGCGGTGTCGAATCGAGCCGAGGTGATGACGTTGATGCCGCGTCGCTTGAAAGCCCGTTCCATCTCCTTGGAGACGTCGCCGTCCTCCAGCGGCACCAGTGCCGGCAGGTACTCCAGCACCGTTACCTCGCAGCCCACGTCGGCGTAGTAGCTGGCGAACTCGATGCCTACGGCACCGGCCCCGACGACGATGATGGACTTGGGCAGGTGCGCCGACCGAAGCACATCGTCAGAGGTCACGATGTGCTTCCCATCGGGCACCAGGCCCGGCAGCGACTTCACCCGCGAGCCGGTGGCGACGATGACGTCCCTGGCCTTCAGGATGACCTCGCCCGCGGGCTTTCCATCGGTATCGATCGTCTTCACACGGACCTGCTGCGGACCCTCCAGGCGTCCGCGGCCCAGCACGTACGTGACGTTGTTCTTCTTGACCAGGCTGGTGACACCCTTCACGAGGCGCGCCACGACCTTGTCGCGTCGTGCGGCGATGGCCGCCGCATCGACCTCCGGGTTGCCGGCCGAGATGCCGAATTCGTCTGCGTGCCTGATGCGCTCGATGAGGTCCGCTGACGCCAGCATGGCCTTGGTGGGGATGCAGCCGATGTGCAGGCAGGTGCCGCCGAGTCCTCGCGGGTTGTCGTCGACGAGTGCGACCTTCAGCCCGAGCTGGCCGGCGCGGAAGGCAGCGCCGTAGCCGCCGGTCCCTGCGCCGAGGACGACGATGTCGAAGGACTGGGTTTCGTTGGACACGGTAGACCTCGGGATCGCGGGTGGAACGGACGCCATCGATGGTAGCAAAGGGCTCGCTCAGCCCAGGGGCGCTGGCGCGGGCGTCGTCCCTGGGGCCGCTGCCGTAGCGGCGTCGAGGGCACCGGCGAGTCGCCCAAAGCCGGGACGGTCGAACCCTATACTCGACGCTCGTGGACGATCTGCCCCTGGCCCTGACCCTTCTCCTCATGGGCTACCTTGTCGGCTCGCTGCCGATGGGCGTCATCGTGGCGCGCCTGACCGGCGGCATCGATCCTCGCACCGTCGGTTCCGGTCGCACCGGCGGCACCAACATGCTGCGTGCCGGCGGCTGGGGCCGCGCCATCACGGTCGCCGTCCTCGATCTCGCCAAGGGCGCCGTGCCCATCCTCATCGCGCGTGCCGCCGAGGCGCCGGTGGAGGTGCAGGCACTCACCGGCCTGGCGGCGGTGCTGGGCAGCTGGAAGTCCGTCTTCCTGCGCTTTCACGGTGGCCGCGGCGTGGCCACCGGCGTCGGCGGCATGATCGCCATCGCACCCTGGGTCGTGCCCCTCGCGCTGCCGGCGTTCGCCATCGTCATCGGCACCACGCGCTACGTCTCGTTGGGTTCGATCCTGGGGACTGCCTTCGGTGCCGGCATCGTCATCGTCGCCGTCATCGCCGGCTGGCTGGAGCCTGGCTGGCTGCTCTTCGTCATCCCCGGCGAGATCATCGTCTGGCTCGCCCATCGCGACAACATCGAACGACTGCTGGCCGGCACCGAGCGCAAGTTCTCGGCCAGCGACCGGCAGCCCACGCCTCCACCGGGCAGGTAGCCTGGCGAGACTCCCGCCGACACCAGCGAGCCGCTAGCGAAGGATGGCTCGGGCCATCACCAGCACGGTCCCGACCAGCAGCCCGATGACGATGAGCGGTGTCGAGGCCAGCGCCCCGTCGACACCTGGCAGCAGCGCGCCGGCCAGGTTGAGCAGCAGCACTGCCCCCACCAGCGCGCCGATCAGCAGCACGACCCGTCGGTCGCGAGGCGACCCAGTGGAGCGCGCCACGAGCTAGCCCCGGTCGGCCAGGAGCGGGATGCCGATCGGGGCGACCAGCACCCGACCAGCGAGGAGCTTCGCGACGCGGGCGCGATGGCCCTCCTTGGGGCGATGGAAGGTCACGGTCACGTCTGCCCGTACGACCGGGTCCGAGACCTCCCCGGTGGAGAGGTCGACCGCGGTCGGCGTGTCCACCGCCAGCACCGGCACCTGGTTCTCGCGCGCACGGATCACCACGTCCACGGCGGTGCGGATGGGCTCACGCAAGGGACCCCGCACGCCACTGCCGAGCAGCGCATCGATCACCAGTCCCGCGCGCTCGATGCCGCTGAGATAGAGCGCCATGTCGCTGTCGCGCGCGGTGGCGACGCGGTGGATGTGGTCGACACCGTCCAGCCGATGCCAATTGCGCAACGAGTCCGGCGTGGTGGGAACGCCACCGCTCGTGAGCAGCACGACCTCCGCGGCGATACCCTGCGCTGCCAACCATCGCGCCGCCACGAAACCGTCACCGCCGTTGTTGCCGGGACCGCAGAGGATGAGCACCAGCGAACCGAGTGAGCGGTCGCCTGACACCATCAGCGCCTTGGCCACGGCGGCGGTGGCCGTGCCGGCCTGCTCCATCAGCCACTCCCCGGGGGTACCAAGGCGCTGGGCCCGCGCATCGGTGCCTCGCATCTCCTCCCCCGTCATCGGATCCAGCGCGGCCTGTCGACTCCAGCGCTGGGTGAGGACGTCGACATCGACATCGGGGCCGAACAGGCCTTCGTCGGAGACGGGCAGCGCCAGGCCGGTGGTGGGGTCGTGGGTGATGGTCATGTCGCTCCCGATGGTAGGCGCACGGACCCGTCCGGGTGCTGCTCCAGCAGTCCATCACGCTCCAGGCCGGCCACCGCCGCGGAGATGGCGGCCGCGTCGTGCTCTCCGATGGCCGCAGGAAGGCGGCCCCACTGGTCGTCATCGAGCCGGCGCAGGTGGTCGACGATGCGCCCGCGCAACCAGCGCGTGGTCTGCTCGAACGGCACGCCCAGCGTGTCCGGCGGCCCAGCGCGTCCCGGCGATCCGGCTCGTCGCGGCGGCCCCGCGCGTCGCGGCGGGCCCGTGCGACCTGGCGGCCCGGCGCCGCCACCACCTTCCCGGCGCTGGCGCACCAGGCTCGAAGTGGGCAGGCGTCGCAGCGCGGAGCGCGCGCGGTGCAGACGGTGGCTCCCAGCTCCATGGAGGCGTGTGTCCAGGTGGCCGGGTCATGGCGCGCCACCAACCGGTCGGCCTCGAACTGGAGTCGTGCTGGCGGCAGCGACTCGCCGAGCACGCGGGTGACCACCCGCCGCACGTTCGTGTCCACCGCCGCCACCGGTGCGCCGTAGGCGATGGCCGCCACCGCGCGCGCCGTGTACGGGCCCACGCCGGGCAGCCCTTGCAGCCCCGCGATCTCGTGCGGCACCCGGCCGCCATGCTCGGCCTCGATGGCGAACGCGGCACGTTGCAGGTTGACAGCCCGACGGTTGTAGCCGAGGCCCGCCCAGGCACGCACGACGTCGGCGGTCGAGGCGGCAGCCAGCTCACGCGGCGTCGGGAAGCGCTGCATGAACCCGGTCCAGGCCTCGTCGGCGCGGGCGATCTGCGTCTGCTGGGCCATCACCTCCGAGACGAGGATGGCCCACGGTTCACGCGTGGCGCGGATCCGTAGCGGCCGCGCGCGGGGTCCGTACCACGCCAGCAGCGCGCGCTGGAAGCGCCGCAAGCGCGGGCCCTGGAGCCACCCGGACCACTCCGTGCCAGGACTATCTGCACCTGATGGTGTCGGAACCTTCATCGTCAGAACACCCACAATCGCCGTGGGTCGGGCACAATCTGGCCTGCATGCCGTATCGCCCACAGAAGCGCAATGCTCCCCGGTCCAGCAATGGGAACGGGAACGGGACCCATCATCGGGGTTCTTACGCTGCGCGTCTCGCCGTCGCTCGTAGCAACGCCCGCAAGAAGGGATCGGGAGGTCCCAACGCGCTGCTCGTGCTGCTGCTCGTGCTCATCGTCTCTGGCGTCACCATCGCTTCTGCTGCGGCCATCGGCGGCGTCGGTGCGGCTGCGGTCACCATCGCCACGCTCGAAGAGGGCCTGCCGGACGTCAATGCCTTCCGCGACCTCGACTTCAACGAAGAGACCGTCATGACCTATCGGGACGGCAAGACGGAGCTGGCCACGTTCTGGGAAGAGCGCCGCAAGGTCATCGAGTTCGACGAGATCCCCAAGATCGTGCTCGACGCCACCACCGCGACCGAGGACGACACGTTCTGGGACAACCCCGGCGTGGACCTGCCCGCGACCATCAACGCCCTCGTGACCGAGGCGGGTGGCGGCGGCGAGCGGGGCGGTGGTTCGACCATCACCCAGCAGCTCGTGCGCGCCCGCCTGTTGCCGAAGGACGTGATCGAGAACCAGGACACCAAGGAAGGCCTCTACCTGCGCAAGGCCAAGGAGATCCTGCAGGCCTACAAGCTGACCCAGGCGTTCCCCGGCGAGGAAGGCAAGAAGGAGATCATCACCGCCTACCTCAACCAGATCCCCTATGGCGCCGCCTACGGCGTCGCAGCCGCGGCCGATGTCTACTTCGGCAAGAAGCTGGAGGAGCTGACCATCAGCGAGGCGGCACTGCTGGCGGCTATCCCGCAGGAGCCCGGCAACCTCTACCCGTACAAGCGCAACCCCAAGAGCGGCAAGTACGAGAACGTCGCCAAGGAGCGCTACGGCAAGAAGGTCAAGCGCACCGGCAAGGAGCGCTCCCGCCTCGTCATCAAGACCTGCGCTGACAGGGACGGCGAATGCGTCGATACCGAGCTCGTCCAGCGCCGTGACTTCATCCTGCGCCGGCTGTACGAGGGCAAGGGCCGCTGGACCAGCCTCACGCAGGAGCAGTACCAGGAAGCGCTCGACGAGAAGATCATCATCAAGCCGGAGCGCAAGGTCCGCTTCGATGCACCCCAGTTCGTGGAGGCAGCGCTGAAGGAGCTGGTGCTCATCCTGGGCGACCGGGCACCGTACAACGTGGGCGGCTACCAGGTCACGACCACCCTCGACCGCAAGGCACAGCAGCTGGGTGAGAAGTACATCTACGCCGGCGCCATCGTGCCCAACCTGCCCGCCAGACCAGTACTTCGACCGCCATCAGGAAGAACAAGCTCGGTCGCGACGCCGGCTGGATCGGCAACCTTCGAAGGGCTGGACCTGCGCAATGGCGCCATGGTCGCTCTCGACTACCGCACCGGTGACATCCTCGCCTACGTCGGATCGGCCGGCTACTACCGCAAGTCGAGGACTCCCAAGTTCGACCCCAAGTACGATCACGTGGGCCTGGGCAAGCGGCAGCCGGGCTCGGCCTGGAAGCCCATCGTCTATGCCACCGGCATCGACACCAACGCGCTCACCGCCGGCACCGTGCTGCTGGACATCACCACCCCCTTCGGTGGCGTGGGCGCCGACGGCCGGACGTGGGCGCCCAAGGACGCGGACTCACGCGATCGAGGTCCCGTCCAGGTGCGCGACGCGCTGCAGCAGTCGCTCAACGTGCCCGCCATCCGCGCGCTGCACCGGACCGGCGTCAAGACCGTGCGCAGGTACGCCGTCAAGGCCGGCTTCGAATTCCTGCCCACCTTCGGCAACCAGTCGCTCGACGTGGCCGGTCTTGCCGGCGGCATCGGCACGGTCGAGGTGCGTCCGCTGGACATGACGGCTGCGTTCGGAGCCTTCGGCAACGGCGGCAAGGTCACGCGCCCCCGCTACATCCTCAAGGTCGAGGGTCCCGACGGCGAGGTGATCTACGATGCCGGCGCGCCAGTGACGACGCAGGTGTGGAGCCCGCAGACGGCCTACATCATGGCGGACATCCTGCGGGGCAACGCCGACCCTGCCGAAAACGATGTCTGGGCGGACATCTTCGCCATGTACAACACCAGGAACGGTGCGCGGCGCGAGCTCGCCGTCAAGACGGGCACCACCAACAACCTCAAGGACTATTCCACCTATGGGCTGCTGCCTATCCCGTCGAACAAGAAGCAGCCGGCACTCGCGGTCGGCGTCTGGTACGGCAACAGCGACAGTACGCCGCCCAACCTGGGCCGGCTCGTGTACTCCCTGGACAATGCGGGCAAGACCTGGGCCGCCTTCGTGCGCGACTACATGGACAAGAAGCCGGTGCCGAAGTTCCAGCCTCCCAAGACCGGGGTGGTGACCGCGTCCATCCGCACCACCACCGGCGGCACCCGCCAGGAGCTCTTCGTCCGTGGTACCCAGCCGGGCGGCAACAAGAGGTGGACCCGGCCTACAACTGCGGCACGTCCATCACCGCGCTGGAGAACCCCGGGAGCACCGTCGTCCTGGCTCTCGGCCGTCAACGCCTGGGCCGCGCGAGCGAACGGCTCGAGCAGCCAATGGGGCACCGTCAAGACCGCCGTCGGCAATTGCTACTCGGGTGGCTCCAGCCAGCCCGGCCCCGATGACCCGCCGAGTACGGACGATGGTGGCAACAACGACGGTGAACGGCGGCGGCGACCCGGAGCCCGCGCCCACCTGTCAGCCAGGCTTCACCGACAAGCCCAGGGGCTGCGTCATCTCCTTCTAGCCGCTCCGCTCGCGATCAGTCGTGGCGAGTGATGGCCTTTGCAAGCAGGAAGGCACCGATCACGATGAGGATGACCGGCCATAGCTGGAGCGCGCCGGCGACGTCGGTGCGGGTGAGCTGCACGAGGCCGATGAGCGTCAGGATGCCGCCCGGGATGAGCGGCCACCAGTGGTTCTGCGGCAACCGGTAGAGCGAGCCGATGACCCAGATGCCCAGGAAGCCGCCAGCGATGGCGAGCATCATCACGCCACTCTCTGCATCGCCACTGGCCGCCGTGTCGAGCACGATGCCGATGCCGACGCCGGTGAGGATGGAGCCGGGAACCAGGAAGCCGTACTCACGCCGAACGACGAACACCGCCAGCAGGGCCAGCCCGATGAACAGCGTCACGAAGCGCCCGATGTCGGGCTCGAGCTGGCCGGCCAGGAAGAACAGGCCGATGCCGGCGATGACGAGGCCCGCGACGAGGCCACCAGGATCGCGACGGGGCACGCGTCTCTGGCGGGCCGGGACCGGGGCCGTTGGTCGCGCTGGCTCGCCATACGCAGGCGGGTAGACGCCTCGAGGCAGCGCCACATGGTGGCGAGGGATACGGGTGAGAGCCCGCAGGGGCGGGTGGCTGATACGGAGACGGCGGCACGGCCCGTTGTGGCGGCGCGGGGGGTTGGGGTCGCACCCCCGGATAGCCCAGCGGTGCGCTCGGGTCGATCACGTCACGAATGCTGGCACGGGACCGCGTTCCTTGCTCGGCTGTGGGACCATTGGCCTTCCGTCCGAGAAGCAGGAGGAGATTGCTACATGTCCGATCACCGCAGAGAGGTGAGCGTGCTGGCCGTGGGTGCCGCTAGCCTCGCGCTGCTCATCAGCCCGTTGGCAGCGGTGGCCCAGGATGACGAGGCCGCGGCCTCGGTCAGCGAAGCCTGCCAGGCCGCCAACCTCGGCGACATGCTCAAGAACCCCGGTCGCCTGACGCTCAGCACTGACAACCCCGCCTTCCCGCCCTGGTGGGGCGGTGACCCCTCCGTCGATCCCGACAGTGGCTGGGAGGTCGGCTACCCGCCGTCCGGTGAGGGCTTGGAGGGGCAAGTCGCCTTTGCCGTGGCACATGCCCTCGGCTTCACCGATGACCAGGTCGACTGGCTCCAGAATACGGAGTTCACGCTCGCGTTCCAGCCGGGCGAGAAGGCTTTCGACGCACACATGGCACAGATCTCGATCCGCCCGGACCGTGCCGAGAACGTCGACTTCAGCGAGCCGTATCTCGATGCGAACCAGGCCCTCGTCGCGGTCAGCGGGACCGACATCACGGGTGTCGGCAGCATCGCCGACCTCAAACCCTTCAACCTCGGCGCAGCCGTTGGCACCACCAGCCTCCAGTTCATCGAGGAGCAGATCCAGCCCGATAGCGAGACGCAGGTCTTCAACAACAACGCCGACGCGGTGCAGGCGCTCCAGAACGGCCAGATCGACGGTCTGATCGTCGATCTCCTGAGCGCGTCGTATGTCGGCTATGTGCAGGTGACCGACGGCACGATCGTAGGCCAGTTCCCCACGACCGAGCAGGATGACCGAGTCGCCATGGTCCTCGAGAAGGACAGTCCCTTGACAGCTTGCGTCAGCGAGGCCATCACGGCCCTCAAGGAGAGCGGCGAACTCCAGGCCATCCAGGACGCCGTCTTCGCCGAGGCCTTCGAGGGGGGCATGCCGGTCATCGAATGACCGCGAGGCGCGAGAGCGGTTCGTGAGCGGCACATCCCGCGACCGACCGTCGCGAGCCAGCAGACTCGCCGGATCGCTACGGCACCCGCCACCGGGTGCCAAGGCGGTCACCATCGCGACGGTCAGCACCATCGCCGTGCTGGCCGTCGTCGCGATCGTCGTCGTCAACTCACCCGGCTGGGAGCGGGTCCAGAGCGCCTTCTTCAGCGCCGAGGTCTTCGGCGAGCGCTTCCTGCAGATCCTGGGCGCCTTCCGCAAGAACGTCGAGATCTTCCTGATCTCGCAGGTGCTCATCCTCATGGGCGGGCTCGTCCTGGCCATCCTGCGCAGCCTGCAGGGGCCGGTCTTCTTTCCTATCCGCGTGGCCGCGACCATCTACATCGACGTCTTCCGCGGCGTTCCCAGCATCCTGGTCATCTTCCTGCTCGGCTTCGGCATCCCGGCCCTGCGCATCGAGGGCACCACCACCGACCCCTGGTTCTGGGCGGTCGTGGCGCTCACGCTCATCTGGAGCGCCTACGTGGCCGAGGTCTACCGGGCGGGCATCGACTCGGTCCACCAGAGTCAGAACGCAGCGGCGCGCTCGCTAGGCTTGTCGGCCGCGCAGTCGATGCGCTACGTCGTGCTGCCCCAGGCCGTGCGCCGGGTCATCCCGCCACTGCTGAACGACTCGATCGGGCTCATGAAGGACACCGCGCTCGTCTCCTTCATCGGGGCCGTGGAGGCGTTCCGCCGCGCCCAGATCATCCAGGCTGCCGAGTTCAACTTCACGCCCTACCTCATCACGGCCGTCATCTTCCTGTTGCTCACCATCCCCATGGCGCGTTTCGTGGACTGGCTCGTGGATCGCGACCGGCGGCGACAGCTGGCGGGCGCGTCGCGATGAGCCCTGCAGCGGTCGGGGGCAGTGGCCGGCGGCTGGGCCGGGAGGCCGTCCGCATCGAAGGTCTCTACAAGTCCTTCGGTGAGCTGGAGGTGCTCAAGGGCATCGACCTCGTCGTAGCCGAGCACGAGGTCGTCTGCCTCATCGGCGCGTCGGGGTCGGGCAAGTCGACACTCTTGCGATGCGTGAACCTGCTCGAGCCTATCGAGGCTGGCCGGGTCATCGTGGCGGGCGAGGAGATCACCGCTCGCGGCGTGAAGATCGACGTCATCCGCCGCCGCATCGGCATCGTGTTCCAGGCATACAACCTGTTCCCGCACATGAGCGTGCTCGACAACGTCACGCTGGCCCCGCGCAAGGTGCTCAAGGTGGGCAAGGAGGAGGCCAGCTCTGCGGCGCTCGAGCTGCTGAACCGTTTCGGCCTGTCGGAGAAGGCCGACCAGTACCCCGACCGCCTCTCAGGCGGACAGCAACAGCGCGTGGCCATCGTGCGGGCGCTGGCCATGAAGCCCGACCTGCTGCTGCTCGACGAGATCACCTCGGCGCTCGACCCGGAGCTCGTGGCCGAGGTGCTGGACGTCATCCGCGAGCTGGCCGAGGCGGGCATGACCATGATCATCGCCACCCACGAGATGGGCTTCGCGCGCGACATCGCCGACCGCGTCTGCTTCCTCGACCAGGGGCGCCTGCTGGAGGAAGGGCCACCGGCCGAGATCCTCGGCCAGCCGCGGGAGGCACGCACGCGGCAGTTCCTCGACCGCGTCATCAAGGCCGGCCGCATGGGTGGCGGGTCGAGCGGCCTGCCGAGCTAGGCGCGCCGAGCGACCCGTCGAGGCAGGGCGCCGGGAGGCCTATCGGGTTGGCGGCGCCGGGAGGCTTGTCGACCCTTCACCTTGAGTGGACCGCCGCTCGACGAACGAAGGACGATCCGTGTCGGCAGCACGACCTCGCGCCTGGGACCGGCTGGATCAGTCAGGCGGTGACGCAACAGGTTCACGGCCTCGCGGCCGATCTCGGCGGCTGGCTGGGCGACGACCGTCAGGAAGGGGAACGTGACCATCGCCTCGGGGAGGTCGTCGAAGCCGACCACGGCGACATCCTGCGGAACGGCGATGTCCAGCTCCCTGAGCGCGTGCAGCACCCCGATGGCGATGAAGTTGTTGGCCGCGAACAGCGCTGTCGGTCGAGGTCGCGCCGCCATCGCTGCGGTCGCCATGGCGCGGCCGCTCTCGATGCTGAAGGCCCCCTCGAAGACCGCCGGCTCCGGCAGGCCCGCCTCCTCGACGACGGCGCGGCGGAAGCCCGCCACGCGATCGCGAGCGCTGAGCACCGCCGCGGGACCGGAGAGGATGGCGGTGTGGCGGTGGCCGAGCCCGACGATGAGTCGGCCCAGCGCCACCGAACCAGCCCCCGCGTCGGCGCGCACGACGTCGGCGTCCGCCTGCTCCGGACGCCGATCCACGCAGACGACATGGACGTCCTGGTCGCGGCAGAGCCGAAGTGCGGCTGAGCCGGATCCGCTGGGGATGAGCAGGAGGCCGTCGACCTGTCGCTGCAGGAGGACCCGGATGAGGCGCAGCTCCTCGTCCTCGCGCTCGTCGCTGTTGGCCAGGATCATGCTCAGGCCGGTCTCGCGAGCCGCGATCTCGACGCCCTGCGCGAGGGCCGTGAAGAAGGGGTTGGTGATGTCGGGCAGCAGCAGGGCGATGGTGTCCGTGCGCTTCGAACGCAGGCCCCGCGCGACCATGTTGGGCATGTAGCCGGTCTCGGCCAAGGCCGCCTCCACTCGCGCCCGCAGCTCGGCGCTGACGAGCGGGGAGCCATGCACCACCCGGGACACCGTCATCGGCGAGACACCGGCGCGCTTGGCGACATCGATGAGCCTGGGCATGGGTGGACGGCCTAGAAGCCGCGCAGGTCAGTGCTCGATCGGGCGGGCAATCCCGGCTGCGGGACGCGCTTGAGGACGACGTATTCGATGCCGTGGGCCACACAGAACTCGGCCTTCTCCGGCTTGTCGCCGTCCTCGTTGACCACGTAGTAGCTCGGCTTGATGCGGTCGATCTCCGGGGCTGCGTCCATCCAGCCGTCCCCGGACGAGATGAGGCAGGCGTGGACCGCGCGCAGGGAGCCGATCATGTAGCGACGCTCCTCCTCTCGCTGCAGGGGATGGCCTGCGCCCTTGAGCAAGGCGACGTTGCGGTCGCTGCCGACGACGACGTACAGCGCGCCGTAGGCTGCCGCATCCATGAAGAAGCGGACGTGGCCCGAGTGCAGCCAGTCGAAACAGCCGGTCACGACGACGCGCGGCTGGCCGACGGGTGGGGGTGCGGCTTCCCGCCAGGGCAGCCCGGCACACTCGGCGCGAGACGCCACGTCGTAGTGCGACCCGCTGGCACGAACCGCCCGCTCCACGGCCGCATCGGCGTCGGCTTCAGGGACCACGAGCGTGCCGCCTCGAGCAGCCAGGTCGTCGAGCTCGGCCGTCACCGGCCGCTCCACCAGCGCGGCACTGCTGACCCAGCGGATGGACTGCGCCAGGAAGAGCCGCTCGACCGCCGGGAAGCTTGGCGGCGCGCCGGTCAGCGTGGCCACGAGACGGTCCGACGGAACCCGCAGGTGCAGCGTTCCGCGGCTGGCCGCTTGCTGCAGGAAGCGAACGTCCTGCGAGCGAAGATCGTCGAGGCTGGCTTCCGCGACCACGCGCGCCTGGGCGGTCATGCGCGGATGGAGATGCCCGTCGAGCCGGGCGGCGGCTCTTCCGCGGCGACGATGACATAGCCGCCGCCACAGCCGGAGTACATGGCCCCCGGGTAGGCCGCCGCGTAGCCGGCCAGCAGCCCACGCAGGTCGATGCTGATGGCTGGATGCTCGTAGATGCGCGGCAGGATGACGCCCCAGGCTCGCGAGCACTCGTTCAGCGACCTGCCCAGCGCCTCGACGTCCATGCGCAGGATGGCGTCGAAGCAGGCACGACCGCTGGCGCCCAGCCGGGCGATCCAGCCAGGGTCGAGGTTCATCTCCGTCAGCGGGTCATAGCCGGGTGGCCGAGAGCCGACGGGCACCAGGTGCAGGACCCGTTCCAGCCAGGCCACCAGGCGCGGATCGGTCGTGGTCTCGATGTGCGCAGGGAACCAGCCGCCTTCCACGCTCGCGTCGTAGTCGAGGCGGCTGATGCCGGGATAGACGATCCCGCACATGTCCTGGGATCCAGACGGGGCGTCGCGACCCACGTTCTCCGCCCGGTACAGCTCGCGAACGAGCTCCTCGGGTGGTCGGTCCGGCAGCGACTCGCCCCAGAGCTTGCGCGCCACCACCCGCGTGCCCGTGGCCATGCCACTGCGATCCATGTAGCGGACCGTGGGCCGCAGCGAGACCACGACCATCGAACCCGGTGGCTCTGGATCGTGCATGGAAACGAACGGCTGATCGATCCAGCCGCCTGCCATCTGGAGTCGGTAGGGCAGCCGCCCGATGGCCGTCTCCAGGGTCGCGGTCGACATCGCGGTCTCAGCCTTCGGCAGCACTAGCCCTCGACGACGCGCTTGCCAGCCTTGCGAGCCGCGAACTGCTCCGCGATCCACGCGTACGTCGCGGCCATGCCCTCTCGGAGCGGCGTGTTGGGCTCCCAGCCCAGCACCTGCTGGATGAAGGTGTTGTCGCTGTTGCGCCCCGCCACGCCCTTGGGCGCGTCGAGGTCGTACTCGCGCACCAGCGTGGTTCCGGCGATCTCCTCGACGATCGACACCAGCTGGTTGATCGACACCAGCTCACTCGAGCCCAGGTTGATGGGGGTGGCGATCAGCTCCGGGCTGTGCATGATGAGGTCGATGCCGTGCAGGCAGTCGTCGATGTAGCAGAACGAGCGCGTCTGCTCGCCGTCGCCCCAGATCTCGATGCGCATGTCGCCACTGTCCTGCGCCTCCAGGACCTTGCGGCACATGGCCGCGGGCGCCTTCTCGCGGCCACCGAACCAGGTGCCGTTGGGGCCGTAGATGTTGTGGAAGCGGGCGATGTGCGTCTCCAGCCCTCGTTCAGCCCAGTACTCCTGGCAGAACATCTCGGAGATGAGCTTCTCCCACCCGTAGCCTCGCTCAGCCATGGCCGGATACGCGTCCGATTCCTTCAGCGCGATCACCTCGGGCGACTTCTGCAGGTCCGTGTTGTAGGCACACGCGGAGGAAGAGAAGAAGTAGCGCTTGACGCCGGCACGGTAGGAAGCCTCGGTCAAGTGGGTGTTGACGAGGATGCTGCGCAGGCACTCGACGCGGAAGTGCTCGATGAAGCCCATGCCACCCATGTCCGCGGCCAGGTTGTAGACCTCGCTGGCGCCCTTGACGGCATCGATGGCGTTCTGCTCGACGCTGAGGTCGGCGCAGACCGACTCCACGCCCGGCACACGCAGGTACCAGTCCGGCAGCGGTTTGCGGTCGATGGCACGGATGTTGGTGTAGCCCTGCTCGGCGAAGTAGCGGGTCAACGAGCCGGCGATGAACCCGCCAGCGCCGGCGATGACGATGAGGTCATCCTTGGCGAGGCCCCGGTCGATCTCGGTACCGGGAATGGTGGGAGAAAAGGTGGTCATCGAGTGTCCCTCTTCGAGCGTATCGGCATGCCGGCGAGTTTGGTAACGTTAACAGTGAGACCGTAGCACGACCGGCCAGAGGCTGTCCAGTAGCTGCCGGGGAGGTCCAGCAACTGCCGGGGCTGTCCAGCAGCTGCCGGGACCGTCGAGCGTCCGCTAGCCCAGCGAGCCTGCGCGGAAGGCGCCGATGAAGGCCATGCCGAAGGCGTCCTCGCCGGTCAGCATCGCCGCCGCCAGCCGATAGGGCTCCGAGTCGCGGTCGGGCTCGAGCGCGGCCGCGAGGTCGGCCACCGGGTCGACGATGCCGCTGTCCTGGCCGTGCTGCACGCAGAGGTCGAGGAAGACGTCGCTGACAAGGCGTCGCGCCGGCAGGCCGAAGCTGATGTTGGAGACACCACCGGTGATGTGGATGTCATCGCCGAAGCGCTCGCGGATGGCCCCCACCGCGTCGAGATAGGCCTGGCCGGCCAGGGGGTCGACACCGATGGGGATGACGAGCGGGTCCACGTACAGCGAGCCGGCTGGCAGCCCTCGTTCGAGCGCTGCCGCGACGATCTGCTCGGCGCGCTCGATACGGTCCTGCGCCCCCGATGGCATCGAGGCGCCCGTGCAGGAGAGCACCACCGGCGTAGCCCGCCCAGCGCACAGCTCCAGCACCTCCGGACGCTCGGTCGAGGCCGAGTTCACCATCGCGGACGCCCCGCTCGGCCCAGGCAGGGTCGATGGCGTCGAGCCCGGCTTCCAGCACCGCCGCGTCGGAAGAATCGATCGAGAGGGGCACGTTCGAGGCAGGCCCGACGGCCGCCACCAGCCAGCGCATGGCGTCCAGCCGGCCGCTGGTGTCGGGGCTGATCTCGTCGACGTTGAGGTCGAGATAGTCGGCCCCGCCCTGGACCTGGCGCTGCGCCATCCAGGCCACGTAGCGAGCCGCCACCTCGGCCTCGGCACCACCGGCGAGGCCCTGGCGCACGGCCGCCATGACGTGCTTGATGCGTCCGTTGGTGGCGAACTCGGTCGACTCCACGATCGAGTCGGGCAGGGCCAGCCAGGCCTCGCCGTCGGCCCCGTCGGGGAAGCGCACACCGGGCCGGCCATCCGGCGCGACACCAGCGCGCGCACCCTCCCGCTTGACCACGCGCGTGCAGTGGATGTTCTCGCCGATGATGATGAAATCACGGCCGCCGGCGGCGTGGCTCACGAGTCCCCTCCTGTGTGATGGCGATAGTGGTCGCGGCCCAGGTACGTGTTGGCCCAGGCACTGCTGCCGCGCAGCGCGTTGTCCTGCAGGACCGGCTCGCGCTCGAGCATCGTCATGGCTTCGCCGTAGGGGCGCAGCCGGTCGTAGGCCTCGGTCCAGACACAGCGCCGGCCGGGCACCTCGCAGGCTCCGTCGATGGAACCGCCGCAGGGGCCGTTGCGCTGGTTCTTGGCACAGGCCCCTTCGGGGCACTGGTAGGCGATGTCGGGCAGCGAGCAGTCGCCGCAGTCATGGCAGTCGAACAGCGGGATCTTGACGGCTTGCTCGAACACGTGCGCCGGCCACATCAGGGGCGTGCCGTCGAGCCGGTCGTAGATGCCATGCGCGATGGCGAAGCCGCGCGACTCGGGGGCGAAGGCGACGTCGTGGACGAGCCGGTTGAAGCGGTAGGCCAGCGGCACACGACGGGTCCGCGTCGGCCTGGTCGGGCGCTCCGACGCCAGCTGCGGGACCTCGCCCGGCTCGAACAGGCGGTGTGGCTGGGACTCGGGCCAGTGGACGTCGGGAAGCAGCACCCGCCAGTCGGCAGCGTACTCGTCGGCCAGGCGCAGGATGGTGTCGATCTCGGTGCTGCTGCGCTGGCCGGCCAGGTAAGCACCCGCGTAGCCCAGGCCGCGCACCACGGCCACCTGCCTGGCGGCCAGCTCGAGGAAGGCGGCGCGGCCCTTGTCGGCGGACGCAGCCTGCCGCTCGACCCACGCCAGCAGCCCATCGGAGAGGCGGATGCCGGGCACGCCGTCGCGATGGAAGACGTTGGCGACGGGCCGGGACAGGATGTAGACCGAGGCCAGCAGCGGGATGGCGGGGCCCTGCGTGCGGTTCCACGTCAGCAGCTCCGACCACGCGCGCGCGTCGTAGCCGACCTGCGTGATGGCCAGGTCGGCCCCGGCCCGCACCTTCATCGCCAGCTTCAGGTACTGCGGCACCAGGTCGCCCTCGAGCGCCTTGAAGGGGTTGACCGCGCAGCCGATGGTGAAACGCGGCCCGTGCTCGGAGAGGTCCCGCAGCAGCGTGATGAGCCCCACCGAATCGATGTCGAACACCGGCCGTGAACGGCCACCGAAGCCTTCCCGGGGGTAGTCCCCGGAGAGTGCCAGCACACTGGTGAGACCATCACTGGCCAGGCCATACGCGGTCGACTGGAGCGCCGCGCGGTTGCGATCGCGGCAGGCCAGGTGGACGACCACCTCGCCGCCCATGTGCGCGATGGCCTGGCCCAGCGTCAGCGGGCCCAGGCGCACGAAGCCGCCGGCGTTGTCGGTGATGGTGAGCGCGGTGACACGCGCGTCGGAGGACATCTCCTCCGCCATCTGGCGGGCACGTTCACCGGCCTGGTCCTGCAGCGGCCCGGCCCATGGCACCAGCTCGACGAGCGTGGTGCGGCCGTCGTTGCGGGCGATCGATTCGGAGAAGGCGGTCACGAGATCAGGCTGTCCCGGGCGGCCTGTGCGATGCGCTCAGCGGATGGGATGGCGGCATCCTCCAGCGGAGGCGCGTACGGGATGGGGATGTCGTCCGGCAGGGCCACGCTGCGGGGCCGGGAGGCCAGGTAGGCGCCGCTCATGGCCAGTCGGCTGATGATGGTGGCACCCCAGCCACCGTCGTGCCATTGCTCCTCGGCGATGACCAGGCGTGCGGTCCTGCCCACCGAGCTGCCGATGGTCTCGAGGTCCAGGGGCCGGATCCAGCGCAGGTCGATGACCTCGGCCTCGATGCCCTCGGCCGCGAGCATCTCCGCCGCCTGCAGCGAGCGCTCGAGCATCAGCAGCGTGGCCACGATGGTCACGTCGTCACCGCGCCGCTCGATGGCTGCCTTGCCCATCTCGGCCACGGCACCGCGTCGCACCAGCCCCTTGCGGGTATAGAGCAGCTTGTGCTCGTGCACGATGACCGGGTCGTTGGAGCGGACCGCTGCCCGCAGCAGCTCGTAGGCCGCGGCCGGGGTGCCGGCGGCGGCGACGCGCAGCCCCGGATGGCTCATGAACCAGGATTCGCCGGTGGCGCTGTGCTGCGTGCCGAAGCGGCCACCGGCGCCGGAGATGACGCGCAGCGTGATCGGCACCGACAGCCGGCCACCGCTCATGAAGCGGTACTTGGGCAGCTGGTTGACGATGGCGTCGCCGGCGGTGGGCATGAAGTCGGCGAACATGAACTCGACGATGGGTCGCATGCCCATGACGGCCATGCCCAGGGCGACACCGGTGAAGCCGTTCTCGCAGATGGGCGTGTTGATGACCCGGCCGCCGTGCTTCTCGGCCAGGCCGGCATTGGTCTTGAAGACGCCGCCCTCGTTGGCCACGTCCTCGCCCATGAAGACCACCGCGGCGTCTTCGGCCAGCGCGTCGTCCATGGCCGCGTTGACCGCGTCGCGATAGGTCATCTCCTCGGCCTGGGCCGGGGTCATCGGGGCCGGCATCTCAGTCGGCGTAGACATAGCTGCCGGCCTCCTCGAGCGTCAGGTACGGTGCGGCTTCAGCCCGGGCGATGGCAGCGTCCACCTCGGCGTCGTGCTGCTGGCTCATGGCGGCCTGCTCGGCAGCCGTCATCAGGCCCTCGTCGATGAGGCGCTGGCCGAGCACGAGCAGTGGATCACGCGCTTTCCACGACTCCAGCTCACCAGCAGGCCGATACCTGGCCGGGTCGGAGCGCGAGTGCCCGCGGTAGCGGTAGGTCTTCATCTCCAGCAGGCTGGGGCCACCGCCAGCGCGAGCCCGCTCCACGGCTTCGGCGGTGGCGGCATGGACGGCCTCCACGTCCTGGCCATCGACGACCACCCCGGGCATGGCATAGGGGTCGGCGCGTCGGGCCAGGTCATCGATGGGCGTGGTCATGCGCACCGGCGAATACTCGCCGTAGAGGTTGTTGGCCACGATGAACACCACGGGCACTCCCCAGACCGCGGCCATGTTCATCGACTCGTGAAAGGTGCCGATGTTGGTGGCGCCGTCACCCATGAAGGTGAGCGCCACGTTGGGCTGGCCGCGGAGCTTGAAGGCCATGGCGGCGCCGACGGCGATGGGCATGCCGGCACCCACGATGGCGTTGGCCCCGATGTTGCCCTTGGCCGTGTCGATCAGGTGCATCGAACCGCCCAGCCCGCGGGACCCACCGCTGGCGCGGCCCATCAGCTCGGCCAGGGCGACCTCGGGCTGCATGCCCAGGGCCAGTGCCTCCCCGTGACCGCGGTAGGTGTTGGTCTGGACATCGCCCGGCTGCATGGCTGCGATGGCACCGACCGAGACCGCCTCCTGCCCCTGGCACAGGTGCGTCGTGCCTTCGATGCGGCCGGCCAGGAACAGCTGCTGGACCTTGTCCTCGAAGCTGCGGATCAGCAGCATCTGGCGGTACCACTCGAGGCGGCGGCCATCGGCTTCCGGCATCGACTCCTCCGATCGTTCGGGGCAGGGACGGCAACGGCTGCATGAGCGCCACATCACCGCTTGACCAGCCGATGGTAGCGGGTCGGTCAACCGGTTGACTCAGCCGTGCTGCGGTTGCTATACATGCGGCATGCTGCACGACCCCAGCCACTACGAACCGCCACCCATCGCCCACGAGATCGAGCTGGGCCCGCGCGATACGGAGGTCCTGCGAGGGCTGGCATCCGAGCTTGCCGAGTACGCCGCGTTGCCCATCCACGCCCAGAAGGCGAAGCTGTGGCAGCGGCTGAACGACCTCGATTCGGTGCGCCCGATGGTGTGGATCAACGAGATCCCCTGGCACGAGATGAACGTCGATGACGAGCTGACGCTGCAGACCAGCGACCCCTGGGCACAGGACCAGGAGCGCGACCTGCGCCGCACGCTGTACCAGTGGCGGCACCTGCCGGGCGACATGATCCTCGACGACTTCCTCACCTGCCCGCTGGCCATCCACAGCACCGACTTCGGCATCGTCGAGGACGTGGAGGTGGCACGCACCGACGATGCCAACGACATCGTCTCGCGCGAGTTCCACATCCAGATCCGCGATTTCGACGACCTGGAGAAGATCAGCATGCCCAGGGTCACCCACGACGAGGCCGCCACGGAGTTCCGCTACCAGGCCATGTGCGAGGTCTACGACGGCATCATGCCGGTGAAGAAGATGGGCCAGACGCACATCTGGTACACCCCCTGGGACTACCTCATCCGCTGGTGGGGCGTGCAGGAGGCGATGATGGACCTGGTCGAACGACCGGCACTGGTGCACGCCGGCGTCGATCGCATGGTCGACGCCTGGATGGTGGAGCTGGACCAGTTCGACGCCCTGAACCTGCTGTCGCTCGACGCCAACAACACGCGCATCGGCTCGGGCGGCTACGGCTATACCGGGTCGCTGCCGGGCGAGCCCTTCGACGCGGAGCACGTGCACCCGCACAACATGTGGGGCTGCTCGAACGCGCAGATCTTCTCCGACGTCTCGCCCGCAGATGCGCTGGGAGTTCGCCATCGAGCACGACCTGCGTTGGCTCACCCGCTGGGGCATGACCTACTACGGCTGCTGCGAGCCGCTGGACAAGTCCATCGACATCGTCCGCCGCATCCCCAACCTGCGCAAGATCTCGACCACGCCGTGGGCCGACACGGCCAGCATGGTCGAGCAGGTCGGTGCCGACTACGTGCTGTCCCGCAAGCCCAACCCCAACGTCTTCGCGCGAGATAGCTGGAACCCGGAGCTGGCGCGCGGCCAGCTGATCGAGTTCCTCGACGCGGCCAGGGGCTGCCACGTCGAGCTCATCATGAAGGACATCTCGACCGTGCGATACCAGCCGCAGCGACTGTGGGAGTGGGCCGCCATCGCCATGGAGGTGGCCCAGGAGCACGCCTCCTGAGGGCGGCCTCGGTCAGCCCGCCAGCTCGCCGCGCAGCACCCGTGCAGCCTCCACCAGCGCGCGCATCTTCTCGACGGCCAGCGGTCGCGCCGTCTGGCTGAAGCCACAGTCGGCCGAGAGCCAGAGCTTGTCGGCAGGGACCGAGCGCAGCAGCGTGCGGATGCGCTCGATCACGATCTGCGGCGTCTCGGCGTCGCGGCCCTTGACGTCGATGACGCCGGCGACCAGCGTCTTGTCAGCGCCGTGCTCCGCCCACAGCTCGGTCTGCCACATGGAGCGGTTGGCGAACTCGAGGCTGAGCGCGTCGTAGGCCAGGCCGCTGAAGTACGGGGCGAAGGCAGCGTAGGAGCGATACGCCGTCGCCGGTCGACCACGGAAGTTGCCGAAGCACAGGTGCAGCGAGGTCATGGCCTCCACGCCGTCGATGCAGGCGTTGGCGATGGCCACCATCTCCGGCAGCCCGCCGGGCAGGATCCAGAAGGCGGGCTCGTCGACCTGGACGAAGTGAGCCCCCGCCGCCACCGCGGCTCTCAGCTCCCGGTTGATGTCCGGCACGAGGGCCCAGGCCAGCTCGCCCTTGTCCTTGTAGGTATCGCCCGGAGCGATGCGAAAGGCCTGCGTGACGGGGCCTTGCAGGGGCGTGACGAAGGGCTGCTCGGTCAGCTGGAGCATGTGTGCCGTCTCCTGCACCAGGCCGTAGCCGTCGGGCGCAGAAACAGGACCGCTGGCGCGAAAGGCGTCGAGCTGGTCAGGCCCCGGGTAGCCCAGGCGCCGCTCGTACTCGATGGCCTCCAGCCCGGTCAGGTAGCCGTGGAAGTTGCGGGTGAAGTCGGCCCGCAGCATCTCGCCATCGGAGACGATGTCGTAGCCGACCTCCTGCTGGTCGAGCAGCGCCACCCGCGCAGCGTCGCGCAGCGACTCGGCGATGTCCAGGGGGCCAAGCCGCCCCTCGGCGACGGCATCGCGCAGGAGCCACACCCAGGGCGGCGCAGCGGCACTGCCGAGCGACTGGACTGGCAACAGGGGCAGTTCAGCAAGTCGTGACATCCAGGGCCTCCAGTGGTGTGATGGGTCGGTGACGTCGCCCGCGTCGGCTCAGGCCGGGGCATCGGCCGGGGGCGCGAACCCCTGGCGCTCGTAGTGGACACGCCGAGGCTTTGAGGTGTCCTTGTAGATGAACCAGCGACAGGGGCGGTCGGGCAGGTCGCAATCCTCGACCGGCCGCAGCGGTGGCTTGCCCTGTGACATCTGGATGTACTCGAGCGCGATCATCGAGTGGATGCTGTACCAGCTCATGCCGGTGCGCCCCTGGGTCCAGGGATGCGGCGACTGGTTGATCGCCGACGGGTGCGGCGGCCGCCCGCTGTCGGGATCGCCGCGCCGCAGCACGCCGCAGCTCCCGCAGGGGTCGAGCGACATCACGTACCGATCGCCCTCATCGGAGACGCCGACATCGCCGCGATGACGCGGGCCGGAGAGGTGGCCGCCACGCATGCCTTCGACGCTCAGCTGAAGTCGCAGCTCGGGGGTCATCCGCTCCCACAGCTCGTAGCGCGGCTTCCAGATGTGCTCGTAGGCCAGCGTGACCGACTCGCGGATGGCGTCCTCGCCGAACGATGCCGCGATCTCTGTCTGCACCTCCTGGATCCAGACCACCAGGCCGTCATGCTGGGCCGCCCAGCGCACACGCATGAGCTCGACGGCGTCGACCGCTGCCACGGCGTCGTGCGCAGCGAGTGCCCGGCGGGCGCGCTCGAGGTCCCCGGCACCCGGCTCGAAGCGCCGATAGCCGGCGAGCAGCTTGTGGCCAAGGCCGCCCTCGGTCGCACCGGCTCGCGCCAGGCGGTAGTCGAGGATGTCGGTGAGCCACACGAAGAGCACCTCGTTCATGATCGCGATCTCGCGGGCGAAGTACTCCACCAGCTCCAGCGCCAGGTCCCAGTCGCCCTCGTCGATGGCGACCTCGGCCCACGTCTGGGTGCTCGTGCCGAGCGTATCCAGGCCATCCTGGCGAAGAGGTCGACCGAGCACGTCGCTGTGCCGGATGGGGCTCGCGGGCCAACCCGCGGGGCGGATGCTCGGATGGTTCATCTGGGTCCTCCCTGGGCAAGTAGGCTAGGGATGTGAGAGCCCTCGGGCTGCGCTGATGGACTGGGAGGTCGAGGCATGGAGAGTGGCCGCAAGGGCTGGGGGCTGGAGCGCCGCGGTGTCATCGTGACGGGCGCGGCGCAGGGTATCGGCGAAGCCACCGCACGGGCCTTCGCCGACGTGGGCGCCCGTGTCTGCGCGGTCGACCTGCGGGAACCCGAGGTGCGAGCGCTGGTCGAGTCCCTGGCCGGGGGACCCCACCAGGCCGTGGGCATGGATCTCAACGACCTCGACGCCCATGCCGGCCTGGTGCAGGGCGCCGCCGACCTGCTGGGTGGTGTCCACGCCATCGTGCTCGCCGCCGGCGTGCTCAAGCGAGAGCCGCTGGTGGACGTGACCGAGCAGGCCTGGGACTGGCAGCTCGACACCAACCTGAAGGCCAGCTTCTTCCTCGCGCGGGCGGCTGGTGAGCACATGCGCCGGGCGGGCACGCCCGGGAGCATCTGCACCTTCACCTCCATCTCGGCCACCATGGGCGGGGTGAGCTCGGCTCCAGCCTACGGCGCCTCCAAGGGCGGCATCATCGCCCTCACCTACGCCATGGCACGCCATTACGGGCCTTCGGGCATCCGCGTCAACAGCATCGCCCCGGGGTTCATCGATACGCCCATGCAGCGTGCCGGCTTCTCGCCGGCGGCCCAGGCGTACATCGACAGCACGCCGCTGGCACGCCAGGCTGACCCGGCCGAGGTCGCCTCCGTGGCGGTGTTCCTGGCCTCGGACCACGCCAGCTTCGTCACGGGTGCGATCATGAACGTGAGCGGCGGCGCCTGGATGGGCTGACGGCAGGCTCACCGATGGGAGCGCTGGCGCCAGTCGGTGATGGCCCGCGTGACGTCATCACGGGCTTGGCCAAGGTACTCGGCGGGGTCGATCTCGCGAACGGCGCGCGTCCCGGCAGCGTCCTCCAGCAAGGCCTCCCGGAGCTCGATCCCGCGCGCCTTGGAGACGGTCGCGGCGTGGTAGACGACGTCATGGGCGGCCTCACGCCCGAGCTCCGGTGCCAGCTCGAACATGTAGGCCTCCGCGAGGGTCCTCCCCTGCTCGGCCGCCAGGTTGAGGGCCATGCGGGAGGGATAGACGTTCAGCTCGTCGACGACCCTGGCGGCGATGCGCAGGCAACCGGCGGTGAGCACGGCCACCTGCGGGAGCTGGTGCCACTCGATCTGCCACTCGCCGGCCGAGCGCTCATGGCCAGCCTCCATGGCGCGGTAGAGGCTGGCCGAGGCGGCGGTCACGCTCGCCGCCATGCCCACGATGGCCTCCGAGTCGATGGGGTTGGCCTTCTGGGGCATGGTCGAGGAGGCGCCGCGATGGTGGCCCACCGATTCGCTCACCTCGCCGATCTCGGTGCGCGAGAGGTCGATGACCTCGCGCGCCAGTCGCGCGCAGATCGCCGCGGCGCGCGCGCAGACCGCGCCCAGGGCAGCCAGCCCGTCGCGGGTGACATGCCAGGGCCCCTCGGGCGCCAGCAGGCCGAGCTGCCGCGCCATCGCGGCACGGACCTCGTCGGCGCGTGGACCCAGCCCGGCCGAGGTGCCGGCCGCGCCGTGCAGGCTGATCTGACAGCACGACGCCCGCGCTGACAGGAGGTCAGCGCGCAGCCGCAGGCATTGGCGCAGGAACGTCGCCAGCTTGGCACCGAAGGTGGTCGGCACGGCCTGCTGGCCGTGGGTCCGTCCGGCCATCACGCTGTCGATGTGTGCCTCGGCCTGCCGGGCCAGGGCCTCACCGAGGTCCTCGCTGAGTGCCACCAGGCGCTCGATGGCAGCGTCCAGCTGCAGGGCAAGACCGGTGTCCATGATGTCCTGGGTGGTGGCACCGTAGTGCAGCGACCCGCGCTCCGCTTCGGGCAGGCGCAGGGTGATCTGGCGCACGAGCGGGAGGATCGGATAGCCCACGTTGCTGGTGTCGGTCCAGAGCGCGGGCAGGTCGACGTTCAGCAGCGTGCAGGCGGCAGCGATGGCCTCGGCTCGCTCCGGATCGAGCTCCCCCACTTCGGCCTGGCTACGCGCCAGCGCGGCCTCGGTGCGAAGCCAGGCGTCGACGGTAGCCGCCTCGGCAAAGACCGCCTCCATGGCAGCGTCGCCGAAAGCGCGCTGCAGCATCGAGAAGATGGACCCCGGCGTGGCGGTGTCGCTCACGGCCCCGTGCCGGTGATCTCGGACAGGCGCACGCTGCGCCGCTCCTCGGCGGAACGGTAGGCGGCCTCACCGATGGCCAGCGTGGGCAGCATCTGGCGTCCGGCGGTGAGCGGCGCGCGACCCGTCGCGATGGCGTCCATGAGGTCGCTCATGGGGCCGAGGAACGCGTCGGGCAGCCACCTGGTGTCGAACTCGAACGCCTGCACCTGCACACCATCGCGGTACAGCGCGAGCGTGTCGGGCCGGCCGTTGGGGTAGTCGTACATGAGCCCGATGGTGCCCGCCAGCATGCCCTCCGTGCCCAGGAAGCGGAACTCCGCGGAGGGTTCGCCGTGCTGGTTGTAGTGGTTGGTCGCCACGAGGGCCTGGTGACCATCGGGATACTCGAGGATGGTCTTGGTGACGGTCTCGCCTTGCACCGGCGCCTGCTCCGGGTAGCGACCGTGGACGCTGGTCACCCACACCGGGTCACCCAGGATCGAGCGCAGCGCATCGAGGTAGTGCGTGCTGTGGATCTTGATGTCGAGATGCGGCGATTCGGCGATCCACGCCCACAGGTGCAACGGCGTCGAGACCGACACCTGGACCTGTGCCTCGGTCACGGTGCCCAGGGCGCCCTGCGCGACCAGGTCGCGAGCTGCGGCGATGCCGGCATCCCAGCGCATCTGGTGGTTGACGGCGAGCAGCACGCCGGCGGCCTCCGCGACCTCGACCTCGGCGACACCCGTGGCGTAGTCCATGGCCAGTGGCTTCTGGCACAGCATGTGCTTGCCGGCAGCAGCCACGATGGGCACGATCTGCGGCTGCACCCACGGCAGCACGGCGATGTCCACGATGTCCACGTCCGGCCGGCGGGCCAGCTCCTCGGCGGAGGCGGCCACGGCCGGGATGGAGAACTCGGCAGCCACGGCGCGGGCCTTCTCGCCATCCACGTCGAAGACGGCCGTGACGTCCAGGCCGGCTGCCCGGTAGGCAGGCAGGTGAGCACCCTGGACGATGCCGCCACAGCCGATGATGCCGATGCGCAGGTCCCGCCCCGCAGCGGCTTCGATGCGCCAGCGCGGCTGGTAGTGGCTCGCCATCGAGCTAGCCCTTCACGGCCCCGAAGGTGAGGCCCTTGGTCAGGCTTCGCTGCATGGCCAGCACGAACAGGATGGCCGGGATCATCATCAGCACCGACATCGCCGCCATGCCGCGCCAGTCCACGGTGAACTGCGTGGTGAAGTCGGCCAGACCCACGGGGAAGGTCTTGGACGCCGGCGTCTTGGTGAGGACCGACGCGACCTGGTACTCGTTCCAGGCCGCCAGGAAGGCGAAGACGGCGGCTGCGCCGAGGCCTGGCAGCGCCAGTGGCAGGTCGATCTTCCAGAACGTCTGCCAGTGGCTGGCCCCATCCACGTAGGCAGCGTCATCGAGCTCACGGGGGATGCGCCGGAAGAAGCCGTCCATGAGCCACGCGGTGAAGGGGATGTTGAGAGCCATGTAGACGAAGGCCAGGCCGGAGACGGTGTCGATCAGGCCGATGTTGCGCATGAGCAGGAAGAGCGGCAGGCTGAGGGCCACGCCGGGCACCGCGCGGGTCAGCAGCAGGAGCAGCAGCAGCATGCGGCTGCCCACGAAGTCGAAGCGCGAGAAGGCATAGCCGGCGGCCGTGCCGATGGGCACCGAGAGCGCCGTCGCCAGCAGCGCCACCGTGAGCGAGTTGGTGAGATAGCTCATCACCGGCACGCCCGAGGCAGTGGCGGGGTTGAGGCCGAAGAGCGACTCGAAGGCATCGAGCGTGATGGCCTGCGGGATCCAGATGGGAGGCGAGGCGTTGACCTCGAGGTTGGGCCGGAAGGCCGTCAGGATGATCCAGATCGCCGGCAGGGCCAGCAGCGCGATGACCGAGAAGGCCAGCCAGTTGGCACCGATATCGCGCCAATGGATGCGGCGGCGTGTCGTTGGCCGGGGGCGGTAGCCTCGACGGAAGCCGGCTGGGAGCGCGCGGTACTGCTCATCCCATGTCCTTGCGGAGCTGCATCATCTGGCGGAAGAGATAGAAGGTGAAGGCGACACCAAGCACGACACCGGCCATCGACATGGCCGATGCCAGGCCGAACTGAGAGCCGCGGATGGCCAGCTGTCCCGCGTAGGTCCAGATGAGCTCGGTGCGGTGGGCCGGCCCCCCGTCGGTCATGATGCGCACGATGTCGTAGGCCCGCGCGATGTCGAGCGAGAGCAGGACCATGACGATGACGAAGAAGGGCCGCATCTGCGGGACGGTGATGTGCCGCATGCGCTGGTAGACCGAGGCTCCGTCGACCGAGGCCGCGTCATACAGCTCCTCCGACAGCGACAGGCGTCCGGCCAGCAGCACGATGGTCACCACCGGGACCGTCATCCAGATGGTGGCCATCATCAGCGACATCATCCCGTTGGGCTCCGCGACGAGCCAGGCGACGGGCTCCGAGATGAGCCCCAGGGTCAGCAGGGCGTTGTTGACCAGGCCCACCGTGGCGTTGAAGAACCAGGCGAACTGGAAGCCGATCAGCACGGGCGCGAACATCATCGGGATCATCAGCAGGACTCGCACCGGTCCCATGGCGAAGGTCATGCGTGCCAGCAGCATGGCCAGGCCGAAGCCGATGACGAGCGATGCGTTCACGGTCACGAACATGAACAGGATGGTGTTCCACAGCGCCCGCCAGAAGACGTCGTCGCGCGCCAGGCGCGCGTAGTTGTCGAACATCTCCGCCGGCACGAGCTGCGACGTCGTGTCCGGCCGCAGCAGGTGGAAGGGCGTGAAGGAGACGAAGAGCGAGTACGCCATGGGGTAGATGACGACCAGCACCACGACGATCACGGCCGGGACCGTCATGAGGTACGGGAACCAGTTGCGTCGTCGCAGGCGCGCAACGAGCGACCCTTCCCCCGGGGATCCCGGTGGAGCGGTCAGGCGCGCCGTGTCCGTCGTCATCGATCAGCTGCCCTTAAGCGATGGCCCGTATCGGATACGTCGAGAGGGGCCGCACCATGAGTGGCACGGCCCCTCTCGAGACGATGGGCTAGTAGCCGAGGCTGTCCAGCAGCTCGGTCGCGTCTGAGACGCCCTTGGCCAGGCCGTCCTCGACGCTCAGGTCGCCGAGGATGATGGACTGGAGGGTGGGATACCACTCGTTGGTGAAGCTGATCCAGTCAGCGAACAGCGGAGGCGTGCGGAAGTCCTCGCTCACCTGCAGGTTGGCGAGCTCCCAGCGCTCGGCATCGAGCGGATTGCCCGTGTCCGCGTTGGCTGCCACCACGCGCTCCGAGACATCGGCACGCACGGGCAGGAAGCCGAGGTTGTTCGACTCCTCGAAGGCGACCGCCTCGGAGGTGAGGAACTTGACGAGCTGGACGGCGGCTTCCTTGTTCTGGGAGTCCTTGGCCACGCTGAAGGCGTGGGCTCCGGCCCAGCCAGTGTGCGTGTCGCTCATGCCCACCGGTCCGCGGGCCATGCCGAACTTGCCGGCCACGTTGGGGCAGGACTCGGGGTCCTGGAAGTAGCCGTACCAGCCGTACCACTCGAGATAGACCGCCACGTCGCCGTTGCAGAAGTTGGCCGCCACGCCGTCCCAGACGAGGTTGGTCGTATCCGGGGGCACGAGGCCATTGGCGTAGAGGTCACGCATCCACGTGGCTGCCGCGACACCCGCTTCGGAGTCGAAGATGGGCATGAGGTCGGCGTCGAAGTAGTCCCCACCGTTGGCGAAGAGGAGCTCGTAGAAGCGCCCCGCGATGGCCTCCTCCTTGCCGGCGTACTCGGTGCCGTACTTGATGACGCCCTCGCCCACGAAGAACTCGGACATGTCGTACATCTGGTCCAGCGTCGTCGGCACGGCCAGCGGGTAGCCGTACGGCCTCCTCGAACTTGGCCTGCAGGTCCGCGTCACCGAAGAGATCGGTGCGGTAGTACAGCGCGCTGATGTCGGCGTGGCGCGGGATGAGCTGCAGGTTGCCGTCGATGGTGGCGGCTTCGATGATGCTGGGCGAGAAGGCCGCCAGCTCCTCCTCCGTGAAGTAGCTCTGCAGCGGCTCCACGAAGTTGGTGTACTGCGACATGAAGCTGGTGTGGTTCCAGGCCACGTCGAAGTCGACCGTGCCGGCCGCGTAGTTGGTCTTCAGGTAGCGGTCGATCTCGAAGCCGTCGCCGAGGAAGACGATCTCGACGTCAGCGCCGGTCTCCTCCTCGAACATGCTGATCGAGTCGTACATGGCTTCGTAGCTGCCGCCGCCGATGGCCGCCATCTTGATGGTCGTGCCCGACAGGTCCTTGTCGAGCCCGGCGTAGGCCGGCTCGTCCTGGGCCACGGCAGCACTCGCGCCCAGCGCGGTCACGGCAAAGGCTGCCGCGAGCGGGATCGCCAGTCGTCCGCTCCGCTTGGTCATGGTGTTACGCATCCTTGCTCCTCCGTCTTGGATCTGGTTCCCGATGCCGCGGCTGCGGCCTCTTCCAACCATCGACTCAATCCGTATGGAATACCTCCTCCAACTGCACCCACCACTCCCCTTCGGCTCGATCGGCCAGGGGTTCCTGGAGCGGCATCATCTGATCCCACCAGCGCTGGGTCTCGGGGTCGTCGGCCATGCGCTGCATGTCGGCGTCGAAGTCGGAACCGACGTACTCGAAGTAGGCGAACAGCTGGCCCCCGCGATGGAAGATCGAGTAGTTGCGGATGTTGCACTCGTGGATCTTGGCAAGCACCCCGGGCCAGACGTCAGCGTGGGCCGTGACGTACTCCTCGTAGTGCTCGGGCTTGAGCCCGATGAGCTGCCCGTACCGCTTCACGAGGTCGCTCCGATCGCATAGAGGGAAGCGGCATTGCCCCCCAGGATGGCGAGCCGGTCGGCATCGCTCACCGCCAGCCTGTCGAGGACCGCGTTCGTCTCCTGCCAGACTCTAGCGTAGTCACCGGCCAGGATCGCCACCGGCCAGTCACTCCCGAAGAGCAGGCGCTGCGCCCCGAAGACCTCCAGCGCGAAGCCCACCGGCTCCTCCAGGTCGGCTGCGTCCCAGCTGGCCCAGTCGGCGGCCGTGTTCAAGCCGGAGATCTTGGCGTGCACGTTGGGCTGCTCGGCCGCGGCCCGCAGGTCGACCTTCCAGGCGTCGTAGTGGCCGCTCGCGATGGGCGGCTTGGCAAGGTGGTCGATGACGATGGTGAGGTGCGGACAGGCTCGCGCCAGCGTCGGCACGTGTCCCAGGTGCAGCGGATGGACGGCCACGACCTCGTACACCAGCCCGCGCTCCTGGAGCAGCTTGAGACCATCGATGACGGCGGGACGAACCAGCCAGTCCGGATCGGCTTCCTCGTGGTTGAGGTGGCGGACACCCTTGAACCAGGGATCGGCGGCGTAGCGCGAGTCCAGCATCTGCGCGGCCTCGCGGACATCCTCGAGGGGCAGCCAGCCGACGACCGCGCCGATCCAGTCGTGCTCGGCAGCCTGCGCCAGCATGGCGTCGGTGTCGGCGTAGGAGTTGGCCGCCTGCACCAGCACCGTGCGGTCGATGCCGGCTGCCGCCAGCTGCGGCGCCAGCTCAGCGGGTGCGAAGGTGCGGTAGATCGGCCCGTACGCAGGCACCAGCCAGGGGTACTCGACCTTGTCCAGGTCCCAGAAGTGCTGGTGGCTGTCGACGATCAACGTGCGACCCCCCTATCGACCCTCGTGGCGTGTCGGATGGCGCCGGGTGCGGGCACGGTAGCCCGTCCCGGCCCCATCAGTCAAGCGGTTGACCATCGGAACGCCGCGCGCCGCCGATGCTCACTTCCAGGAAGCCTCCACGTCAGCCATGGCGTCGTCGAGGATGGCCACCATGCGCTCGACCTGGGCCTCGGTGGCGACCACGGCAGGGGCGATGAAGAGCACGTTGCCCGGGTGCAGCAGGAGCGTGGTGAGGCCCCGCTCGCGGGCGGCCACCCGCAGCGCGTTGCCGGCCGCGACCGGATCCTCGAAATCCTGGCCGGTCTGGTTGTCGCGCACGATCTCGAGCCCGGCCAGCAGGCCCTTGCCACGGGCATCCCAGTAGCTGCGGTGGTGGCTCAGCGAACGCAAGCCGTCGAGCATCCGCGCGCCGAGCTCGGCCGAGCGCTCGTGCAGCCGTTCGCGGATGACCCGGCGCAGGACGGCCAGGGCGGCCGCGGCCGCGACCGGATGGCCGGCGTAGGTGTGGCCGTGCAGGAAGACGCCGTCGTGCTCGAGGAAGGTGTCGCGTACGACTGGCGAGATGAGCGTGGCCCCGATGGGCACGTAGCCCGAGCTGAGGGCCTTCGAGAGGGTGATGAAGTCGGGCACGATGCCATCCCACTCGGTGGCGAAGAGGCGGCCGGTGCGTCCCATGCCGGTGATGATCTCGTCCACCACCAGCAGCACGCCGTAGCGGTCGCACACCGCCCGCAGGTCACGCAGGTAGCCGACCGGCGGGACCGCCACGGCGATGGCCGTGGCGCAGGGATCCACCACCACCGCCGCCACCGTCTCCGGGCCCTCCGCGGCGATGGTGGCCTCGATGGCGTGGACGCAGGCGAGGTGACGGCTGGCCTTGCCGAAGTCACACGCGGAGCACGCGCCTGCAGGTACGGTGCGACCCCAGGAGAGACCGCCGTCATAGACCACGTTGCGCGAGGCGAAGTAGTGGCCGTCGAGCGCCATGGCACCAGCCGTCACGCCGTGGAAGGCGCCCTGGCGCGTGATCACCTTCATGCGGTAGGGCTCGCCGCGCAGGGCGTGATACTGGCGCGCCATCTTGATGGCCACCTCGTCCGCTTCAGCGCCGCCGGGCGTGAAGTGCGCCATGGCCATGCCGGGGGAGGCAGCGACCAGCTCGGCGGCCAGCTCGATCTGCGGTGGGGTCACGAAGCGGAAGACGTCGACGAAGGACATCGTGCGGGCCTGCTCCGCCATGGCCGCCACGATCTCCTCATCGCCGTGGCCCAGGATGAGGGCCTCCAGCGCCGAGGTGCCGTCGAGGTACTCGCGCCCCTCGGCATCCCAGGTGCGCACGCCCTCACCGTGCGTCATGATGCCGATCCGATCGCGCAGCGAGCCCTGCGCTCCAGGAGGTGAGTAGGGCATCCACAGGTGCTGCTCGGCCAGCGCGCGCAGCCTGGCGGCCTCAGCCAGGGCGTCGGGGGCCATGCTCAACGCACCTCCAGGCCGAGTGCCCTGGCTCGTTCGGTCAGGTTCCGCTTGGCCAGCCCGATCTGCCCCAGCGGCAGGTGCTCGATGACGGCCCAGGTGTCTGGCCCGAGCGCTTCGGTGCGTCGCAACACGGTATCGAGGTCCATCGCGCCAGTGCCGGGGATGGTCTCGCTGATATGGACCACGAAGCGCTCTTCGAGGTAGAAGTCCTTGACCTGGACGGTGGAGCAGTGCGGCCCCAGGACGTCGAAGAAGTGGTCGATCATGGGGGTCGGGTCGAACGCCGTGGGCAGGTCCCGGACGAAGTTGACGGTGTCGATGTTGACGCGGACGTGGCGAGGGTCGGTACGTTCGATGACGCGCTTGACGCGCTCGACGGTGTCCAGGGTGGAGGTGGCGTGGACTTCCAGCACGATGCCCACGCCTGCGGCGACGGCGGTCTCCAGGATCTCCGAGATGCTGCCCACGAGACGGTCCTCGCTGGCGCGGCTGTGGTTCTCGGGATGGGGCCACCAATCGCCGCGGGGGTTGTGACTGGTGGGCCGCACGCCGGCCTCGGGCACGCCCAGCTGCGCCGCCAGTCGCACGATGTCGGCTGCACCCGCGACGCCGGCGCGGCGGACCGACTCGTCGTCGCTGATGATGGTCGGATAGGGGCCCCACAGCTGCAGGAAGTCGAGGCCGTTGCCGGCGATGCAGTCGCGCACGTTGGCGGCTGTCGCGGGGCTGACCGAGGAGGCCGGCACGGTCAGGTGCGCGCCGATGCCACGGAAGCCCAGCTCGCGGGCGAAGGCCACCGACTCGTAGGTCACGTCGCTCCAGTCGCTCCAGATGACCCCGAGCACTCCGAACCGCATGTCCCGCTCCTCGCTCATCCCGGGTGGGCTGCCGGCCGCGGCGTCGATGCTCGACGACCGGCCGAGGCGACGGTAGCCCCCTGCGAGTGGCCGCGTCAACCGGTTGACCACGCGCTGCCCAGTGGCCATCCTGTGGCCAGCGGTGGCAGCATAAGGACGTGAGACAGCGATGAAGACGACGGGTCGCAGCACCATCGCCGATGTGGCCAGGCTGGCGGCGGTCGACCGCGCGGTGGTGTCAAAGGTCCTCAGTGGCGACCCGGCGCTGCGCGTGCGCGAGGAGACCCGACAGCGTGTCGAGGAAGCCGCCCGCACGCTTCGCTACCGACCCAACTTCCACGCACGCGGGCTGGCCCGCGCCCGCGCCGGGGCCATCGGCCTTCTGGTCCCCTCGGGCAATCCCCTCATGGTCGCCGTCATCGCCGGTGCCGAGGAGGTCGCCGCGGCCCGCGGGTTGCTGCTGTGGACCGCTTCGCACGAGGGCGAGCTGACCGAGCGCTATCTGCGGCTGTTGCGCAGCGGCGCGGTCGACGGGGCGCTGGTGGCCGGCTTGCGGGCGGGCTATGACGCCGAGGAGCTGTTCCATGACCCGCGTGTTCCGACCCTGCTGGTGAACCGCCGCTCGGTGGGCGCGGCGCGCTGGATCATCCTCGACGACGAGCACGCCGCGCGGGTCGCCACCGAGCACCTCATCGCGCATGGGCACCAGCGCATCGCCTGGGCCGGCGGCCCGCCCGGCGTGGACACGGCAGAGCGCCGGCAGAACGGCTTCCGCGACGCCATGGCCGCCGCCGACCTGTGGCTCGACCCGAGCTGGCTGATCAGCGCCGACTACACGCCCGAGGGCGGCGTGCGCGCCGTCAGCCAGTTCCTGCGCAGCCCGCAGCCGCCGACAGCCATCGTGGCGGCCGACGCCAACGAGGGGCTGGGCGTCTGGCATGCCCTCCACCAGCACGGCCTGCGGGTGCCGCAGGATGTCTCGCTCATCGCCATCCACAAGCTACCCGCCGAGGACTATCGCGTCCCCGCCATGACCTGCGTCGAGATGCCCCTGCGCAAGCTGGGCCGGCGGGCCGTGGAGCTGATCCTCGATACGCCCTGGGACGCACCCATCCGCGAGACACTGCAGGAGGAGATCCGCGTCTCGGAGGGCGACACCGTCGCCGCCCCGCCGCCCGGGTCTGGCCCGGCGGCGAGGACGGCCTACATCGAGCTGCGCTCGGGTGGCTGACGGCGGCGGTGGCGACCGCGGCGTGGCCGACCGTGGCGCGGCGTGGCTGGTCAACCGGTTGACTTGGATGACCGCGATTGCTATACATGCCGCCATGAACGTGCCGCGGTCAGCCGCATGATCGGCCTGCTCGCCGAGATCGCGGACGCCTGCGACCTCTCGCTCCCGAAGCGCTACATCCGCCCCATCGGCATCGTCGGCACCGGGTGCCATCCTCGACGTCGGCCACCTGCCCGTCTACCGGCAGGCGGGTATCCCCGTTCCTGCCATCTGGGGACGAAACCGCAGCCATGCCGAGCGCCTGGCGCAGGTGCACGGCATCAGCCGCGTCTACGACGACCTCGACGAGCTGCTGGCCGATCCCGACATCGCCGTCGTCGACATCGCGGTCGTACCAGAGGCACAGGTGGAGATCGCGCTGCGCGCGCTCGATGCCGGCAAGGACGTGATGTGTCAGAAGCCGCTGGCCCTCGACGTGGCCGATGCTGCGCGCATCGTGGAGCGCGCCGACGCGCGTGGGCGCAAGGTGGCGGTGCAGCAGCAGATGCGCTACGAGGAGGGCATGCTCGCCGCCCGCGCCATGATCGCGCGGGGTTGGATCGGCCAGGTCACGGCCATCTCCTTCGAGGTCAACATCAACACCGACCTCGCCGGCTGGGGCTGGCTGGGCGAGGTGCCCAGGCTCGAGATCTACTTCCACTCGATCCACTACATCGATACCCTGCGCGCCTTCCTCGGCGAGCCCTCGGCGGTGTTCGGCACGCAGTGGCGGCTGCCGGGCCAGAGGCCGGTGGGCGAGACGCGCACGGTCAGCGTGCTGCTGTATCCGGGTGACGTGCGCGGCATCGTCCACTCCAACCAGGAGAACATCGCCAGCGACAACGAGGCGCGCTTCCGCATCGATGGCTCGAAGGGCGCCATCAAGGGCACGCTGGGGCTGCTCTCGGACTACCCCCGCGGTCGGCCGGACACCCTGGAGCTGTGGAGCAGCGTCATGCCCACCGACGGCTGGCTGCCCTACCCGGTGACGCGTCGCTGGGTGCCGGACGCCTTCCTTGGCCCGGTCGGCTCACTGCTGCGCGCCATCGTCGACGGCGGCGAGCCCCAGTCGGGCGCCCGCGACAACCTGCGCACGCTTCGCCTCGTCGAAGCCCTCTATCGGTCGGGCGAGACCGGACAAGTCGTCGAGATCACCGGCAACGAGCTGGACGGATCGACATGAGCCACACGCATCCACGCCAGCGCGCGTGACGGAGGGAGGGTCACGTTCCATGACTGGGTTGCACCCGCTGACGCAGGCTGTCATCGATGGCGACAAGGTACGTGCTGGTGAGCTGACACGACAGTGTCTCGACGATGGCGAGGACGCGGCCTCGATCATCGAGCAGCGTCTGGTGCCGGGCATGGCCGTCATCGGCGAGCGGTTCCAGGCCGACGAGATCTTCGTGCCCGAGATGCTCATCGCGGCCAACGCCATGAAGACCTCGCTGGCCATCCTCGAACCGCTCATCGCGGCCAGCGGCCGGAAGGCGCCCTACACCGCGGTCATCGGCACGGTGCACGGAGACCTGCACGACATCGGCAAGAACCTCGTGGGCATGATGTGGCGGGGAGCCAACATCGAGGTCATCGACCTGGGCGTGAACGTCTCGCCCGAGGCCTTCGCCGAGGCCGCCAGGACCCACCAGCCGGACCTGGTCGGGATGTCGGCGCTGCTGACCACCACCATGCCGCACATGCGCCAGGCCGTCGCGGCCGTCAAGGCCACCGGGGTCGCCACCAAGATCGTCATCGGTGGCGCACCGGTCACGCGGGAGTTCGCGGACGAAGTCGAAGCCGACGGCTTCGCGGCCGATGCCGGCGCAGCTGCGGACGTGGCTCGGCAGCTCGTCGGAGCGACAACGGCGAAGGGGGAGATGACAGCGTGAGCATGTTCAGCACCTACGGATCGGGCCAGTCGACCGAACGCAAGCCGGGGACGCTCGCCAAGCTGGAGCGGATGCGCCAGACGTTCGCTCACGTGGAGGCCGACCGCGTCCCCATCAGCGACTTCTTCTGGGGCTCCTTCCGCGAGCGCTGGCGCCGGGAGCTGGGCCTGCCCGCGGACGCCGATCCGTACTACCACTACGACCTCGACTTCATCGTCACCGTGCCCAACATGGACCCCCACATCCGGGCCTTCGAGACGATCCGGGAGGACGAGGAGGAGGTCGTCGTCAAGACCGGCTTCGAGACCACCATCCGCAAGCGCTTCGACCTGCCCATGCCGGAGCAGATCAGCTGGGAGACCGACACCATCGAGAAGATGGAGGCCTTCGAGTTCGACGACCCCTACGACCGGCGGCGCTACTTCGAGGCCGGCGACAACCAGATCGCCGGGGTCGGCGACGGCTTCGAGCGCAACAGCCCGCCATGGGTCGAGACGGTCAAGTCGCTGCACGTCGATTTCCCGGTCTACGGCAGCATCACCGAGGCCTCGGAAGTCACCACCCGGCTGCTCGGGCAGCTCAACACGCTTACCTGGATCGGCGAGCACCCCGAGCGATTCGGCGAGCAGCTGCTTCGCATCGGCGAGTTCAGCTACGAGGTCACCAAGGCCCAGATCGAGGCCGCCGATGGCTACCTCGACGGCATGGTCATCTGGGGCGATGCGGCCTATCGCAAGGGCCTCTTCATGGGCCCCGCCTACTGGCGCGAGTACTACAAGCCGACCATCGCGCGGATCATCGAGCTGTGTCACGCGCACGGCCTGCCGGTCATCTTCCATGGCTGTGGCAACGCCAACAGCTACCTCGAGGACATGATCGAGATCGGCCTCGACGGCTACAACCCGCTCGAGGCGAAGGCCGACATGGACGTCGTCGAGCTGCGGCAGCGCCTGGGCCACCGGCTCTCGTTCTGCGGCAACAGCGACATGCGCGTGTGGGAGCGAGGGGATCCCGAGGAAGTCAGGCGCGAAGTCATCCATCGGCTGCGTGCGGCCGAAGGTGGCGGCTACGTCTTCATGTCCGACCACTCGGTCTCGAGCGACGTGTCCGGTCACACCTACGACCTCATCGTCAAGCTGGTGCGCGAGTACGGCACGTATCCGCTCGACCTGCCCGCGGAGTAGGGCCATGACGCCTCGCGAGCGCGTGCTGGCCAGCGTCGCGCACCGGGAGCCGGAGCACCTGGCGGTCGACCTGGGCTCCAACCCCAGCTCCGGCATCTCGGCCGTGGCGCACGCCAACCTGGTGAAACACCTTAGCTTGGCTAACCAGCGCACGCAGGTGTACGACGTGGTCCAGCAGCTGGCGCAGCCATCCCGGGAGCTGCTCGACCGGCTGAGGATCGACGCCGTCGACATCGGGCGCACGTTCAACGCAGCCGACGCGGACTGGAAGCCGGTGACGCTGCCGTCGGGCGTGGACGTGGAGATCCCGGCCTGGTTCGACCCGGTGGTGCAGGCGAACGGTGCCTGGGAGGCCTTCACCGAGGATGGCCTGCGCATCGCGTCCATGCCGCTGGGCGCGGCCTTCTTCGACCAGACCCACTTCCCCTACCTCGACGGCTACCCCGACGACCTCTCCGGCCTGGCTTCGGTCATGCCGACCGTGCTGTGGTCCGGCCTCGTCCACAGCCCCTGGGACCACGCCGGCGATGACGGCTTCTGGGAGACGCTGCGTCGCCAGACCCTCGCCCTGCGTGCCTCGACCGATCGGGCGCTGATGGTGGTGGTGGGCTGCAACCTGTTCGAATGGGGCACCTTCCTGCGCCGCATCGACAACTTCCTCATGGACCTGGTGCTGGACCGCGCCAACGTGGAGCGGCTGCTGGATGCGCTGCTCGAGATCCACTTCGACACGCTTGACCACGTGCTCGCGTCGGTCGGCGACCTCGTCGACATCATCCGTTTCGGTGATGACCTGGGCATGGACGACGGGCCGTTGATGTCCCCAGCCACGTACCGCGCCATCTTCAAGCCGCGCCATGCTGCGCTCAACGCGTATGTCCACGAGCGCAGCTCGGTCAAGACGTTCCTGCACTCGTGCGGCTCGCTCTACGACCTCTTGCCGGACATCATCGAGACCGGCGTGGACATCCTCAACCCGGTGCAGATCTCGGCCGCCAACATGGAGCCCGAGAAGCTGAAACGCGAGTTCGGGGATGCCATCACCTTCTGGGGTGGCGGCGCCGACACGCGCAAGGTGCTACCGCGCGGCACGCCGGCCGAGGTCAAGGACCACGTCCGGCGCAACATCGAGGCGCTCGCCCCCGGGGGTGGCTTCGTCTTCGCCACGGCGCACAACATGCTGCCGGACGTGCCTCCGGAGAACATCGTGGCCATGTTCGAAGCGGTCGACGAGTACCGCTGACGGCGCCTCGGTTGGCGAGTCCGAGCCGGCGTGGTGAACCGACAGGCCCGCGCCACGCGGGCGCATCGGCCCGCGGCTGACATTCGGCCGCCTTCTCACGTGCCGATCAGGCCGTTGACAGAATGTGCTCATTCATGATCGAATGTAGGTTGTTCATGAGCGTTTCTGACCAACCCCCGGACCCACCCTCGGCTGACGCCCCCTCCACCGTCGTCGCCTTCGCACCCGAGCGCCGCGCCCGGATGCGCCAGATCGTTCGCTCACGCCACGCCGTGCGCATCGAGGAGCTGAAGGCGGAGCTGGGTGTCTCCACCGCCACCATCCGTCGCGACCTGGACGAGCTGCAGGGTTCGGGCGAGCTGCGCCGGGTCCACGGTGGCGCCGTCTCGGTCGATGTCCACCCCATCGAAGCGCGCTTCGAGGCCAAGGCCGCCGAGCATGCCGACGAGAAGCAGCGGATCGCCGCTCGTGCCCTGGAGCTGGTCGATCGCGACTCGAGCGTCTACATCGACGCCGGCTCGACCTGCCTGGAGCTGGCGAGGCTGCTGGCCCATCGCGATGACATCACGGTGGTGACCAACAGCCTGCCCGCCATCGTGGAGCTGGCCGGCAGCGGTCCCCGATTGGTGGTCGTCGGGGGTGAGCTGCGCCCGCTGAGCCAGGCCATCGTCGGCCCCCTGAGCACACCGTTGCTGGATGAGCTGTACGTCGATCGGGCCTTCATGGGCACCTTCGGCCTCTCGCTCGACGCCGGACTGACCACCACCGACCCGGCCGAGGCATTCACCAAGGAGCACGCCCTGACCAGGGCCCGCGAAGTCGTGCTGCTGGTGGACAGCTCCAAGCTGGGCACCCGTTCATTCGCCCACGCCGGCCATCTCGACCAGATCGACGTCGTCATCACCGACGCCGAGCTCGACGAGGAGGCCGCCACCATCTTCGAGGACGCCGGCGTCCGTGTCCTGGTCGCCCAGGACCGATCGCCCAAGGAGGATCGATGACCGATACCCGCACGCTCTACCGTTCGGACAGCCGACCGGAGTTCGAGCCCTTCACCATCGCGCCGCCGGAGGTCAGGGGCTTCCGATACGACGGCGACCTGGCCTACGAGCTGCGGGGCCATCGCCTCGACGGCGCCTCTGCCGTGGCCCTGCTCGACGACATGCTGGCCGTCCGCGAGCTGGAGGAGATGATCGTCCGGCTGCGCTCGGGCGGGTACGAGCCCTTGCAGGGCTATGCCTACCGAGGGCCGACGCATGTCTCGATCGGCCAGGAGGGCACGGCGGTGGGCGCATCCTCCGTGCTGGGCCTGACCGATCGCATCACCTCCTCGCATCGAGGCCACGGCGACGCCATCGCCAAGGGCTTCAGCGCCATCCGCCAGATGGATGATGAGCAACTCAAGGCACGGGTGCCGTGGAGCAAGGCCAAGGACCACAAGGGCCTGCTCGCCGACGCGCTGGAGGAGCACATCTACCGCGTCATCGCCGAGCTCTTCGGCAAGGACGAGGGCTACTGCGCCGGCCGTGGGGGCGGCATGCACATCGGTGACTGGTCGACCGGTCACCTCGGGGCCAATGCCATCGTGGGCGGCTCCGTGCCCATCGCCACCGGTGCGGCCATGGCACAGCGCTACCTCGGCACCGACGACGTCGTGGTCTGTTTCGCGGGCGACGGTGCCTACGCCAATGGCGTGGTGCTCGAGTCGCTCAACTGGGCCAGCCAGTACCAGTGGCAGAACTTCCTCGCCGGCGACAAGGCCTATGGCCTGCCGGTGATCTACGTCATCCAGAACAACCACTACGGCATGACCCACCGGACCGACGACGAGGTCATGGGCGTGCGCACCCTGGCCGTGCGTGGCCTTGGCTTCGCCGACGACGGCATGCACGCCGAGGTCGTCAACGGCATGGATGTGCTGGCCGTTCGTGACGCGGTGATGAGGGCGGCGGAGCTCTGCCGCGCCGGCGAGGGGCCCGTGCTCATCGAGGCCTCCACCTACCGCTACTACGGTCACTCCCTCTCCGACCCGCGCAACGAGTACCGCACCAAGGAGGAGGAGGAGGCCTGGAAGGCCGTCGACCCCATCGCCAACCTGGGCCGCCAGCTGGTGGCCAACAAGGTGCTCGACGAGGCGGGGCTGGCCGCCGTCAAGCAGGCCGCGGCCGACCGCAACGCCAAGGCCGCCAAGCGCGCGTCCGAGGCGACCGACCCGGCACCCGCGGACGTGCTCAAGTTCATGTACGCGGGCACATCCACCGACACGGTGCCGCCGGAGCACGCCTCCCCCACCCTCTACGACGACCGCCCCACGGTCAAGGTCACCGACGCCGGCATGCTCCAGCGCGATGCCCTGCGCGAAGCCATGATCGAGGAGATGGAGCGCGACAACCGCGTCCTCTTCTACGGCGAGGACGTGGCCGACTACGGCGGCGCCTTCAAGGCGTCGAAGGGCCTGATGGAGCGGTTCGGTCGCGACCGCGTGTTCAACACGCCCATCAGCGAGGCCGCCATCATCGGCACCGGCGTTGGTGCGGCCATGGCCGGGCTGCGACCGGTGGTCGAGCTGATGTACATGGACTTCGCCCTGATGGCCTCGGACCAGATCGCCAACCAGGCGGGCAAGTGGCACTTCATGAGCGGCGGCCAGGCGACCGTGCCCATGGTCATCCGCTGCTCCGTCGGGGCCGGCAAGGGCTACGGCGGCCAGCACTCGCAGTCGCTGGAGTCGCTCTTCACGCACCTGCCCGGCCTGGTGGTGGTCTATCCGTCGACCGCGGCCGATGCCAAGGGCATGCTCAAGTCCGCCATCCGCTCCGACGACCCGGTGCTCTTCTGCGAGAGCCAGGGGCTGTACGCGGCACGCGGGCCTGTGCCCGAGGGCGAGCACCTCGTGCCCATCGGCAAGTCGGCCCTGGTTCGCGAGGGTGGTGATGCCACCATCGTGGCCTGGGGTCCGGCGGTACCGGATGCCCTGAAGGCGGCCGAGGTCCTGGCCGGCGAGGGCGTCGAGTGCGACGTGATCGACCTGCGCACGCTGGTGCCGCTGGACATGGAGCCGGTGCTGGCCTCGGTGGCCAAGACCGGCCGCTGCGTGGTGGCTGCCCAGGCCATCCTGAGTGGCTCGTATGTCAACGAGATCGTCGCCCGCGTGGTCAACGAGGCCTTCGACGACCTCGATGCCCCGGTCGCGCGGATCGGTGCCGCCAACGGCATCAGCCCGCAGGCCGAGGGCCTGGAGGCGGCCTTCCTGCCCAACGCCGGTGACATCGCGGCCGCCGTCCGAGGGCTCATCTGATGGCCATCCCCATCCGCATGCCCATGCCCGGCCAGATGACCGAGGAGTGCACCGTGCTCCAGTGGTTCAAGGCCGAGGGCGACACGATCGCCAAGGGCGACCCGCTCTTCGAGATCGAGACCGACAAGTCCAACATGGAGATCGAGGCCTTCGACGAGGGCACGCTGCTGCGCATCGACGCGCCCGAAGGGGCGACGGTGCCGGTGGAGTCCATCGTGGCCTGGATCGGCGCGCCCGGCGACGAGCTGCCCGC
>CAWDQY010000023.1:0-259908 GCA_963804575.1 uncultured Chloroflexia bacterium
CTGCCCACTACCATCGCGTGGTGATCAACAGCGAAGGCGCGCGGTCATCCGAAGATGCGTCGGCGCGGGCTCGCGTCTCGGTGGTGGTCGCGACTCGGAACCCCGGCAGCTCGCTTTCAGTCTCGCTCGACAGCATCTGCGGGCAGTCGGGCTGGGACAGGGACCTAGTGGTCATGGATGGTGGCTCGTCCGATGGCACCTCGAAGATCCTCGAGCAGTACGCTGACTGCATCGCCTACTGGGAATCCGAGTCGGATCGTGGGGTCTACCACGCCTGGAACAAGGCGCTTGACCATGCGGGCGGCGAGTGGATCTGCTTTCTTGGCGCCGACGATCGCTTTGCAGCGCCCGATGTCCTCGAGCGCATCTCGCCGGTCCTTCAAGCCGCCGAGGGACAGTACAGGGTCGCCTATGCGCCGATCCACGTGATCAGCGAGTCGGGGGAGGTGGTCGCGACCGTGGGTCAGTCGTGGGAGACCATCCGCGAGGCGTTCCGCGAACGCATGACCCTCCCGAACCCCGCGACGTTCTACCACCGCAGCCTCTTCGAGCGGCATGGTCGCTTCGACGAGCGCTTCCGCATCACCGGGGACTACGAGTTCCTGCTGCGTGAGCTCCTCGACCACGATGCCCTGTTCATCCCGGGTGGCGCGGCCGTGCTGATGTCCGAGGGCGGCTTGTCCTCCGACCCGAGGCAGCGTGCGCGACGCCTGCGGGAGGTCGCGACCGCGCGGCACAGGCACGGGCTGACGCGCCTGCCGCCCTGGGCCACGCCGAACGTCGTCAAGGCGGCTGTCCGGGATGCGTTGGAGCGCACGGTTGGTCCCGGGGTCGCCGGACGGGCGCGTCGCTGGTATCGAGCGCTCACCAGGAAGCCGGCCGAGGAATAAGCGGCTCAGGCGCCGGCGGCGAGCTCGCGATACAGGGCATCGAGCTGGTCCAACACTCGATCCGAGCCGAAACGTGCCACCGCGCGGGCACGGACTGTCGCCGGGTCGTTGCGCAGCTTTCCCGTGGCGAATCTGCCCATCGCCGCGCTCAGCGCCTCGGGGTCGTCCACATCCACTAGCTGGCCGGTTTCCGGCTCCACCACCCAATCGGGTCCTCCGCTGCGGGTCGCGATGACCGGCACGCCACACGCCATCGCCTCGACGAGGACGACGCCGAACGTCTCGTATCGGCTCGGATGGACAAGCAGGTCGGATTTCCGCAGCTCATCGCGAACACCGGTACGGTCGAGCCCGCCGGTGAAGCGGACGATGGTGCCGATGCCAAGCCGGCCCGCCTCGCGTTCCAGTCGCTGACGCTCAGGCCCATCGCCGACGAGCGTCAGCTCGATCCCGGTTCCGGCGGCGTGCAGCTGCGATACGGCCGCCAGGAGCAGGTGGTACCGCTTGGCGGGGATGAGCGCGCCCACGCCGACCACCTTGAGCACGTGGTCCCGCGTCCACGCTGGCTTCCCGGGGGACGGACTAAAGAACGCGTCATCGACGAGGTTCGGGATGAGACGTGGCTTGCAGCTCGGCTCGATGCCGGTGAGCTCCTCGACCACGGTCGGCCCGACCGCGACCAGTGCATCTACCTCCGTCATCGTCCGGTGGACCCGTTGTTCGGACGAGCGAGTCAGCACCGGCTGCGAGACGAACGAGCTGTGGACGGTCACGACCGTGGGGACACCCAGCTCTCGCCCGAGCTGGAGTGCGGTCCATCCAGCCGGGAGCAGCGTGTGGCCGTGGATGACCTGTGGTGACCAGCCCTCGGCCCGCCACTCGGTGAGGGCGCGGCGGGTGGCGCCGGTGAACGCGTTCGCTGCGCTGGTCCACGAGACGCGTCGCGGCACGGAGAATGTCGCAGCCGGTCGGGAGGCCATCGGCTCATCCATGCTGAGCGACTCGATGGGCCGCAGCGATCGTCCCGGCAAGCGCGTCAATCTCGGCGCGAGCACCCGGATGTCGTGCCGACGCGCCACTGCGATGGCCTGTTCCCGAACGAACGCGCCGAGGTACACCTGCTCCGTAGATGGGTACCAGCTCGTCACGAACAGGACTCGCATCTGCTAGTTGAACCAGTCTCGAAGCGCCCTGGACGGAACCGAACGACGTGCCAGGATCTCGCGGCGCCGTCGAAGGTGTCGACCGTAGTTCCGGGCGAGCCACGGGAATGCCGGCAGGCTGGTCTGCTCGACCGCGAGACACGCAGCCACCACCACCATGTCACGCAGCAGACTGCGCAGGCCGAAAGCGGCCCACCAACCTCGATCGGCGTGATGCAGCCGAAGGAGGAACCGGTTCTTCACTGAGTGGTAGTTGATGTCCGGAGGGAGCGAGCGCCTCTTCTCCGGCGTGACTCGTCGCTGGTGGTAGCCGACGGCGGCTGGCTCGTACAGCGCTCGGTACCCGAACCCACGCATCCGCCACGCCAGGTCAGCGTCCTCGCGATACGCGAAGAAGTCCTCGTCGAAGACCTGCCCGTCCACCCGCCCGTCGTCCAGCGCTGCGCGCCGCAGCAGCACGGCCGCGCCGGAGATGCCGAATACCTCCTCGCTCCTGTCCCAGCTGCCGTCGTCCAGCTCGCCGGCTCCTCGGTCGAAGTGGCGACCATCCCGCGTCATCTGGATGCCGGTCGAGTCGATGATGTCGGTCTTCGCGAGCGATGTGCCGGCCGCCCGCAGGAGCTTGGGACCGACCGCGTACACGCTCCCATCCTCCGACGATATGCGCCGGTACAGCAGGTCGAGCGCATCGGGCTCGAGCCGTGCATCGGGATTGAGAAGGAACACATGGGCTGCCGTGGACACCTCGATGGCACGGTTCATGCCGGCGGCAAACCCGGTGTTGGACGTCATCCGCTCAACGAGCACCGGGAAGGGAAGCTGCGGAAGTCCGTCTCTCGACGATGTCAGCAGATCCGTCACTCGATGCGTTGTCGATGACGACCAGCTCGACCGGAGGTGGATCGATGGCGGCGAGTCCGTCAAGGCACGCGGGGAGCACCGGCGCCGAGTTCCACGTCACCAGCAGCACAGACACCGGCAGCGGGGCCGGTCGGTCATCGATGCGCATGTGCCGCGGCCGCGATGAACTCGAGGCGCTGGGCCTCCTTGACGCTCACGTCGAGATGCTGGATTGCCTCTCGCGGAACACGGAGCCTGGACGCATCGCTCACGAACCCCTCGATGCTCTCAAGGGACTTCGCGACGCCGTCAGGCGCATTGCCGATCTGGAGCATGAACGCTGGCGGGTCGGGGAAGTCGGTGTCGCGGTGCCCACGACCGTCGGAAGACCGCGGGCCAGGTACTCTCTCACCTTCAGGGTCGAGTCTTCGCTCATGCCTTTGCGATAGAGGGCCAGCGTACCCACAGCCACGTCGGCACGCTCGAGGATGGGCTAGGTAGTCCTCTGGCAACAGCGTCCCGTGGGCACTACGTTGTCGGGTTCGCCGCCGAGCTCGCCTGCCGTGGTCCGATGACATCGAAGTGCCATCCAGGGAAGCGCTGGCCAGCTCCAGCAGATGGTCAAGACCGTGCCAGACCGTGCCCGGGTGACCGATGAACACGAGATGGGGAGTCGGATTCGATGGGGCTGCGAATGGGGGATGGTCAGTCAGGCGGATGCCGTTGCCGATGGCGACGCGATTGTCTGGTCCTGCGTCGAAGTGCCTGAGCGCCGCCAGCTCGTGGCTTATGAACACCAGACCGGCCGCCCGACGAAGCAACTGGTTGCGCGTCGTTCGAGAGTAGGCCGACCGCCAGCTTGACGTGGCGGCGTACTCTCCCACGTCGTTGGAGTTGACTTCAAGGATGACAGGAAGTCTGGAAGCGGCCCAGACGATTCCTGGATGCACGAGACCATGCCGCGCATACACGACATCCGGCTTCCAGGAGCGGATGCTGCGCCACGCTGATTCACGGATTCCGATGGTCGCCACGGCTCTCTCGGGCATGGCTGTGACTCGCCTCGCTGACGGTATGGCTGACCAGTCGTCGACAGCGGCGGAGCCCGTGACCACGAACAGCCCGACCTCGGCGCCCAAGCGGGTCCACTCGGCGCAGTGCTCGGCCACCTTCCGATGAATCCCGGTCTCGCGACCCCCGCGGAAGGGAACGTAGTAGGCGATCTTCATCGCTGGCTTGGACCACGCAGTCGGCAAGACATGAGACTACGGTACGGTCTGCAGGGTTGCGGGTGCGATAGGTGATGTGGGCTACGCAGCCATGCCCCTCCTTGGCCCGGCCCGTCGTCGGGCTGACACGTGGATACTCCCCCGATGATCTCCATCAGCGCGGCTGAACGGCGGGCCCGCATCGCGACGCGCCAGCACCTCGCACCCGAGTATCGGGTGGACAGCATGGCGGAGGCTGCCCGCGGCGTGGTCGGCCTGCACGCGACCGATCCCGCCAGCGTCTATCTCTCCGCCTGGGCGCGCATGCGGCAGCCGTCGATCGACGCCATCGAGCGCGAGCTGTACGAGGAGCGCCTACTCATCCGCATCCTGGCCATGCGCCGCACGCTGTTCGTGGTGCCCACGGACGACGCGCCCATCCTGCAGGCCGCGGCCTCGCTGGGCGTGGCCCGCATCGAGCGCCGCCGCAACGAGCAGCTCGCCGGGCTGCTCGGCGTGGACGATCCGGACGGCTTCATGCGGGCGGCCGAAGCGGCGACCCTGGCTGCCCTGGAAGAGCGCGGCGAGGCCACCGCCCAGGAGCTCGCCCGCGCCGTGCCGGCGCTCGCACGCAAGGTGCGCGTCAACATCGGCAAGCGCTACGAGGGCGACATCGGCATCTCCAGCCGGGTCCTCATCCTGCTGGCGCTCGAGGGCCGCGTCGTGCGTGGTCGGCCTCTCGGCACGTGGCTCAGCAGCCAGTACCGCTGGGCAACGACGGAGCGCTGGCTGGGCCGGCCGCTGCCGGTCCTTGACGAGGCCGAGGCCCAGGCCCAGCTCGTGGCTCGCTGGCTGGCCCAGTTCGGCCCGGGAACGGAGGCCGACATGCGCTGGTGGTCCGGCCTGACGGCCCGTGCCGTGCGCGCCGCCCTGGCTGCGGTCGGCGCCGAGACGGTGGATCTGGACGGAGCCGTGGGATACATCCTGCCCGGGGATGCTGGAGGCCACGCCGGTCCCGCGACCGTGGGTGGCCCTGGTGCCGGCGCTCGACCCCACCACGATGGGTTGGCAGGCCCGCGATTGGTACCTGGGAGCACACCGGAGCGCCCTCTTCGACTCGAGTGGCAACGCCGGACCGACCATCTGGGTCGACGGCCGCATCGTGGGTGGCTGGACCAGCAGCGACGGCGGCGGGGTGGTCACCGGCCTGCTCGAGGACGTGGGACGCGAGGCCCGGCTAGCCATCGAGGCAGAGGCGGCCCGTCTCGCCGCCTGGCTGGGCCCGGTCCGGGTGATGCCGCGCTTTCCCACGCCCTACCACCGTTCGCTCGGATGAGGCTGGCCGACGTCCCGCCGACCCTGACGGGCTACCCCTCCAGCCCCAGCCCTTCGGCCTCGGGCACTGGCTCCAGGAGATCCGGGCCCTCGTTGCGCACGTTGTTGACGCGGGTGGAGATGGGGTACATGCCCAGCACGTCATCGGGTGGCGGTGCCAGCAGCGACTGCAGGTAGTCGGGATCGTCCAGCGCCGGATCGAGCCAGTCGTCCCAGGCCTCCCGCGGCAGCAGCACCGGCATGCGGTCGTGGATACGCGACATCAGGCGGTTGGCCTCGGTGGTGATGACGGCCGCCGAGGGCACCCATAGCCCTGTCCCCGGGTCCTTCCACACCGACCAGATGCCGGCCATGGCCAGGACCGCGCGCTTGGGTGGGTGGAGGAAGAAGGGCTGCTTGGGCCCGCCCGTGCGCTGCCACTCGTAGAAGCCGTCGGAAGGCACGATGCAGCGGCGCTTGGCAAACGAGCTGCGGAAGGCCGGGCTGGTGGCGACGGTCTCGGCGCGGGCGTTGATGCGCTTGGCGCCCTCCTTCAGCGACTTCGCGAACGAGGGCACCAGGCCCCAGCGATGCTGCTCCACCCGACGCCCCTCATCGGCCCGCTGGGTCACCACCGTCAGCGGCTGCGTGGGGGCCACGTTGTAGCGCGGCTCGGCCCCTGGGCTGTCGGCCTCGATGACCGACTCGGCGTCGAAGATGCGGGCCACCTCGGCGGGGTCGGTGACCTGGGTCATGCGGCCGCACATGCTCGATCAGCCGCTCCCGCCCTCGCTGGTACCGACCGCTGCCTCGGGGCCGCCCGCACCGTCGTGGCCCCCCAGCAGGCTCACCACGATGAGCACGATGCCCAGCAGGGCACCGGCCAGCAGCGTGATGTCCGGTCCACCCACGTTCCACAGGACCACGAAGGCGACGAGGCCGATGCCGATGTAGCCGATGACTCGCGAGCGCGAGCGCAGCCACTCGCGCACCGAACGCGGCTCCGCCGCTGCCTCGACCAGCTCGGCCCGACGCTCGGCCAGGATGGCCAGCCCGGCCACGATGAGCGCGACGACGATGAGGGCGAAGGTGAACCAGAGCAGGGAATCGACCGAGCTGTCCATCACGGCGATGACGGCCGCCGCATCTTCGCCGTCACCCAGTGTCCCGGTGATGTCCTCGATGACGAGCCGCGTGAAGCCACGCCCCAGCATCAGCGCCACGATGGAGCCGATGGCCAGCCACAGCACCATGCGCAGACGCCGCGAGGAGAGCCACAGGGCCAGGACGACACAGATGATGGCGAGGGCGATGAGCGCGATGGTGATGACGTCGAATGCCCGGACCGCGTTCTGCACGGTGCCCAGGCGGTCCGACTCGATGAGCGTGATGGTGCCGATGTCGTCTGGCAGCTCGCGTCCCAGCACGGCCTCCAGTCGCGCCACGCGCTCGAGGTTGGGCTCGAAGCTGGAGAGGTCCGGGATCTCGCGGCTCTCGTCGATGAGGCCGGCATCCTGGAGGCCCACCAGCACGCTCTCGACGAGCGGGAAGACGTTGAGCGTGATGGCTCCGTCCTGCGACGTCAGCACCTCGCTGTCACCGCCACGGATGACCTTCATGGCGGCTTCGTGTGCCAGCTCGTTGGCGCGCACGAAGGCGTCCTGGACGGGCTCGCTGGCGGCGATCTCGGCGACGCGGTCCGCGACCCGGTCCTGCACGGACCTGGTGATGGCACCGGCCAGCACGGTCATCTCGCCGGGCAGGATCTGCGCGACCCTGTCGTCGATGGCCAGCGCCTCGGACACGCGATCGACGAGTCGTTCGCTGGTGGCCGCGATGACCTCCTCGTCCGCGGCGATGCCGGCGACGATGCCGCCCCAGCCCTGGGACGTCAGGACCGTCTGATGTGCCCACAGCGTCACGCCGCCGGCGAGGACGGCGAGGCAGGACAGCAGCCAGAAGAGGGCTGCCAGGATGGACCTGCCCGAGGTGCGCCGCGGCCCGGCCACCGCCACGGGTGCCACGGGTGTCTCGGCCGGGGGCCGATCGACCTCGCCCGGCCCCTTGAGTGTGGCTGCAGTCGGCTCGCCGTCGGCTGATCCCGTCCCGGTCTGCTCCTCGGTCATCGGAACCTCCCTCTCGCTGGCTTCAGGCGCGCTTCAGCAGCCGAGCCAGGCCATCAGCTGCGAAGTATCACCGCTTCTGCATGGGCTGCGCAGCACGCGAGTCCGCTACCGTAGGTGCTGAGACCATCGACGACGCGTCGCAGGAGGGAAGAGCATGGCCACCGAGCCCATCCGCTGGGGACTGCTGGGTACGTCCCGTATCAACGAGAAGCTGATGCGGGGTGCCGCCCTGACCGACGCGGCCGAGATCGTGGCGGTGGGCAGCCGTTCTGCCGCCACCGGAGAGGCCTATCGCCCGGGCTCACGGTATCGCCAGGGCGCACGCCGCGTACGAGGCCCTGCTGGCCGACCCCGAGGTCGATGCCATCTACATCCCCCTGCCCAACGCGCTGCACCACCCCTGGACGCTACGAGCCATCGAGGCCGGCAAGCACGTCCTGTGCGAGAAGCCGTACACGCGACATCCCGAAGAGGTGGACGTGGCCTGGGGCGCCGCACAGGCGGCCGGCGTGGTGCTCATGGAAGCCTTCATGTGGCGCCACACGCCGCAGGCCGCGAAGCTGGTCGAGCTGGCCGGACGGATCGGCGAGCTCGTGCACGTGCGCTCGACGTTCAGCCACCGCCTGCTGGACGAGGCCGACATCCGCGTCTCGGCCGAGCTGCGGGGCGGTTCGCTGATGGACGTGGGCTGCTACTGCGTCTCGGGCGCGCGCCTCGTCGCGGGCGAGGAGCCTGAGCTGGTCTTCGGCGAGCAGGTCGCCACGGTCGAGGGCGTCGATCGCCGTTTCAGCGGCTACCTGCGCTTCCCCTCCGGGCTGGTGGCGACGTTCCACAGCGGCTTCGACTCGTTCAGCGAATCCCTCGAGGTGACCGGGCGCGACGGCACCATCCTGCTGACCGATCCGTGGCACTCGCTGGCTGGCGTGCTGCTGCTCGACGGCGAAGAGGTGAGGGTGGAGGCCAGGAACCCGTACCAGTGCGAGCTCGAGGACATGGCGGCGGCCATCCGTGGCGAGCGACCCCCGTTGCTGGGACGCGAGGATGCCATGGGCCAGGCACGTACCATCGAGGCGCTCTATCGATCGGCTGAGACGGGGGCACCGGTCAGCCTGGCCTGACTGTTCCGCCCGGGCCCGGGACTTCGCCGACACCGAGCTCATGACGCCCGAGCCACCCAGGACATCGAAGTCATGACGCCCGAGCCGCCCGAGCCGTCTGCGACGTCCGGCCGCTGGCGCACCTCGCTGCTCGTGCCGCTGGCGATCGTGCTGGTCGTCGGCGGGATCCTCGCCGGCATCGTGTTCGTGGCGCGGCAGGAGCATGACTCGGGCGTCGCGGTGCTGGCCGGCGGCAGTGTCGATGTCACCACGCTGCCGGTGACGGTGCCCTACCGGGAGGTCGCCGGCGCGATCGTCATCGATGTCACCCTCGGTGAGGGCAGCCGCACGGTACCGATGATCCTGGACACGGGCGCGCCAACCATCATCAGCGAGCCGGTAGCGGAGGCGTTCGCCGGCGACGCGGCCGGCACGGTCAGCAGCACCAGCGTCGATGGGCAGGTCTTCAGCAACGAGGTCGTGGTGCTGCCACAGCTGGCCATCGGTGGCGCCGTCTTCAGCGACGTCGGCGCCGTGGTCGACCAGCTCGAGCCGGGCAACCCGTTCTACTGCCTCAGCGAGGCCGGCTTCATCGGCGCCAGCCTCATGCGCACCGCGGTGTGGCAGATCGACCCGCAGGACGGCGTCGTCAGGATCGCCCGCTCGACGGACGGCCTGGACCACGTCGACGCCGCCATCGGGCTGGCCTTCACGCCCGCCTCGGACCTCTCGCCTTCACCGCTGCTGGAGCTGCCGGTGGGGGATGGCCGGCTGACGGTGTTGCTCGACAGCGGCTCTGACGGCTGGCTCGCCGCCAACCCCGCCGATCTTGCCGAGCTGGGTGTGACCATCCCCGAGGACGCGCCCTCGATGGCCATCCTGGGCACCACGGCGACCGCTTCCGCCGTCACCCGTGCCAGCTGGGTCGAGGCCGGCCCCGGCGGGGGAGGGCTGCCGGTGGCTGCCATGGAGCTCCTGCCGCCGGGCCAGGCCAACGCCGGCACCGACTACCTGTCGCGTTTCGTCGTCACCATCGACTGGCCGGCAGGCATGGTCTACCTCGACCCCATCGAGGCGGTCACGCCGAGCATCCCAGCCTCGGCGACGCTGGCATGGGATGACGGCTTCGTGATCGGCTCGTACGTGGACGGCCTGCCGGCCAACGCCGGGCTAGGCCTCAGCGACGAGGTCCTCGACATCGACGGTGAGGACGTCACGGGTGCCACCTTCGACACCTTCTGCCGCCACCTGACGGGCACCCCAGCCAGCTACGAGATGACGGTCGCAGGCGAGCCTCCGGCCCGGTTCCAGGTCGCCCCGGTCGAGGGGTTTCACGTGCCACCGGGGCGCTGAGCCGAGGGCTGCGGCGGTACCCGCGCCGGCGAGGAAGCCGATTTTGCGCAGCACCGCGCTACGTGAATCGGTGCAGGTCGGCAACGGAGAGTACTCGTGTACGGTCCGCGCTATTCCCCTGATGGCCTATTTGACCTACATTGCCCGTGCTTACGGCCCCGATACCATCGGTAGTCCATAGGGCAGGAGAGCGCTCATGTCCATCGTCCGCTGGCGCAGACAGCCAACCGAAGAGCCCAGCCAGGCCGGCCAGACGCTGGTCGAGTTCGCCTTGGTCATCCCCTTGCTCCTGTTGCTGGCGATGGCCGTGATCGAGTTCGCGCTGACGTTCAACGCCTTCGTCGGCCTCAACCGCGCATCGCAGCATGCCGCACATACGGCGTCCGTCATGGGCAGCGCGCAGGGGGCCGATTGCTTCATCCTCAACGAGATCGAGGACGACGTGCAGCTCCCGAACAACCTGAGCAGATCCTGCAGGTGGAGTTCCAGCGCACGTCCCTGACCGGCAACCGGGCCCTCCAGCACCTGGTCTACGTCCGGTCCGGCTCCACCGACTGCACGCTCCCGGACGGCACGGACATCACCGTCCCGTACACGCTGGGCGCCCTCTCCCTGCCGGCCTATCCCGAGGACCAGCGCTGCCCGGTGCTGTCCGGCTGTCCGTCCCTGACTCCACCCCGCAGCACCGTCGATAACGTCGGTGTGGCGGTGCGGTATCGGCACGACTGGAACACGCCCCTCGGCAGCATCATCAAGTCCCTCCCTGGCGGGACCAGCCGGCTGGACCTTCACCCAACGCAACATCTTCCGCGTGGAGGCCCAGCTATGAGGCTCATCCGGCGCCCAGACGGCAGCGGCGCAGGGCGCGCGCCCCAGCGCGGGCAGGGACTCGTGGAGTTCGCCCTCGTGCTGCCCATCGTCCTCGTGCTCGTGTTCAGCGTGGCGGAGCTGGGCTTCATCTATGGCAAGTTGAGCAGCCTCGGCTACGCCTCCCGCGAGGCGGCCCGCGTCGGAGCGGCCCTCGCTCGCGGCGGCGTGGATGACTGCCTCGATCCCGCCGTGGACCCGGCCGTCGATGCCGTCGTGGTCGCGGCCGCGCAGCGCATCCTGACGTCGCCCGACTCGGGCATCGAGATGCCCAATGTCAACCAGATCCGCATCTTCAAGGCCAGGGCCGACGGTAGCGAGACGCCGGGCCTGTTCAATGTCTGGACGTGGCGGAACGCGGACATCGGCCCTGACATCGATCCTGACCCAGCCATCGAGGAGCGGCTCGAGTTCAGGCCGGTCCTGCCCGAGGGCTGGCCCGCCTGTGGTCGCACCAACTCTGGTGTGCCGCCCAATTCCATCGGCGTCACCGTCTCGTACACCTACGACTTCGTGACCCCGTTCCCAGCCTTCATCAATGCCCTCGCCGGTGGCAGTCTCTCGCTGGACCTCAGCGAGACCACCGTGATGGCACTGAACCCGACGTTCTAGGAGACCCTCCTGTGTGCGCAGACCGCTCCCCCTTCGCCGCCATGAGGCAGTTCCTCCGTTCCCTTCGACAAGCCGGAGCGGCAGGGGAGGCGCGTGCGCGCCAACGTGGCCAGGTGCTTCCCATCTTCGTCATCCTGGCGGTGGTGCTGATCGGCGGGGCCGCTCTGCTCACCGATGTGGCCTGGTGGTGGACGAACGAGCAACGTATGCAGCGTGCCGCCGACGCGGCCGCCCTCGCCGGCGCGGTGTATCTGCCGGGCAACCAGAGCCTGGCTTTCAGCGCCGCCCAGGCCGAAGCAGTCAAGAACGGCATCACCACTGGCGTGGATGGCGCCATCGTGACCCCGCGTCGCGACCCCGATGACCCGCGCAAGCTCATCGTCGACATCGATGGTCCCGTGAACACGAACTTCGCCGGGGTCTTCTGTTGGGACGGCGGTCCCTGCCTGCGGAGTGTGGACGTCGGCGTCACCGGCGCGGCCAGCTACGTGTTGCCGGTGCCCATGGGCAGCCCGCAGAACTACTACGGCGTGGGCTACCTCGTCGATGCCACGACCACCACCACGGTCACGCCGATCAGCAGCGACACCGGCTTCAACGCCATGAGCAACTACCTGTCGGGCCAGTGGTCCAACCCCGGCAATGCGATCACGGACAACAACAGCTACACCTCGGAGAGACTCCAACGGTCATCAAAACGTCTGGTACAACTTCCGCCTGGCCCAGGAGATCCCCGACGACCCCACCACGGTCATCGAAGGCGTCGAGGTCCAGCTCAACGACGTACGTGTCCTGGGATCGGGTAGCCCCAGCACGGACTGCCGGGTGACGGCGGAGGTCACCTGGGACCGGAACAACGCTCTCACCTGGTCAGACCCGCTCCAGAGCGACCCCATCTCCACGAGCAGCTACGTCGACCGGACCATCGGGAGCAGCAGCAACATCGCGGCGTGGGGCGGACACGCCTGGACGCGCAACGACCTGCTGGACGCCAACTTCGCGGTCAGGCTGACGTGGAACGACGGGACGGCAGGCTGCGCCGTGGGCCGCAGCGTCAACCTCGACCAGCTCAACGTCCGCGTCTCCTACAGCTACGACCAGACCACCACCACCACCGTCATCGAGCCGACAGACGTGGAGTCCCCGCTCGGCGACGTGCTCGTCCCGCAGGGCTTCTGGGGCGCGCTCCAAAGCCAGGGCGCCCCGAACATCCAGGGCGACGCCTACATGACCTACTACGACACCCGCACGAGCGTCGTCAACGACGCCTACGGGCCAGCGGCCTTCTACCAGTACGGCATCGAGTTCCCGGCCGGCTCGTCAGGGGGCGAGGTGTGGCTCTTCGACCCAGGTTTCTGTCACGTGGACACCGACAAGGGTACCGGTGAGAGCTACACGCTCGGTGGCTCGAACGGGAGTAGCTCGTTCAACCCGGTGAGCACGTTCTATGACCTCTTTGACACCCGCAACACCCCCTACGACCAAACCGACGACACGCTCATCTACAGTTCGGGCAACGCCTACCGGCAGACGACATGGCGCGACACCCTGCTCGACGTGTCGAGCCCCGTGACTGCTGACCCCTGCGACGACCTCGCTTGGCACAACGAGTGGGCGCGCATCGCGCAGGGACTGTCAGGCGGCCGGACCTATCGCCTGCATACGTACTCGACCGACCCGAACGCGACCAGCGACCAGAGGCAGACGACCGCTCTCAACGCTTTCGCGATCTGGTCGACGGCATCAGGCGGCACGCCGCGCGTCTACGGCCTTGGCGCCATGGAGGCGTATGTCCGCTTGCCGGGTGGTCAGTCGACCGAGTTCTATCTCGCCCAGATCGACGCGGAGCACGCCGGCAAGACCCTGGCCATCGGCCTCTGGGACCCCGGCGACACTGGTGCGCTGGCCGCCAACCTGCAGATCCTGCAGCCAACGCCGAGCGGCTACGCTGTCGTGCCTTTCAACTACACCGCGGCGCAGAACTCGGGGGCCGCGGCGAACTGCAACAGCAGAAGTGGCACGAACGTGACCTCGGTCACCACCAATACCGGTGGCACCAGCCTGTACAACGGCTGCTGGGTGAACATCGAGATCCCCTTGCCCGTCACCTACTCCGCCCCGCTCCCCTCCGGGGACCCGTTCGCCACCGAGGGCGGTTGGTGGAAGATCCGCTACAACATGAGTGGCGCCACCACCTCGTTCTCCACGGACCTGACGACGTGGGAGGTCGCGGTCCGCGGCAACCCCGTCCATCTCGTGGTGGAGTAGTCAGTCCCCAACGAGGCGGGATCTCGGGCGCCGGCCTGACCAAGGACCGCGGCGCCCGAGCAGGACCGCGGTGACTGGAGCAGACGGCGGCGCCCGGAGCAAACGGCGGCGCTGGAGCAGCGGCGGCGCCGGAGCAGGAACCGCGGGCCGTGCCGCCTTGACGTAGGCTCGGATCGGCCTGTCATGCCGTACGCGACTCAGTCGACAAGCTCGGCCGACGTTCGAGGCCGCGGGGGCATACATTGGTGACCACCCTCGTCCGTTGAGGCGGTCGGGGCATATCTCGAGTGGCGGCCGCGCCGACCCAGGCGTGTGGGGCATCGACGCACAAGACGCCTGCCGAGTCAGGCAAGGGCGGCATAGACGTGGGGGCATCGCCGCGAGATCGACGAATTCCGGCTCGCTCGCTGCTGGCCAGCCCCGGCTCGCTGCGGGCCAGCCACGGCTCGCTGCTGGCCAGCCCCGGCTCGCGGCTGGTCGATCCCCGGCTTGCCGCCGATCACCGACTCAGGACTCGCCGCTGGCCAGCCCCGGTTGTCCCCGCTCGCCAACCCTGCTTGCCGCCGAGGGCGTAATTCCGATAAGATAGGTCAGGATTAGAACACAGCCCTGATCAGACCCCCGTCGGGTAGGAGAATCATGGTCAGCACGCCAGAGATCAAGGACCGACGCGCCGAGTACGCGTTCCACGACGATATCGTCTACCTCCACGAGGCCAAGCGGGGCCTCAGCCGCGCCACGGTCGAGGAGATCAGCGGCCTCAAGGGCGAGCCGGAGTGGATGCTGCAGCATCGACTGCGCGCCTATGAGCACTTCGAGAAGCGCGCCATGCCGCTGTGGACCGACGGCCTCGACAAGATCGACTTCGGCAACATCATCTACTACCGCAAGCCCTCCGAGCGCGAGGAGAAGTCGTGGGATGACGTCCCCGACCAGATCAAGGACACCTTCGAGCGGCTGGGCATCCCCGAGGCTGAGCGGGCATTCCTGGCCGGTGTCGGTGCCCAGTACGACTCCGAGGTGGTCTACCACTCGGTGAAGGAAGAGCTCACCAAGCTGGGCGTGGTCTTCATGGGCACCGACCAGGCGCTCAAGGAATACCCCGAGATCTTCAAGGAGCACTTCGGCACCATCGTGCCGCCGGAGGACAACAAGTTCTCCGCGCTCAATAGTGCGGTCTGGTCAGGCGGCTCCTTCGTGTACGTACCACCGGGTGTCGATGTGCCCCTGCCACTGCAGGCCTACTTCCGCATCAACGGCGAGAACACCGGCCAGTTCGAGCGCACGCTCATCGTCGTGGATGAGGGCGCCTCGGTGCACTACATCGAGGGCTGCACCGCACCCATCTACGCGACCGATTCGCTGCACGTGGCGGTCGTGGAGGTCGTCGCCAAGAAGGGCGCCAACGTGCGCTACACCACCATCCAGAACTGGTCCAATGATGTCTACAACCTGGTGACCAAGCGCGCCCACGCCTACGAGGACGCCAGGGTCGAGTGGATCGACGCCAACACCGGCTCAAAGAAGTCGGTGAAGTATCCCAGCATCTACCTGCGCGGACGCGGCGCCTCGGCGGACATCATCTCCGTGGCGGTCGCCGGCGAAGGCCAGCACCAGGACACCGGCGCCAAGGCCATCCACCTCGCGCCCGATACTCGCAGCCGCATCGTCAGCAAGTCCGTCTCCAAGGACGGCGGGCGAGCCACCTATCGCGGTTCGGTCAAGGTCGCGCCTGGCGCCACCAATGCCGTCGCCAGCATCCGCTGCGATGCACTGATGCTGGATGACCGCAGCCGCAGCGACACCTACCCCTACATCGACATCCAGGAAGACGACACCACGCTCACGCACGAGGCCACGGTGGGCAAGGTCAGCCAGGACCAGATCTTCTACCTGATGAGCCGTGGGCTCACCGAGAACGAAGCCCAGAACCTGGTCGTGCAGGGCTTCCTCGAGGTCTTCACCAAGGAGCTGCCGATGGAGTACGCCATCGAGTTCAACCGCCTCGTCAAGCTTGAGATGGAGGGATCGCTCGGGTGAGTGTCGCCCCGTTGAACCTGCCCTGGGCGACGCCCACGCACGCCCGGGCGACGTCGAGTGCCTTGCATGAGCCCGACTGGCTGACGGCCGATCGCCTGGCTGCGCTCGAGCTCGTGGGCCAGCTGCCGGCCGAGCCCAACCAGCTGTTCATGACCTATCTCGATCTGCGCGCCGTCGACTTCGCCGCCATCGAGCCCTATCCGCCCACATCGTCTGCCGAGTGCCTGGCCGAGGCGGTCCTGCCCGAGGGTGCCGCCGCGCTGGTCCACGTGGACGAGCGGGCCATCGTCACCTGCTCCCTTTCCGCCGAAGCTCGCGACGCCGGCGTCTACATCGCCTCGCTCTCCGACGTGGCGCGCGAACGGCCGGAGCTGGTGCGCTCGTTCATCGAGGGCGGCGGCTCGTTGCCGACTGACGATGCCTTCGGGCAGGTGGCACGGGCGCTGTCCTCGCTGGGCCTGTTCGTGCACGTGCCGGCCGGCGTGGAGCTGCTGGCGCCCATCGTGCTGCGCTGGAGCGCCGGCGCGGCCGGCTTCGGCCTCATCAGCCGCACCATCATCTCGCTGGGGAAGGGCGCGCAGGCCTCGGTCTACGAGGAACAGGTGCGCTCGGCCGCTGCCGGCGCAGAGGCCGGGGCTCGTGCCGACTCGGCCTGGTGGGGCACGACCGAGATCGACCTCGCCGACGGTGCCACCCTCCATTTCTCCGGGGAGCAGGACTTCGGTCCGGGCACGGCCGCCTTCGTGTCGCGGCAGTCGCGCGTGGGCACCGCCGCCACCATCAACTGGGCCATCGCTAGCGTCGGCAGCCGCCTGTACCGCAGCCGCATCGAGAACCTGCTGGAGGGCCGTGGCGCCACCGTCAAGCAGGTCGAGATCGGCTTCGGTGACGGCAAGCAGCTGTTCGACCTGACCTCGTACACGCGCCATCGCGGCCAGGACACCACCGGTGACCTGCTCAACAAGGGTGTCTACACGGGCAACTCGCGCGGCTACATCAAGGGCCTCATCGACATCCCCCACAGCGGACGCGGCACGGACAGCTTCCTGGGCGAGTTCAGCATGCTGCTGGAGCGCTCGGCACGCTCGGTGACCATCCCCAGCCTCGAGATCGACCAGCCCGACTGCCGTCGCGCGATGCACTCGTCGTCGGTGGGGCCGATCGATGAGACGCAGGTGTTCTACCTGATGAGTCGCGGCCTCTCGCGCGAGGCAGCCCGCAAGGCCATCGTGATGGGCTTCCTGGAGCCGGTGGTGGCGCGGATCCCACTGCCGGCCGCGCAGGACCGACTGCGCGAGCTGCTCGAGCGCAAGTGGCCGCATGGAGTCGCCGCGAAGTCCAGCGCCGCGTAGTCCCAGGGGGGCGACAACGCCTCCATTAGGGGGTTGCCTCGATTCGGGTAGTTGCAGATAATCGGGATAAGGATAGGCCTACAATATCCGATTATCCGAGAGTGACCCGATGCGCAGCTTCATCGACCTGAACCATACCTTCCGTTCCCAGCCGGTGCGATTGGGCGCGCATCTCGCACGCATCGATGTCGGACGCGGGCGCGAGGGGCTGTATCGCGACCAGCTGCCACAGCTTCTCGATACCCTGGCGAAGGCGGCGCGCGTCGAGTCCATTACCGCCTCGAACGCCATCGAAGGCGTGACCGTAGATCCCGGGCGGGTCGGCGGTCTGGCCACGCCGTCCGGGAACGAGCGACGGTATCGGAACCGGAACGAGCGCGAGTTCGCCGGCTACCGTGATGCGATCGATGAGATCGCGACGGCGACCGAACAAGAAGCCATCTCCGTGCCGTACGTGCTTCACCTCCACCGCCTGCTCTTCGGTCATGTCAATGGTGGCGGCGGGCGCCTGAAGACCGACCAGAACCTCATCGTCTCGTACGAGGGCGGCCAGCGAAGGGTGCTCTTCACCCCTCCGTCCCCGAAGGAGACCGAATCGCTGCTCCCCGACCTCTTCGAGCGCTACCGCGACGCGGCTCGTGCCGAGGCGGCTCACCCCGTCCTTCTCATCGGCGCACTCGTCCTCGACTTCCTGTCAATCCACCCCGTCGCGGACGGGAACGGCCGCCTCGCGAGACTTCTCACGACGCACGCCTTGCTCGCGCAAGGGTACGAAGTGTCGCGCTACGCGAGTGTCGAGCAGCGGATCTTCGAGACCAAGTCGGCCTACTACGACGCGCTTTACGCCTCGCAACGCGCGTGGCATGAAGGCGACCACGACGTCTGGCCGTGGATCGCCTACCTCGTCGGCGTCCTGTCCGTGGCCTATGACGACTTCGAGACCAAGGTCGCCGCTAGGCGATCCCTCCAGACAGGCTCGAAGCAGGAGCAAGTCCGCCGCCACATCCTCGAGCATGCACCAGCGACCTTCCGGCTGGCAGACATCCGGCTCGCGTTGCCCGGCATCAGCGATCCGACCGTCAAACTGGTCATGCGCGACCTGCGCAGAGAAGGCTCCATCCAGCAGGTCGAAGGCACCTCTGGGCGAACGGCTGCCTGGATGCGAACGCCAGGCTGAGCGGCGATCCTCGCCTGGCTGGCCTCTGACCGCTGATCGAGCCCCAGAACCCGCTGGACCCGCGGCAAGCCACCCGAAGCTCGCCGGTACCGCTGCCCGCTTGCGCATTGGCACTTGCATGCACGTGCAAGGACGCTACGCTTACGCACCATCGGCACGCTGTCGTCGCATGTGCCACGAGTGGGAGAGACTGATCCATGGATATCAACATCACGCTGGAGGGCCTGCTGCTTGGAGCGCTGGCCATCGCCATCGGGCTCGCCTTCGCTTTCTGGGGCTTCAGGGTGTTCCTGGTCCTGCTGCCGATCTGGGGCTTCTTCGCCGGTTTCCTGCTTGGCGCCAACGGCGTCAACTACATCTTCGGCGACGCCTTCCTGGCCACTACGTTGGGTTGGGTCGTGGGCTTCCTGCTGGGCCTGCTGTTCGCAGTCCTGTCCTACCTGTACTACTGGGTGGCCGTCATCCTGCTTGGAGGCGCGCTGGGCTACCAGCTGACGATCGGGCTGCTGCAGTGGATCGGCTTCGACGCTGACGGCATCATCGCCTTCATCCTCGCCCTGGGTGGTGGTGTCATCTTCGCAGTCGGCTTCTTCCTGCTGCACATGCCGGCGGTGCTGGTCATCGTCGCCACTGCCATCTCGGGCGCCGGCGCCACCATCGCCGGGCTCGCCATCGCCCTTGGCCTGGTAGACATCGAGGAGGCCGGCGGCGGCATCTTCGGCCTCCACACCGAGTGGGACCTGGGCTGGCTCGGTATCATCGCGGCCATCGCGCTGGCCTTCGCGGGGGCGATCTACCAGACTCGGACGATCGCCGACATGAGCGCGACCATCAGTCAGGAGTCGTACATGAACCCGGGCCTCGAGGGCCGTGGCCCGTCTGGCGGCGCCCCCGCGTAAGCCGAGGCGCACGCGCCAGACGCAGTCGGGGCTGCTGCCGCCCCCGCGAGCTGATCGGAACGACCGGTGCATGGTGCGCCGGTCGTTCCTCGTCTGCGGCACCGGCGTCCCACGAGGCCGGTACCATTGCCTCGATGGAACCTGAGTTACGTCCCACCCGCCACGTCCGAGTGGCGAAGGCCGCCGACCTCGAAGATGGCACCATGCAGATGGTCCAGGTCGACGGCACGCTCATCCTGCTCGTGCGACGAGATGGCCTCTTCGCACTGCAAGGAACCTGCTCGCACGAGTACTTCGAGCTCGACCGAGGCTTCCTCACGGCCGACTCGATCACCTGCGCTCTGCATCTGTCCCGCTTCGACCTCGAGAGCGGAGAGGCGCTCGACCCGCCGGCGGAGCTCCCCCTGGTGAGCTACCCGGTGTTCATCGAGGGCGACGACATCGTGATCGAGCTGCCCGAGGGCGAGGTCCCCATCAACGAGTAGGCCCAGTGGCCCGCCGATCGGGCTTGTCACGGCCTCCGGGCTCGCCGATGCTCCGCCGGCTACCGCTCCAGGATGGTGCCGATGCCGCGCTCCTCGGCCCGGCGCAGGATGGCATCGGCGAAGATGACATCGGCAAGGCCGACGCCGAGGTGCGAGACGAGCACACGGCCAGCCGGACGCGCCGTGCTGGCGGCGATGGCCTGGCCGATCATCAGCGGCTCCGGGTAGCCCACGAACTGGATCTCCGTACGGTTGGCGAGGAACTGGCCGCGGTCGTCGGTGAGGAAGAGAACCGCCGCCACCGCCAACGAGGCCGGCACGCACATGTCGTAGTCGACCGCGACGATGGTGGCATCGTCGCTGAAGGCTGACTCCGGGATCGACTGCCGTTGCGGCCCGAAGGACACCAGCGTCAGCACCAGCGCCGCCCCCGCCACGGCTTCGATCGGGTCGGTGGTGGCGTCCACGGGCCCCAGTTGCCCGTGGATGCCGCGGTCGATCTCATCCGCCAGGGCCGCCGCACGCGTCCCGTCGCGGTCGCACACGACCACCGTCGCGCCCGGTAGCAGGTGCGCCACGACCGGCAGGTGGCTACGCGCCGCACTCCCGCCCCGATCGATCGCCACCGGACCCGCGCTGCGTGGCCCCCAGCGTGAGATGGCCACGCCGCTGACCGCCGCGGTGCGGACCGCCGTGATGGCCCCGGCATCCAGGATCGGCACGCGGCAGGCCGCTGACGGCGTCGTTGAGGATGGTGGTCGCCGCGATGACCGGCAGCCCGCTCTCGGCGTTCTTGGGAAAGCCCACCACCCACTTCACTCCAAGCAGGTCGGCTGAGCCATCGGCAGCGTCCCCCCGGGCCCACGCCGGCATGGCGTGGGCGAACGAATCGGCCGGAGCCGGATCGACGCCGATCTTGGGCGGCAGCTGGGCATCGGCCACGAGCGCGGTCATGGTCCGGCGGGCCAGCGCCAACCGTTCCTCGACCTGGGGCATGGCCGTTTCTACGTCGGCCGCGGAGAGGTAGCGCAGGGGTGGTGTTTGCATGCGTCCAAGTCTAGGTCCACGGGTGCGCCTCCCGAAGCGGTCGGCGGGCCGATACGATGAAGGGGTGACCGATCGACCCACAGCCGGCGTGCGCGATCCTGCCGAGCTTGAGCGCTGCCTCGCCAACCTCAGGTTGGAGCGCGATGCCGTGCAACTGTATGACCGGCTGGCCGAGATGGAGAAGGATCCGGTTCGAGCGGATGCCTTCCAGGCGATCGCCAGCAATGAGCGTCGACACGCGTTCGTGTGGGCCAGCCGTGTGCATGCCTGCGGCGCCGAGGTGCCGCCGATGGTGCGACCGCGCTGGCGCGTGCGCGCCGTGCTGGCGATGGCGCGGCTGTTCGGCACGAAGTCGGTGTCCGGGATGGTCACGGCGCTGGAGGGTGACGAGCTGTCGCTGTACGAAGGCCTCGAGGGACCGGAGATGGAGGCCATCGCGGCCGACGAGCGGGAGCATGCCGCCATCTGGAAGCGGCTGGACATGGGCATGCCGGGTGTAGAGCCATCCACGCCCGAAGCGGTCGCCGCGGCAGAGCTGGCGGTCCGCGACGAGTCGTGGCACCGGGCCGCCGGGCAGAGCGGCGCCTTGCGTGCCGCCGTCTTCGGCATCAACGACGGCCTGGTCAGCAACCTCGCCCTGGTCATGGGGTTCGCCGGCGCCACCACTCAGAACGACATCATCGTGCTCGCCGGCGTGGCCGGCCTGCTCGCTGGCGCCTTCAGCATGGCGGCGGGTGAGTACGTCAGCATGCAGAGCCAGAAGGAGCTGTTCCAGCGGCAGATCGACCTGGAGCGCGAGGAGCTGCGCTTCATGCCCCAGAAGGAGACCGAAGAGCTGGCCGCGCTCTACCGCGCCAAGGGCCTGTCCGAGGCAGAAGCCACCATGGTCGCGAGCCGGCTGATGCAGGATCCGGAGCACGCTCTCGACACCAAGATCCGCGAGGAGTTGGGCCTGGACCCCGATGAGCTGGGCTCACCCTGGGGTGCGGCGCTCTACTCGTTCCTTGCCTTCGGTCTTGGCGCGCTCATCCCGCTGGCCCCCTTCCTGCTCATCGAGGGCATCCCGGCCATCGCCATCTCGGTCGGGCTGGCGCTCGCGGCGCTGTTCATCGTGGGTGCCCTGGTGAGCCTGCTCACCGGCCGCAGCCTGCTGTTCAGCGGCCTGCGCCAGGTCAGCATCGGCGGCGCCGCAGCCCTGGTCACCTACGTCGTGGGCAGCCTCATCGGCGTGACCGTCACCTGACGACGGTGACCGCCACCTGACGACGCGTTGGCCGGGCCGCTAAGTCCTCCCGGGCGCGGCCAGGTTAGCGGCCTTGAGAAGGCAGGTTCGTCGGCGGCTCGTAGCCCGGTGGTAGGGGAGCTGGATAGCCCTGGGGAGCTGGATAGCCCTGGGATGGCGGGTAACCCTGGGGGACTGGATAGGCCAGGGATGCCGGATAGCCCTGGCCTGGTGGATAGCCCTGGCCCGGTGGAAAGCCTGTCGTCGCGGGCGGCTGAGGCGGCCGTTGCAGCCGCAGGTAGGCCTGGTGCAGCTCCAGCACCTCTTCCACCAACGACGTCGGTGCCACACCGCCGTTCCGTTCGATGGTGCCCGCGACCCAGGCCGCCTCGGTGCGGCGTTCGTGGCGGTCGATGTCGTCCTCCTGGCGCGGCAGGCGCAGCAGCACCACCGCCATGGTCGCGCCACCGATGGCGAGACCCACGACGAGCAGCCAGCCCTCCCACACATCGATCATGGCGGCGAGCATATCGCCTTCCGACAAGGCCGGCCGCAGCGGGAACGTGAGCGCGCCCACAGGGAGGAGCCTGGCTCTCGGCTATCCTCTCGCGGTGCCCTTCGCCCTGATCGAGATCACACCGCCTTCCGGCATCGAGCTAGGCCCGTTGACGCTCGGCTTCTACGGCATCGGGTACGTCGTAGCGGTGGCGGTGATGCTGCTGGTGAGCCAGTCGGAGGCCCGGCGCAAGGGTCTCGATGCGGGCCTGGTGACCAGCGCCATCATCGTGGTCGCCATCTTCGCCCTCGTCGGCGCGCGGCTCTACCACGTCATCGGCGAGTGGTCGACCTACGCTGCCGACCCGCTCCGGGTCATCCTGCCGCCATATGCCGGGCTGGGGCTGTACGGCGGCGTCATCGGCGCCACCGTCGGCATCTGGGTGTTCCTGCGAGGCAGGTCGATCCCGCTGGGGCGGGCACTGGACGTGGTCGTGCCGGGCACGCTCCTGGCCCAGGGCATCGCGCGCTGGGGCAACTTCTTCAACCAGGAGCTGTACGGTCCTCCGACGGACCTGCCCTTCGGCATCACCATCGAGTGCGCCCACCGCCTCCCGTCGTACCCTTGCTCGACGTATCCGTTCGAGACGACTGGCTTCCACCCGCTCTTCTTCTACGAGTCGGTGCTGACCATCAGCGGCGGCATCATCGCGCTGGTGCTGGCGCGACGGTTCGCCGATCGGCTACGCGATGGCGACCTGGCCTCCTTCTGGATGATCTGGTATGGCAGCGTGCGCCTCGTGCTCGAGCTCTTCCGCGACGGCTGGAACTGGACCATCTTCGGCATCCCGACGGCGATGCTCATCGGTGCGCTGCTCATCGCGTTCGGCAGCGCGACCATCTGGTGGCGTCACTGGCCTCGTCGCGGGGCGGCCGCTCAGCGAGGGTAGAAGGCGATCAGCTGCATCGGTCCGCGGCCGTTGTGGCCGTTGAGCACCACGAAGTCGTCGAGGCCATTGCCATCGTGGTCGATGGCGAAGGCATCGTCGCCATCGCCGCTGGCGGCCTGGGGGATGAGCATCGATGACCAGCTCGTGCCGGCGCGGCGATTGAGCAGCATCACGTCGGCGTAGTTGCGGCCACCGTTGCTGCGCATGATGTAGATGTCGCCCAGGCCGTCGCCGTTGGCGTCGCCGGTCGCGACGGCGCGGCCGTGCGTCAGCTTGCGCTCGTAGACCCGGCGGTACTTGCCCTTCCGCAGCACGCTCACGCGAAGCCTGCTGGGGGACAGCTGCACGAGGTCGAGTCTGCCGTCCCGGTCGAGGTCCACCAGCTCGGCGTCGACCTCGTCGATGGACTTGACTCCCATCCGGCGCGTCACCTCGAGCAGGCCCCGGCGGGTGTTGCGGTACAGCCGTGTGCCGGCCTGCTCGGGCGCCTGCGGACCGCCCGTGACCAGCAGCAGGTCCTCGCGACCGTCGCCGTCGAGGTCGGCGTCGCCCATCGCCAGCGCACCCAGGTGCGGCGCGAAGCCGGTGCGCGCCCTGGCGCTGAACTGGCCGTCACCCCGCGTCCTGAAGAGCCGACCGGGAGAGGGCAGGCCGTCGACCCGGGTAGGCGAGTTGGCCACGGCGAGGTAGATGTCTTCCTGCCTCCGCGCTTCGAGGAAGGCCGCCAGGCGACCACGACCGGTGGCATCGGAGAGTCCGCGGTCCACGGCCACCTCCTGCGGGTTCGGCCCGCCCGGGTCAAGCCACAGCTCGTTGGACTTGAAGCCGGAGCCACGCTTGCCGCCCACGGCACAGTAGAGGTCCGGCAGGCCGCTGCCGTCGACGTCGGCGGCGCTGCAGCCGTGACGGTCAGACGAGGGCAGATCCAGCGCCTCATGGTCGGTGAAGACGCCGTCCCGGTTCAGCACCAGTCGACCCTGGCGGCCGTGGCGACCGATGAACAGGTCGTCGACGCCGTCGCCATCGAAGTCGGCCACCACGGCGCCGTAGGTGCCCGTCTCCTCGAAGATGCCGGCTTGGCGGGCGACGTCCCTGGCGTACACGAGCTTGTCGGCTCGAGCGGTCGGCAGCGAGCCGACCCTCGCCTTGGCCGAGCGGGACTTGCCCGACTTGCCCTTGGACTTCCTGTTGCCGTCGGACCTACGTGCGGCGGCTGCGGCGGCGGCTGCCCCGTCGGTGCCGCCGGACTCGATGATCACCAGCTCCTCGCTGGCGGGTTCGACAACGGCGACGTCAGCGTCGGGGTCGCTGGCGGTCAGCCCGGGGGTGGGCAGCGGGAGATCCTCGCTGTCCGGCGATGTTCCGCCGAAGACCCCGGATTGCATCGGCGAGCAGACACGGGTGGCGCGCGCCGATTGCCCCGATCGCCCCACGGCCCAGCCGTCGTCGTCGAGCGAGCCGATGACGTCGTGGAGCTCGGTCCCGCCGGTGCTGCCGGCGAACTCGTTCCAGGCCTGACCGTCCCACCACGCCGCGACCGCCTCGTGGCTCTTGCGCTCGTCGTTCCAGGCCGCCCCCACGACCCACACGCCCCCGGCGGGGTCCACCGCCACGGCCGTGAGCAGGACATCCTTGGAGTCGAAGACAGGCGCCTCCACCTGGCGCCAGCGCTTGCCGTTCCAGCGCAGTACCAGCGCTTCGGAGCGGCCATCGTGACGGTGATAGCCCACCGCCCAGCTGTCACGACCGGTCGCGGCCTCGATATCGGTAAGCACCGCCTCAGCGGGGATCCGTGGCACCTGGATGCGCTGCCAGGCGCCGTCCTCACGCAGGTAGATGACCGGATGGATCTCTGCCCCGGGGCCACCGTGACCGACGACCCAGGTGGCGCCGCGTTTGTCGGGGGCGACACCGGTGAATGTGACCGACTCGCGCTTGCCGGTGTTGATGTTGATGTCGCGCCAGCGCGGACCGTCGCGTCGGATGACCAGGGGCTGGCGCCTGCCGCTGGCCGTCAGGCGGTAGCCCACCGCGAACGGGGAGCCGTCACCGACGATGGTCACGTCGGTGAAGACCGAGGGCATCTGCCCTCGCATGGTGGGCCGGTCGGTCTTCCACCTGCTGCCATCCCAGCGCATCGCCAGCGGCATCACCTTGCCGTTCACGGTGGTCCAGCCCACGGCCCAGGTACCGGCGTCCTCGCGCGTGGCGACCGCCATCAGGCCGTCCTCGTTTCCCGGGCTGGAGGTGAAGATGCGCGACCAGTGGCTGCCGTCGTTGAGCAGGGTGGCCGGCGTCCGTCGACCGAAGACGTCATCGTCGCGCTGCCGCGCGTAGCCCACGGCCATCGCGCCACGATCGAGCAATGTGACCCCGTGCAACGACATGCCTGCCTTGCTGTCGACCTGGTCGAAGCCCGAGGCGCACACGATGGCCTCGCTAGGCGCCGTGGCGCCTGCACCCTCGGTGGCTCCGCCGGCCGCCGAGGCCCGCTGAGCGGGCATGGCGAAGAGGCCATCGGCGAGCAGCAACATAGAGAGGCCCAGCGCCGCGATCAGACTGCGCTGGAGCGTGGGGGAGCGGGACATCGACACTTGAGATTAGACCGCACTGCACATATCCGCATCCGCGGGACCTTGGTACGGTGGCGACCGTCGCCAGACGTACCTGCACCATCGCCGCAGGCCTCGGAGTCGTGCCCGATGGCGTGCCCGCTCAGCGGTCGCGCGGGAAGGACGCCAGCAGCTGGACCGGGCCGGCCGTCTTGCGGCCGTTCAGCACCACGAAGTCGGTGTGCCCGTTCCTGTCGTAGTCGAGCGCGATGACATCGTCGGCCGAACCCTTGGTCGCCTGGGGAATCCTGACCGAGCTGAAGGCCTTGCCGCCCTTGCGGCTCACCAGCAGCCGGTCGGCCTTGTTGGCCGAGTCGTTGCCGCGCACGACGTAGATGTCGGCGTTGCCGTCACCGCTGGCGTCACCCGCCGCCACGGCCCAGGCATGCGCCGATCCTGGCCTCGTAGACCTTGCGGTAGCCGGCCCTGGTCCACTTGCTCACCCGCAGACGGGTGGGGCTCAGCTGGATGAGGTCCCGACGGCCGTCGCCGCTGACGTCGGCGAAGGCGACGTCGATGTCGCCCATGGGGCGGACCTCCAGGCGCTTGGTGCGATCCTTGAGTACCCCGTTCTCGTTGCGCATGAGGCGCAGGCCCGCTGGACGACCGCCGAAGCCGTACTGCGTGCAGTAGACGAGGTCCACGTCGCCGTCCTTGTCGACATCGGTGGCCTCCACGCACTCGGCGCCGTGCGAGGTATCGAGACCGACACCGGGAGCCGGCACGAACGTGCCGCCCTGGTTGCGGTAGAAGCGGTTGTAGCCGGGCCAGCCATCGTTACGATCGGGAGCGTTGGCGATGAAGACCTCCGGGTAGCGGTCGTCATCGAGCTTGAACACGGCCACGTAGCGGCCACGCCCCAGCGGGTCGCTGATGCCCAGCGCGCCCAGCACGAGCGCGCGACCGGCCCGGTTCGGAGCCAGCGACAGCTCGTGGCGTTTCATGGCCTTGCCGCGGGAGGCTCCGACGGCGCAGAGGATGTCCTTGCTTCCGTCCCCATCGACGTCCCCCGCGGCGCAGCCGTGCCGATCGACGGAGCCGAAGGCGTCGGTGGGGGCGTTGCTGAAACCGCCCGGTCCGTTCATCGCCAGGCGCGGCCTGATCACGCCGTGGCGGCTGTAGAAGACGTCGCGATAGCCGTTGCCGTCGAAATCGGCGGTGAAACCGCGATAGGTCTTGGTCCACTGCTTCAGCCCGGACGAGGCGGTCATGTCCTGCACCGAGAAGTCGTCGTGCCTGCGCGGCGCGGCGAGCGTGACGCTGCCGGCGGTCTCGCCGGCAAGGGTGACGGCTCCCTCCTCGAGCGCGGCGTCGTCGGGGATGGCGCGGCTGTCGTCGTGGTCGTGCATGTCCGCGGCGACCAATTCGCGCCGGGCCTTCATGTTGCCCACCTTGATCCTGCCGGTCGTCACGCCCCGGCCGGTCGTCGCCCTGCCCGTGGCAGCCTGCCCCGGGGTGCCGTCAGCGCAGGACTTCAGCACCAGGAGCGAGGCGCCCACGTTGGCCGCGGCGACGGCACCCCAGCGGGTGGCAGCCACGGCCATGACCTCGGACCGGATGTCGCTGGGCACGTCCAGCAGGCTGATGGTCCAGGCGCCGCCCTCGAGATGGGCGATGAAGCCGCGGGGTTCGCGCCGGTCGCTGGCCGGTTGGGTGCCCACGATCCAGACCTGCCCATCGGCGCCCACCGAGACCGAGCGCGGCAGGGCACTGAAGTCGGCTGCCCAGGGCAGGTCCACGCGCGACCAGCGCGTGCCGTTCCAGCGCTGCAGGATGACGCGACTCTTGTCCGTGCCCTTGGGGGTGAGGTAGCCGACGGCGTAGCCGTCATCGCCGGCACGGAAGCTGAGGTCGGTGAGGACCGCGACTCCGGCCGCCTGCGGGGCCGCCTTGGTTGCCTTCCACGATCCACCGCTGCGCTTGACGATGTAGGGCCTCGGGCGACCGGGGCTCGACTCCTTCCAGCCGACGGCCCAGATGCTGCCGGACGGCGAGCGCTCCACGCCGAGCAGGCCGGAACCGCTGCCGCCGACGGGGTCCTGGCGGATCCAGCGTGATCCGGTCCAGCGCAGGGCATAGGCACGCAGTCGGCCATCCTGCAGCCGTGTGCCCACGGCAACGGCGCTGCCGTTCGGCTGGCTGCTGACGTCGGTCAGCGTGGCGCGGGTGCCGGGCGGGGTGGGCACGCCGCGGCTCTTCCAGTCGGAGATGACGACCTTGCCGCTGATGGGATGGAGCGAGCCCAGGCCTCCGCCCACGTCGGGGCGGTAGTAGCCCACGCCGAGGACCTTCCTGTCGCCGATGACCGTGCCGCCGACGAGGCCGCGGTGGCCCTTGCTCGTGCCGGCCGTGCGCTTCCAGGCCGTACCGTTGTAGCGCAGCGCCAGCACGCCCTTGTTGGCGCCGCCCAGGATCCAGGCCTCCTTGCCGTTGCGCGTCAGCACCTCGAAGGGCGTCGAGAGGAACGAGGCGTCCGGGATGGGGATCTCGCGCCAGCCGTCGACGCATGGGCCGGGGACGGGTGGGGTGGCGGCGGCAGCCGGCACCGCCGTGCCCGCCGTCAGCGCGATAGCCAGCACTGACATGACGATGGCCACCTGGAGCCGGCGCAGCAGGGCCAGGCCGTCCCTCGCCGTGCGGCCGGCAGGGATGTGCGCGACGGTCACGGCTCGCTCCTGGGGAACGAGGCCAGCAGCTGGATGGGGCCGGGCTCGCGGCCTCGGCCGTTGAGGACGACGAAATCGGTGAGGCCGTTCCTGTCGTGGTCGATGGCGACGACATCGTCTCCACGTCCGGCCTTGGGGCCCGCCTGCGGGATGCGCACCGAGGTGAACGAGCGGCCCTTACCGTCGTTGACCAGCAGGCGGTCGGGGCGGTTGGCGCCCTGGCCGCCGCGCACGACATAGATGTCGGCGCGCTTGTCGCCGTTGACATCGCCGGTGGCGATGGCGACGGCCTTGTCGACGGCCAGCTGGTAGATCCGCTTGAAGCCACCCTGCGTGCGGCGGCTGATGCGCAAGCGGTTGCCCGACAGCTGGATGAGGTCACGGCGGCCGTCGCCATCCACGTCCGCGAGCGTCACATCGATGTCCCCGATGGGCACGACGCCCATGGCCGCCGAGCGTTCGCGCAGCTTGCCGTCGTCGTTGCGGTAGATGCGCAGCCCGGGCGGGCGCCCGTCGTAGGGGAAGCGGGCGCACAGCAGCAGGTCCTGGTCGCCGTCGCCGTCGGCATCGATGCCGTCGGCACAGTAGCCACCCACGGGACGGTCAAGTCCCACCCCGGGGGCCGATACGAAGCGGCCGCCGACATTGCGATAGAAGCGGTTGGAGACGCGATAGACGTCCTCGCGCTCGGGCTGGTTGACCAGCAGCACCTCCGGGTAGGGGTCGTCGTCGAGACGGATGAAGGCGACGTCCCGGCCGCGGCCAAGCGGATCGGCGATGCCCAGCCCCTCGCGATCGAAGCGGGCGTCCGGGCCGGCGGGCTCGAGGGAGAGCTCATGGTGGTTGATGGAGGTGCCGTAGCGACGACCGGTCACGCAGAAGATATCCCGCCAGCCGTCCTGGTCCACGTCTGCGACATCGCAGCTGTGGCGGTCGGTGGCGCTGAAGGCGGAGCCCGGTGCGGTGGTGAAGCCGTCGGGTCCGCCGAGCGCCAGCCGGGGTACGCCCTGGTGGCGTGAGATGAACACGTCCCGCCAGCCGTTGCCGTCGAAGTCGCTCACGAGGGCCTTGTAGGTGCGGGTCTTGTCGGCCAGCCCGGTGGACTTGGCCACGTCGCGGATGGTGACGTCGCGAGCTCGCACCGGGGCTGCCAGCTGCACGCTGGCGCCGGCGGGGGTGATGACCGGCATGCTGTCCTCGACGTCGTGGACGTCGACCGCGCGGGCACGCTTCTTCAGGCCGGAGATGGCGATCTTCCGGCCCTCGGCCGCGGCGCCGATGGTCTCGCAGGAGCGCAGCACGATGGCGGTCGAGGCGATGGTGCCCGTGACCACGGCACCCTGCCGGGTGGCATCCACCGATTGCAGGCTCGAACGGAGGTCGGGCGGCGTGTCGATGAAGCGCATCGTCCAGGTGTCCGCCTGGCGGTGTGCCACGAAGCCGCGCGTCTCGCGCTCGCTGCTGGCCAGCTGCGTGCCGGCGATCCAGAGATCGCCCTCGCTCCCCACCGAGAGCGACTGCGGGATGGCCGAGGTGCCATCCCAGGGCAGCGGCACGCGCCTCCAGCGTTTGCCATCCCAGCGCTCGAGGAGGGGCGTGTGCTGCTCGCCGTTGCCGCGGCGCAGGTAGCCGATGGCCCAGCCGTTGCTGCGGCCGGTGAACTCGATGTCGGTGAAGGCAGCCGGCCCAGCCGGGAGCCGCGCGCCGGTCGAGGCCTTCCAGCCGCTGCCGACGCGCTTCAGGGCCAGGGGCCGCATGACCCCGTCCACGTCGCGCCAGCCCGTCGCCCAGATGGTGCCCCCGGGCGCGCGCGTCACACCCAGCAGTCCGGAGCCCCCGGCCTTGCCAGCTGGGTCGGCGCGGCGCCAGGCGCCGCCGATCCGTCTCAACGCCAGCGCGCGCCAGTGGCCAGCCTGCAGGTAGCTGCCGACGGCCCAGCCGCGGCCGCCGGAGAGGGGGACGATGTCGGCGACCGCGGCGTTGGTGCGGCGGTCGATGCCGACGGCGTCGGCCCTGAAGGAGGTGCCCACGACGCGGCCGAGCAGGGGCGAGATCTCGGCGCCCCAGGAGGGGCGCCGGTAGCCGCCCACCAGCGCGCTGCTGGTCGAGGTGGGCACGCCTGCGCTGAGGCCACGGCGCAGGCCGCTGCGCATGTCCTTGGCCACCAGGCTGCGGCCGTTCCACCGCAGCGCCAGCGGTCCGGCGTGGCCGCCGCCGATGACCCACTTGAGCACACCAGCCCGTGTGACAGCGCCCATGGGGATGTCGTTGAGGCGCGCGTCGGGGATGTACAGCTCCTGCCAGCCGTTGCTGCATTCGCCCACGCCCACACCGTCCGCGGCCGATACGGGCGCGGCGGGCGCTGCGGCGGACGAGACGATGGCGGCACTGAGCAGGGCGGCCACCGTCGCCCTGGCGGGGATCGACATGGTCACGGCAGCCCGGACCCTAGCACGCCTTGACCGTTCAGCCCTCGGCGGCAGCGGTATCGTTCCAGTCCAGCTCCTGGCCAAGGTACTGCGCCAGCTCCTCGTTGTAGGGCGCATAGAACTCGCGCAGGCGTGCGATGACCTCCCCGTCGAAGGGCTCATGCGGCTTGTTGCGGTTGCGCATCACCCGCGGCAGCTGCTCACGCGCGGGGACCCCCAGGTACTCGCACACCTGTGCCAGCACGGCGGGCGGGTCGCGGAACCAGCGCTCGCTCTGGATGACCAGCAGCCGCTCGTCCGGGAAATGGGTGCGCCAGCGCTCCAACTGCGGCAGGTAGATGCCGCGACGCACCACCAGCGGGTCGCTGACGCGCTTGTCGGAAGGGATACGGATGCCGAGGTGGTCGCCCGGCGCCCCGATCTCGGCCTCTACCGCCTCGCGGAATGAGCGCGTTTCGCCGCACTGGCGCAGGCACCAGGCCCAGTGCGAGGCGGCGCGCAGCGCTGGGTCGCGCAGCAGCACCAGCAGCTTGACATCGGGCACGCCGCGAGCGACGCGCGCCGGCGCGTTCGGGTGCGACAGGTATGACGGGCTCGACTCGCCGGTGAGGACCGGGTGCACTCCTGTCCGGTAGGCCTGTCGCCGTGCCTTGTTGGCGGGGAAGCGGAGGCGATACCAGCCCAGACCGTAGGTGTAGCGGTGGCTATCGAAGAAGTGCGTCTCGGCTGGGCCCTCGAGGACGTTGGGATGGGCGTTGAGCTGGCCCAGCAGGTGGGTCGTGCCGCTGCGGGCGGCGCCGATGATGATGAAATCCGGCAGCAGGTGGCTGCGCCCGAGCAGGCGTCCCCGCAGGCTCCGAGTCTGCTTGCGGCCGAGCGCACGCTCGAGCACGGGAGTAGCGCTTGCCCGGGGTGCCATGCGCTGAGTATGCCAGCGTCGTCCGTGTTGTCGCCGTCCTCGCTATGCTCAGGTCATGGAGCTCGGTCCCGAAGCCATCCGTTCGATCACCCACGACATGCGCAACCTGCTCACGGCCGTCCGCGGGCACGCCGAGCTGGTGCTGCGGGGCCTCTCGTCGGAGGACCCCATCCGCGAGGACGTGGCCCACTGCGTCGTGGTCTCGGCGGCCCTGTTCGAGCTGATCGACCAGCTCGACGGCAACGACAGCTCGGACTCGCTCATCGCGGTGAACCTCGATACGAACGTGGCTGCCATGCGCCGTCTGCTGGACGCGCTGCTGCCGCCCTCCATCGAGCTGGTGTTCCAGACCGACGCGGCGGGCAGCTACGTGACCATCTCCAAGCTGCGCGTGGAGCGCATCGTGCTGAACCTGGCCTTGAATGCGCGCGATGCCATGGACGGCGGCGGCAAGCTCACCATCAGCACGCACGCCGTCTCCGACGAGGCCGTCCAGATCGTCGTCGCCGACACCGGCCCCGGCTTCAGCCAGGAGGCGCTCGAGCACCTCTTCGAGACCGGCTTCACCACCAAGCGGGCGCGCGGCGGGAGTGGCCAGGGGCTCTCCTCGCTGGCGCTCTTCGTGGCCGGCATCGGCGGCTCCATCGAGGTGGACTCGGCCCTCGGGGAGGGCGCCACGGTCACGGTCACGTTGCCAACGGCCGACCTCGGTGACCCCGACGCGGACGTCTCCGACTGACCACAGCGGTCTGGCACGGCGATCGTCGCGGGCGGTGCAGGGGAGTAGCATTGGGCGCCCAACACCGACGCAATCCACGGAAGCAACCCAAAGGACGCAACCCAAGGAGTCGCCTATCCCATGGCTAACCCGCTCGTCACCGTGATCGGCGCCGGCAACGTCGGTGCCACGACCGCGCAACGGATCGTGGAACAGGACCTGGCTGACGTCTGGATGGTCGACATCGTCGAGGGCCTGCCCCAGGGCAAGGCGCTCGACCTGGCCCAGGCTGCCCCGGTCATCGGACACGACATGGTGGTGCAGGGCACCAACGACTATGCCGACACGGCCGGCTCCGATGTCATCGTCGTCACCTCCGGCCTGGCACGCCAGCCGGGCATGAGCCGCGACGACCTGATGGTCAAGAACGCCGGCATCGTGCGCAGCGTGGTGGAGCAGTCGGTGGCGTACTCGCCCGAGGCCATCGTCATCGTGGTCACCAACCCGCTCGATGCCATGTGTCACGTGGCGCTGGAGGCCAGCGACCTGCCATCGGATCGCGTCGTGGGCATGGCCGGTGTGCTGGATTCGAGCCGCTTCCGCACGTTCATCGCGATGGAGCTGGGCGTATCGGTCGTCAACACCTATGCCTTCGTGCTCGGTGGCCACGGCGACACGATGGTGCCGCTGCCGCGTTACTCGACGGTCGGGGGTGTGCCCATCACCGAGCTCATGACGCCGGACCGCATCGAGGCCCTCGTCGAGCGCACCCGCAACGGTGGGGCCGAGGTCGTCTCGCTGTTGAAGACCGGCAGCGCCTTCTACGCCCCCGCCGCCTCGGTCGCGTCGATGGTGGACGCCATCGTCAACAACCGTCACATGGTGCTGCCATGCGCGGCCTACCTGGAGGGCCAGTACGGTGTCGACGGGCTCTACATGGGCGTGCCCACCCGGCTGGGCAGCCATGGCGTGGAGGGCGTGGTCGAGATCGGCCTGACCACGGAGGAGCAGGCACAGTTCGAGCATTCGGCGAGTGCCGTGCAGGGCCTCGTCGATACACTGGTCTCGATGGGCGCCTTGCGCGATCCCGCCGAGAACTAGCAACACCGGGGGCTAGCAGCGCCGAGGTTCCCGATCGCGGCGGGCCGTTCGGCAGGGGAACGCCTAGACATAATCGATTATCGTTAGTCCACTAACTCCCGGAGATGAGGTCGATAGATGACGCAGACATTGGAGCCCCAGGTCGCAGGGGCACAGGCGGGCCTCCCCAGGGTCAGCCACTGGATCAACGGCAAGATGGTCGAGTCCACGTCGGGCCAGAGCCGCCCCGTGTACAACCCGGCGACCGGGCAGCAGACCAAGACGGTCGATGTCGCCAGTCCGGCTGAGATCGAGATGGCGGTGGCTGCCGCCAAGGCTGCCTTCCCCGCCTGGCGCGCCACCTCGCTGTCGAAGCGGGCGGATCTGATGTTCCGCATCCGCAACGCCTTCGACTCGCATCGCGACCAGATCGCGGCGCTCATCACCGCCGAGCACGGCAAGGTCCTGAGCGACGCGGCCGGCGAGCTGGCCCGTGGCATCGAGAACATCGAGTACGCCTGCGGTGTGCCGCAGATGCAGAAGGGTGAGTTCAGCGAGCAGGTCTCGGGCGGTGTGGACGTCTACTCCATCCGCCAGCCTCTCGGCGTGGTCGCCGGCATCACGCCCTTCAACTTCCCGGCGATGGTGCCGATGTGGATGTTCGGCAACGCCATCGCCACCGGCAACACCTTCATCCTGAAGCCCTCCACGGTCGACCCGTCGGTGTCCATCTACCTGGCCCAGCTGATGACGGAAGCCGGCCTGCCCGACGGCGTGTTCAACGTCCTGCAGGGTGACCGCGTCGCCGTCGCCGGTCTGACCGAGCATCCCGACATCGCGGCCGTCTCCTTCGTCGGCTCCACGCCCGCGGCCAGGCGCATCTACGAGACCGGCTCCAAGGCCGGCAAGCGCGTGCAGGCCCTCGGCGGTGCCAAGAACCACATGATCGTGCTGCCCGACGCGGACATCGGCCTCACCGCCGATGCTGCCGTCAGCGCGGGCTACGGCTCGGCGGGCGAGCGCTGCATGGCCATCGCCACCATCGTGACCGTGGGCGACATCCACGATCCGCTTATCGAGGCCATCAAGGAGCGGCTCCCGCAGGTGGTCATCGGCGACGGTACCGAGCCCACCTCGCTGATGGGCCCGCTCGTCACCGAGGAGCACCGCGACAAGGTCGCCAGCTACATCGAGAGCGGCAAGGCGCAGGGCGCCACCATCGTCGCCGACGGTCGGGAGCACTCGCTCTACAAGGAGAGCGACGGTTTCTACCTGGGCGTCTCGCTCATCGATGACGTCACGCCCGAGATGGACTGCTACAAGGACGAGATCTTCGGCCCGGTGTTGACCGTGGTCAGGGTGGACACGTACGAGGAAGCGGTCAAGCTCACCAACGCCCACGAGTTCGGCAACGGCACCGCCATCTTCACCCGTGACGGCGGCGCGGCTCGGCAGTTCCAGTTCGACATCGACGTCGGGATGGTCGGCATCAACGTGCCCATCCCGGTGCCGGTCTCGTACTACTCCTTCGGCGGCTGGCGCGCCTCGCTCTTCGGCGACTCGCACATGTACGGCCCCGAGGGCGTCAAGTTCTACACCAAGGGCAAGGTGATCACGTCGCGCTGGCCCGACCCCGCGACGTCCGAGATCAACCTGGGCTTCCCCCGCACCAAGTAGACGCGGGGACCCGAAGCCGGGCCCACGTAGCCGGGACCGCTGAGCGAGCCGGTCGCCACGACACGGGCGACCGGCTCAGCTCACGTCCAGGGGCAGTACGCTACGACGGCGGAGTCGCCCGCCCGTCGGGGCCAGTACGCTACGACGACTGAGTCGCCCGCCCGTCGGGGCCAGTACGCTACGACGACTGAGTCGCCCGCCCGTCGGGGCCAGTACGCTACGACGACTGAGTCGCCCGCCCGTCGGGGCCAGTACGCTACGACGACGAGTCGCCCGCCCGTCCCGGAACGATCGACAGGGGAGCCTGATGCCTGAGCTGCGCGTGGAAGCGATGATCTTCGACATGGACGGGGTGGTCATCGATTCGGGCGACGTATACGCGAGGCACTGGCGCCGCTGGGCGGACGAGCACGGCTTCGACTACGACGCCGACATCGCCCACGTCCACCCTGGCCGTCCGCCATTGGACACCGTGCGCGCGGTCGCCCCGCTGCTCGACGCGGTGGCCGAGACGGCGCGCTTCAATGCCGCCCTCGATGCCGATGAGGGCCAGGACTTGATCGCCGCCATGCCTGGCGCGGCAGCCCTGCTGGCCGGCCTGCCGCCGGACCGCTGGGCCATCGCCACCAGCGCCTTTGGCCAGATCGCCCGGCAGTGGCTGGCGCATGCGGGACTGCCCGAGCCCGCCGCGCATGGTCACGGTGGATGACATCGAGCATGGCAAACCCGCACCCGACCCCTACCTGCGCGCGGCAGAGCTGCTGGGCCGGGACCCGCGGCGCTGCCTGGTGGTGGAAGACGCACCGGCCGGCATCACGGCCGGCAAGGCCGCCGGTGCCACGGTGCTCGCGGTGCGGACGTCTCACGCGCTGGCGGACCTCGGCCAGGCCGATCACCACACCGCCGGCCTGCACACCATCAGCGTTCGCGTGGAGGGCGACGGCCTGATCGTCAGCTGGCAGCCGGCCAGCGACTGAGCGCCGGCGCGCTAGACGCTCATCGAGCCCACGAGCAAGGGTGACCCCGAGAGCCCGACGCGCAGGACGACGCGTAGTTTTCGCAAGCTCGCCTGAGCGGTGGCACAAGATCGAGCACCGGCTCTTCAACGCCATAAGCCAGGACTGGCGGGGCAAGCTCTTGGTGGGCCACGAGGCCATCGTCATGGAGCGAGCCCTCACCGACAACGGGCAGCGCGTTCCGCTCATCCGACTTCGGTGATGCCCTCCGCGGACTCGGCGCCTCCCGGACCTTCATCCATCCCGGCCGACCCACCAGCAACGGCTCCGTCGAGCGGGTCCAGCGCACTGCAGGCTGACGCAGGGCCGGACGTCCCGGCAGACACGGATCGGAGCGAGGAAGATGAGGCCGGGATGACGACCACCATGGGTCGCCACATCTCGGAGGCTGTTCACCCTAGGTCTGGAGCCTACTTCCTTGCACAGACATAGAGCTGCGCGTTCATCAGGTCGGGTGCGACCCTACCGAGAATTCGCGCATCGATCCGGTTGTCGCGGTCGTACACCTTCCCGCCGGTATACCTGTCGACGATCTCAAACCCAGTGTGATTCAGAAGTCGTCGCACCTCGTTCTCTGAGTAGAGGCGGAAGTGACCCATATGGCCGAGCGAATCCAGCTTTGCGAATTCATCGATCAGGTCCCCGTTGTAGTCCTCTCCCCATAGGAATCGCCATCGCATCAACGGGGTGATTCGCGGCGTGCTGAGCAGGATGCTTCCACCTCGACGCAAGACGCGATAGGCCTCACGAACAGGCTGAAGCGGATTGGTACGCAAGTGCTCGAGGATCTCCGAGAAGATCACCAGGTCGACGCTCTCGCCGGCAAAGGGAAGCGTTTCGTTCTCTACGTCCACTTCGTGGAACGGAATGTCCAGTGCCTCAAACAGACCCTGAGCTCGCCCCGGCTTGATGTCGACCGCCTCGACCTCAACGCCGTGTTGCTTCAAGATCGCCGTGATGTGACCTGGGACCGACCCGATGTCGACAACCTTGCCCAGCGAGCCACCATCTGCGATCCGCCCGATTCCCTGAAGCAGGCTCACATAGTGCTGTACATGACCCGCTCCGTACCTGCGCGCCCAAGCCGCAATCGTGGGATCGACCCGTTCGAGCGCAACGCCGAGTTCCGACATCGATCGCTCGACGCCGCCACGGTCCAACTCGCTGAGGTTGGTCCTCATCCCTGATCGTGGCCGACTCAACCCACCCGCACGCTCAGTACGCTCCACGCGTCACTGATACCTCCACGTGTCACTGATGTACGTCCGGAACCTGTCCCGCCTGGTCCACGAGACTTCGCCACCTAGTGGCGCCGAACAGCCTTCGACCAATCGAAGGGTCGTTTCGGCGCTAGCGACCTAGGATCCTCCAGTGTGACGAGTCCTTGGGGCCTCGTGGTCGCTGCCAACGCGACCGAGGAGTCGGCTCCCCGCCGCAAGGAGCCCCGGAACCGCCCACGCTATCCGCGGGAGACTAGACGAGCGCTCGAGTGCCGCAACGACGGCTCTGCTCTGGCCTTCTCAGCCCACGCAGACTGGATCGGCTGTCTGGGTGGCCGATTCTGGTCCGAAATCGACGGTGAACGGCCCATGACGGACCGCCCGAGCGCCAGTCTGGTCCCCGGGGGATAGCAGGCGGCGCCACGCGCCACCAACGCCCGGACGCCCAGGTAACGCACCGGCAACCCGAAGCCTCACGAAGGGCTCCACGCGCCACCAACGCCCTAGCCGGCGCACCAACGATCCGGACCGTTCAGGCCGCCTCGTGAAGCTCGCGCGCTAGCGCAGGTACTCGCGAGCGACTTCGCGCCTGAGGAAACGGCCGTGGCCCTTGCTGCCGCGGTACTCGCCGTCCTCGACGATCACGCGTCCGCGCGAGAGCACGATGTCGCTGTGACCCTGCACCTCCATGCCTTCGTAGCAGGAGTAGTCCACGTTCATGTGGTGCGTGGACGCCGAGAGGACGTGCTTCTTCTCCGGATCGTAGATGACGATGTCGGCGTCGTAGCCGGGGGCGATGACGCCCTTTCGTCCGGCCAGCCCGAAGATCCGCGCCGCCGCCGTCGAGGTGACCTCGACCCAGCGCTCCCTGGTCATGCGCCCGTTGACCACGCCCTGGAAGACCAGGTCCATGCGCTCCTCGACGCCCGGCAAGCCATTGGGGATCTTGCGGAAGTCGCCCTTCCCAAGGTCCTTCTGGCCCTCGAAGTCGAAGGGACAGTGGTCGGTACCGACGGTCTGCAGGTCGTCCCTCACGAGGCCGCGCCAGAGGTCCTCCTGGTGGTCGGCTGGCCGGAGCGGCGGAGAGCAGACGAACTTGGCACCCTCGAAGCCGTTGTCCATGTCGTCGAGCGACAGGAAGAGGTATTGCGGACAGGTCTCGGCGAAGGCCATGGCACCGCGATCTCGGCCCCGTACGACCTCTTCGAGGGCATCACGTGAGCTCAGGTGCACGATGTAGACGGGAACCTCCGCCGCTTCCGCGAAGCGGATGACGCGGTTGACGCACTCACCCTCGAACACAGGCATGCGCGAGACACCGTGGTAGTAGGGGTCGGTCAGGCCGGCGGCGGCGTTGGCGTTGGCGACGATGTCGATGGCCACGCCGTTCTCGGCGTGCATCAGGATCAGCCCACCGTTCTCGGCGGTCTGTCGCATGGCCGAGAAGATGGCGCCGTCGTCGGAGAGGAAGACGCCGGGGTAGGCGGTGAAGAGCTTGAAGTCGGTGACGCCGTCCTCGACCAGCTGGTCCATCTCTTTCAGGGTGGCATCGTTGACGTCGCCCATGATCATGTGGAAGCCGTAGTCGATGGCGCAGGCGCCCTCGGCCTTGGCCATCCAGGTCTCGAGGCCCGGTCGCAGGGCTTCGCCCTTGGTCTGCACGGCGAAGTCGAGGATGGTGGTGGTCCCGCCGAAGGCCGCGGCACGCGAGCCGGTCTCGAAGTCGTCCTTCGACGAGGTGCCACCGAAGGGCAGGTCCATGTGGGTGTGCGGATCGATGCCGCCGGGGATGACCCAGCGGCCCGCGGCATCGATGGTCCTGTCGACGGCCACCCCGGTCAGTGCGCCGAGGGTCTGGCCCGACTCCGACTGGTCCCCGCTGAGACCGACCGCCGCGATCAGCTCATCCTCGACGAGGACATCGGCACGAAACGAGCCGTCCGCGTTTACCACGGTGCCGTTGGTGATGAGCGTTCGCATCGGGTCCCTCCAGTCGCAGCCGATCCCCACAAGGGACGGGTGATTCGTCGCCAACTCATGGTAGTCCCGCCGAGCAGGCGCACGCAGGCCGCGATGGAGGCGCCGCACTGGGCCGCGACGGGGCGCGATGGGCGCACCAGGGGCCACGCTGGCCATTTCTGCGGTGGCTCGTGTACCGTAGCGCCGGTCATGCTCAGGACCCCCCAGGGCCGCGGCGCTCCCCGACGCGTTGCTGCCGCCATCGCCGTGATGGTGCTGCTACTGCTGTCGCTGCTGCCCACGCAGGCCTCCCACGTGGCCGCCGCCGGCCGCAACGATGGCTGGGCGGCGGCACAGGTTCGCCAGAGCCGCATCCCGGCGCGTGACCGCGAGCTGGCCGGGCAGCTGCCTGGGCAGGCCAAGGTCGGCTACCACCCCGAGACCGGTCGGGTGCGCTTCATCTCGGGCACCCCGTCCGTGCCCCTGAGCGATGGACTGGCCGGCATCGCCGCCGGCGCGCGCCAGCTCAGCGCCGCCGATGCGCGCACCAGCGCGCGCCGCTTCGTGGAGCGCTATGGCCCGCTCTTCGGGATCAGGGACGCCGGCCGCGAGCTGCGCGTCAAGGCCACCCGGCGCCAGCTGGCACCGTCGCCAGGTCTCGCCCACGCGGGCGCCGGCCGGCCCAATGCGACGGTGCGCTTCGAACAGGTGCGCGATGGCGTGCCGGTGATGGGTGGCGAGATCGCGGTGCAGCTCAGCGCCGAAGGCGAGGTGCTCTCGGCGGCAGGGGAGGTGCTGCCATCGGCGGCGGCGAGCCCCGCCAGCGCCAGGGTCGGCGTCGCGCAGGCCCGACGGGCGGCGGCCGCATGGACCGCGCGCGAGACCGGCCGGGCAGCCTCCACCATCGGCACCACATCGGAGGGACTGGGTCTGTACGACCCGCGCCTGATGGACGATCCCGGCCTCGCCAACGTGGGCACTCGGCTGGTGTGGCGCATCGATACGCGCCTGCCGGCCGTCGGTCGCAAACCGCACGATCGCCGGCTGGTGCTGGTGGACGCGCTCGGAGGGGATGTGCTGACCACCATCGCCCGCGTCCACACGGCCGAGGGGCCCAACCGTCGCATCTGCGACAACCGCAGCATCCCCGGCAGGGCGTGGAGCTGCAACGCACCGTACACGCGCAGCGAGGGCCAGCCCGCCAGCGGCATCGGCGACGTGGACGCGGTCTACCGCATCATGGGCGTGACCTACGACTACTTCTACGACCGCTTCGGCCGCGACGGCATCGACGGCAACGGCTCACGCATGAAGGCCATGGTCCGCCACTGCGCCAGCTACTGCCCCTGGCGCAACGCCGAGTGGCGCTGGTCCGAGCAGCAGGCGACCTTCGGCACCGGCTGGGCCAAGGCGGACGACGTGGTGGCCCACGAGTTCACCCACGGCGTGCTCGACGCGGAGGCGCCGCTCTTCTACCAATACCAGTCGGGTGCCATCAACGAGTCCTACGCCGATGTCTTCGGAGAGCTCATCGACCTGTCCTACGGCGGTGGCAACGACAGCGTCGGGAGCAGGTGGAAGATCGGCGAGGACACACCCATCGGCGTCTTCCGTGACATGCGTAACCCGGCCAGCTTCGGCCATGCGGACCGTGTGCGCAGCCCCAAGTGGCACACCGGACCATCCGACGACGGCGGTGTCCACCGCAACAGCGGGGTGGGCAACAAGGCGGCCTCGCTGATGGCCGACGGCGGCACGCACCGTGGCATCCGCGTCAAGGGCATCGGTCGAACGCGCACCGCGCGCGTCTGGTACCAGGCGCTGACGACCCGTCTGACGCCCGCCGCGAACTACATCGACCTCGCCGACGCCCTCGTGGCGGGCTGCACCGACCTGGTCGGCACGATGGGGATGACCCTGGCTCACTGCAAGTCGGTGCGCGACGCCACGCGGGCCACCCAGATGAGCCTGCAGCCCAGGTCCCTCGGGCCCAAGACGGCTCCCCTGTGCCCGGCCGGCCGCAGCGCCATCGATGTCCTGAACGACGACCTCGAGAACCCCGGCGCCGGCCGCTGGGTCAGCTCGAAGCTGGTCGGCGACCTGAAGGGCTGGTACTACCCGCAGAACCCCAACAACGTCCGGGCCTGGGACGGCACCTGGGCATCGAGCGGCAGGTTCAACTTCTATGCGCCCAACCGGGGCACGCGCTCGGACACGACGATGCGGCTGCGCGAAGCGCTGACGTTGCCGAACCGCGCCTACCTCCGTTTCGGCCACGGCTACTCCTTCGACAAGGACGCCAAGCGACGCTACGACGGCGGCATCGTGGAGATACGCGTCGATGGTGGGTCCTGGCGGGGCGTGGGCGGCCTGTTCACGCATGGCGGCTACAACGGCACCATCGCGCGCAGCCGTGGCAATCCGCTGCAGGACAAGCGCGCCTGGACCGGCGATTCACACGGCTGGTCGAAGGCCCGCGTCGATCTCTCCGAGTTCGCCGGCTCGCGCGTCAAGCTGCGCTTCCGCATGGCGTCTGACCGGTCGGTCGGTGCCCGCGGCTGGTACATCGATGACATCCGGGTCTACACCTGCGCCAACGACGACGACGCGCCCATCGGCTCGCTCAGCATCAACGGGGGTGCCGCGAACACCAATAGCCCCGATGTCTCGCTGTCGTTCGACTGGGATGACGCCACCACGTGGGTGACCACGCTTCGCGTGTCGGGCAGCCCCAAGCTCAACGCCGGCGGAAAGCTGCTGGCGAACGCCATCAGCATGCCGGTGCGCCAGACACTGGCCTGGGACCTGGCGGATCGAACCTACGGGGGTCCTGCCGGGCCCGGCACCCGACGCGTCTACGGGCAGGTGCGTGATGCGGCGGGCAACTGGTCGGAGGTCTTCTTCGACCAGATCGAGCTACTCGCGCGATAGCCCCACTCCAACCGGCGGTAGCCCTACTCCGCCCGGCCGTAGGGTTTCCGGCCCGGCGGTGAGCACCGCCCTACTGGGCGGCGTCGAAGTCCTCGATGTCCAGGATGACGCGCGAGCTCGCCGGCGCTGCCTTGCCACCCCAGCCCCTGGCCTCCATGCGCGCGCAGCTGTCGGAGCTGAGGCCGATGGCCGTACGGACCTTGCCGTCCTCGCCCTCGAAGAGCTGGATGCGCTTGACCTGGTCGATGCTCTCGGCTTCGAGCAGGTCACTCTCGATGGTCTGGTTGGCGGTGATCTCCACGGGGCCGTCGAAGGTGATGACGAGGGCGCGGTCGCCCAGCACGCGCTGGATGCCGTACTCGTCCTGTGCCTCCCTGGGCGTGGTCCACTCCATCCTCACGGTGGTGCCCTTCTTGGCCGGCTGCTTGGACTGGCGCGACATCTTCCAGTAGATCTGGTCGAAGGCACCGTCGTCGTCGACGCGCGGACCGGCTCGCACCTCGCTCAGGAGCCACTCGAGCTTCCCGAGGTCCTTGATGGCGCCGTCCTCGCAGGTGTACTCGAACGAGGTGCCCTCAGCCGGCGAGGTGTCCTCTGGCTCCGGGAGCCGTGCCATCGTCCACGACCGGGCCGTCGTCCACGACCGGGCCGTCTGTCCACGACGGGACCGTTCGACGGGCTGATCGACGGGCTGGCAGGGCGCACCGGCCACGAGCCGACCGCCACTGCTGAGGATGCCGCCACCCGACACGGCCAGGCTGCCACCCACGAGCAGCAGGCCGATCACGAGCAGCAGGCCGATGGTCGCGCTGAGCCCGGAGCGCTGCGTGCTGGGCATATCCACTCGTCCGGGCGCGACGCCACGCAACGGATCGCTGGCGCTGGCGATGGGCAGGCCGCAGTTGCGGCACACACGAGCGCCAGGCTCGTTGGCGAGGCCACAGGCGGGGCAGGTGACACCCCCTGGCGCTGGCTCCGGTGTCCACGGCTGGCGCGGAGCACCACCACTCGGGAGTCTTGTCGGTCCACTCATCCGTGCCGATGGTGCCACAGGCGCCCGGATTCCGGGTGCGAGGCCGTCGTCACCCGGCCGGGGCGGCCGTCCCGGTCAGCGCTCACGGCGTGCCGATGGCCTCCCGGACGGCGGGGATCACGTAGCGACCGTAGGCCTCCAGCTGCGCTTCCTCGTCACCGTTCATGAGGTAGACGTTGAACTGGTCCACGCCGGCCTCGTGCAGCTCGACCAGCCGGCGCACGTGCTCGTCGGGCGGGCCGACGAGGCTGAAGCGATCGGCCACCTCGTCGCTCACGAACTCTGCGTTGCCGGAGCCGACCTCGGCATGATGCCGGTAGTCATAGCCTTCGCGATCGCGGATGTAGCCGGTGAGGGCCTCGGGCAGCTGCTCGCGGGGGTACTTGGTGACGAGGTCGACGACATGGTTGCTGACCAGGGCGGGGAACCAGCGCACACGCTCGCGGCACTGCTCGAGCGGGCCGACGTGGGCCGGTGCCGCCGCCTGCACCCTGATCTCGCCGGGGTCGCGCCCGACCTCGATCGCGGCATCGCGCATGATGCCGATCATCCACTTGATGAGCTCGACATCGGCCAGCTGCAGGATGACGCCGTCGGCGACGCGCCCGGTCATGCCCAGCACCATGGGTCCGTAGCCGGCGATCCACACGGGCAGCCGGTGGCCCGGTGTCCACGGCAGGTCCAGCTGGGTGTCCATGTACGTCGCGCTGCGGCCCTCCACGAGGTCCTTGATGATGCGCACCGCGTTGTCCAGGACACGCGTCTGCACAGGCCCTCGACCCAGCACACGCTGAGCGCTGTCGCCGCGGCCGATGCCCAGGTCCATGCGCCCGGCCGAGATCTCGTCGAGCGTGGCCAGCACGCTCGCGGTCACGGTGATGTCGCGAGTGGCGGGGTTGGTGACGCAGGTCCCCAGGCGCATCGTCTCGGTGTTGATCGCCATCAGCGTCAGCAGCGGATAGACGTCCTTCCACAGGATGTGCGAGTCGAAGAGCCAGCCGTAGCCGAAGCCAGCTGCCTCCGCCTGCCTGGTGAGGGCGATGGTGCGCTCGACGCTGTGCTCGGGTTTGAGGGTGAATCCGAAGTCCATGGCCGGGCAGACTACACGCTCCGCGCTCGGATTGACAGACGAGCCGGCAGCCGACAGGTTCGTGGCGTTGCTCAGGCGCTCCCCACCGCGACGGCCGTCGCCTCGGCCCCGGCAGGCCGCGGGTCGTGCGCGAGGAAGGGCAGCAGCATGGCCACGATGACGATGAGCGGATAGAGCCAGGTGCGTGACTCGTCGAGCACCGGCAGCCACGAGGCCAACGGCAGCAGCAGCGCCCATGACTGGCCACGTCCGGCGAGGAAGGCGGCCGGCAGCAGCAGCAGGGCCAGGTAGTGGTCCCACAGCAGCGGGGCCAGCAGCAGGGACGCCATCAGCGTGACCATGAAGCCGATCTCGCGATCGCGTCGCAGGCTCAGCAGCATGGCGCCGATGCCGATGGCGTAGCCGGCCAGCAGCGCCATGGCCGCGACTCCCTCACTGGCTCCCAGGTCGGACGCCACCGAGCTCAGATCGTGGTTGAAGGGCACGCCCGTCACGTCGGTCATGTTGCGCAGGACCGTGATGTAGTCGAGGTAGCCGCCGACGCCCACGAATGGCAGCGTCAGGACGACGAGCGCCAGACCGGCACCGAGGGTCCAGGCGACGGCGCGCCATCGCCGGCGCAGCAGCTGCCAGACGAGCAGGATGCCCAGCGTCGGCCGCACCGAGATGGCGACCGCCATCGCGATCTGCCCCAATGGGCGGTCGAGCCAGCGCCACGCCATCGACATCGGCAGCAGCAGCAGCACGCTGACGTTGCCGAGTGCCATGTCGCGCGTCACAGCGAAGCTGAAGGCGACGGCAGCGAAGCCCAGGAGACGAATCTCGGGCTTGACCGGCATCAGCGCGCAGGCCGCGGCCAGCGCCAGCACGTGCGCCAGGAACCACCACGGCGCACCCTCGCCCACGTCTGCGGCGGCCAGTGGCGTCAACCCCACGGCGAGGGTCGGCGAGTACATGTAGAGGCCATGGGGACCGGGCCGATAGGGTCCCGACAGCGCCACCTCCTGGTACGGCGAGCCCCCCTCTGACACGCGCCGCGCAGCCGCCAGGTAGGCCTCGAAGTCATAGGCCCAGACCTGCTCGTCCCGGGAAGCATGCTCATCGCGGGCCGTCACCTCGCCGCTGAAGGTGACGTAGACGGCCGCCAGCCACAGCAGGGCCAATCCGGCCAGCAGGAAGCCCAGCAGGCGCCACCTGCGGGCTCGGGCGTCGAGCGTCGCCGGGCTGCTCACGTGGAGGGCCGAGCGCGAGGGGTGCGTGGCCCCCCGGGGAGATCGGCGAAGCTAGGGTCGGACGAGGTCCTCGTAGGCATCCGGGCGCCGGTCACGGTAGAACTGCCACGTGTCGCGGACCTGCTTGACCATGTCCAGGTCGAGGTCGCGGACGATCAGCTCCTCCTCGTGCGCATCGCCGACTTCGCCGATGAACTGGCCACGCGGGTCGCAGAAGTAGGACTGGCCGTAGAAGTCGTCGTCGCCCAGCGGCTCGACACCGACGCGGTTGATGGTGCCCACGAAGTAGCCGTTGGCCACCGCGTGCGAGCTCTGCTCGATGCGCCAGAGGTACTCCGACAGTCCGCGCGAGGTGGCGCTGGGGATGAGCACGATCTCGGCGCCGTTCAGGCCCAGCGCCCGCGCACCCTCCGGGAAGTGGCGGTCGTAGCAGATGTAGATGCCGAACTTGGCGATGTCGGTCTCGAAGACCGGGTAGCCCAGGTTGCCAGGGCGGAAGTAGAACTTCTCCCAGAAGCCCTGGACGTGCGGGATGTGCGTCTTGCGGTACTTGCCCAGGTACGTGCCGTCGGCGTCGATGATGGCGGCCGTGTTGTAGTAGATGCCCGACGCCTTCTCGTCGACCTCGTACATCGGCGCCACCACCACCATGCCGGTCTGCTTGGCCAGATCCTGCATGCGTGCCGTGGTGGGCCCGTCGGGGATGAGCTCGGTATAGGAGTAGTACTGCGGATCCTGCACCTGGCAGAAGTAGGGCCCGTAGAAGAGCTCCTGGAACAGGATGAACTGGGCACCCTGTCTGGCGGCCTCGTGGGCGTGCTGCTCGTGCTTCTGGATCATCGACTCCTTGTCGCCCGTCCAGCTGGCCTGGACGAGGGCGCCACGGACGACACGGGACATGCGGGGACCTCCGGGGGTGCGGCTCCGATCGGATCGCCAGAGGGTACACCGCGCATCGAGACAATCGTGCAATCGATTCGTACGCGAGGATGGCAGGCCTCCGATGGCTCAGGTGGCGGACCGGTCCCCGACGGCTCGGACGGGGCGCGGCCGCTACTTCGCGCGGGTGTGGAAGACGCCCTTCGTCCCGCTGTCGCGCGAGAAGCTCAGCTGCCCGCCGACGAGCTGGGGTTTGCCGTCGCTGCCACTGTTGCTGAGTGCGCCACCGGTCCAGATGCCGCCGCTGGTGCGAGCGTGGCGCAGGTCGCCGTCGTCGGCGTAGACGATGTAGGTGACGTTGCTCGCGTGGGTGATGGCGACTGGTCCGAACGATCGCGCGATGGTTCGCCTGGTCCATGATCCGCTCGTGCCGGAGCTGCTCTTGGCGGCCACGAAGGTGCCCTGCCCCTTCACCACGTAGGCGATGTGGGGGGCATTGGAGGGCACCCTGGTGATGACCTCGGGGGTCTGGTCCAGCACCATGGCGACCTGCTTCACGCGGCCCGTGTGGGCCTTCGACTTCTTCCAGCCCTTGGATGTGCGGACGCCGTACTTGAGGCCATCGGCCTTGCCCGCTCCGTCGCCGTAGGCCACGCGCGCAGCGCCGGTGTGGGTCAGCGCAAGGACCACCGGGCTGGTACAGCAGCTGCCGTCGATGAGCTCGCGGACCGTCCACGTCTCGGCGGCTGCCGGTCCCTTCATGAACCTGAGCTTGTTGTCGCCGGCGCGGAAGGCGACGGAGAGGCTGCCCGACCGGGCGACCAGCGACGGGTGCGTGGCATCGCCCGCGTAGCGCGACGTGATCTCCCAGCCACAGTCGGACGCGTCGCCTGGGGGTGGCTCGCCGGAGGCGCTGTAGATGCCCGTCTCGCCGCTCAGTCGGGCGAAGGCGATGTGCACGACCCCGCCATCGACATCGATGCTCGGCCGCCGGTCGTTGCCGGCGCTGACCTGGCACTCCTGCCAGGATCCCGACACGTTGGTGACGTAGAAGACACCCCCGGTGCTTCTCTCGGTGGCGATGTGCACCTTGCCGCCGCTGTCGGTGGTCATGGCGTGGTTGGGCGCACTGTCATCCTCGAAGACGCGGTTGGGGGTCGTCCAGTCGTCCGAGAACGCGGTCGCCGGGATGGCAGCGCCCAAGGCCCCGACCAGGGCCAGCGACAAGGCAGCGGGAAGAGCCGAACGCAGGCGGACCGGTGACGAGCGAGAGACGGATGTAGCCATGGTGGCGCGACTGTGCGACGTACCACGGCCACCTGTCTCCGGGCCGATGGTCCTATGGAGAGGGGCGCCCCACGGCCCTCGGCCGGGGCTCGTGCTGGCGCCCTCTTGAATCGCGGGGGCTCGTGCTGGCGCCCCCTGGCCCGGTGTCTGCTAACGCAGGATGTAGAACCCCTGGAAGTCGACGCGCGCGCCGGCATCGGCCGCCTTCACCGCGACCGAGCGGGACTTCGCCTTCGACCAGTTGCGGGTCCAGACCATCTTGCCCTTCGTCGTGGTGGCGCGCTCGAGGTCGACGACGGCGACGCGCTTGCCGTTGATGAAGACCTTGGCCTTGCCCATGCCCGGTCCGGTCCGGGTCACGAACCCGATGGCGCGACCGCGGAAGCGGGTCTTGGCCTTGAGCGGCTCGTTGGCGGCAGCCTGGCGACCGCCCGAGAGCGTCATCCCCACCGGGCCGCGGATGGCTGGGCTGCGGGCAGGGCTGTAGGCCCAGGGCCCGCGGTGACCCTGCTTGTCGATGGCTCGGACCCGGAAGCGGTTGTTGATGTCCGTCTTGAGCCAGGCGTCGACCCACTTGGCCGTGGCATCGTTGACCTTGACGGGCTTCCACTCGGCCCGACCGAGCTTTCTCTGGAGCTTGTAGCTGCTGACGTCGGTGCCGCGCTCGAACGGTCGCCAGGTCAGCGTGGCGGCTCCCGGCAGGACATTGCCGACCTTCAGCAGGATCCTGGGCTTGGCCAGCATGGGTCCGCTCCGGTCCGAGCGCACGACGCTCAGGTTCGGGCTGAGGTAGCGGTTCAGGATGCGCCGGCTCGACCAGCCCTTCTTGGCACAGCTGTTCACGCTCCGGGCGTACAGCTTCCAGCCGTTGGCGTCGGCCCCGCAGGTGCTGGTGCTGCCGGCGCGGTAGCCGGTCAGGAAGAAGCGGCCACTCTTGCGCAGCGTCAGGTCCCACGTCTTGTCGATGGCCTGCCACTGCCGGCTGGTGGGGTTGGCGCGCTCAGGGTGAAAGAGCTGGTCCATGGTGTCGTCGCGCACGTCGTAGCACTTGCCCCCGCTGACGTAGTGAGCGCGGTGATGGCCCTTCAGGGCGTAGTACCAGGCGTACTGCTTGGTGGCGAGAGCGCCGGCCTCCAGCGTTGCCATGTTCAGGCGGCTGGGCCATTCGCCCGATGCCATCACCTCGGCGACGTAGCGCCGGAAGTCGACCTTCTCGACGCGGCCGCTGCGGGTGCGCAGGACGCGGATCGTCTGCGGTGGTGACGCCTTGCTGGTCCATCCCGTGCACGACGCGCCGGCCGCGACGGGCGTTGGTGTCGTGAGCTCGACGGCCGAGAGCAGGGAGAGGGCGAAGATCACGCCGAGCGTGACGCGGAGCGCTGTCGTGACCGGGCGGGTCGAACGACCGGGCGCCTCTAGGACGCCCCCTGGTGTGATGGGCATGCATGCCTCCTGGCCGTTCGCGCACGCTGGGGCGCTGCGAACGGTTGTGCCGCCCGGAGACAGGGCCTGGAGAGGATGGCCACTGACCTGGGGATCGTGGCCTCGTCACCGTGCGAAGGGACGCACGATGGGAACGTGGGTCGGGGCGCTCCAGCCTCTGGGGAGACGGATCGCACCCTGGGTGGGTGAACGCGACCACGGCGGTCGTGTGATCACCTGGGGCCCTGCCGCTGGGACGGCGGGTCTTCGGTTGGCAGCCTCGTTCTGGTGGCTAGGTGGGTAGACCCTAGCAGGGCGGCCGCAGTCGTGCAGCGCATGTGACACCTCGGTGCAGCCGACTTGTCCACAGAATCGAAGACCGGGCCGCGATACACGACCCGGTCAGACCACCTGGACGCGGCCCCTCGCGGCCGCGGTTGTGCCTGGTCAGGCTTCGCGCGTGCGGAACACCTGCCAGGCGCCGACGAAGGCGGCGACACCACTGGCCCAGTACAGGAGCCGGCCGAGCAGGTGCAGGAAATCGACCGAGTTGCCGCTGACGCGAGCCCAGGCCAGCAGGCTCATCAGGGCGAAGAGGGCAAGCGACACGCCGAGGGCGCCGATGATGATCCGGTAGCCACTGCCGAAGTCGTAGTGGCCCCAGCGATGGACCCAGATGGCGAGGACGGTAAGCGCCGCCAGCACGATGGTGAAGTCGCTCGCGAAGATGCGGTAGTCGAGCAGGAACTGGAACACCAGGTAGATGAGCACGATGCTGCCCGCGGCTGCGAGCACGAACTGCTCGCCGGCGACCAGGCGTTCGCGAAGCGCGTTCACGGCGGCACCCGCGGCGGCTGTCGCCTGGGCGGTCTGCGAGGGACCCGCTGGCGTCGCCGGCTGGTCGGGCTGACCCTGGGGCTCCAGGACCGGAGCGTCCTTGGGGGTCTCGTTCATCGGTCCGGACATCGAACATCCCTCCTACGTGACAGGCTTGGACGTGAATGTAGCGTCTTCTGTCGCGGCTGCGATGCCCTGTTCGTGCCCGCCCTGCACGGGACCTTCGGGTTTCCCGACGCTGCGCTCGTCATCCAGTATCACCCACTCGCCCGCACGGCTCAAGCCCGAGGTGCGTCCCAGGGCGACCTTGAGGGCCCGGACCGGGCCTGGTCGGTGGAGTCGACTGGCGTGCGTGGTGGGGTGGTGCAGGGGCGTGGTCCCCGTACATCAGGACCAGCCTCGGCGACCCCGTTATGACGATGCCCATCCGGGGTCCGCGGGCCTAGCCTCTGGTGAGCGCCGGTCTGCTCAGGCAGGCGAGCGACCGGCGCCTTTCACTTCCCGCTCCCCACTGCCAGACTGCGTCGATGCACGCGCGCCTGATCGTCCTCTCGGCCTTCCTGGCACTGGCCCAGCCTGTCTCGCCGCCGCCCTCGCCGGCCCCCGATGGATCGCCGCATCCGCCGCTGGCGACCGTGGAGTGGCAGATCGTGTCGAGGCGCCCGCACGACCCGGCGGCCTTCACGCAGGGTCTGCAGCTGGATGATGGCGGACGCCTCTTCGAGTCCACCGGCGGATACGGCGAGTCGACGCTGCGGGAGGTGGAGCCAGTGAGCGGCCGGGTGCTGCGCCGGCTCGAGCTGCCGGACGAGTGGTTCGCTGAAGGTCTGACCCTGGTGGGCGAGGACCTGTTGCAGCTCACCTGGAAGTCGGGGTTGGCCACGCGCCGGGACGCCGACACCTTCGAGCTGCTCGACACGTACGCCTACGAAGGCGAAGGCTGGGGCCTCTGCTTCGACGGCGAGCGCCTCGTGATGAGCGATGGCAGCGACCGCCTCACGTTCCGCGACGCTGCCACCTTCGAGGTCATCGGCTCGGTCCCGGTACGCCTCGAGGGCGAGGCGCTGCCGCTGCTCAATGAGCTCGAGTGCGTGGAAGGGTCGGTGTGGGCCAACGTCTGGCTCAGCGACAGCATCGTGCGCATCGACCCGGACAGTGGCCGTGTCACCGCCAGGCTCGACCTCGGCGGCATCATCGAGCCGCACCCGCAGGCGACCGATGCCGCCGCCGTCCTGAACGGTATCGCCTGGGATGCGGCCAGCCAGACGTTCCTCGTCACGGGCAAGCGCTGGCCGGAGCTGCTGCAGATCCGCCTCTTCGAGCCGGGGAGCTAGCGCCAACGTAGCGAAGCGCGCAGCGCCGGCCCTGGGCAGCAGGCGGCCGGTGGCCTCAGCCGGCGAAGGGCACGCGCGACTTGCCCGGTACCTCCACGCGAGCGTGGAACAGGCTGCCCGCCAGCGGTTGGGCGGCATGTTCCTCCTCGGACAGCAGCTCCCAGGCGGTGGTGATGAAGGCATCGCGCAGGTCGGATCCGCCGAGCTCGATGCTGGATACGTTCGAAACCGGCAGCGGGATGACGGCGTCGAGCGTCCCATCGGGCAGGTAGCGGTGCACACCGTAGCCGGGCCAGGTCGCCACCCAGACCGCCCCTTCGCTGTCCACGGTGAGGCCATCGGGCCTGCCGCCGCCGTGGCGGATGGACACGAACTCGCGCCGGTTGGCGATGTCGCCGTCGACCGGGTCGAAGTCGAACACGTCGACTCGCAGCGTGGGCGTGTCGACGTAGTACATGCGGGTGCCATCGGGGCTCCAGCCGAGGCCGTTGCTGATGCTGACCCGCTCGAGCATGCAAGTCACCCTGCCACCGGGATCGAGCCGGTACAGCGCACCTGCCTCCGGCTCGGCATGCCAGCCCATCGTGCCTGCCCAGAGGCGGCCCTGCGGGTCGATCTCGCCGTCGTTCAGGCGCGTGACCGGATTGGCCGCCTCGACCGGCGCGATGAGCTGCGGGGCGCTACCGTCCGGCGGCAGCACATAGAAGCCGTCCTGCAGCGCGGCCACGTAGCCGCCCGCCGCGCGTGGCAGCACCACGCCCACGGAGCGGTCCAGCTCGCGGCGCGTCGTGGATCCGTCGCTGGGATCGGTGACGAAGACGTGGTTGTTGGGGATGTCCACCCAGACGAGCCGCTCGATGCGCGGGTCCCACACCGGTCCCTCGCCCACGAAGGCGTCGTGCCGGTAGAGGAGCTTCGCGGCTGGGAGCGTGCGTGGGGTCATGTGTCGTCCTCCGATGCCTGGTCGATGTCGCATCTGGCACGATGGTGCCACCCACCGCTGCCGCGTGGATACTGGAGCCGACACCGGCTCAGCGGCGACGGCGAGCCCGCGGGTGTGACGAAGGGCGCCCGCCTCGTCACCGCGGCCGTGGCCGGCTAGGAGGACCGTCATGCGCATCAGCGGCGTTCGCACCTTCCTCGTGGGCAATCCGTGGAAGAACTGGCTCTTCGTCCGCGTCGACACGGACGACGGTCTCTACGGCGTGGGGGAGGGCACGCTCAATGCCTTCAGCGCCACCGTCGAGACCGCCATCCACGAGCTCGAGGACACCTTCATCGGCCAGGATCCCACCAACACCGAGCTCATCGTCCAGCGCATGACGCGCGACGTCTACTCCGAGGGCGGTCAGATCCATGGGCCGGCGGTGGCCGCCATCGAGGTCGCCTGCTGGGACATCCTGGGCAAGGCCGTGGGGCGACCGATCCACCAGCTCATGGGCGGCCAGCTGCGCGACCGCACGCGTGCCTACGCCAACGGCTGGTATCGCACCGAGCGCACGCCGGAAGCCTTCGCCACCAAGGCGCGCGAGGTGGTGGCCCTCGGCTACACGGCCATGAAGTTCGACCCCTTCGGCGCTGCCTGGCGGGTGCAGGAGCGGCGCGAAGAGGATCTCTCCATCGACATCGTGGCGGCCGTGCGCGATGCCGTCGGGGCCGACGTCGACCTCCTCATCGAGGGCCACAACCGCTTCAGCGTCAGCACGGCGCTGCGCATCGCCGACCGGCTGGTCGACTCCAGGCCTAGCTGGTTCGAGGAGCCCGTGGCCCACCAGAACATCGGCTCGGTGGTGGAGGTGGCGCGGCGCTCGCCGGTGCCGGTCGCAACAGGTGAATCGTTCACCTCGCTGCAGCAGTTCGCGGAGCTGCTGAAGCACGATGCGGTCCACATCCTGCAGCCGGAGCCGCTCTATCTCGGCGGCATCACCCGGACGCGGCAGGCGGCGGCCATGGTCGACGCCCACTACGGCGTGGTCGCGCCGCACAATGCCCAGGGGCCGGTCTGTGCCGCCATCTCGGCGCAGCTTGGCGCCTGCATCCCCAACTTCTACCTGCAGGAGACGTTCGAGGCCTTCAACGCCAGCTGGACGACGCAGATCGTGGATGAACCCATCCTCGCGGTCGATGGCTACGTGCAAGTGCCGCTGCGACCCGGTCTCGGCATCGACCTCGACTGGGACCGCCTCGCCGGCCATCCCTACGAGCGGGCGAACCTGCTGCCGCTCTTCGTACCAGGCTGGGAGAAGCGTCGCGACGACGACTGAGGGCTGGCGCGTCCGAGCAGGCTACTGGAGCTGACCCAGGCGCTGGCCCACGATGGCGATCAAGCGTGCCACCGGATCGAGCTGTTCGATGGGCACGGCCAGCACCTGGGGCTCGTGCAGGGGGGACTGCGGCACGACGGCCATGGTTGCCGGCCGGCCTCGTTCGACGTCGAACTGGATGCGCCGGATGTCCTCGATGGGCAGGTCGATGGCGACCCGTTCCGCTTCCCTGACGATGATGCGTCGCTGCGTGACGGCTACCAGCGCCCGCTCGGTCGTCGTCGCGAGGAGGACGGCTTCCTCGGGCTCGAGGTCGAGGTGGCGGATGAGATCTCCATCGTCTGTCATCGACACCTGTTCACCTCCTGTGCGACGCCGACGGTCGTCGGCTAGCGCCAGTCTGTCAGGAGTGCCGTGCTGCCGACGCAACAAGGCCAGCCGGCCCGCTATCGTCCATCTTGCAGGGGACGGTACCCGGCTTGCTGGGGATGGTATCCGGAGCCACGACTGACCGAGCGGCATCCCGGCGGCAAGTTCCCTCGTGGCGGCGGGCTCGATCGGGTTGCGACTCGTCCGGCCGAGTAGGCTTGCTGCGGACGTGAACAGGCCTCATCGGGAATGGCACAGGAGGACATCGTGAAGCCACTCGTGGCCATCACGGGCGCGAGCTCGGGGATCGGCGAAGCTATCGCCCGTCAGTTCAGCCATGCCGGCCATCCACTGTTGCTGATGGCCCGCCGAGTCGAGCGAATGGAGATGTCACGGCTTCCCGATACCTTGTACCGAGCGGTAGACGTCACCGACCCGGACTCGATGCGTACGGCGATCGCCGAGGGCGAGGCCCGATACGGTCCCGTCGACTGCCTGGTCAACAATGCCGGCACGATGATGCTCGGTCAGGTCGACACCCAGGACAGGGCCGAGTGGGAGCGGATGTACGCCGTCAACGTCCTGGCGCTGCTCGATGGGATGGCGTCGGTCCTGGGGTCCATGAGGAAGCGCCAGTCCGGCACCATCGTCAATCTCGGCTCGACTTCGGGGCACACGGCGTTTCCCGACCACGCGGCCTACACCGGGACCAAGTTCGCCGTGTCCGGCATCAGCGAGAACGTGCGTCAGGATGTCGCCGCGGACGGCGTGCGAGTGGTCACCATCAGTCCTGGTGCGACGCAGACCGAGATCATGGGCCACACGACCTCGGCGCGGATACGGGAGAGCTACCAGCAGTGGAAGACCGAGATCGGCGGTGTGCTCGACCCTGATGACGTGGCACGAGCGGTCCTGTTCGCCTATCAGCAGCCCCCGAACGTGTGCGTCCGCGAGATCGTGATCGCACCGACACGGCAGCAACGATAGCGAAGCGGTGTCAGGTTCCCGGCACACCATGGATGCGCAACCACCTGGGTGGTTCGACCGACACGTGCGAGCCCGGTGTGCCGCTGGGTCGACCGCGTGCGCTCGCCAGTCCCTGACCACTACCGCCCGAGCTCGCTCCTGATGCCACTGGTTGCCGGGGTCGACTCCTCGACGCAAGCCTGTTGCCTGGTGCTCCGTGATCTGGAAGACGGCCGCATCGTGGCGACCGCCGAAGCACCCCATCCGCCGGCCATCCCACCAGTCAGCGAGCAGGATCCGGTGGCATGGTGGGAGGCGTTGAGGCTGGCGGCGCGCCAACTCGACTTGCGCGATGTCGTGGCGGTGAGCATCGACGGACAGGGTCATGGGCTCGTGGCGCTCGATCGGGCCGGCGAGGTCATCCGGCCCGCAAAGCTCTGGAACGACACGACCGCGTCCACGGAGGCTCGCGACCTTGTCGCGCTGCTTGGTCCCGAAGCATGGTCTCGACGGACCGGCATCGTCCCGCTCTCCGCCATCACCGTCGCCAAGCTCCTCTGGCTCAAGCGGCACGAGCCAGCGAACTTCGATCGCCTGGCCACGTTGCTGTTGCCGCCCGGCTACCTCACGTATCGATTGACCGGCGCGTTCGTCACGGACCGTAGCGAGGGCTCCGGCACCGGCTACATGGAGGTTGCCAGCTCTGCCTGGGATGTCGGCATCCTTGACTTGGTGGACGCCGCGGTCGACTGGGAGCCACGGCTGCCACGCATCGCCGGACCGATCGAGGTCGTGGGCCGGGTCACCGCGTCGGCCGCGGCAGCGACCGGGTTCCCGGAGGGCGCCCTGGTGGGCCCGGGGGCGAACGACCAGCCTGTCAGTGCACTCGCGTTGGGGGTCACCGGTAACGACGTCATCTTCTCGCTTGGAACCTCGGGCACGGTGAGCGCCCAGAGTGCCGGGCCGGTCGTCGACCCGAGCGGCGCGGTCCAATGCGTCGCCGACGCCGCCGGCGCCTATCGGCCGCTCGTGTGCACGCTGAACGCCACCAAGGTGAGTGATGCGGTCGCTCGGATCCTTGGGGTGGACTACGGCGAGCTGGCACGACTCGCACTCGCCGCCGCGCCGCGAGTTGACCGACCCATCCTGTTGCCGTACTTCGATGGCGAACGGACACCAGATCGACCCGCTGCCGGCGGGGTGCTGGCCCGCCTCGCCGCGGAGACATCGCGTGAAGAGGTGGCGCGCGCGGCCTTCGAGGGCGTGCTGTGCGGACTGTTCGCTGGGCTTGACACGCTGCGAGCTGTCGGCGTTCCCGCGGATGGGCGCATCCTCGCCACCGGCGGTGGCGCAGCTTCGCCCGCGTACCGCCAGTTCCTGGCGGACATGGCCTCCCAGCCGGTACTGGTGTGCGACCTTGCCGAGACATCGGCTGCCGGTGCGGCCATCCAGGCTGCTGCCGTGCGACTCTCGGCGCCCATCGAGGACGTCGCGAAAGCGTGGGCACCCGAGCTCGTGGTGGCAGCCGAACCCCGCTCTGGCCAGGCCATCACCGAGCTCCGCGCTCGCTACGACCGGCTGGTTGGCGTCGACGGGCTCGATCGCGTCTAGGTAGGCTCCGACCAGCCTCCGCGGCGTCCTGGTCTGGGTGACGCCAACATCTTGACTTTCGAAACATATTATGTTTGACTGCCCGCCATGAGCGAACTCCTCTACTACGATCTCAAGGAGATCGCCGGGTTGGCACCGAGCCTTTCCAGCCAGGTGGCCCGCGAGATCGGCCGCCGAATCGTCTCCGGTTCATATGCACCAGGGGACTTGATCGAGGATGAGGGCGCTCTCGCGACCCGATACCAGGTCAGTCGGACGGTCGTACGTGACGCGGTGAAGATCCTTGTCGGGAAGGGCCTGCTCGAGGTTCGTCGCGGCATCGGCACCCGGGTCCGACCACGCTCGAGCTGGGGTCTCCTGGATGACGACGTGCTGGCTTGGTCCCAGTCCGCGCCACCCAGCGGTGACGTGCTTCGCCAGTTGCTCGAGGTACGGCTCGTCGTCGAGCCCAAGGCCGCGTACTGGGCCGCGGAGCGTCGCCCGTCCGACGTGCTCGACGTGATCCGCTCGTCCATCGAACACATGGAGGAAGGCAAGGGGTCGGTCGAGGAATGGGTCATCGCCGATGCGGTCTTCCACCGCTCCATCCTGCGCGCGGCCCGCAATGAGTTCCTCAGCGCCATCGAGGGCGTCATCTTCTCCGCCCTGCTGAGCAGCATTCGCCTGACCAACAAGGACCCGCGCAAGAACGAGGAGTCACTGCAATTCCATCGCGAGGTCTACGAAGCCGTTCTGGCCGGAGACCCCGTACGTGCCGAGCAAGCCATGCAGAAGTTGCTCGGCGATACACGGCGCCGCTTGGGAGGGCATCTATGAGGTGATCCAGGACCAACGCGCGCCGACACGATGACACTCGCCAGCCGACGCGCCCAGGGACTCCCGGAGGAAGGGGCCGCATCTCAGCACCTGCTGCTGCAAGAAGGCCCCAGCAAGGTAGGGAAGGAACCGGAGGAACCATGCAGAAGAATCATCAGCGAACGCTCGCGCGTTGCGCCGTCGGTATGGCCACACTCGCGCTCACCATCTCGAGCTTCGGCGTGGCCGCTGCCCAGGATGACGAGAAATACGTCGCCATGCTCCTGCCCGAGAATGTCAACCCGCGCTGGGAGAGCCAGGACGCGGCGTTCTTCCTGGAGCACATGGCCGAGTACGCGCCAGATGCCAAGGTCGAAGTCTTCAACGCCAACAACGACACCGCGACGCAGCAGCAGCAGGCCGAGCAGGCCCTGACGAACGGCGCGGACGTCCTCGTGGTCATCCCCATCGACGGCGAGGCAGCAGCGATCATCGCTGACCTGGCCGAGGAAGAGGGTGTCCCGGCACTCGCCTACGACCGCATGATGCAGTCCGAGAACACCGACTTCTGGGTCCAGGCCTCGATGTTCGAGACTGGCCGCTCCCAGGCACAGCACGTCGTCGACAACACCAAGGAAGGCGACACGCTGGTCCTGCTGAAGGGCTCGCCGACCGACCCCAACGCTGGTGTGATCTTCTCGGGCCAGATGGACGTGCTCCAGCCCCTGTTCGACAGCGGCGAGCGCATCCTCGGCTATGAAAACTGGACCCAGGGTTGGGACCCGGCCATCGCGCGCCAGTCGATGGACCAGGCACTGACCGACCTCGACAACAACGTCCAAGGCGTCGTCTCCTCGAACGACGGCAACGCGGCAGCAGCTATCGCCTCGCTCGACGAGCAGGGCATGGCCGGCAAGGTGCCGGTGAGCGGCCTCGACGGTACCGTCCAGGCGCTGCAGCTCATGCTGCTCGGTGAGCAGACCCAGTCGGTCTGGCGACCGTTCGACACGATGGCTGACATCACCGCCCAGGTGGTGGCTCGGCTTCTGGCGGGCGAGAGCGTGGACGACCTCGTGGACGGCACGGTCGAGAACGCCGCCGGCGCTCAGATCCCGTTCGTCCCCATCCCACACTATTCGGCGGTGGGTGAAGAGGGCGTCGCCTACATCATCGAGAACGATCCTTCGATCGCCAAGGAAGACGTCTGTCAGGGCGAAGCCGCTGAGACCGACTTCTGCAAGAGCTAGGACGCAGGTAACACGTTCCGATGACTGCGGAACAGCAGTACCCGGCGGGGACGACCTCCCCGCCGGGTGGGCCGCCGGCGGGGAGTCCCTCCCCGCCGCGCGAGCCACACCTCAAGGTGAGTGGGGTCGTGAAGCGCTTCGGTGGCGTGGAGGCGCTTGCGGGCGTCGACTTCGAACTCCGTCGCGGTGAGGTCATGGGGCTGGTCGGCGACAACGGAGCCGGCAAGTCGACGCTCATGAAGATCCTCGCTGGCGCGCAGCCAGCAGACGACGGCCGCTGTTACATCGACGGGCAGGAAGTGCATATCCCGTCGCCCCACGAGGCTCGTCGGTTGGGGATCCAGATCGTCTACCAGGACCTTGCCCTGTGCGAGAACCTCGATGTCACGGCCAACCTCTTCCTGGGGCAGGAGCCCGTCATGGGAGGCTGGACGAGGTTCCTGCCGCGCAACCTGCGCCCCCTCGACGCGCTCGACATGGAACTCAAGGCCCTTGAGGCGATCGACCGACTGGACGTTCGCACCCTCAAGTCTGTGCGCGCCAAAGTGGGCGTGCTCTCCGGTGGGCAGCGGCAGGCCATCGCCATCGCCCGGGCGGTCGGGACCGAGTCATCCATCCTGCTGCTCGACGAGCCGACGGCGGCACTGGGCGTCGCCCAGCGCGCCCAGGTCCTCAACGCGGTGAGACGGCTACGAGCCCAGGACCACGCGATCGTCTACATCTCACACAACCTGGGCGATGTCTTCGCCATCTGTGACCGCATCACGGTCCTGCGCCTGGGCAGGAACGTGGGGGTCTTCGAGACCGCACAGACGACGAACGACGAGATCGTGGCCGCCATCACGAGCGGCACCGGAAGCGAGAACGGCGATGTCTGACGCGGTCAGCAGCTACCTGGTCAAGTTCGGTGCCATGCGCGAGTCGCGCTTCGGCGCGTTCGTCCCGGTCATGGTCGCCCTCGTCGCGATCTGGGCCTACTTCGGGGTGACCGAACCGAACTTCTTCAGTGCGCGCAACTTCCACTTCCTGTTCATGCAGAGCGCGGTCGTCGGCACGCTCGCGGTCGGCATCACCATCGTGCTCCTCATCGGCGACATCGACCTGTCGGCCGCTGCCACGGCCGGCGTCTGTGCTGCCCTGCTGGCGGTGCTGATCGCTGAGGGCGTCGCGGTCCCTCTCGCCATCCTGGCAGCCATCGTGACCGGCATCGTGCTGAGTGGCGCCGAGGGCGTCATCGTCGCCTTCGTCAGGATCCCCTCGTTCGTGGTGACCCTTGCTGGTCTGCTGGTGTTCCAGGGGTTCATGCTCAAGATCCTGGGCATCCAGGGGGCCATCAACATGCGCGACCCCTTCATCAGGGGCCTCACGACGGAGAACCTGTCGCCGGAGCTGGGCTGGATCCTCGTCGCCGTCGTGGTGGTCGCCCTTGCGATGGTCGTGTGGCGAACCCGCCGGAAGCGTGCGAGCCTCGGCCTCGAGTTGGACCCGGTCTATACGGACGTCGCCAAGATCGCCGGGTTCGCCCTTGCTCGCCGGCGCGGGTGTGCTGATCCTCAATGGCTATCGCGGGGTGCCGGTCGTCGTCGTCCTGTTGCTCACCGTCACGGCGCTCCTCGGCTGGATCACGACCTCGACCAGGTTCGGCCGTTCGCTCTTCGCCGTCGGTGGCAATGCTGAGTCTGCCCGGCGCGTGGGTATCTCGATCACGTGGACCCGTGTGGCTGCCTTCGTCATCGTCGGCCTGATGGCGGCGTTCGCAGGCATCGTGGGAGCATCGCGCTTCGCTTCGGTCTCGTACAACGCGTTCGCTGGCGGCCCGCTGCTGCTCAACGCGATCGGTGCTGCAGTCATCGGCGGCACCTCGCTGTTCGGCGGTCGTGGCAGCGTCTGGAACGCGATCCTGGGCGCGCTCGTCATCGGGTCGGTCGGCAACGGCCTGGACCTTGGTGGAGCGAGCGCCGCCGACAAATTCATCATCTCGGGCGCGATCTTGCTGCTCGCGGTGACCATCGATGCCGTCACCCGCAGGGGCGCATCGCAAGCACGCTAGTCGGGAGGGAGCGGGGATGAGAACCTTCAGCATCAAGCCGGTGGACAAGCCCATCTCGGTGATCGGTATGGGCACCATGATCTTCCATCCGGACACACAGGATCGTGACAGCCAGCTGCTCGATGCCTTCATCGCCGGCGGTGGAACCTATATCGACACCGCCGAGGTGTACGGCGCCGTCGAAGAGCGCGGCTACTCGGAGATGGTGATCGGCGAGTGGCTGGCCTCGCGCCCGGGCATGCGCGAGAAGGTCGTCCTGACGACCAAGGGGCTGATCCCGGGCTACTGTGCGCCCATCCATCCCGGCGGTGCCAAGATCGATCCGGCGTCCATCCACAAGGCCATCGCCGGGTCGCTGGAGCGCCTCAAGGTCGACTATCTTGACATGTGGATGTTCCACCGCGATGACCTCACCCATCCCGTCGGGCCGCTCGTCGACGCCCTTGACGAAGAGGTGAAGAGCGGGCGGATCAGGAGCTATGGCGGATCCAACTGGACGACGGCGAGGATCCAGGAAGCCATCGACTACGCGCAAGCGAATGAGCAAGGAAGAGATGGCGGCGTCGAGCCCCAACTTCTCCTTGGCGCTGGCCAACGAACCCTTCTGGCCGGGCACCGTGGTCACGACCGCGGAAGACCGGGCCTGGTTCGCCGCGAACGACTTCATGCTCGTGGCCTGGTCGGCTCTCGGACGCGGCTTCTTCGCCAAGGCCGACCCGAGACGACACCACCGACGCCGACCTGGTCCGTGTGTTCCACTCGGACGCGAACTTCGCCCGCAAACGACGTGCGGAGGAGTTCGCCGAGGCCAAGGGCCTGAGCATGTTCGAGGTGGCCCTTGCCTACGTCACGAACCAGTCGTTCCCCGTGGTCGCCTTGAGCGGACCCGAGACGGTGGAACAGGTGACCAGCTCGACCAAGGCGGGAGATGTGGCCTTGAGCGCCGCCGAGCGCGATTGGCTTGACCTGACCAGCGACGAGCGCCCGTTCTAGCTTTTGCTGCCACTATCCGGAGGAGAGATCTGTCATGGCTGACGTCAAGAAGATGTACATCGGCGGGCGACTCGTTGATGGCAAGGAGGGCAGGACCTTCGATGTCGTCAATCCCGCGACCGAGGCGGTCGTCGGCACGATCGCCTGGGCTGGGGCCGAAGACGCTGAGGCGGCGCTGACGGCGGCCGATGAGGCCTTTGCCAGCTGGTCGTCCACGAGCATCGCGGAGCGAGCCGAGTGGATGGGCAAGCTGCGCGAGGCGGTCATCGACAACAAGGATCGGCTGCGCGAGCTGATCCAGCTGGAGATGGGCAAGGACTGGCCCGGCACCGAAGAGGACTTCGAGTCGCTTCGAGACAGCCTTCACTTCTATGCCGAGGAGATCACCCGCTTCCGACCCGAAGCACTCGTCGATCGCAACGGCTCACACTCGCACTGGCTGGTGCCCGAACCGGTCGGAGTGGCCGTCGCCTTCATCGCCTGGAACTTCCCCCTGCTCAACTTCGCCTTCAAGATCGGACCGGCGATGGCCGCCGGGTGCCCGGTCATCATCAAGCCATCGGCCCACTCGCCGTTGTCGGCGTATGCGGTCGGGGAGCTCTGCGCCGATGTGGGACTGCCAGCCGGCGTGGTGAACATCCTCGCCGGCGACTCGGTCGAGGTGGGGGACACGTTGTCGAGGTCCACCATCCCAGCGCTCATCACCATCATCGGGTCCGTCTCCACCGGTCGCCACGTGATGGAGGTGGGAGCCAGTTCGATCAAGCGCTACTCCATGGAGCTGGGAGGCAACGCCCCCGTGCTCGTGTTCGCCGATTCCGATCTTGATCAGGCGGCGGACATCGTCAGTGCCTTGAAGTTCAACAACGCAGGCCAGATCTGCGTCACCCCCAACCGGGTCTTCGTGGAGCAGCCGGTGATGGAGGACTTCAAGCGCAAGGTGGTCGAGCGTGCAGTCGCACGCAAGGTCGGCTTCGGTGTCAGGAGCGACTTCAACACGGGTCCCCTCGTCGAGGCGAGAGCATGGGAACGCGTCGACGGACTGGTCAGAGACGCCGTCGCGGACGGGGCAACTGTGCTCGCCGGAGGGGGCCGACCGGAAGGGCTGGGTTCCGGGTTCTTCTACTCGCCGACCGTGCTCGACGGCGTGACGCCCTCGATGAGGATCTACCGAGAGGAGATCTTCGGTCCCGTCGTCAGCCTCATCGAGTTCTCCGATGAAGCCGCGGTCCTGAAGGAGGCGAACGACACGGATGCGGGCCTGACCGCCTACGTGTTCACCCAGGACCTGGCGAAAGCTGATCGACTGGCAGCGAAGCTCCGCTTCGGCGAGGTCCAGATCAACGGCGTGAAGTACGGCATCGACCTGCCACACGGCGGCATCAAGCAGTCCGGTATCAGCTGTGACTGCTCGCACTTCGCGCTCGAGGACTACCTTGCGCGGAAGCGCATCTCGCGCGGCCTCGCAGCCTAGCCGTTGCTTCGATGAAGATCACCGAGGTCGTCAGTCATGTCCTGCAGTACGACCTGGACGAGGAGTTGGGCTACTCGCAGCAGTTCTACTCGCGGCGAACTGCCCACCTCGTGGAGGTACGTACTGACGAGGGCCTGACTGGCTGGGGGGAGTCCTTCGGTCCCGGAAACGTCGCGCTGGCGAACAAGGCGATCATCGAACGCGTGATCCAGCCGCTCGTCGTCGGACGCGATCCGATCGGCCGGGAGGTGATCTGGCACCACGTCTACAACCTCCTGCGTGACCATGGCCAGAAGGGCATGCCCATCCAGGCGCTGTCCGGACTCGATATCGCACTCTGGGATCTCACCGGCAAGATCACCGGACTGCCACTCGCAGACCTCGTCGGAGGCCGATTCCGCGATCGCGTCGCGGTCTATGGCTACGGCATGATGCTGAAGCGGGAAGACGTGACGGAGCACATCGCCCGGTTCAGGGACGAAGCTGCCGCGATCAAGGACGCGGGTTTCGTGGCCACCAAGATGAAGGTCGGCCTCGGCGTGCGGGATGACATCCGGCTCGCCGAGGCGGTCCGACTCGGTGTGGGGGACGACTTCCCGTTCATGGTCGATGCCAACCACTGCTATACGCTCGGCGACGCCATGCGTGTCGGCCGCGCACTCGACGAGATGGATGCGTACTGGTTCGAGGAGCCAGTGGCGCCCGAGGACAAGGAGGGCTACCGCGAGCTTCGGCTGGCCCTGACCACGAACGTGACGGGAGGTGAGGTGGAGTTCACTCGCTGGGGCTGGCGACGCCTCCTCGAGGGCCGCTGCCTGGATATCGCGCAGCCGGAGGTGTGCGCCCTGGGCGGTATCTCGGAGTACCTCAAGGTGCTGGCGATGGCGCATGCACATCTGACACCAGTGGTCCCGCACGTCTGGGGGTCAGCCATCGCGACCGCGACGAACCTCCACTTGATCGCATCGATGCCGCCGGTTCCCGGCGGCCTTCACCCGCGTGAGCCGATGCTGGAGTTCGACACGACCCACAATCTGTTTCGGGACGAGCTGCTCCTCGAACCCATGGACATCAAGTCGCAGGTGGAACGGACCGGGGGCTTCGCCGAAGTGCCATCAGGCCCGGGCTTGGGCGTGGAGCCCGACCTGGCCTTCATCGCGCGATACGAGGTCGACTGACCGATCCTCCGCGGACCACGACCGCACCGTGAGTGGGCGGCGCACGCCCACGTGCCGACCCAGATCGAGACAAGGAGCCATGGATGACCACCACCAACGCTGTGCCGCTCGTCGTCACACTCGGCGAGATCATGCTGCGGCTGAAGTCGCCCGGCCACGAGCGGCTCTTCCAGTCGCCCTCGCTGGAGGCGACGTTCGCGGGTGGTGAGGCCAATGTGGCGGTCTCGGTCGCGAACTTCGGCCTGGCGGCTCGCTATGTGACGGCACTGCCCGACGGTCCGTTGGGCGATGCCGCCATCAACGCGCTTCGAGGCATGCGCGTCGAGACGGATCACGTCCTCCGGCGCCCCGGGCGCATGGGCATCTACTTCGTGGAGGCTGGTGCTGCGCAGCGGGCCTCGACGGTCGTCTACGACCGCGACGGTGCCGCCATCGCCCTCGCGACGCACGACGAGTTCGACTGGGACGCCATCTTCGCGGGTGCCGACTGGTTCCACATCTCGGGCATCACGCCGGCTCTCTCCGAGAGCGCCGCGGCGATCACCCAGGCCAGCCTGCGCGCCGCCAAGCTGGCAGGTGCGACGACGTCGCTCGACCTCAACTACCGTGCCAAGCTGTGGCGCTACGGCAAGTCGGCGCCCGAGGTGATGCGACCGTTGATGGAGTTCGTGGACATCGCCATCGGCAACGAAGAGGACGCCCAGATGTCGCTGGGCCTGGCGGCAGCGGCCGACGTGACCTCCGGCGAGTTGGATCACCGCGCCTACGAAGCCCTGACCGAGCAGGTCATGCTCGAGTTCCCCGGGCTGACGGCGGTGGCCATCACCTTGCGCGAGAGCCGATCGGCCGACATCAACGGCTGGTCGGCCTGCCTGCGCGACGCCGCCGGGTTCCACCTCGGCGCGCACTACGACATCCTTGACATCGTCGATCGGGTCGGCGGCGGCGACTCGTTCGCGGGCGCACTGATCTACGGGCTGCTCTCGAGGATGCCCGCCGCCGAGGCGCTCGAGTTCGCCATCGCGGCCAGCTGCCTGAAGCACTCCATCCCCGGTGACTTCAACCGCGTGACGGTCGCCGAAGTCCGCAAGCTCGCCGGCGGGGACGCCTCCGGGCGAGTGAGCCGCTGAGAACCGATGAGGAGCCGAGCATGACCGTCCGCCCACCCATCCCCGACCTCATCCGCTCGAGCCGGGTCATCGCCATCGGGCGCAACGTCGCGGCGGCGGATGCACCGCGTATCGGCGAGGCCCTCGTCGCGGGTGGTGTCCACGTGATGGAGCTGACGCTCAACGAGCCCGAGGCCGACGCACTCGCCGCCATCGCGGCGCTGGCAAGGGTGGCCGATGACCTCGATGCGCTGGTGGGCGCCGGCACCGTGCTCTCCATCGAGGCAGCCGCGCGTGCGATCGAGGCCGGTGCCCGCTTCATCGTCTCGCCACACACGGATGCCGAGCAGATCGCCTGGTGTGCCGCGCAGGGCGTGCCCTGTTTTCCGGGCGCCCTGTCGCCCACGGAGATCCACGCGGCCTGGTCGGCGGGCGCCAGTGCGGTCAAGCTCTTTCCCGCCGCCGCCGTCGGCACGGGTTATCTCAAGCAGATCTCGGGACCGTTCCCGGACATCCCCCTGGTGCCTACCGGTGGCGTCTCTGCCGAGAATGCCGGCGACTGGATCGCCGCCGGCGGGGTAGCGGTGGGCATGGGCAGCTGGCTCATCGGCGATGGCGAACCGACCGGGGTCAGCGAGCGAGCTCGCCGCGTGATCAGCGCGGTTTCCGGCTGATCGACCGTCTGGATGCTCAGCCGTGCCCTCGCGCACGGTGGACCGCGGCCACAGCCCGGCGCGTGGCAGCGGTGATGGCCGGCCAGTCGCGTGCCCGCACCGACTTCGCCTCGACCATCCACGACCCGCCGACGGCCATGATCCGTGGGTCGACGAGGTAGTCCTCGAGGTTGCCCGTATCGATCCCGCCGGTCGGCACGAACCGCAGCCCGGGGAATGGCGCTGCGATGGCCTTGATCATGGCCAGCCCGCCGCTCAGCTCGGCCGGGAAGAACTTGACCACGCTGAGCCCCTGCTGTCGGGCGTTCATGAGATCAGTGGGTGTCGCGCAACCCGGCAGCGCGGTGGCCCCGGCAGCCTGGGTTCGGGTCACGATGCCCGCCTCCATTCCCGGGCTCACGATGAAGCGGGCACCCGCGGCGAGCGCGGCGTCGACTTGCGAAGGCAGCACCACCGAGCCGGCACCGATCAGGGCCTCCGGGTATGCCTCGCTGGCCGCCTTGATGGCATCGGCCGCGGCAGGGGTGCGAAAGGTGAACTCCGCGATGGGTAGCCCGCCCTCCACGAGTGCCCCGACGAGGGCCGGGGCGTCAGCCGGGTCATCGATGACGACGACCGGGATGATGCCCGCAAGGCCGATCCGTTCCAGTACAGCGTCCATGACTTCCTCCCATCGGTCAGCGATCAGTCACCCCTACATCATGAGACCGCGGCGCCAACCATTGTCGACGCCGCGGTCTCGAACGGTGCGGGCGCAGGACGCGCCCGCTGGTGTGCCTAGAAGACGCCCTCGGGGTTGTAGAAGCGCTCGACGTTGTCGATGGTGATCAACGGAGAGGGGAAGACGGTGTCCTTCTCGGGCACCGCACCGGCGAGGATCGCCATCAGTCGGTTGAAACCGGCGCGACCGATCTGGTCAGCGCTGTTGAGCCCGGTGGCCTTGTACACGCCGCCCTTCATGATCTCGACCAGCGCCTCCACCTGGCCGTCGACACCGGCGACGAAGACCTGGTCCTGGAGGCCCTGGTCCTCGATCACCTTCTGCGCGCCGAGGCACATGGAATCGTTCTCGCAGAAGATGGCGTTCATGTCCGGGTTCTGCGCCAGCAGGGTCTCGGCCGCGGTGAAGCCACCGTCCGTGCTCCAACCGGCGAAGTCCGGGTACATCACGACCTCGATGTCGGTGCCCTCGACGACGCTGAGCAAGCCGTTGGTCCGATCAAGGCCGATGCTGTTGTCAGCCGGGCCTCCGCGGATGATCCCGAGCTGGCCGCTGCCGGCGAGTTGCTCGACGATGAACTCGCCGTCCTGCACGCCCAGGGCGTAGTTGTCCGGGCCGATCCAGCTGGTGTACTCGCTGCCCTTGAGCAGTCGGTCGACCATGACCACGGGGACGCCGGCCGCATCGATCGCCGCCATGGCTGCCGGCGCTGCCTCGATCCATGCAGCGCTGAGCACGATGCCGTCGACATCCTGCGCGATGAGGTCCTCGATGTCCGATGTCAGCTTCTCGACATCGCCGTCAGCGTTGGTGACCAACACCTCGACGTTGGGGTAGAAGGCGGCCTCGTCCTCCACGGCCGCAGACATGCCGATGAAGTACGGCGCGCTCTGTGACAGGTTGGCCATGCCGATCTTGATGTTGGCCGGCTCGTCCTGGGCGGCGACGCTTCCGATCCCGCCCAGTGCCAGGGCTGCCGTCAGCGCGGCAACGGTGATTCGCTTCATGGTGTGACTCTCCTCCGATGCAAGTACGAGGGCTGGCCCGGCTCGACGACGGGTCCCTGGCCCGACGGGATGACCTGCGCGTGTCACGCCATACTCAGCGCTCCTTTCGTCGGGCGAGGACAGCCAGGACGATGAGGACGCCCTTGAAGATCTGCTGGTAGTAGGACTGCACGTTGAACATGTTCAGCAGGTTGCTGATGAGGGCGAGGATCAGCACGCCGGCGAACGTGCCGCGAACGCTGCCTCCCCCGCCGCCCAGGATGGCCCCTCCGATGACACAGGCAGCGATGGCATCGAGCTCCCAGCCGATGCCCACGCTGGGCTGTGCGATGCCCACGCGGGAAGCGAGGATGACCCCGGCCAGCCCGGCCAGCCCGGCACAGATGGTGTACGCCAGCGTCGTGTTGAGGCGGACGTTGATGCCGGCCAGCCGCACCGCCTCCTCGTTGCCTCCGATGCCGATGATGGCCCGGCCGGGCGTGGTCCGGTTCAGGAAGAAGCTCACCAGCAGGTACGCCAGCAGCATCAGGACGGTGATGAGGGGGATGGGGCCAAGCATGGCCGAGCCGATCCCGAGGAAGCCGGGGTCGCTGTAGACGACCGGCGTCTCGGAGATCACGAAGACCAGCCCTCGCACGGCCGAGAGCGAGCCCAGCGTGACGATGAACGGCTGGATCTTGAAGCGGGCGACGATGAAGCCGTTGATGATCGCCGACGCCGGCGGCGGCTGCGAGCGCCACGGCCACAGCCATGGGAATGGGCATGGACTCGGCCAGCACGCCCACGAGGATGGCGCTCAGCGCGACCACGGCGCCGACCGAGAGGTCGATGCCGCCCGAGAGGATCACCACCAGCATGCCCAGGCTGATCAGGCCGTTGATGACCGTCTGGCGCAGGAGGTTGACGATGTTGTTCTGCGTCAGGAAGGTATCCGACGAGATCGCGGCGAAGACGAGGAGCGCCAGGAACAGCGCCGGCAGGGCCAGGTCCAGCCACGATCGGGACCGCCAGTCGAGTCGCGCCCTGATCGCCGTCGTGTCGTAACGGGTCACGCGGCCAGCCCTTCCACACCGGACGCGATGGCCAGCAGGCGCTCCTCGGTCGCGGCGGACGCGGGCACCTCGCCCGCGATCCGACCGAGCCGCATCACCAGGATGCGATCGCTCATGCCGATGATCTCGGGCAGGTCGGACGAGATGAGCAGGACCGCTCGTCCCTCATCGGCGAGGGCGGCGATGATCTGGTAGATCTGGACCTTGGTCGCGACGTCGACCCCGCGCGTCGGCTCATCCAGGATCTGCACGCGCGCGCCGTGAACCAGCCACTTGCCGAAGACGACCTTCTGCTGGTTGCCCCCGCTGAGCATGCGCACCGGGCGTCGTAGCTGCGCCGGTCGGATGTCGAGATTCTCGACCTGCTCGTTGGCCGCCTGCACCTGCTCTCGGCGCGAGAGGACGCCCAGGCGACTGAGGCGGCCGAGCGAGGCGAGCGTGATGTTGTCGAGGATGCCCGCCGGCAGCACCAGGCCGTCGCGGGCGCGCTCCTCGCTCAGCATGGCGACGCCGGCCTTCAAGGCGGCGGCCGGCGAGCGGGGCTTGAACGGCGCACCGGCAATGGTCATGCGCCCCTCGCTGGGCGTCGCCCCGAAGATGGCGCGCGCCAGCTCGGTCCGACCCGCGCCCACGAGCCCGAAGACCCCCACGATCTCACCCGTCCCCAGTCGCAGGTCGACGTCCTGGAAGCCTGCCCCTGTCAGCCCTTCGACCAGCAGCAGCTCCTCTGTCACTGGTCGTCTGCGTCGCGGGTAGATCTCGCTGAGCGGACGGCCGACCATCATGCGGATGAGCTCGGGCTCATCCACCTCGGCAGCGCTGACGGTGCCGACGAGCTCGCCGTCCTTCAGGACGGTGATGCGATCGCAGATGGTCAGGACCTCGTCCAGCCGATGCGAGACATAGACCACCACCCCACCCTCATCCCGGAACGACCTCAGCACGGCGAACAGCCGTTCCAGCTCGGCGTTGGAGAGCACGGCCGAGGGTTCATCGAGGATGACCACGCGCGGATCGGCGCGCATCGCCTTGGTGATCTCCACCATCTGCCGCTGTGAGACACCGAGCTGGTCGACCCGCATGTGGGTGTCGATGCCCTCGAATCCCAGGGCCTCCAGGCTCGAGTCGGCCTCCCGATGCGCCGCAGGCCAGTCAATCACCCCGCGTACGTGCGTGGGCAGCTCTCCGAGCAACAGGTTCTCCGCCACGCTGAGGTGTGGGACCAGGCTGAACTCCTGGTGAACGGCTCGGATCCCGGACGTTCTCGCATCGTGTGGGGAACGTGGCCGGTACGGGATGCCGTCGATCTCCATGTCGCCGCCGTCGCTGTCGATGGCTCCGGCCAGGATGCGCATGAGGGTGGACTTGCCGGCGCCGTTCTCGCCCATGAGCCCGTGGATCTCGCCGGGGCGCGCCGAGAAGTCGACATCCCGCAGGGCCAGCGCAGCACCGAACCTCTTGCTGATGCCGCGCATCACGATGCGGTCGGTCACGGCGTGTCCCCGGACCCAGGGGCGGCCAGCGCACCGTGCAGGAGGATGACCTTCTGTTCGGTCATCGACAGCATGGTGTCGTGGACTGACTCGCGGCCGTGGCCGGTGAGCTTCAGGCCACCGAAGGGCAGGATCTCCGATCGAACCGCCGAGCCCCAGTTGACGATGACGCCTCCCACCTGGAGGCCGTAGGCGACACGCATCGCCGTCGAGATATCACGGGTGAACACGGCGGCCTGGAGGCCATAGGCCGACTCGTTGGCCAGCTCGATCGCCTGCTCGATGGAATCGAAGGCCACGATCGGCAGCACTGGGCCGAATGTCTCCTCGCAGTAGAGGGGAGCATCGAGGGGCACGTCCCGGAGGAGCGTCGGCGCCACGTAGGATCCGTCTCGCGATCCGCCGCTGATCAGCGTCGCTCCGGCCGCCACGGCCTGCTCGACGCGCTCGATGACGCCGATGGCCGCGGCCTCCGTGATGAGCGGGCCGACGTCGCTCTCCTCGGACAGTTGATGGTCGACCTTCAGCAGGGCGGTGTCTCGCGCCAGGATGCGGGTGAACTCGTCCACGACCTCGCGAGCCACCAAGACCCGCTTGACCGAGCAGCAGATCTGCCCGTTGCCCCGTGCGAGCCGTCCCAGGATGATGCCCTGGGCGGCCCGCTCCAGGTCAGCGTCCGCACACACGATGGTGGCGTCGTTGCCGCCAAGCTCAGCGTGAAACGGCTTCATCGTCTCGGCGCAGATGCGGCCCAGCTCGACCCCCGTCTCGATGCTGCCCGTCAGGGTGACCATCTGCACGTTCGGGCTGGCGGCCAGCCGGGGCCCGATGCGGGCGCCACTGCCGGTGATCATCTGGTGCGCGCCCGGCGGGAGCCCGCACTCGTCGAGGATCGCGGCCAGACGCAGCAGCGTCAGGGGGCAGGCGCTCGGCGGCTTGCCGATGACAGCGTTGCCCGCCCCGATCGCCGCGCCGACCTTGTGGGCATACAGCTCGAGCGGGTAGTTGAACGGTGCGATGGCGAGGACCACGCCGATCGGCTGGCGGACGGTGAAGGCAACGTGATCCTCGAAGCCGGGCACGGCATCCATGGGGACCTGCCGGCCGAAGAGCCGCCTGGCTTCCTCGCCGAAGCCACGGATGATGCGCGCCGCCGCATCCACTTCCTCGCGGGTCTGGCGAATGGGCTTGCCGTTCTCCTCGGCCAGCATGCGAGCCAGTGCCTCGCGCTCCTCGACGAGCCGGTCGGCGGTCCTGGCCAGGATCGCGGAGCGTTCGTGGGCAGGCATCGCCGCCATGACGCTGCGAGCGGCGCCAGCGGCCTCGAGGGCCCGCGCGATGTCCTCGTCGGTGGCGGCGGGAACGCTGTCGATGAAGGCTCCAGTGCCGGGGTCGACGACATCGATGGTGGCCCCATCGGTGGCGTCACACCACTCGCCTGCGATGAGCATCCGCATGGGGCTCTCCGTTTCACATATAACAATGACGTGTGTAATACTGAAACATCTGGAGGATACGGCTGCCGGTCACGTTGTGTCAAGCTGCCTGACACTCCTGGCGGGCGCCGAGCCCGGCAATGAGCAGCTACGGGGCCATGGGATGCTGAAGTCATGACGAAGAGCAACGGCGGCCGCGCAGTGAGCTCGACCGCCCTGAAGGCCCTGAGGGTCCTCGAGGTCGTGGCTGCGGAGCCGCGTCCGATGTCCCTGGCTGCCATCTCGGATGCCGCTTCGCTGGACAAGAGTGCGACATATCGGATGCTCGCCACCCTGGTGGCGGCCGGCTACGTCCGGCAGGATCCCAGCTCGCGGCACTACTCGTTGAGCTATCGGGTGGTGTCGCTGAGCCGCAACCTCCTGGCCGAGAACGAGGTGGTCCGGCTGGCCCGGGAGACGCTGGAACGGATCGCCGCCGAGACCGGCGAGGGAGTGCACCTCGAGGTGCTCGATGGTGCCGAGACCGTCCTTGTGCAGCACGTGAAGGGCTCGCAGCTGGTCGCTGTCGACTTCCAGGTCGGCGATCGCAGCAGGCTGCACAACACGTCCATCGGCAAGGTCCTGCTGGCATACCAGGACCCGGCGGTCATCGACGCGGTCATCGCGGCTGGGCTGCCCGCCCTCACGGCCCACACCATCACGCAACCAGAGGCAATGCGCCGGGAGCTGGCATCGATCCGGGAGCATGGCTACGCCATCGACGATCGGGAGACGTCCGACCACATGCGCTGCATCTCCGTGCCGGTCTTCGAGCGTGATGTCCCGCTGCGCATGGGCATCAGCTGCTCAGGGCCAGATGGCCGATACACCCTGGAATACCTGGAGCGCCTGCGCGGACCGTTGCTGGCTGCCTCGAGGGATCTCTCCGAGAAGCTCGGGGGCAAGGCTCGGGGCCACCGTCCGCACGGCTGATCCGCGGCCGGCGGTGCCGGTGCCGGCGTCGGTGCTAGGGTCGCCAGGGTCGGCACCTGAGCGGCGCCAGTGGCAGAGCGTGCCGTTCAGGCCTGCGTCGAGCTCAGCCAGCCGCAGGGCCGCCTCCAGGTGGTCGGGTCGAGCCTCCAGCAGACGCTCGAACCGTGTTCGCGCGGCGCGGTGACGGCCCTGTCCGAGGAGGGCCAGTCCCGCGAGGTAGGCGGCCTCTTGTCTGTGAGCGCAGGCTGAGGTCGTCCTCGAACAGCAGCAACGTCGGCAGCGAGGTGGCGAAGTAGGGGATGCGCACGTCTGCCCTCGACTGCTGGCGGGCCGCCACCGCGAGCGCGGACAGTCGTGCCTGCGCTGCTTCCTCGTCGCCGAGGGCTCGCAGGGCCAGCGCCTGCCAGTACGGACCGTCTGCTGCCGGGGCATCGGGGTCGCCCTGCGGCTCGGCCGCTCGTCGGTACCAGTGGCTCGCCTCGCCCTCTGCCCCCGCAGCCCGCAGACACGTCGCCAGCAGGTGCTGCAGCTCGTTCTCGGGCGTCAGCAGGTGCTTGCCTTCGCCGAGGCTGACCGGATAGGTCATCGCAGCGTCGCACCAGCTCGGCCGCCGCCCGTGGGTCCCCTGCGCGCAGGGCCATGCGCGCGAGCTCGCGGTTGGCCACCAGCCACTGCGCCGAGACGAGCCCTTCGCCGCCTTCCCAGGGATGGAAGCGACGCGCCCGCAGCTCCGCCAGCGCCTGCCCGTGGCGGCCGACCCGGTTGAGCAGCGCGACGAACTCCACGCCCAGGTCATCGCGCTTGCGCACCGCTTCGCGCTGTCGTTCCAGTGATCGGAGTCGAGCCGCGGGCGCGTGGCCAAGGCGCTTTCGCAGCTGATCGAGCTCATAGAGCACGCGCGCATCGGTGGCATCGGCGCGGAAGGCTCGACGGTAGGCAGCCAGGGCATGCCCGGGACGCCGCAGCACGTTGAACTCGGCGATGCCGAGGTTGCGCCAGGCGGTGGCAAAGGCGGGGTCGAGGCGAGCCGCTCGGCGCCACAGGGCGATGGCGTCGTGGTAGCGCCGCTTGTCGTAGAGCAGGTTGCCCAGGTAGTAGGGTGCCCGCGGGTCATGCGGCGCCGCGGCGATGGCCCACTCCAGCACCGCGATCTCCTCCAGCCGCGCCGGAAAGGCATGCTCGGGCGCAGCCGCAGCTGCCGCGGCTCGCTGGCGTGCCGCAGCCGCCCCGTCACCGCGGCGCGACTCCAGCCACGCCAGGGTGTAGTGCAGCAGGGGCACGTGTCGTGGCGCCGGGTCGGCGGCAAGCGCCCGTTCCAGCGCATCCACCGCCTCATCGAGGAGGCCGGCGCGCGCCTCCTCGTGGGCGACGTCCAGCGCCGCCTGGGCACCCCCCGGCAAGGCTCCGCCGGTCCCGTCGAGGAGCGCCTGCTCGTGCAGGGCGCGCACGTCGAGCGGGTCCGCCGCCAGCGTCGCGGCCACCTGCGCCCGGGCGGCCTCGGTGTTGCCGGCGCGACGCAGCAGCGCGGCGCGCAGGCCCTGCGCCGCGGGCTGGGCGGCATTGGCGGCCAGGGCACGATCGAGCAGGCGGAGCGCCGCCTCTGGGTCACCCCGCAGCACGGCGATCTCCGCCCGTGCCGTGTCCGACGCCGCTGCGAAGGCACCGTTCCAGCCGGCCTTGCCGAAGGCATCGTCGGCCTCCTCGAGCCGGCCCTGCAGGCGCAAGGCCAGGCCCAGCAGGTAGCTGGCTTCACCGTCACGCGGGTTGGTATTGCGCAGTGCCAGCCGCTCCAGGGCCGTCCGCAGGTGTCGCTCGGCGTCGCCGTATTCACCGCGGCGCAGGTGCCACTCAGCCATGGCGGTGTTGCTGCGGCTGTCGCCGGCATCGCGCCGCAGGGCCTCGCGGTAGTAGTCCTCTGCTCGCCGACTGGCGTGACGGTATTGCTGCAGGTGCATGCCCGTCAGGTACAGCTCTTCGAGGGACTCGATCTCGGCCGGCGGCGGCGGTTCCGTCGCGGCGGCGGCGGATCACCTCGCTGCCGGGCGGCCGGCCGATAGCGGATGAGCTCTCGCTCCCCGTGCGTGACGCTCAGGCTCAGGTCGCTGAGGCGAGTGCCCTCTGGCAGCGCCAGCTCGTCGATGACCACGGGCCGATGCGGGGCGAGGTCCACCGTGCGCTCGAAGACCGGCCGCGAGCGCTCGTCCAGCCGGATGCTGGCGCCGTCCCGTGCCTGGGTCGAGGTGACCGCAAGGCGCACGCCGTCGGCCGTTCGCTGCAGGCTCAGGGCCACGTCGAGGTTGGCCGCCTGTGCCGGCCCGGTGCCGACCAGCGGATACCAGTACTGCCGGAAGGTGCGCACCTCACCCGGCAGCAGGAAGCCGAAGTCGGGCTGGTTGTCGGTGAAGACGCCGGCCATGAGCTCCACGTAGGGCCCGTCGGCGTCGGTCAGCTCGCGATCCCAGGCATGGCCGAAGTCGTGATCTCCCCACGTCCACAGCTTCTTGCCAGGGCTGATGGTGTGGTCGGCCCAGTGCACGAAGCCCTCGCCGGCGGCATGGTCATAGCCGCCGAAGAAGTCGGCGCGCGTACCCATCGCCATGTACGAGGTCGGCACCGGGATGTTGCGGTACCAGCGCAGGTCGGCCTCCCGGGGTGGCCGCGAGCCATAGTCCACGCCGTAGTAGCGACCGCGAGCGAGCGGGAAGGTCGACATCGCTCGCTTGGCATGGTCGGCCACGTAGCTGACGTCCGGCGGGAAGAAGGCCTCGTAGTCGTCGTGGACGCGCACGCCGACGTTGGCCCACCACAGGAAGGTCTGCGTCAGCGGCGTCCGATTGGTCAGTCGAGCCTGCAGCTCCAGCAGCGCCGAACCCGGCCGCAGCACCACGCCGTGCATGCCCTTCATGCGTTCGGTGGGCTCGTGCTCGGAGCACCACACCACGACGCCGCCGTCGGCCAGCGACTCGATGTGCCAGTCGACCGGCAGGAACGTGGAGGGGCGGTGATGCTGGGGCCAGTTGAACTCGATGCCGCCCGAGATCCAGGCGCCCAGCAGGCCCACCAGTGCGGGCTTGATGACGTTCTGCCGATAGACCATGTCGTAGCCGGTCTTGCGATCCTGGACCACGTGGATGCGGCCGCCGATGGCGGGCAGCAGCATCACGCGCAGGTACTCGTTCTCCAGGTGCACGGCCTGCCACTCGGTCGGCACGGCCGTGTCGGAGACGCCATCGGTGACCGGTTCGGGATAGACGCGGCCCGACGATCCCTGGTAGACCCGGTGCTCCAGGAAGAGCGGGTTGCGATCAGGTTCGGGCAGCGGGTAGGTGTCGATGATGACCGGCTCGGCCCACGCAGCCACGCTCCGCTCGCGCAGGTGCGCCGGGCGGCCAGGTAGCTGCAGTGGCTCGTTGGCCTGCTCGATCACGCCTGCCTCCCGCGCTTGCTTTCCCGCCCCACGACTGGATGGCGATGCCATCGGGATGGTCCTGACCGATGGTACCTTTCCGCTGCCGACGAGGCGCCGGAGGGCCCCGGGATGCGTCGCGAGAGGGGTCTCTTTTCGGACGTAACGTGTCACGAAAGGTGTTGCTTTGTGTTGGATTACGGTAGTATGAGCAGCGTCAAGGCCAACGGCCCTTTCGGAGGAACGGAGGAAACGCTCGTGGTTGATTCTCGCTTCAAGAAGGCCCTGGTGGCGCTCGGCGGCGCGGCGCTCCTGACCGCGTCGGCGTTGCCGACCGTGGCTCAGGACGAACCCCCCCTGCTGTACGTCATCAACAAGAGCGCCGACCAGCAGTACTTCATCGATCTGCAGAACTCGTTCGTGGCCAAGGCCGAAGAGCTCGGCGCGACCGCGTTGCAGGCCGACGCCAAGCTCGATCCGAGCCTGGGCGTGCAGCTGGTGAACGACGCCATCTCCGCCGGTGCCGCCGGCATCGCCATCACCGTGCCCGACCAGACCATCGGCCCGGCCATCTCCGACGCAGCCGCGGCTGCAGGCGTGGCGCTCGTCGCCACCGACGACGGCATCGTCGACTCCGCTGGCAACCCCGTCCCCTTCGTCGGCTTCAGCGGCCCGGACATGGGCGGCAAGGTCGGCGCCGAGGCGGCTCGCCTGCTGACCGAGGGTGGCTGGCTCGAGGACGAGGCCGTCACGCTGGGCGTGCTCTCGACCGAGGTCCAGACGCTGTCCGTCTGCGAGGACCGCACCAATGCCTCCAAGCAGGCCATGCTGGACGCGGGCGTCGCGCGCAGAGTCCATCTTCCAGGTCCCCTACACCGGTGAGACGCAGTCGGCACAGGATGCCGCCGGCCCCATCATCACCGCCCATCCTGACGTGACCCATTGGGTCGTCTTCGCCTGCAACGACGAGGGCGTCCTGGGCACCCTGAACGCGCTCGCCACCCAGGGCGTGGCCCCCGAGAACGTCCTCGGTGTCGGCCTTGGCGCCTATGAGGCCTGCAAGTTCTGGGCCGCCGAGCAGCCCTCCGGCTTCAAGGCCGCGCTGTTCATCTCCGGCCAGGACGTCGGCGCTGCCGCCGCCCAGGTGCTCTTCGACAACGTCGTCAACGGCGTGGCGCTGCCCGAGTCCACCGTGGCCCCCACCACGATCGTGACGCCGGAGACCTACGCCGACGTGTTCGACGAGATCTCGCTGGCCAACTGCTCGCAGTAGTCATCCAGCCCTGAACGGGTGTCGCGGGGTCCGGCATGTACCGGGCCCCGCGCGCCTGTGACCGCGCCGCCGTGGTGAAGCCATGACCCTGACCGCGACTCCCGAGGCCTCCGCAGCCGAGCCCATCGGCGGTTCCGGCATCCTCGAGATCCGCAACGTCAGCAAGGCCTTCCCCAACGTCCAGGCGCTCGACGACGTCTCGCTCGATGTGCGTCCCGGCGAGGTGCTGGCCTTCCTGGGGGAGAACGGCGCCGGCAAGTCCACGCTGCTCAAGATCCTGAACGGCGACTACCAGCCCGACAGCGGCACGCTCACCATCGACGGCGAGGAGCTGCGCTTCTCCAATCCACGCGAGGCACGTGCCGCCGGGATCCGCGTCATCTACCAGGAACCGGAGATCATCCCCGGCGTCGACGTGGCTGAGAACATCTACGCCGGTGAGCTGCCCACGCGCGGCCCCTTCATCGATCGCCGCGCGCTCAACCGGCTCGTGGACGCCGAGCTCGCCGAGTACGGCTTCGAGAAGGCGCTGCCGCGCTCGCGCATGGGCGATGAGCTCTCCTCCGCCCAGCGCCAGCTGGTCGAGATCATGCGCGCGGTCAAGTCGAGGATGCGCATCCTGGCGCTCGACGAGCCAACCTCGTCGTTGACCGATGACGAGGTCGGCCGGCTCTTCGCCCTGGTGCGCCGGCTCAGGTCCGAGGGCGTGGCCATCATCTACGTCAGCCATCGCCTGCACGAGATCCTGCAGCTGGCCGACCGGGTGGCCATCTTGCGCGACGGCAAGCTGGTGATGGTCAGCCAGGCCGCCGGCCTGACCGAGGACGAGATCGTGCGCAACATGGTCGGCCGCGACCTGGGCGAGGTCTTCGACCGCCATCGCGCCGTCTCCGACCGGGTCGTGCTCGAGGTCAGGGACATCCGGAGCGACTGGCACAAGGGCATCTCGTTCGATATCAAGGCCGGCGAGATCGTCAGCTTCGCGGGCCTCGTCGGGGCCGGCCGCAGCGAGCTGGCCAAGGTCATCTTCGGCGAGCTGCCCATGACCTCGGGCAGCGTGTCGATCGAAGGCCGCCAGGTCAGCATCAGCCAGCCCAGCGTGGCCATCCGGGAGGGCATCGGCTTCGCCCCGGAGGACCGCAAGCGCGAGGGCCTGGTGCTCATCCGCAGCGTGCTGGAGAACACCACCATGGCCATCATGCGGCGGCTGACGCGCTTCCGCATCGTGCAGCGCCGCAAGGAACGCCAGATCGCCGGCGAGTACGTGGAGCGGCTGAACGTGCGCACGCCCTCGCTCGACCAGGAGGTGGGCAAGCTGTCGGGCGGCAATCAGCAGAAGGTGGTGCTGGCGCGCTGGCTCGCGGCCAAGCCCAAGGTGCTCATCCTCGATGAGCCCACGCGAGGCATCGACGTCGGCGCCAAGGCCGAGATCTACCGCCTCATCGACGCCCTGGCCAACGAGGGCCTGGCCATCATGCTCATCTCGTCGGAGCTGCCCGAGGTCCTGGGCATGTCCGATCGCATCATCGTCATGCAGGGCGGCCGCGTCACCGGCGAGCTGCCCGGACCAGGCACGACCGAGGCACAGGTGCTCGAGCTGGCCATGCACGAGCACCTCAAGCTACGCCGGGCGGCCGCCGAGGCAGCAGCGGCCGGAGGGGAGAAGGAATGAGTCAGACGCAGCCAGCCGTGCTGCCCGGCGACGAGCGCGTCAGCGCCGTCCGCCGCGTCATCAACATCGTCGGTGTGGACAACCTGTCGCTGCTGTTCGCGCTGGTCGGCATCATCGCGGTCATCGTCTGGCTGCAGCCGCTCTTCCTGAGCTGGCAGAACCTCATGAACAGCCTCAGCCAGTCGATCGTCATCGTGGGCCTGCTGGCCATCGGCCAGACCGTCGTGATCGTCGCCGGCATGCTCGACATCTCGGTCGGCTCCATCGCCTCGGTCGCCTCGGTGACCACGGCCTCGGCCGTCGCCATGGGCGCCATCACCCTCCCCGGCGACTTCCAGCTGAACCTTCCGTTCGTGGAGGGCTCCGTGCTGGCGGGCATCCTGGTGGGCATCCTCACCGGCATCGGGCTGGGCGTCATCAACGGCCTGATCGTCACCAAGCTGCACGTCAACCCCATCATCGCCACCCTGGGCACATTGGCCGCCTTCGCCGGACTGGCCTTCCTGGTGGCGCCCGACGGCAAGCCCGTGGGGGTGGTCACGCAGCCCGACTTCACCTGGCTCGCCACCGGCCGCCTGTTCCCCGAGCTGCCCCTGCCGGAGCTTGGCGGACGTGGCTGGACCGGCGTGCCCATCCTGTTCCTGGTGTTCGTGGTGGTGGCGCTGGTCTACCACGTGATCATGAAGTACACCGACTTCGGCCGGGCCGTCTACGCCATCGGGGGCAACGACGTAGCCGCGCGCCTGGCCGGCATCAACCTCACGCGCATGAAGATCGGCATGTACATGCTCTGCGGCGCCACGGCCGGCCTGGCCGGCGTGCTGCTGACCGCGCGCACGACCTCTGGCAACCCCATCAACGGCGTGGGCTTCGAGCTGCAGGCCATCACCGCGGTGTTCCTCGGCGGTGCCGCCACCACCGGTGGCAAGGGCACCATCGTGGGCACGGTGCTGGCTGTGCTGCTCGTGGGCGTGCTCAACAACGGCATGAACCTGCTGGGCGTGGGCACCTTCTACCAGCGCGTGGCGCTGGGCGTGCTGCTCATCGCCGCGGTGGCGCTGGCGCAGTGGCGCCAGGCGCGCGCCGAGCGCGCCCGCACGCGCACGGCCGTGGCCTAGCCCTCGGTCGCGTAGCGGGAGCCGTCGAGCGATGCGCATCACTGCCCTCGGCACCCGGGTCGTCAACGCCGGCCGGCGCAACTGGATCTTCGTCCGCATCGAGACGGATCAGCCCGGGCTCATCGGCTGGGGCGAAGCCAGCCTGGAGGTCAAGACGCGTGGCGTCCTCGGCGCCATCGAGGACTTCGCGCCGCTGGTGGTGGGGGAGGACCCCCGTCGCATCGAGCACATCTGGCAGATGCTCTACCGGCAACAGTTCTTCCGCCCCGGAGCGGTGGAGATGTCGGCCGTGTCGGGCATCGACCAGGCCCTCTGGGATATCAAGGGCAAGGACCTCGGCGTGCCCGTGTGGCAGTTGCTCGGCGGTCGCGTACGGGACAAGGTGCGCTTCTACGACCACCTCGGTGGCGGTGCCCCGGAGGCGACCTACGGCGAGATGGAGCCCGCGGTCGTGGCCGAGCTGGCGTGCAAGTCGGTCGCCGACGGCTTCGATGCCCTCAAGCTGCTGGCCGTGCCGCGTACACGACCGCTCGACTCGGTGGCACAGGTGCGAGCCGCTGCGGCCGTCATGGAAGCGGTCCGCGAGGCCGTCGGAGCGGGCGTCGACATCATGGTCGACCTGCACGGGCGGACCACGGCCGCCATGGCCATCCGCTACGGTCTGGCGATGGCGCCGTACGAGCCGTGGTTCTTCGAGGAGCCGGTCCCGCCCGAGGACATCGACGGCCACGTGCGGGTGGCGCGGGCGCTGCCGGGCATCCCCATCGCCAGCGGCGAGCGGCTCATCGGCCGCTGGGCCTTCCGCCCCTACTTCGAGCGCGGCGCCATCGCCGTGGCGCAGCCGGACGTCTGCCACAGCGGCGGCATCAGCGAGCTGCGGCGCATCGCCGCCATGGCTGAGTCGCACGGCATCTCGGTGGCGCCGCACAACCCGCTGGGACCGATCGCCACGGTCGCCAACCTGCACCTGGCGGTGGCCACGCCCAACCACCTGATCTGCGAGGTGATGCGCTCCGACGTGCCCTGGCGAGACGACATCGTCACTGGCGTGCCGCCCATCGTGGCCGGACACATGTCCCCACCCGAGGCGCCCGGCCTGGGTGTGGACATCGATGACGTCGCCGCGGCGGCCCACCCCTACCAGCCCGAGCCGCAGTACCGTTGGTTCCATGAGGACGGCTCGGTAGCAGAGTGGTGAAGGCCGCCATCAGCCACCGCACCTGGGGCATCTGGCCATCCATCCGGCTGGCCACCGATGCGGTCGAGCTGGAGGTGGTGAGCGAGGTCGGTGCGCGCGTGATCTCGCTTCGCGACAAGCGACGTGACCGCGAGTGGCTGGCCAGCGGCGAGCCACCCGAGGAGCGGACCCAGATGGCCTGGGCCGACGAGCGCGTGGTGTTCGCTGGCCGCGAGTCCTTCGGCTGGGACGAGTGCCTGCCGACGACATCGGTGTGTCCGGACCCACTGGCGCCTGACGGCCCGCCGCTACGCGACCACGGAGACCAGTGGGGTCGCGGCGCGTACCTGACGCTGGATGAGGACGCCGGAGCTGTCGAGCACACCTGGAGCGTGCCGCGCTGGGACTACCGGCTGCATCGGCGCCTCTCCTTCGCCGACGAGCAGACCGTGCTGGCCGAGTACGTCGTGGTCAGCCACGCCGCCGTCCCGCTACCCATCAGCTGGGCGCAGCACCCGGTCCTGCGGCTCGAGCCGGGCACGCAGTTGGGGCTGCGTGGAGTGGCACGTGTGCGGCGCTCCTGGCAGCACGGCATCGACCTGCCCGAGGAGATGAGCTGGCCGCTCGCCACCGCCACCGACGGCGCGAGGTCGACCTGGCATGTGTCGGCAGCGCCGCCGGCTGGGCCGCGGTGCTCTACGCCGCCGCCGAGGGCGCCCAGGCGGTGACGCCCGACGGCGCCCGACTGGAGCTCCAATGGGATCGAAGCTTTGCGCCAGCACTGCGTGTATGGCTGGCCTACGGTGGCTGGCCGCCGGCCGGGCCACCCTCGGAGCAGGTGGCGCTGGAGCCCTGCACCTCCATGCATGATGACCTGGCGGGCGCGCTCGCGGCGGGCCAGGAGCGCCTCCTGCAGCCCGGCGCCGAGATGCGCTGGTGGGTCAGGCTGCGGCTCTCGTGAGCGCACCCCTGGCTGCCAGGCGGCCGAGCCGGCCGGTGCGACCATCGCATCGGGCCATCCGGCCCATACCCATGCCCGGGCGCGGCGTGATGCTGTGCATGTCACGGGTACCGTCGAACGAGGAGGGACACGTCCATGGCTGATCTGGCCGCACTGACCGCCGCTGTCGAAGCCGGCAACCGCCCCGAGGCGGTGCGCCTCACCCAGGAGGCCATCGACGCGGGCACCGATGCGCAGGTGATCCTCGAGTCCATGACCACGGCCATGACCGAGGTCGGCCGCAAGTTCGCCTGCAACGAGGGCGTGTACGTGCCCGAGATGCTCATCAGTGCACACGCCATGAAGGAAGCCTCGCGTCCTGCTCGAGCCGCTGCTGGCCGCTGGTGGCCACAAGCCCGAGCACACCGCCGTCATCGGCACCGTGCAGGGTGACCTCCACGACATCGGCAAGAACCTCGTGGGCATGATGCTCAAGGGCGCCAACTTCGAGATCGTCGACCTCGGCACCAACGTGAGCCCGGATGCCTTCGCCGCGGCGACCAAGGAGCACGGCGCGTCCATCGTCGGCATCAGCGCCCTCCTGACCACCACGATGGTGGGCATGAAGGCCGCCGTCGAGGCCATCCGTGCCGTCGACCCGGAGGCCAAGATCCTCGTGGGTGGCGCACCCGTGACCGACGAGTTCGCGGCCGAGATCGGTGCCGACGGCTTCGCCAAGGACGCGGCCACCGCCGCCAACGTGGCCAAGGCGCTGCTGGCAGCCCGGTAGCGATGCGCCACCGTGACCGGGTGGCGTCCGCCCTCGCCCGCGAGGAGCCCGATCGTTGCCCCATGCAGATCAGCTTCACCCCCGAGTTCGCCGACCGGCTGCGAGCCGACATGGGCGTCAAGGGGAAGCTCAACGTGGCCCGTGGCGGCGAGCACAATCCCCACGGTGGCGGCAACACCTACGAGCTCGAGCGAGCCATCGACTCCGACCTCATCCTGACCTCGGTGGGCTGGGCCAACAGCTACTACGCCGGCCACGGCAGCTACACCGACGAGTGGGGCGTGGGCTGGCAGGAGCACCCCTACCAGACGCCCTTCGGCACCGGCCACTACACCGAGATGGTGGGCTTCCCGCTGGCCGAGGACAGCGCCATCGACTCGTACCAGGCACCGGACCCGCAGCGGCCCGAGCTGTACGTCGATTCGGAGCGCGTCATCCGCGAGTACGGCGACGAGTACTGGATCGTCGGCGTCGCCGTCACCACCATCTTCGAGACGGCCTGGGCCCTGCGCGGCTACGAGCGGCTGCTGATGGACCTGGTGATGAACCCCGAGCTCGCCGACCGCATCCTCGAGATCCCGTTCCGGTATCACCTGGCGGCGGCCGAACGGCTGGCTGCCATGGGCGTGGACATGATCTGGACCGGCGACGACATCGGCAGCCAGAAGGGCATGCTCTTCGCGCCGGCCACGTGGCGCCGCTTCCTCAAGCCGCGCATGGCCGAGCTGGTCAGCCGCGTCAAGGCCATCAACCCCGATCTCAAGGTGGCCTACCACACCGATGGTGACGTGCGCGAGGTCATCCCCGAGCTCATCGAGATCGGCATCGATATGCTGAACCCGGTCCAGCCTGCCTGCATGGACCCCGCCGAGCTCAAGCGCGACTACGGCGACCGGCTGCTCTTCTGGGGCAGCCTCGACGAGCAGAAGACCCTGCCCTTCGGCACCCCCGCCGACGTGGCCAACGAGGTCCGTCAGCGCGTCGCCACCATCGGCGAGGGTGGCGGACTCATCCTGGGGCCGACGCACCATGTGCAGCTCGATACGCCGCTGGAGAACTTCTGGGCCATGATCGAGACCATCCGCGAGACGCGCTACTAGCGGGCCGCCGGGGGCCACTCGGCCCAGGACGATCTCGCGGATGTACACGCGGCCCCCGCGAATTGGGCCGCACGGCACCCAAAGGGGCTGGTCCGACTCCGTATGATGGTCGGGCACGACCTGTGGCCCCCGCCAGGTCCTCCCTGTACACGGCTGGGCCACGGGCGAAGCTTGAGCGATAGCGACACCCGAAAGGCGCGTATGCCGATTCCGTACACCAAGCCTGCCCCGCCCACCGATGACAAGCGCTGGAAGATCGTGGCCACGCGCATGCGCCGCATGGGCGACCGGCCCGAGGCGCTCATCGAGGCTCTCCATGCCGCCCAGGAGGCCTTCGGCTTCCTCGACAGCGACGCGCTCGAGTTCGTGGGCGACACGCTGGGCGTGCCGCATTCGCGCGTCTTCGGCGTCGCCACCTTCTACTCCTTCTTCACGCTCAAGCCGCAGGGCGAGCACACCACCGTCGTGTGTACCGGGACGGCCTGCTACATCAATGGCGCCGCCGACATCATCGATGCCTTCGACCGACGGCTCGGCGTGAAGCCCAAGGGCACCACCGCGGACGGCAAGATCTCCCTGTTGACCGCGCGCTGTATCGGCGCCTGCAGCCTGGCCCCGGCCGTCGTCGTCGACGGCGAGATGCGTGGCAAGGCCCGCACCGAAGAGCTCATGGCTGAACTGGAGGCGATGTGAGCGACATGGCAGTGGCGGGACGCCCGGAGCGTCACCGCACCATCACCATCGGCGAGAACGCCGGACGGCCGCGTGCGACCGCCCGGGTGTGCGAAGCGGCGAGCTGCATGTCCGGCAATGCCAGCGACATCACCGCCCGGCTGCGGGAGCTGACCGCGAGGCAAGAGCGACGTGGTCATCAAGCGAGTGGGCTGCCTCGGGCTGTGCGCGGCCGGACCGCTCATCGAGATCGCCGAGACGGGCCAGCTGTTCGAGCATGTTCGTCCCGACGATGTCGGTCCGCTGGTCGCCGCGCTCGACAAGGTCGCGCCTGATGCCAAGCGCCAGCCCCAGGGCCCCTTCTTCGAGAAGCAGGTCCGGGTGGCGACCGAGAACTTCGGCAAGGTCGACCCCGAGTCGCTCGATGACTACATCGCGGAGGGCGGCTATCGGGCGCTGCGGCGCGTGCTCTCCGAGATGAGCTCGACCGAGGTTCGCGAGGAGATCTCCGCCAGCGGCCTCCGCGGACGCGGTGGCGCGGGCTATCCGACCGGCCTGAAGTGGACCACGGTGGCCAAGGCGACCGGCGACCGCAAGTACGTCATCTGCAACGCCGACGAAGGCGACCCCGGCGCCTTCATGGACCGCAGCGTCCTCGAGAGCGACCCCTTCCGGGTGCTCGAGGGCATGGCCATCGCGGCCTTCGCCGTGCACGCCGCCGAAGGCTACATCTACTGCCGCGCGGAGTACCCGCTGGCGGTGAAGCGCCTGCAGACGGCCATCCGCCTGGCGCAGCGCAGCGGCTACCTCGGCAGCAACATCATGGACACCTCCTTCAGCTTCGACGTCCAGATCCGCCTGGGTGCCGGCGCCTTCGTGTGCGGCGAGGAAACGGCGCTCATCGCCTCGGTCGAGGGCCGCCGCGGCACGCCCCGTCCGCGGCCGCCGTACCCGGCGGTGGCCGGCCTGTGGGGCAGCCCCACGCTCATCAACAACGTGGAGTCGCTGGCCAGCGTGCCCACCATCCTGCGCGACGGTCCCGAGAAGTACGCCCAGATCGGCGTGGGCAAGTCGAAGGGCGCCAAGGTCTTCGCGCTCGCCGGGCGAGTCGTCAACACCGGCATGGTCGAGGTCCCCATGGGCATGACCCTGCGGGAGATCATCTACGACATCGGCGGCGGCATCGTCGGTGGTCGCCCCTTCAAGGCCGTGCAGACGGGCGGACCGTCAGGCGGCTGCATCCCGGCCGAGCACCTCGATACACCGGTCAGCTACGAGACCCTCATCGAGCTCGGCTCGTTCATGGGCTCGGGCGGCATGATCGTCATGGACGACACGTCCTGCATGGTCGACGTGGCGAAGTACTTCCAGGACTTCTGCCGGGACGAGTCGTGCGGCAAGTGCACGCCCTGCCGCGTCGGCACCACGCAGATGTGGATGCTCCTGGACCAGATCACCAGGGGCGAGGCCAGCGAGGCCGACCTGGCCCAGCTGGAGCGGCTGGCCGGCATCGTCCAGAAGATGTCGCTCTGCGGGCTCGGCCAGGGCGCGCCCAACCCGATCTTCAGCACGCTGCGCTACTTCCGCGACGAGTACATGGCGCACATCGTGGACAAGACCTGTCCCGCCGGTGTCTGTCCCATCCAGAAGCCAGCCGAGGTAGTGGCATGAGCGACGTCTTCACCCTGAGCATCGACGGCAAGGACGTCGCCGGCAACGAAGGCCAGACGGTGATGGAGGTGGCCGAGGAGAACGGCATCGACATCCCCGGCCTGTGCCATCTCGAGGGCATCACCGATCGTGGCGCCTGCCGACTGTGCATGGTCGAGATCGAGGGCTCGCCCAAGCTCGCGGCTGCCTGCATGACCAAGATCTCCGAGGGCATGCGCATCACCGCCCACTCGGAGAAGCTGCTGGAGTACCGGCAGGCCATCACCGAGATGATGTTCATGGAGCGCAACCACGTCTGCGCCGTGTGTGTCGCCAACAACCACTGCGAGCTCCAGAACATGGCCGACGAGCTCGGCATCAAGCACTTCGACCTGCCCCGCATCAACCCCGTCGTCGACATCGACGCCAGCCACAAGTTCTTCGCCATCGATCACAACCGCTGCATCCTGTGCCTGCGCTGCGTGCGCGTCTGCGACGAGATCGAGGGCGCGCATACCTGGGATGTGATGCATCGCGGACTCGAGACCCGGGTCCAGACCGACATGGGCGCCCCGTGGGGGGAGTCCACGACCTGCACCAGCTGTGGCAAGTGTGTCCAGGTCTGCCCAACCGGCGCGCTCTTCGAGAAGGGCCGACCGGTCGCAGCGGGTAGCAAGGACCGCCGCCCGTTCCTGCCGTGGCTCAAGGTGGTCCGAGAGGAGCGCGGACTATGAGCAAGCCAACAGTCGCGACCGTCTGGCTGGACGGTTGCTCGGGGTGTCACATGTCCCTGCTGGACATGGATGAGCGCATCCTCGACATCTTCGGCCGGGCGGACCTGGTCTACAGCCCGCTGGTCGACTACAAGGACTACCCCGAGCATGTCGACGTCTGTCTCGTGGAGGGTGCCGTCTCGAGCGAGGATGACCTGCACAAGGCCAAGCTGGTCCGCGAGCGCACCACCACCATCATCGCCTTCGGCGACTGCGCGGTGACCTCCAACGTGCCCGGCATGCGCAATCCCATCGGGGTCGAGCCGCTGCTCGATCGTGCCTACCGTGAGAACGTCACGCTCAACGCGCAGATACCCCTGCAGGTGGTGCCGGCGTTGTTGCCCATGTCCATCCCGGTGCACAAGGTCATCGACGTCGATGTCTTCCTGCCGGGCTGCCCACCCTCTGCCGACCTCATCTACACCTTGCTCGATGATCTGCTCTCCGGACGCGTCCCAGAAGCGGCCGGATCGCGGTTCGGGCGCTGACGGGAGCTCCCATGAGCCGAACCATCACCATCGACCCGGTCACCCGCATCGAGGGCCACTCGAAGATCACCATCCAGCTCGACGAGCGGGGCGAGGTCATCGATGCCCACTTCCACGTCACCCAGTTCCGCGGCTTCGAGCGCATCGTCCAGGGCCGCCCGGTGCACGAGATGCCGGCCATCATGGCCCGCATCTGCGGCATCTGCCCGGTCAGCCACCTGGTGGCCTCGGCCAAGGCCGTGGACGACATCCTGGCGGTCGATCCGCCGCCGACCGGCGCCGACCTGCGGCGCCTCATCAACCTCGGCCAGATCGTGCAGTCGAACGCGCTGTCGTTCTTCCACCTCTCCTCGCCCGACCTGCTCTTCGGCTTCGATGCCGATCCCTCCAAGCGCCACATCCTGGCGGTAGCCCAGGAGAACCCGCAGCTGGCCATGGATGGCATCAAGCTGCGCAAGTGGGGCCAGGTGATCATCGAGCTGCTGGGCGGCAAGCGCATCCATCCCAGCGGCATCGTGCCGGGTGGTGTGGCCGAGCCACTGAGCGCCGAGGTTCGCGACCAGATCCTCGCCGGTGTGCCGGAGGCCATCGCCCAGGTCGAGCGTGCCATCGCCTGGTACAAGAGCGACATGATGCGCTGGGAGGAGGAGGCCTCCACCTTCGGCAACTTCCGCTCGGCCTTCATGGGGCTGGTGGACCGATCGGGCAACGTGGACCACTACGGTGGCTGGTTGCGCGTGGTCGATGCCGATGGCAAAGCCTTGGCTGACCGGGTCGATCCACACGACTTCAACGACTACATCGGCGAGGCCGTGGAGCCGTGGTCCTACCTGAAGTCGACCTACTGGAAGCCCATGGGCTACCCCGACGGCATCTATCGCGTCGGACCACTGGCTCGGCTGAACGTGGCCGAGGCCACCGGTACACCACGGGCCGACGAGGAGCTGCAGAAGTTCCGCTGGCGTGTCGGCCGAGTGGCCGGCTCGTCCTTCCACTACCACTACGCGCGGCTCATCGACACGCTGCACGCGGTGGAGAAGATCGAGCAGCTCCTGCTCGGACCGGACATCCTCTCCCGGCACGTGCGCGCCACCGCCGGCATCAACCGTAACGAGGGCATCGGCGTGTCCGAGGCTCCTCGTGGCACGCTCATGCACCACTACAAGGTCGACGACAACGGCATCGTGGAGTGGGCCAACCTGGTCATCGCCACCGGCCACAACAACATGGCCATGAACCGTTCGGTGCAGCAGGTGGCGCGACATCACGTCAAGGGCGAGAAGATCGAAGAACCCATGCTCAACCGGGTGGAGGCGGTCATCCGCTGCTACGACCCCTGCCTCTCCTGCTCGACGCATGCCTTGGGCAACATGGCCCTGGACATCCAGCTGCTCTCGGCCAAGGGAGAGGTGCTCGACCGCGTCAAGCGGTGACGGCGGCAGGCCCGCTCACACGAACGCCAGCACCGACATGACGGACGCCGCGGATGACGGGGCGTCCGTCCGTCTCCCTCGGCCTGGCAGCGGTGTCCGACCCCGGGCTGACTCGCTCCCGGTACTCGTGCTGGGCTACGGCAACACGCTGCGCCGCGACGATGGCGTGGGCGTCTGCGTGGCGGATGCGGTCGCCGCCGATGCACGCCTGGCCCAGGCCATCGGGGACGGGCGCGTGACCGTAGCCACTGCGCACCAGCTGACGCCGGAGGTGGCGCTCGACTTCGCGGCCGCTTCCCTCGTGGTGCTGGTCGACGCGGCTGCGCAGGAGCTGCCCGGGGTCATCGGCGTGCACGAGCTCGGGGCGCCAGGACCTGCCGACGCCCCCGCCGGCACCGTGCTCGGGGCTGAGCGCAGTGGGTCCGGGTCGAGCTCGCACCACGTGGACGCGGCTGAGCTGCTGGCACTGGCCCGCGAGCTGACTGGCGCGACCCCGCGGGCCGTGAGCATCGGCATCGGCGTGGTTGACCTGGAGCTGGGGGAGGGCCTCTCCGAGCCGGTGCAGGCGGCCGTGTCCCGCGCCGTGGACGCCGTCGTCGGGATCGTGTCGGCGCACCTCGCCTGAGGCGTGCCCGGTCCGCCCGCGGAGTGTGCGGCGCTCAGCTGCCGACGCGGTCAGCGGCGTCCCGAGCCGGGTGCCGGAAGGTCGGCGCCGTCTGGCAGCACGACGTCCAGCACCGTCTCCTCCGGCTGGCCACTGTTCCCGCCTGACGCCGAGCCGACTGCGCTGGCCGACGGCACGACCTGCCCGCGCGGGGCGCGCAGGACGACCACGATGCCGGCACTGGTGACGACCAGTCCCAGCAGGTCCAGGAGCCCGACCGGCTCGCCCAGCACGATGACGCCGGTCACGATGCCGACCACCGGCACGGCCAGGTAGCCGATGCTCGTGGTCGTCGGTCCGAGGGTGCGCACGATCGACTGGCTGGCCCAGAAGGCGAAGGCCGTCGCCAGCGCTCCGCTGTAGAGGATCACGAGCAGGCTGCCCAGGTCCCACTCGACGGCGGCCCACTCGTCGCGCTCCAGCAGGATGGCGAGTGCGGCGAGCGGCACGAAGGCCACCAGCAACTGCCAGATCTGGACGTCGAAGGGCGTGCCCTGCCAGCGATGGGCCCGCACGTGGACGAGCGCCGCCGCGCCTGCCACGGCCCCCAAGAGCAGCAGGGCGCACCCGAGGAGCACCTCGGGTGAGGTCCAGTCGATGGCGGCCGGGTTGAGCAGCAGGATGAGCCCCCCCAGGCCGAGGACCAGCCCGCTGAGCTCGGGTCGGGTGGGCAGGGTACGCGCCACGACGGCCACGATGGGCACCACCCAGAGTGGCAGCGTGTAGGCCAGGATGCTGGCCCGCCCGGCCTCCACGAAGGGCAGGGCCAGGTTCATGATGCCGATGCCCGCGGCGACGGCCAGCAGCCCGTACGAGACGACGATGGGGACGTCCGCCCGTGCCGGTCGGCGGAGCCGACCGGCACCCTGCATGAGGGCCGCCAGGACGGCCATGGCGACCAGCAGGCGGAGCATCGCGTAGGTGAAGGGCGGGATGACCTCCAGGCCTACCTTGGCCACCGTCCAGTGGCAGCCCCAGACGACCACGAGCGCCGCCAGCAGCAGCCAGGCACGCCCCGTCGCGGACCTCGCCCAGGCGGCCATGGCGCGTTCCGGTCAGCCCTGCGGGGCGGGGATGGCGTGGTTGCTGTCGACCCCTGCCGGCGCCACGCGCTCGGCGCGGATGACGCGCTCGTCGTAGCTCATGGCGAGCTGCTCTCCGGGCGCGACGATGAGCATGTCCTCCTCCGTCCAGTCGCCGTCGATGAGCTTCCTGATGAGGATGAGCTCGCCGGCCAGCTTCTCGAACTGCCAGCCGCGACTCTCGGCGTCGCCCCGGGCACGGGACTCGGCAAGGCCGGCGGCCTCGGGATGCGCCACGCCCATGTCCACGTAGGCCGCCCGGTCGTAGTGGGAGCGCCAGGCCCCCAGCGCCTCCATGAGGTAGGCCGCATTCTCCTCGCCGTACTTCTCGACGTACTCCTCGTAGGTCGCCCGGCTGGCTGCGTCCGACACGGCGCCGACCCCACCGAAGGCGCTGCCATCGTCGGTCCGCTCGAGGTAGTCCTGCACGTACCAGTAGGTTCCGGGGTGCCCCAGGAACTCCGCGCTGTAGCGGTCCCGCGACCCCAGGAAGAGCGTGATGCAGTCATGCGCTCGCGGCACGACCAGGGGGATGGACGCCGGCTCGCAGGCCAGCCGTGGCGCCCCCACAGAGCCCGTAGGCGAGCACCACGGCGTCGTACGGCGCAGCGATCTCGTCGACCTGCGCCTGCAGGATGGTGCGCAGGTTGGGCGGGTCGTCGTGCAGACCACGGCGGTTGAGGCGTACGTCCACGATGTGCGGCGAACGGGACGCACAGAGGTAGACGCTGCGGGCCAGCACCTCGCAGGTGAGGGCCAGGATGCGCTGCTGGCGCACCGTCGCTCCTGCCTCGCCCGTGGCGCCGCTCATGCCACGGCTGCGCCGCCGTACGCCAGCGCCGTGTCGAAGGCGGCCTCGATGTTCTCCGGCGGGTACGAAGGCCTGGATGTTGTGGACGGTGGCGAAGACGAAGCCACCGCCGGGGGCGAAGTCGTCGATGCGGCGCTTGACCTCGTCGCGGACCTCCTGCGGCGTACCGAAGGGCAGCACCCGCTGGGTGTCCACGCCGCCGCCCCAGAAGGTGACGTCCTTGCCATAGGCAGCCTTCAGGCGCTTCGAGTCCATGCCCTCGGCGCTCACCTGCACCGGGTTGATGATGTCGACACCGATCTCGATGAGGTGCGGGATGAGCTCGAAGACCGCGCCGCAGCCGTGGTAGAAGAGCTTGGCATCGGTGCGCGCCTTGATGGCGTCGAAGAGGCGCTTCTGGCGCGGCTTGATGACGTCGATGTAGCTCTGCGGGTTGATCATCCAGCCCTGCTGGGTGGCCACGTCGTCCCAGAAGGTGAAGACGTCGATGAGGTCGCCCACCTCGGCGAGGTAGCGGTCGACCGACTCGATGTAGACATCGGTGATGCCGTCCACCAGCTTGTCGGCGAACTCGGGCGCCGTCAGCATGCTCATCATGAAGGGCTCCATGCCCACCGTGCGACAGGGCTGCTCGAAGATGCCGCCACCGATGACGGCCGAGCCCATCAGCGCGTAGTCGGTCGTGGCGCGCAGCTCCTGGGCCCGTGCCTTCAGGCCGGCGATGAGCTCGGGCGGGTCGGGCTCGGGCCACTGGTAGGCCTCCAGCGCCTCGAGCGTCAGGTCCTTGATGGGGAAGTCCACCCAGTCGTAGTAGAGCGGGTTGTCCTTGGGCATGCGCATCTTGCTGCCCCAGCGATCCCACATGGCCCAGTAGTCGCCATCGTCGACGATCTCGACGCCCTGCACGTGCGTGGGAGGCAGCTGCACCATGCGCGTGTCCACGCCGAAGCGGGTCAGCACGTCCTCGCCCACGTAGGGCAGCTGCTGCACCTCGTCGTAGACGACGATCTCCTCCTCCGGCAGCCCAAGGTGCGCGCGCAGCGGCACGTACGCGGCCTTGGTGATGGAGGTCACCAGCGAGGACCCCAGGTCGATGGGGATGCGGTCGCTCTCGCTTGTGGTCGAGGGCGGCGAGGATGCGTTCACGCGGGGTCATGCGGCAGCTCCGAAGGTGTAGGCGCCACGGGGCGCGTCGACGAAGAGGGTGTGTTGCTCAGTGTCGCCCAGACCGCGCTCACGCATGCGGTCGCTGAACTCCCCCAGCAGGTAGGTCCAGCCGGGCGAGCCACCGAACTGCGTCCAGTAGCTTCTGGCGCGCCGCGTCGAGCCCCAGCGTGATGTGGCCCAGCAAGCCGTCCTGCGCGGCCCACTCGAGCAGCTGCAGGGTGCCGTTCTCCTTGTCGCCCCAGCGGAAGCCCTGGTCGTACTCCACCCTGGCACCGGTCGCGGCGATGTCCCGCATGTACTGCGCGGTCGACGATCTTGTCCACGTGGCTGAGCACGATGTGGGCGGGATCGCCGCCGTGCTTGACGAGGATCTCGACCTGCTCCAGTGCGCCCGTGCCACCCTCGCAGTGGGTGAGGATGGGACAGCCGGTGCGGTGCTGCGCCATGGCGGCTGCCGCGAAGACCTTCTCGTCACGCTTCGATGGACCGTCGGTGGAGCCGGCGATCTTCATCACGCCGGCCCTGTGCGGCGTGCGCTTGACGATGGGTCCGCAGTAGTCGAGCTCATCGATGCCATCGCTGATGTCGGCCACGAAGAGGTCGGCGATCTCGTCGGCCGAGAGGCGCACCGACCAGTGACGGTCGTGGTAGTAGCGCTCATGGTGCAGCCCCGAGGGGGCGATGACGTTGACGCCGCTGCGGCGCGCGATCTCGGCCAGCATCAGCACGTCGCGGCCGAGGTCGGCGGGCATCGCGTCGACCACGGTGCGCAGGCCCATGGCCTGCACCGGCGCCAGCTCGGCGACGGCCTTGTCGACGTCGGCCAGCTCGAAGTCGGGGAAGAGCTGCACCGCCCGGCCTCCATGGATGACCAGGTGCTCGTGGGCGTAGACGATACCGAGCTCTTCGGGCGCGATATCGCCGAGGACGGTTCTGGCAAAGGGCATGGTGCCTCCTGTGGGCTGGTGTCAGCTCGTGGCAGCCGACGACGCGGGGGCGGTGTCGGCGACGGCCTGCATGACGCGGGCGACGGCCCCGAGGACCCCGGCATGGTCGGAGCGCTGGGCGCGAAGGATGGGGATGAGGCGCTCCTTGGGGTAGCGGAACGCGTAGCGGTCGACGTAGGCCTGCACCTGGGGCAGGAAGTGGTCGGCCTGGGCCATGGGGCCACCGGCGAGGACGACCACCTCCGGGTCGTAGGCGTGGATGGCCGTCACGATGGTGGCACCCAGGTCGCGGCAGTACTGCTGCATGATCTCCTTGGCCACGCGGTCGCCGGCATCGACGCCCTCGACGAGGGTCCTGAAGGTGATGCCGCCGGGATCATGCTGGTAGGCGTCGGTGATGGTGGAGGGCACCTTGCGGGCGACGTAGTCACGCATCCGCCCGACCACGGCGTTGGCCGACACCAGCGTCTCGGCGCAGCCGATGTTGCCGCACAGGCAGGTGCGGCCGCCGGCCTGGATGGTGGCGTGGCCGAAGGAGACGCCGCCGGCGAGGTTGCTCGTCTGCAGCGGACGGCCGCCGATGATGGCGCCGGCACCGATGCCCGTGCCGATGGTCAGGCCAACCACGTCGCGGTAGCCACGGGCGACCCCGAAGCGCCACTCTGCGAGCGTGGCGGCGGCACCATCGTTGACGCAGCGGACGGGCACGCCCAGCCGTTCCTCCAGGCGCTGGCGCATGGGGAAGTCCTCGATGCCCGGGACCTTGCCGGGCAGGTTGCGCACGCCGAAGGCCGGGTCGACGAGGCCGGGAGCGGCGATGCCGGCACCGCGAAGGCCGAACTGGCCCTTGCTGGCGATGGTCTCGTCGGCATACGCCAGCATGCGCTCCCACACGAGGCTGAAGGGCTCATGGCCGGTCTCGACCAGCTGGCTGCGGTCGACGCTGCCGTCGTCGCTGACGACCCCGGCCTTGGTGCGAGTGCCGCCGATGTCGAAGCCGAGCCACCAGTCGCGGGTCGTCGAGGCGCGCTCGTTCATCGCCTGACTGTAGCGCCGCCGGCCATGCTCAGGCCGGCAACTCGAGCACCGCGCCGTCCCGTCGCAGCCGCTCGCGCAGCGCCGCAGGGTCGACATCGCGTGGGGCGATGTCCGCAGCCACGTGCCAGGGCCGCGGCGGTGCCGGCGGCCTGGCCCATGGCCATCGTCTGGGCCATGGAGCGCACGGAGGCATGCGCATCGTGGGTGGCGCTGAAACAGCGGCCGGCGACCAGCGTGTTGGCCGAATCACGCACCAGCAGTGCGCGATACGGGATGCCCACGACCTCGCCGTCGGGCAGGTACTGCCACCTCGTGTCGGCGCCGGGGTGATGGTCCTCGACGGGCGCGCCGCACAGGGCGATCTCGTCATCGAAGCGGCGCGCGCCGAGCACATCGTCGCGGGTCATGCGGTAGTCGCCATACACGCGGCGGGTCTCACGCACGCCGATCTGCGCCGACAGCGCCACCAGCGAGGCATGCTCGTAGCCGGGCACCTTGTCACGCAGGAAGCGGGCGTACTCGACGGCCTGTCGTCGTCCCGCCATCTCGGCTTGCGACAGCAGCTGCGGATCGCTGGCGTTGACGACCTGGCCGTCCTGGGTGCGGAACGAAGGCACGCGCGTCATCACCGTGGCGATCATGCCGTCGATGGGCGTGATGTGGTCGGAGCCCTCGCGGCGGGGCAGGTCGTAGTCGCCCGAGGCCGCGGCCTCGCCCATGCGCTCGTGCATCTCTGCCGTGCTGATGCGCTTGCGCGCGGCGATGTCGACGTTGACCATCTTGAAGGTCGTGGTCAGCGTCTGCGCCGGCTCCTCGGCCCCTGCCAGCTCGAAGCCGAAACCGGCGTGATAGCAGAGGTCGGCATCGCCGCTGGCGTCGACGAAGGCCCGTCCGCCGATGCGCACGAGGCCGGCCTTGGTGGCCACCAGCACCTCGCTGACACGGCCATCGTCGACGCTGGCGTGCTGCAGGAACGCGTGCAGCAGCACGCGCACCCCGGCGTCGCCGGCGAGGCCTTCCCAGACCAGCTTCAGGTGCTCGGAGTTGTAGGTCACGCCGGTGCCGGCGCCATAGGTGTTGGGACGCTCGATCACGGGGCCCAGGGCGTGCAGGCCGGCGACGACATCATCCGGGATGCCACCGGCGATCTTGAGCGGGCGGCTGCCGGGGGTGTAGAAGCCGTAGAACGTGTCCAGCACCGCGGTGCTGATGCCGCCCATGAAGCCCTGCTTCTCGACGAGCAGCACCGACGCACCGGCTCGCGCCGCCGCGATGGCGGCGCTGGCCCCGGCGGTGCCAGAGCCGATGACCACGACATCGGCGCTGGCGGCCAGCGGCGGCGAGATGACCATGCGGTCGTCGGCCACGGCTATGCCCCCTCCCAGGATTCCGGCACGGGGATGGCGTCTCGACCGTCGTAGGCCTGCTTGACGCGGCGGAAGTACTCCTCGTACACCTTCTCCAGCTGCTCGGCGCCCACGTCGCTGCCCACGAAGTGGGGACTGGTGAGCACGGTCGGCACGACGCCGCGCTCGACCAGCAGCTCGGCGGTGCGCGCCTTGAGCGCATTGACGACGGCGATGGCGCCGATGGAGCTGACCGGACCGACCCTGAAGGGGATGCCCTCGATGTCGGTGACCGCATCGCCGGGCGGGCTGCAGTTGTCGATGGTGACGTCGGCGATCTCGGCCAGCTTGCGGCCGGAGGGGTGCCTCGACGGGGTGGCCGCGGTGTGCTGCAGCGATGTCACCGCCACCACCGGCAGCCCCATCGCCCTGGCCAGCAGCGCCACCTCCACGACCGTGCCGTTGATGCCGGTCGAGCTGAAGATGAGGAATGAGTCGCCGGCATGGATCTTGAACTGCTGCAGGATGATGCGGGCGAAGCCGGGCACCTTCTCGAGGTACATGGCCTGGCGCAGGCCGTTGGGTCCGACGACGCCGACATGGTTCGAGAGGGCCAGCTCGGCGATGGGGTGGAAGCCCGGATAGGAACCGATCCGGGGGAACATCTCCTCGGTGTTCATGCGCGAGTGGCCCGAGCCGAACACGTGCACCAGTCGGTCGGCGGCGATGCTGTCGGCGAAGATGGTGCTGGCCTCGTCGATGGGCCCGGACTGGGTGCTGGCCACCTGCTCGAGCACGTCTCGAGCAGCGACCAGCCAGCGATCGGAAGCGGTCACGGCATCCTCCTGGTGGTTTCGAGCGGCCGGCGCGGCGCCAGGCGCCGCATCGTTCCGTCGATGAACGATCGATGGTCTCGCTCCGTCGGGCTCGTCTCGACGGTTCGCTTGTAGATGTAGCGCGAGCGGTCGCCCCGCAGGAGCGCGTGGCCCAGCGCGACCACCACGCCGCTGGAATCGCTGGTGACGCGGCGGGTCAGCAGCGCCGTCGTGTGCAGCGGCACACCCAGCAGCTCGCACTCGCGCGGCGTCAGGATGACTGGCTCCAGCGTCTCGTGCGCTTCGGCCACGGAGCGGCCGTAGTCCGTCTCCAGGACCTCGTACAGGGAGCGATGCTCGAGGTCGACGTGCTCGAGGCCCGGGAACAGCGCAGCGCGCAGGTGCGCGGTGTCGAGCACCATCGGTTCGCCGTCACCGATGCGCAGGCGCTCGATGAACACGATGTCATCACCCGGCAGGCAGGCCAGGTCGCTGGCCAGCTGCCGGCCGGCCTCGATGACCTCGACGTTGAGCACGCGCGTGGTCATCTTCAGGCCATGGGCCTCCATGGCATCGCGGATCGAGAACACGCCGACGATGGGCAGCTGCACGCGGGGACGTGTCACGAACGTGCCGCGGCCCTGGTGCCGGCTGATGAGGCCACGCTGCTCCAGCTCGTCGAGCGCCTGCCGCAGGGTCGAGCGCGAGACATCGAACGCCTGGCACAGCTGGCGCTCCGGTGGCAGCCGGTCGCCTTCCTGCCACTCGCCCGAGGTGATGCGCGCTTCGGCGCGGCTGGCGACGATCGAGTACAGGGGCTCGCCGGTCACGAACGCATGTCCACGTCGGCAGTCTAGCAGGTTGGTCTGATTGGTATGTACCTTTCGGACGTGTCCGGATGAGGCCGATCGCGTCCCGCCGGCGGCGCGGGCGCCCTGCCGTAGAATGCGCTGGCTGCGGTGGCACGGTGCCGGGACGCGCGGATCGGAGGAGCATGAGCACGCTGGCCACATCCACCACCGTCGCAGGCGTGGCCGGCACCGATCCGGACGCCGCCCGCCACGCCCGCACGGCTGCACTGCCCGATGTGCTGCGTCAGCGCATCCTCGTGCTCGACGGGGCCACCGGCACGCTGCTCCAGGGCCACGCACTCGACGAGGCCGGCTTCCGCGGCCGAGCGCTTCGCCCAGCACCCGCGAGACCTCAAGGGCGCCAACGACCTGCTCTCGCTGACGCAGCCCGCCATCGTGCGCGACATGCACCGGCGCTACCTCGCCGCCGGTGCCGACATCATCACCACCAACACCTTCAACGCCACCCGCGTCTCGATGTCCGACTATGGCCTCGAGGCATGGGTCGCGGAGATGAACCGGCAGTCGGCGCGCCTGGCGCGGGAGGCGGCCGACGAGGCCGAGGCGGCCGGGGGTGGGGCGCGCTACGTGATGGGCTCGCTCGGGCCGACCAGCCGCACGGCCTCGCTGTCGCCAGACGTCAACGACCCGGGCGCACGCAACACCTCCTTCGAGGAGCTGGCGGATGCCTACCTCGAGGCCGCCCGCGCCCTCGTCGAGGGTGGTGCCGACATCCTCGGCCTGGAGACCATCTTCGACACGCTCAACGCCAAGGCCGCCATCTTCGCGCTCGAGACGTTGTGGGACGAGCTGGGCTATCGCCTGCCGCTCATCGTGAGCGGCACCATCACCGATGCCTCCGGGCGCACGCTCAACGGCCAGACCGTGGAGGCGTTCTGGAACACCGTGCGCCACGCACGTCCGCTGGCGGTCGGGCTCAACTGCGCCCTCGGCGGCCAGCAGCTGCGGCCCTACGCCGAGGAGCTCTCGCGGCTGGCCGACACCTTCCTCTCCATCTATCCCAACGCTGGGCTGCCCAACGCCTTCGGTGGCTACGACGAGACGCCGCAGGACACTGCCGAGGTGCTCGGAGGCATGGCCCGCGACGGTGCGGTCAACATCGTCGGCGGTTGCTGCGGCACCGGCCCCGGTCACGTCGCCGCCATCAAGGCCGTGGTCGACCGCGTGGCGCCGCGCGTCGTCCCGCACATCGAGCGGCGCACCCGCCTGGCCGGCCTGGAGCCATTCGACATCGGCCCCGAGTCGCTCTTCGTGAACGTCGGTGAGCGCACCAACGTCACCGGCTCGCGCAAGTTCGCCCGGCTCATCGCGGCGGGTGCCTACGCCGAGGCCGTCGAGGTGGCGCGGCAACAGGTCGAGAACGGCGCCCAGGTCATCGACATCAACCTCGATGAGGGCATGCTCGATTCGGAGGCCGCCATGACGCGCTTCGTGCGCCTGCTCGTGGCCGAGCCAGACATCGCGCGCGTGCCATTCATGATCGACTCATCCAAGTGGTCGGTCATCGAGGCCGGCCTGCGCGGTGCCCAGGGACGACCCATCGCGAACTCGGTGTCGCTCAAGGAGGGCGAGCCGGAGTTCCTGCGCCAGGCGCACCTCGCGCGCCGCTACGGCGCCGCCGTCGTGGTCATGGCCTTCGACGAGCAGGGCCAGGCCGAGACGGTCGAGCGGCGCCTGCAGGTCGCGCAGCGAGCCCATGACCTGCTGACGCAGCAGGTGGGCTTCGCCCCCGAGGACATCATCCTGGACCCCAACATCTTCGCCATCGGCACCGGCCTCCCGGAGCACGATGGCTATGCCGTCGCCTACATCGAGGCGGTGCGCCGCATCAAGGCCGAGCTGCCGGGTGTGCTCACCAGCGGCGGCGTCTCCAACCTCTCCTTCTCCTTCCGCGGCAACGACCCGGTGCGCGAGGCCATCCACGCCGTCTTCCTGGTGCATGCCATCGCCGCCGGCCTGGACATGGCCATCGTCAACGCCGGCGCGCTGCCGGTGATCGACGAGCTCGAGCCGGAGCTGCGCGAGCGCGTCGAGGACCTGGTGCTGAACCGCCGGCCGGATGCCACCGACCGCCTGCTCGAGATCGCCGACCGGGCCCGCAGCACCGCTGTCGGCGCCGAGCGCGACCTCGCCTGGCGCCAGCTGCCAGTGAGCGAGCGGCTGACGCACGCGCTGGTCGAGGGCATCAGCGACTGGATCGTGGAGGACACCGAGGAGGCGCGGCTGGCGGCGGAGCGACCGCTGCACGTCATCGAGGGGCCGCTGATGGCCGGCATGGACGTGGTCGGCGACCGGTTCGGGGCGGGGCGCATGTTCCTGCCGCAGGTGGTCAAGAGCGCGCGCGTGATGAAGCAGGCGGTGGCACACCTGGTGCCCTACATCGAGGCCGAGCGGGCGGCTTCGGGCAACGGTGCGGCTGCCGGCCCGACGATCGGCCGGCAAGATCGTCATGGCCACGGTCAAGGGCGATGTCCACGACATCGGCAAGAACATCGTCGGCGTCGTGCTCGGCTGCAACGATTACCAGGTCATCGACCTCGGGGTCATGGTGCCGTGGACACGCATCCTGGAGACGGCACGCGCAGAGGGTGCCGACATCATCGGGCTGTCCGGGCTCATCACGCCGTCGCTGGAGGAGATGCGACTGGTGGCCAGCGAGATGGAGCGGGAAGGCATGACCATGCCGCTGCTCATCGGCGGCGCCACCACCTCCAAGGCGCACACGGCCGTGAAGCTGGAGCCGGCCTACTCGGGACCGGTGGTGCATGTCGACGATGCTTCCCGCGCGGTGGGCGTCGCGGCGGCGCTGATGGACCCGCTCGTGCGTGACAGGTTCGTGGCCGAGCGCCGCGCCGAGTACGCCGAGGTGCGCCGCTTCCACGAGCAGCACGCCTCGCCCGATCGTCGCGTGTCGCTGGCACAGGCGCGCGCCAGCCGGCTGGTCATCGACTGGACGGCGAGCGCTCCCCCGCGGCCGACCTTCAGCGGTGTGCGCACGCTGGCTGACTATCCCATCGAGGAGCTCGTCGAACGCATCGACTGGACGCCGTTCTTCGCCACCTGGGAGCTGAAGGGTCGCTATCCGGCGATCCTGTCCGATGCCACGGTGGGGTCGGCCGCGCGCGATCTCTTCGACGACGCCCAGGTCATGCTGCGCCGGGCGATCGACGAGGGTCTGCTGCGTGCCGACGGCGTGGTCGGGTTCTGGCCGGCAGGTTCGACGACGGATGACGACATCGTGATCTGGGCCGACGACGCCCGCAGCACCGAGCTGGCGCGGTTGCATACGCTGCGCCAGCAGGTGGCACGCAAGGACGGACGTGCCGACCTGGCACTGGCCGACTACGTGGCGCCCATCTCCGCCGCCGTGCCCGACCACATCGGCGCCTTCGCGGTCACGGCGGGACACGGCCTGCAGGAAGCCAGGGCGCGCTTCGAGGCGGCGCATGACGACTACTCGGCCATCCTGCTGACCGCCCTCGCCGATCGGCTGGCGGAGGCCTTCGCCGAGCGCTTGCATGAGCGCGTGCGGCGCGAGCTGTGGGGCTACGCTGCCGACGAAGGGCTGGACAACGCGGGCCTCATCGCCGAGTCATACCAGGGCATCCGCCCGGCGCCGGGCTACCCGGCCTGTCCCGACCACACCGAGAAGAGCACCATCTTCCGGCTGCTGCAGGCCGAATCACGCGCGGGCATGGAACTCACCGAGTCGATGGCGATGCTGCCGGCGGCGTCGGTCAGCGGCCTCTACTTCTGGCACCCACAGGCGCGCTACTTCGGCGTCGGACGCATCGATCGCGACCAGCTCGAGGACTACGCCCGGCGCAAGGGCTGGTCCACGCTCGACGCCGAGCGCTGGCTGGCACCGAACCTGGCGGGCTGACCTCGGTCGAGCAGCCGCCCAAGCAACGCGGCGTAGGGTGCCACCGTCGTGTTGTCGCGCTGGAAGACCCAGCGACGCTCGCCTCCGGGGGTGCCGATGGTGAGCGTTCGCGTCACACCTCCCGGATCGTCATCCCAGCTGGCCCGCGTGATGTTGGCCAGGGGGATCCAGCTCTCTTCACGGCCGTACACCGTCTGCCAGCGGTAGGCGTAGGGGCGCCCTCGATCCAGCACCCTGAGCACCTCGCCGTCGGTCTGGTGCAACGACTCCAGCAATCGCTTGTCCACGAGGCCGAAGACGACGCGCCGCAACCAGCTGGACCCGCTCGAACCGAGGGCAGCGTCGGCCTGGGCCGCGATCGGACGCATGGCCGGCTCGGCCTCGCGCATCGCCCGCAGCAGGCCCTCGAAGTAGAAGCTCAGCGGCTCGATGGGCGTGGCGGACAGTGGCCCGAGGGTCGGCCATCCCGGCGGCAGGGAACGCTCCTGCAGCAGCCGTACGAGGCGCTGCATCAGCTGGTGGGAGACGGTGTTGTAGGGCAGGTCGAACGGAGCGTCGGGGAGCGCGAGGTGCAGGTTCCCCCGCAGCAGGTCCTCGCGGACGCGCACGTGCTGGACATCCCGGTAGGCGATGCTGACAGCGCGGACGTCGTGGCCCTGGCGCTGCAGGACCTGCAGGTCTCCCTCGTACAGCGACACCACGTAGTCGTACAGGTGCATCCCCGGATGGGCATCGCGGCGAGCGATCTTGCGCGGGATCTTGACCGCCAGCAGGGGCGCCTCTGACCGCGTCAGGTGCGGCTCGAAGAGCGACGGCGCAGGGTCTTCGGCGCTGATCTCGATGACCCACGGACCGAACCGGTCGTACTCCGCGTTGCGTTCGGTCATAGCAGTCGCAGCGCGGCGCCCAGGTCGGCGATGAGGTCTTCGGGGTCTTCGAGGCCGATGTGCAGCCGCACCAGCCGGCCGTCGTCAGGCTGCGGCTGCAGGCTGCGACGAGCCTGCGGGATGGCAGGCAGGACCAGGGATTCGAAACCTCCCCAGCTCGCGCCCAGCCCGAACAGCGTCAGCGATTCGATGAAGCGGGCATACGCGGTCTCGTCGCAGCGGCGCAGCTCGATGCTGAAGAGGCCGCAGGCGCCGCTGAACTGTGAGCGCCACAACGCGTGATCGGGATCGGAGGGGAGGGCCGGGTACAGCACCCGCTCGACCTGCGGCTGGTCGGCCAGCCAGCGGGCCACGCGGAGCGCGCTGGCCTGGTGGCGCTCCAGCCGGACGCTGAGGGTGCGCAGGCCGCGCAAGCCCAGCCAGCACACGTCGGGCGCGACCGTGGAGCCGAAGCGGACGCACCAGTCCCGGGTGGAGGCGAGGGCCTCGTAGCTGCCGGTGGTGAGGCCCAGCATGATGTCCGAGTGGCCGCCGATGTACTTGGTCGCGGCGTGGATGGAGATGTCGATGCCGAGGGCATGGGCGTCGAAGTAGCAGGGCGTGCCCCACGTCGAATCGCAGGCCACGGGGACTCGCTGGCGGGCTGCCATGGCGACGACCCTGCGGACGTCGATGAGGCGCATCGTGAGCGACGTGGGTACCTCGATGAAGATGAGGCTGGTGCGCTCGTCGATGAGGGCTTCCAGCTCCTCGACGTTCTCGAAGTAGGCAACCTCGACGCTCTTGCGCAGCTCACCCTCGGCGAAGGTCCGCGTGGGCTGGTAGACGTCCTGCTGCACGAGGATGCGAGCGCCGGGTGTGGCGTGTGCGGCGAGCGTCGCGGCGATGGCACTGAGGCCGCTGGCCGTGGCGATGCACGACTCCGCGCCGCAGAGCTCGGCCATGGCCGTCTGCAGCTCGAAGGTCGTGCTGGTGCCGTAGATGCCGTAGCGCAGGGTCTCGTAGGGGACCTCGGCGCGAGCCGCCTGCAGGTCGGCGAGGGAGTCGAAGAGGATCGTCGACGCGCGCGCGAGGGGCGGGTTGACGGTGCGCTCACGGTCAGCCGAACCGCGGCCAAGGCGCGCGAGCTTGGTGTCGAAACGGGTCACCCGACAATCATGGCCGAAGCAGTGCCGCGATGATGCGCCGGCACGTTGGCCGAAGCAGCGGCAACCGGGCGGCGGCGGCTGGCGGCTGGCGCTGCGCCCGGGTCGTGGCCGAAGCAGTGCCCGGGTCGTGGCCGAAGCAGTGGCAGGTAAGGGCCAGTGAAGCCGCGGGTGCCACCATCGCCACATGGACGACATGCGTGTTGGTGCCGCCTTCCGCGCGGTCCGGCTGCGTCGTCACTGGCGGCAGTCAGACGTCGCTGCCCGCGCCGGCGTCTCGCGCGGCTTCGTGTCACTGGTGGAGCGAGGGCACCTGGACAAGGTCTCGCTGGCAACACTCCGCCGACTTGGCAAGGTTCTCGATATCCGCATGGACCTTTACGCGCGATGGCGCGGAGGGGCGCTCGATCACATGCTCAGCCTCCGTCACTCCCTCCTTGCCGAGTCGGTGACGGCGTCCATGACCGCCCGCGATGGGTGGCTTATCGTGCCGGAAGTCTCGTTCTCGGTCTTCGGGGAGCGTGGCGTCATCGACCTCCTCGCCTTCCACGCCCGCACGGGCTCGCTCCTCGTGATCGAGCTCAAGACGCTGATCGTCGACGTCAACGAGCTCGTCGGGACGCTGGACCGCAAGGCGCGGCTCGCCGGTCGCATCGCGTCCGAACGCGGCTGGGAGGCGACGGCAGTGAGCCGATGGCTGATCGTCGCGCGCGACAGGACCAATCTGCGTCGCATCACGGCCCATCGATCCGTCCTGCGCGCGGCCTTTCCCGACGATGGCAGGAGGATGCGCGGCTGGCTACACGAGCCGGCCGGGAGCGTGAGCGTGCTATCGAGCTGGCCCGTCGCGTGACCGCGTTGCCGACACGCCCCGCCACATCAGTGAGCTGGCTGGGCACGTGGACAGATGCAAATCCGAGTAGCGCGAGTCCCACTGGCGATGGGCCGTAGCGGCGTCTCAGCAAGAAGACCGGTGTCAGCGTGACCTTGCCCGTCGACAGTGACCGCCCGTGAGCGCCGACCCCGAGCGCGGGCCGGCTCGCGTTCGTTCGTCGCGGCCGTTGCTGGCCTCAGTTGGAGCCATCGCGGCGCCGATGGCGCTGCCGCCAGGTGGCCACGCGCTACCACGAGTTGCAGATGGCCGACTTGTCGCGATGCCCATGCGCGATGCCCACTTGGCGCGGTGGATGCCCACTTGGCGCGGTGGATGCCGACTTGCCCGCGGTGGATACCGACCCTCCCGCGATGCCGGCCGACCGCACTCGTGGATGTTGCCTGCCGACCGGTGGGTCGTGCACGCCAGTGAGCTGCAGCTGATCCCGAGCTCCTCGCGACCATCGTCCGCGTAGCGATCATCGCCTGCTCCATTTGACCGCGGGGCTGCGTGTCCTCACCATCGGGTCATGCGCCCGACGCCTGATCCCAGCCAGCCGACCGCGGAGGAGCCGCGCGACGCCAGACCGGCACGCGCGGATCCGGCCGTGACACGCGCTGACGAGATCAGCTTCCTGGCGGACGTCGCCCACCTCGCCGCCACGGCTCGAACGTGGGAAGACCTCACGGGCACCATCATCGATCAGGCTCGTGCCGCAGCGCGAGCGGACGTCTGCTCGCTCTACCTGGTCGATCGCGACGGCAGCGGACTGACGCTTGCGGCCACCAATGGCCTTGACCAGGATGCCGTGGGGGTGGCTCGGCTCACCATGGGCCAAGGTATCACCGGGCTCGCAGCGCAGCGACAGACGACCATCGTCAGTCCGGACGTTCATCGGGATGATCGTTTCGCCTGGATCCGCGGCGTCGACCAGGCCCGCTTCACCTCGATGTGCTCGGTGCCCCTGGTGTGGGAGGAGCAGGTGGTGGGCGTGCTCAACGTGCAGACCGTCTCGCACCGGGACTTCACAGCGGCCGACATCGGCTTCCTCGAGGCGTTGGCCGGTTTGCTCGCGGGGATGGTGGAGAAGGGTCGTCTCCATGCCGAGGCCGAGGCGCAGCTCGAGCAGCTGCGGGCCATCGACGAGGCGCGCGCCAAGCTGGTGGCGGTGGTGACGCATGCCCTGCGCACGCCGCTGGCGGTGGTCCGTGCATACGTCGAGCTGCTGGGCAACGAGGCGCAGGCGCGCGGCAGTGCCGACGCCCAGGGCTGGGAGCAGGAGGCGCTGACCCAGGTGGACCGTCTCGACGAGACCGTGGACGACATCCTCGAGAGCCTGCGCGTGATGCCGACTGTCCCGGCGGAACTGCTGCCGGTCGACCTGGCGAGGGAGGCGACACGGGTCATCGCTGAGCTCAAGCCGATGCTGCGCGGGCGTGCCTTACGCTCCTCGTTCCGGGACGAGCCGCTGGTGGCGTTGGCCTCGGGCGACATGCTCCGTCAGCTGCTCGGCTACCTGCTGGAGAATGCGTCCAAGTACGCACCACCGGGCGGCAGCATCGATGTCTATGGCTGGCGTGGCGCCGACTGTGCCTATCTCGCGGTCACCGACGATGGTCCCGGCATCCCGGCCGCGTGGCGCGAACGCATCTTCGAGCCGTTCGTGCGGCTTGACGACTCGCCCCGTGGCGCCGGTATCGGGCTCTTCGCGGCCCGCCGCCTGGCTCGCTCGATGGACGGCGAGCTCACCGTCGAGCCGCGCGATCCCTACGGCTCGCAGTTCGTGCTGCGCCTGCGCTTCGTCGGCTCCGCTCGCTGACGAGGAGCACGGCCGTGGCTGCAGCTGACAAGCCGAAGCCCGCGGGCCTGGTGAGCCTCGCGGGCTTCGGTCGCGGACCTCGCCAGGCCCCGTGGGTGACCGATCTGGGGCGTTCGAGGGACCGCTTCGAGAGACCTGTTCGAGAGAGCCGATCGGAGAGAGATCGAGAGAGAGGCTGATCGTGTGAGAGGCAGGAGCGGCAGCCTGGCCAGGGAGGTTGACCAGGCTGCCAGCCGCTGGATGACTCAGGCGGGTCCGGCCTCCGCGACCGAAGTGGTGGTCGGCTCGGCAGCGACGCTGGCCGCGACCGCCACCGCACCACTGCTGGTGCCGGCCCACGGCACGTAGGCCGTCTCGCCGTGGACGGTGATGTCGAGGCCGGCCTCTTCGGACGCCTCGTCCACCCGCAGGCCCAGCACCACGTCGATGACCTTGATGATGATGAAGGTCATCACGCCGGCGAAGACGACGGTGAAGGCGACCGCCGCGATCTGGATGAGCATCTGCTCGGCGCTGCCCTCGATGAGCCCGGAGACGCCCCCGATGGCGGCGACGGCGAAGATGCCGGTGCCGACCGCGCCCCAGATGCCGCCGACGCCGTGCACCGCGAACACATCGAGCGAGTCATCGATGGAGAGGCGCTCGCGAAGCAGGGTCACCGCGAAGCAGACGGCGCCCGCCACGAGCCCGAGCGCCAGTGCGCCACCGACGGTGACGAAGCCGGCAGCCGGGGTGATCGCCACCAGGCCGGCCACCGCACCGGCAGCCGCGCCGACGACACTGACCTTGCGGCCCTTGATGTAGGAGGCCCCGACCCAGGTGAGCGTTCCGGCGGCGGCCGAGACGGTCGTGACCATGAGCGCCTGCGCGGCCAGGCCATTGGCGGCCAGCGCCGAGCCGGCGTTGAAGCCGAACCAGCCGAACCACAGCAAGCCAGCGCCGAGGACGGTCATGGGCACGTCGTGCGGCTCCACGTGGTGACCGGCGACGCGACGTCCCATGACCAGCGCGACGATGAGGGCTGAGACGCCCGAGGCGACGTGGACGACGGTGCCACCGGCGAAGTCGAGCGCGCCAAGATCGAAGAGGATGCCGCCACCCCACACCATGTGCGCCATGGGCGAGTAGACCAGGAGCGACCAGGCGATGGTGAAGACGACGAAGGCGGCGAAGCGCTTGCGCTCGGCGAACGCGCCGCTGATGAGCGCTGGCGTGATGGCCGCGAACATCATCTGGAACGTGGCAAAGAGCACGAAGGGGATGTTGCCACCCGGGTAGTCGGGGCTGACATCCATACCCACGCCGTTGAAGAAGATGTAGTCGAGGCCACCGACGATGCCCAGGTCACCGACCGACGGCGCGAAGGCCAGGCTGAAGCCGACGACCACCCACACCACGGTCACGATGGCCAGACCGAAGAAGCTGTGCATGATGGTTGAGAGCACGTTCTTGGCGCGTACGAGCCCGCCATAGAACAGCGCCAGGCCCGGCAGCATCAGCATCACCAATGCTGTCGACATCAAGATCCAAGCGGTGTTGCCAGTATCGACGACCATCGGACCGAAACCTCCTGCGATACGTGTGCCTCTCTCGAATGCGTCGGGCAGGGAGCCACGGCGCCAGTCCCAGACGACGCTAGGAAACGCACCGGGAGATGTCAGCGTCGGAGCGGTCGGGAAGTGGTGGCTCAGGGGTACATATTCGGTAGCGACGCGGTGACGCGGCGAGGCGTTGACGCGGCGACCGCGTTGACGCGGGGTCGGCCGACCAGGCTAGGCGTCGAGGCGGTAGCCCACCCCGCGTACTGCCACCGGCACCGGCGCCCCGGCCGACACGAGCTTCTCGCGAAGGCGCGCCAGGTGCGGCTTCAACCACAGCGGATCAGGGTCGGGCACGTCAGGCCAGCCGGCCGCCAGCAGCTCGTCGTGTTGCACGACCTCGCCCAGCCGCTCCACCATCACGCGCAGCAGGCGGAACTCGGTGACGGTCGTCGGCAGCGGCGCACCCTGCCAGCGGATCTCGTGCCGGCGCCGGTCGAGCTCGTAGCCAGCGGGGTCGCCACGACCACGGTCGCCCCGCCCGCCCGAGGTTCGCCGGGACACGGCACGGACTCGTGCCAGCAGCTCATCGGCGCGGAACGGCTTGCGCACGTAGTCGTCGGCCCCCGAGTCCAGCATGTCCACGGTGGCGGCATGATCGCGCTCACCGGACACGACGATGATGGGCACGTCGCTGACCTCGCGGATGCGCTTGCACACGGTGGCGCCGTCCATGCCGGGCATCGCCAGGTCGAGCAGCACAAGGTCAGGCCCGTCATCTCGGAAGCGGCGCAGCGCCTCTTCGCCGTCGTAGGCGGCGATGATGCGGTGACCGGCCTGACCCAGCAGCGCACCCAGCGCGCCGACCATCGCCGGCTCGTCGTCGACGACCAGGATCTTCAAGGGCTCGCCCGTGCCAGCGGTCTCGAACTCTCCGCCGATGATCGTCATCGTGCATACCCCCTCAGGGGCGCCGCCACGCGCAGCGCCTCGAACCGTTGCAGCCACCGCTCCAGGCGGGCTTCGTCCGCGAAGAGGACCAGGATGGTGTTGTCTCCTGCCAGCGTGCCTTCCTGCTCGGTGAAGGTCGATTCGTCGATCGCCTGACCGATGGCGTTGGCCACGCCGGCTTCCGACACTAGCAGCAACGTCAGTCCTGAGCGTCCGATACGGATGGGATAGTCGGAAAGGACCCGCCGCAATCGCTCGTCGCTGCTGGCTGGCGGTACGCCGGACAGGCTGCTCGGCAGGGCATAGATGTGGCCACCGTGGTGAGGGACCTTGACCAGCCCGAGCTCGCCGATATCGCGGCTGACGGTCGCCTGGGTGACCTCGAAGCCGCCCGTGGCGAGGCGCGTCACCAACTCCTGCTGGCTGGCGATGGGGTGGCTCGCGACGAGGTCACGCAATAGCCCCTGCCGCTCCCGCTTGGAAGCGCGCGACGATGCGGGGCGGCCATGTCGGCGCACAGGTCTCATCGCAGCGAGTATACAGTTCAGAGCGCATGACTATGCATCGGTGGGCGTGCGGTGCGCGCACTCCGGGCGCGCTCCGGCGTGATCTTCGACTGACCCGCCGCGATCGATCCTCATACGCCGACCAGGGATGAATAAGAGCAGCGCCACGCTTGCACTTCGTCCCAGCTTCGGGCATCATGCCGGTGATGCAGCTGCACGGTACTCGCATGGCGATGCCCACGGCCCCGCCGGGATCGGTCGGGGTCTGACTCGGGGCGCGTCACCAGCACCTCGACGTCAGGCCGGATCCCCGGGGCCGCGACCACGAAGCGAAGGTCGCGGCCTTCGTGATTCCTGAGCACCCCACCCCCGTGCCGTTCACCGTCGAGAGGATCCCCTGATGACGCAGACCGCATCCGATGTCGCAACTCCCACCACCCACGCCGCCGCCGCACCCAGCCCAACCAGCCCAGACTTCGTGCCTGGATACCGTGGCCTGCGCTGCCGTGCCTGTGGCGCACCAGGCCCTGATGGCGCGGTCTTCGTCTGCAGTCGCTGCTTCGGGCCACTGGAGCCGGTCTACGACCTCGAGGGCATCCGTTCGCGGCTGGACCGCGCGACGCTTGATGCGCGGGAGCCCACCATCTGGCGCTATGCCGAGCTGTTGCCGGTCACGCAGCTGCCCGTCGCCGGCCTGAAGGTGGGCCATTCACCCCTGACCGAGGCGCCGCGGCTGGCCGCGCGGCTGGGACTGGACCGGCTCTGGATCAAGGACGACTCGCGCAACCCCACGCTCTCGTTCAAGGACCGCCCAGTGGCGGTAGCCGCCGCCCGTGCCGCTTCGTGGGGGTACCACACGCTGGCCTGTGCCTCCACCGGCAACCTCTCGGCTGCCGTGGCCGCCGCGGCTGCTGTCCACGGCCTGCGCGCGGTGGTGTTCATCCCGGCCGACCTGGAAACCGCCAAGATCGCCCAGGCTCGCGCACTTGGCGCCACCGTCGTCCGCGTCGACGGTCCCTACGACGATGTCAACCGCCTCTGCCTGGAGCTGACGGACGAGCTCGACGGCTGGGCCGTGCTCAACGTCAACCTGCGCCCGTTCTACGCCGAGGGCTCCAAGACCATCGCCTACGAGATCGCGCAACAACTGGGTTGGCGCGCTCCCGACGTCCTCGTGGCGCCGCTGGCCTCGGGCTCGATGTACACGAAGCTGGCACGCGGCTTCGATGAGCTGGTGGAGGTGGAGCTGCTGGACGAGGCGCCGGTACGCTATTTCGGCGGCCAGGCCGACGGCTGTGCGCCCATCGCCGCCGCCTTCGCCGCGGGGACGGACCGGGTACGTCCGGTCGAGAAGCCCGAGACCATCGTGCGCTCGCTCGTCGATCGGGTCGCCGGCCGACGGCGGCTACGCCATCAAGCAGGCGCGCGAGAGCGACGCGGCCATCCTGAGCGTGCCCGACGAGGCGACCATCGCCGCCATCCGCCTGCTGGCCGAGACCACGGGCATCCTCACCGAGACGGCCGGGGGCGTGACCCTGGCGGCCCTGCGACGGGCCATCGACGAGGGTCGCATCGGACGCCACGAGGAGACGGTGCTGCTCATCACGGGCAATGGCCTCAAGACCCTCGATGTCCTCGGCGACGACCCTTCGCACAGCCTGCCCGAGCCCATCGCGCCGCGCTTCGACGCGTTCGAGGCGTGGTGGCACTCGACCCAGGCAGCAGCGGCTGCCTGAGCTGCGGCACCAGGCGGCGGCAACGCGCGCACTCGTCTCGTGATCAGGTCGATCCGGCCAGCCTGCCCGAGGGCATCGGTCGCCACGCCACGAGCACGAAGCTGCTCCGCCTCGGCGCCCGAGCCCACGGGGACTAGACGAGCCACCGGGCCACGGGCACGGGTACGAATGATGGCCATCTCATGCCCTGGGGGACTGGAACGGTCCGATCCGGTGTCGCTCTGAGTCTGTACCGACTCGGATGGCGTCGAGCCGGCCGACTGCGGCATCGACAGCGGGTCCACGGGACCCGGGAGCGTCATCCGACGGCCCGTCTAGTCCCCGGGGGATCGAGCCGGTGGGATGAGGGAGAGCATCGGGACCGAGGCAGTCGCCGGGCGCTTCCGCTGGCCGATCCGCTGGCCGCTCACGTTGACAAAGTCGCTGGCCGCTTATGGGTGACAGAATTCGCTGGCCGTTCACAGATTGGTCCCTGCCACTTGACGCCACCGCCCAGAACCGCCAGACTCCGCGCCTCGATGACTTACCTGCACATTCTCAAGCCGAAGCCGATGCGGCCCTGCCTGGAGGCACGGGTCTAGACGGCCTCGCTCGGGAAACGACCGACTCGGGGCCGCTAGGCAAGGCTCCGAGGGCCGCAGACACCAGAACGGTGACTGCGGTCTTTGTTTTTGCTCGGAGCCTTCCACGGCGGTCTCGTCGATGACGAGGGACACACACGATGCGAGCACTCATCACCGGCAGCGGCAACATGGGCCGCGCCATCGCACTTGCGCTCGAGGCCCGTGGAGACGAGGTCGTGGCCGTGGCTGGGCGCAGCTCGGGCCGTCGGCCGGCGCACGAGCTCGCACCTGTCGATGTCGCGTTCGAGTTCAGCCATGCATCCTCGCTCCTCGACCATGTCGACCTGGCACTCGAGGCCGGCTGTCGCGCCCTGGTCATCGGCACCACCGGCTGGAGCAGCAGCGACGAGACTGGACGCGCCCTGGTATCGCGTCTCGACGAGGCCGGCGCCCGCGCCGTGGTCGCGCCCACCTTCAGCCTCGGCGCCATCCTCTTCGGCGATATCGCGGAATACGCCGCCCGCCGCTTCGGCAGCTTCGTCGACTATGACCCCTACCTGTTCGAGCAGCACCGCGCGGCCAAGGCCGACCGTCCCTCTGGCACCGCGCTGGCCGTGGCCGAGCGCCTCATCCCGCACCTGCAGGGCAAGCGCGAGGCGCGCCTGGCCAGCGGGTCGGGCGCGCCGGATCCAGGCGTGCTGGAGATGGTGGCACTGCGAGCCGGCAGTCACCCGGGGATGCACAGCGTCGGTTTCGACGGCCCGGGCGAGTCGCTCGAGATCCGCATCACGGCCCGCGATCGCTCCGCCTACGTGGCCGGGGCCCTCCTCGCGGCGGACACGCTGACGGCGGAGCCCGGACGCAGCGGCATCACCCAGTTCAGCTCCCTGGTCCGCGAGCGGACCGCCTGACGACCGACCGAAAGGAACGAACGAATGACCACCACACTCACGCTGCGAGGTGCTTTCACCGCCCTCGTCACGCCCATGACGCAGACCGGAGCGCTTGACGAGTCCACGCTGGTCCGCATGGTCGAGCGCCAGATCGACGCCGGCATCAACGGACTCGTGCCGGTGGGCACGACGGGCGAGTCGCCCACCCTCACCGCCGAGGAGGATCAGCGCGTCATCGCGCTCACCATCGAGACCGTCCGTCGCCGCGGGGTCGCCGAGCAGACGCCGGTCGTCGCCGGGACGGGTTCCAACGACACCAGCTCCGCCATCACCTACACGCGCCGTGCCGCCGACCTGGGTGCCGACGCCGCGCTGGTGGTGGCGCCCTACTACAACAAGCCAGACCAGCGCATGCTCGAGGCGCACTATCGCGCCATCGCCGACGAAGGCGGCCTGCCGATCGTGGTCTACAACGTGCCGGGCCGTACGGGCTGCAACGTCAATGCAGACACGTTGCTGCGCCTGGCCGAGCATCCCCGCATCGTGGCCGTCAAGGAGGCCTCAGCCAATCTCGAGCAGATCATGACCATCACCCGCGACCGACCGGAGGGCTTCTTCGTCCTCTCCGGCGATGACAGCTGGACCCTGCCCATCCTGGGCGTCGGCGGCGATGGCGTCATCTCCGTGGCCTCCAACGAAGTCCCGCAGGTGATGGTGGAGCTGTGCGCCGCGGCGCTTGGCGGCGACTGGGACAGGGCCCGCCGGGTGCACGAGCGCTACCTCGATCTGTTCCGCGCCAACTTCCTCACCTCCAACCCGGTGCCGGTGAAGGCGGCCATGGCCGAGATGGGTCTGCTCGAGGACGTCCTGCGTCCGCCGCTGCTGCCGCTGGATGATGCCGATCGGGCACGACTGCGCGAGGTCCTGGCTGCCCTCGGTCTGCTCGAGACACGCGAGGAGGTCGCCGCGTGACGACGGCTCCCAGGCTCGATCCGAGCGAGCCCGGCCCTTCGGCGACCGAGGATTCGGGTCCCGTCGCCGATGTGACCACGCTGGCGGCGCGGGTGCTCGCCGCCGATGCCGCGTGGCGGGCCTCGGGCGATCCCTCCGCGGGACTCGTGGATGAGGCACGCGCCGTGGTGGCCGAGCTCGTCGGCGCGCTGGAAGCCGGGCGGGTGCGCGCCGCCACGCCCGACCCGGCCGCAGCAGACGGCTGGCGGGTCCATGCCTGGGTCAAGACCGGCATCCTGCTGGGGTTCCGCTTGCCGGGCATGACCGAGTACCGCGACGGACCCATCATCGCCGCACGTGACAAGTCCGCGTTCGGCCTGCTCGACCTGCTCGAGAGCGAGAGCTCGCGGGCGGCCTCGGCAGCCGGCGCTCCCTGGCGCGTGGTCCCGGGAGGCTCGGCCGTCCGCAGCGGCGTCCACCTTGACCCGGGCGTGACCATCATGCCGCCGGCCTACGCCAACGTGGGCGCCTGGGTCGGCCGCGGCACGATGATCGATTCCCATGCGCTGGTGGGCTCATGCGCCCAGGTGGGGCGCGATGTCCATCTCTCGGCGGCGGCCCAGATCGGCGGTGTGCTGGAGCCGGCCGGTGCGCGTCCGGTCATCGTCGAGGACGGCGCCTTCATCGGTGGCGGCGCCGGGCTCTACGAGGGCGTCATCGTCAGCCGTGGTGCGGTCATCGCTGCCGGCACCGTCATCACCGGCCAGAGCCGCCTCCTCGACCTCGTGGCCGAGATGGAGCTGCAGGGTTCGCCGGCAGCGCCGCTGGTGGTGCCGGCGAATGCCGTCGTCATCCCGGGCACGCGGCCGGCCACGTCTGCCTGGGCTCGCGAGCGGGGCATCTCGGTCACGCTGCCGCTCATCGTGAAGTACCGCGACGCCAGCACCGATGCACGCGTGGCGCTGGAGGAGGCGCTGCGGTGAGCACCGAGGCAGGGGAGCACGACCGACCCAGCCACGACCGACCCTGCCACGACCGACCCAGCCACGACACCGACGGAGGCCGCGATGGTCATCGACGTCGGTCGGACCATCGCCGGGCTCGATGCCGAGGCCCTCGTCGCCCGCTTCGGGAGCCCGCTCTATGTCTACGATGCCGCCGTGCTGCGCCGCCGCGCCGTGGCCCTGCGAGCGGCCCTGTCCGGTGCCGCCGACATCGCCTTCGCCACCAAGGCCAACTCGTCGCCAGCGGTGCTCGCGACACTGCGAGCAGCCGGCCTTGGTGCCGATGTGGCGTCCGCTGGTGAGCTGCGTGCCGCCATCCGCGCCGGCTTCGAGCCGGCCAGGATCGTCTTCACCGGCCCCGGCAAGACCGATGTCGAGCTGGAGGCGGCACTGCGGATCGGCGTGGGGGCGCTGACCATCGAGTCGCTCGACGAGCTCGACGCGCTGCTGTCGCTGGCCGGCAGCGCTCGCCGCGGCCAGGGCCTGCTGCTCCGCCTGGCCACCGCCGGCGATGGCGAGGGCAGGCCCATCATGGGGGCGCTGGGAAACGTCAAGTTCGGGCTCACCGATGCCGAAGCTCTCGAGGCCGTGGGCCGACTCCGCGCTGCCACGGCGCTGCGTCCGGAGGGTCCCTTCGAGCTTCGTGGCTTCCACGCCTTCGGCGCCTCCAACGTGCTCGATGCCACCGTCCTCGTCGAGGGCGCCAGCGACCTGGCGCGTCGAGCCGAGCGCATCGCCGAGCGCTACAGCCTGCAGATCGGTCTCCTCGACGCGGGCGGCGGCCTGGGCATCCCCTACGCCGCGGGCGAGGATCCGCTCGACATCGGCCTGCTGGGCGCGGGACTGGCACGCGAGGTCACCTCCTGGGCTGGACGGCCGGCGCTGCGCCAGACCCGCCTGCTGCTGGAGCCCGGACGCTGGCTGGCTGGCCCGGCCGGTGCCTATCTCTGCCGCGTCGTCCGGACCAAGCCGCGCGGCGGTCGGTCGGTCGCCATCAGCGACGGCGGTATCCACCACCTGTTGCGTCCGCGACTGGTCGGCCAGGACCACCGCCTCGTGGCAGCCGGGGCGGCCGCCAGCCGGCCGGTGGACGCACGCGTCGACCTGGTCGGTCCCCTCTGCACGGGCCTCGACTACCTCGCCGCTGACGTGGCGGCTCCTGCACCACGTGCGGGTGACCTGTTCGCCATCCTTGACGCCGGGGCCTACGGCTACAGCGAGTCCATGCCGCTCTTCCTGTCGCACCCGCTGCCCGCCGAGGTCGTGGTCGACGAGGGCACCGTCACCGTCTCGCGGGAGCGCGTCGAACCGGCGTAGGACGGAGGGTCAGTCGGCGATGCCCAGCCGTTCCGCCGCCGCCGCCAGCTCGGCGTGGACGCGCACCGGCGCCGTGCCACCGATGACGTCAGGGCGCCCGAGGGCGTTCTCCAGCCTGGCCGCCGCGCGCAGCTCGGCCGCGATGGCGGGGTCGGAGGCGGCGCGCTGGGCGATGGGGTCGGTCGACTCGTTCAAGGCCGCCGCGATGTCGCCATCGGGCAGCTCGGTCAGCTCGATGCCGGTGCGCTCCGCTCGAGCCACCAGCGCGCCGACGATGTGGTGGCCCTCGCGGAAGGGCACGCCCAGCTCCACGAGCCTGTCGGCCACCGCCGTGGCGGTGGTGTAGCCCGCGGTGGCGGCCGCCAGCATGCGCTCCTCGTCCACCTCCAGCGTGGCCACCATGCCGGCCATCACGCGCAGCGACGACTCGGTGACCGACAGGGCGTCGAGCAGCGCCGGCTTGTCCTCCTGCAGGTCGCGCTGATAGCCGCCCGGGAGGCCCTTGAGCAGCGTCAGCACCGTGACCAGGTGGCCGGTGACCCGCGCGCTGCGGCCCCTGACGAGCTCGGCCGGATCGGGGTTGCGCTTGTTGGGCATCATCGACGAGCCCGTCGACCAGTCGTCAGCGGCGCGCAGGAAGCCGAAGTTGGGGTTGCTCCACCACACGATCTCCTCGGCCAGCCGCGAGAGATGCGCCATCGTCAGCGCTGCCGCGCTGACACACTCGACGACGGGATCGCGATCGCCCACGGCATCGATGGAGTTGCGCGTGACCCCGCGGAACCCGAGCGCCCTGGCGGTCGCTTCACGGTCGAGCCGGAAGCCGGCGCCGGCCAGCGCGCCGGAACCGAGCGGCGACAGGTCGGCGCGCGCCAGCGCATCCGCGAAGCGGCCTCGATCGCGTTCCAGCATCTCGACGTAGGCCAGCAGGTGGTGTGCCAGCAGCACCGGCTGGGCCGGCTGGACGTGCGTGTGCCCGGGCATGACCGCGTCCCGATGCGCCAGCGCCAGGCCCACCAGCGCGGTCTCCAGGCCGCTCGATGGCCAGGTCGATGTCGCCGACTGCGGCGGCGCAGGTACAGGCGCAGGTCGGTGGCGACCTGGTCGTTGCGCGATCGACCGGTGTGGAGCTTGCCTGCCAGCGGCCCGATGCGCTCCGCCAGCGCCATCTCCACGTTCATGTGGATGTCCTCGTGGGCTGGATCCCACTCCATGGCGCCGTCACGCACGTCGGCCTCGATCGAACGCAACCCCGCGACGATGGCCTCGGCCTCTGGCGGTCGCAGCAGCCCGGCACGCGCCAGGCCCTCGACGTGGGCGATGGAGCCGGCGATGTCCTCCGCCGCCAGCTCCACGTCGACCTCGATGGAGCGCCCGAAGGCGGCCGCCTCGGCGTTCGGTCGGACCGAGAAGCGGCCACCCCAGGCCTTCATGCGCTAGGCCTTCGCGTCGACCAGCTCCACGGGGAGCTCGCCCAGCATGGGCTCGGTCCAGGTCCAGGCCGACTCGTGCCGCGCGGCCTCGGTGCGCAGGGGCAGGCCGAAGATGCGGATGAAGCCGACCGAGGCGGCGTGATCATAGGCATCGTCGGCATCGTAGGTCGCGAGGGAGCGGTCGTACAGCGAATCGTCGCTGCGACGGCCCACCACGTAGGCGTTGCCGTGATCGAGGCGCATGCGCACCTGGCCGTTCACCACCCGCTGGCTGGAGTGCACGTATTCGCGCAGGTCGCGGTGCAGCGCGCTGAACCAGATACCGTCGTAGGTGGCCTGTGCGGTCTCATCGGCGACGAGGCGGTTGAAGCGCAGCTGCTCCTTGGACAGGGTCAAGCTCTCGAGGGCCGCGTGAGCGGTATGCAGGATGGTGGCCGCGGGTGCCTCGTAGATCTCGCGGCTCTTGATGCCCACCAGGCGGTCCTCGACGTGGTCGATGCGGCCGATGCCGTGCCTGCCGCCGAGGTCGTGGACGCGCTGCACCAGCTCGACCGGGCCGACCACCTCGCCGTCGAGCGAGACGGGCACGCCGCCCTCGAAGCCGATGGTGAGCTCGGTGGGGATGTCGGGCGCGTCGCCCGGGGCGACGGTCCACTCGTAGGCGTCGGCCGGCGGGGTGGCCCAGGGGTCCTCCAGCACGCCGGTCTCGCATGATCGGCCCCAGAGGTTGACATCGATGGAGTAGGGCGATTCGCGCGTGATGGGGATCTGGATGCCGCGCTCGATGGCGTAGCTGATCTCCTCGTCACGCGACAGGCCCATGCCGACGCGCATGGGGGCCACGACCTCGAGCCTGGGATCAAGGGCGTGGACGGCGACATCGAAGCGGACCTGGTCGTTGCCCTTGCCGGTGCAGCCGTGGGCCACGGCATCGCAGCGTTCGCGATCGGCGACCTCGACCAGCAGCTGTGCGATGAGTGGGCGCGCCAGCGCCGTGGCCAGCGGGTAGACGCCCTGGTAGAGGGCATTGGCCTGCAGGCTGGGCCAGACGAACTGGCGCACGAAGCGTTCCCGGCCGTCGACCACGTAGGCGCGGCTGGCACCGGAGGCGAGCGCCCGCTGGGCGACACTGTCGCGCAGCGAGTCGCCACCAAGGTCGACCGTGAGGGTCACGACCTCGGCGTCGTACTGCTCCTTGAGCCAGGCCACCGCGACCGATGTATCCAGCCCGCCCGAGTAGGCGAGCACGACCTTCTTCACCACGTACCTCCGGACCTTGTCGATGTTCGAGCGAGCCGTGACTCGCGTGGGTGCGACGACTGCACCAGGGGCGCCCGGCACATGCCGGACGCCCCTGGATGTGCGTGACACGGCGCAGTGGAGGCTCGCTGTCCTGCATTAACATGCGCGCGTGGTGGCCATTATTGCATAGTCATGCATAAGTCGTGCTCCGATCGCGCGACACGTAGCGTTGTCCGGATGGACTGCGGTGCAGTGGGTGGTGGCAGGGGAGGAGGAGGGCTGGTGCATGCTGTCCGGCCCGGCTGGAGGGGGTCCTGCCACGCGCTAGTGACTTCGGGCCACTACCGGACCTTGGGCCTATCAGATTGACTGGGCGTCATGGCTCGCACGAGTGAACCCACGTCTTCCGCGGCTGTCGAACGTCGGCGGCGGACGCTCCCGCTCTGCCGATGCGCGCGTCTCGGTTCGCTGGCGCCTGTGGATGGCGATGCTGGGGCTGGCCCTCGCACCGACGCTCGCCGGCAGCTACCTGGCCATCCGACTGTGGCCCAGCGGACCGGAGCCGGTGCCACCCGAGGTAAGCCTGGCGATGCTGACCCTGCTGGCCGGCGCCATCCTCGCCATCATCGTGCTGGTGCGCTACTTGCTGGATCCCTTCCAGAAGATGGCCGCTGCCCGCGCCGAGATGCAGATGCTCTACTACGAGGCTCGCCAGGACTCGCTGGCTGACGGTCTCACCGGTCTCGGCAACCACCGCGCCTTCCGCGAGGCGCTGGAGCGCGGGATCGAGAGCTACGAAGAGCGACGACGGTCCTTCAGCCTCGTGCTCATCGACCTCGACGACCTCAAGGTGGTGAACGACCGGGACGGTCACGCCGCAGGCGACGAGATGCTGCGCGCGCTGGCACGAACGATGCGGGAGCTGTCGCGACACGGCGACCTGCTCTATCGCACCGGCGGCGACGAGTTCGCCATGCTCCTGTTCGACACCGACATCGACGAGGCCACCAGCGTGGCCGAGCGTCTCCTCCACTTCTGCAAGCGCCCGGCCGACGGCGGCCGTCCATTCGCCTTCTGCGGCGGTATCTCCGGCGTGCCCTACTTCGGCCGCCAGCGTGACCTCGTCTACCGCCAGGCCGATGCGGCGCTGTACTGGGCCAAGCGCCACGGGCGGGGCTCGATCGAGGTCTTCGATGCGCAGCGCGACCAGATGCCTGATGAGTTCGACAATGCCAGCGGCAATGCCGTGGCCGAGGTCATCCTGGACAAGCTGCTGCGCCCGGTGTTCCAGCCCATCGTCGATCTGCGCAGCGGGAGGGTCATCGGCTTCGAGGGCCTCATCCGCCCAGATCCCAAGGGTCCCCTTGCCCGACACGGCCCAGCTCTTCGCGGCGGCGGCGGCATCGGGTCGCACCGTCGAGCTCGACCTCGCCTGCATCGAGGCCGTGGTCCAGGGCGCGCGGGCCATCGGGTCCGATCGTCTGCTGACCCTCAACCTGTCACCGCGCACGCTGGAGGTCAAGGACTTCGACGCCGCCTGGTTGCTGCAGGGGCTGGTCCGCAACGGCATCTCGCCCAGTCGCGTCATCATCGAGATGACCGAGCGGGACGAGGTCGACGACATCGGCCGACTGCGCCAGACCTTCGCCGCACTGCAGCAGTACGGCCTGCGCCTCGCCGCCGACGATGTCGGGGCCGGCAACGCTGGCCTGCGCCTGCTCTCGCAGGTGCAGTTCGACATCGTCAAGATCGACCTGAGCCTGGTGCAGGACGGCGTCCGCCGCCTGGGCGCCCGCGCCGTGCTGCAGTCGCTGCGCGACCTGGCCTTGAGCCAGGATGCGCGCATCGTGGCCGAGGGCGTCGAGACGGCGGAGCAGCTGCACGTCATCCGCGAGCTCCAGATCGGCGCCGGCCAGGGCTTCCTGCTGGGCCGGCCGGAGGTCTCCGTGGCCAAGACCTTCGTCGATGTCCGCCAGCTGGAGACCGGCGTGCTGATCCCGGTCATGGAGGCGCCGGCAGGCGCATGGCCCAGCACCGCCGCCGTCGTGGTGGCCGATGACGCCGAGGCCATCTCGGACGAGCGTCGGGCGATCTTCCTGCCGCCGGCGCGGCGCAGGCTCGGGGTCGAGGCCGTCTCGGCCTGATCAGTCAGGCCGAACGCCGGTCCCGGCGTGCTCGTGGAGCGCCCGCTGCAGCGCGCCCACCTGGCGCCCATCGGCGATGACGGCTCGCTCGGCCTGCGAGCCAGGTCCGACAGCGCGCAAGGCGGAGCTGACCTTGGGCACCATGCCGCCCGCGATGACGCCCTCGCTGATGAGCCGCGCTGCAGACTCGGGCGTGAGCTCCGCGATGCGCGCGCCAGCGGCGTCACGCACGCCGTCGGTGTCGGTCAGCAGCACCAGCTCGCCCCCCAGCGCAGCGCTCAGCGCTGCAGCCGCGTCGTCGGCGTTGACGTTGCAGATGCGGCCGGCTGGATCGAGGCCCATGGGGGCCAGCACCGGCAGGAAGCCTGCGTCGAGCAAGGTCCGCAGCAGGGTCACGTCGGCCGCCGGCTCGCTGATGACGCGATCGAGGCCATCCGCCGCCGGGCCGCGGATCATGCCGCCATCGATGCCGCGGATGCCCACCGGCTGGCCACCCAGCGCGCGCAGGGCAGCCGTCAGCTCGGCGTTGATGACGCCGCCGATGACGGCCAGGAAGACTTCCAGGGTGGCTTCGTCGGTGACACGACGCCCGGCATCCCAGCGGCTCTCCACGCCCAGGCGCGTGAGCCAGTCGGTGAGGCGCTTGCCGCCGCCGTGCACGACGACGACTGGCCGTGACCCTCGCTCCGCCACGATCTCGCGCAGCACATCCTGCTGCTCGGTGATGGTGGTGCCGCCGAGCTTGACCACCAGCGGCGTTCGGCTCACGTGGAGTACGCCGAGTTCTCGACGACGTAGCGCTCGGTCAGGTCGCAGCCGAAGGCCTCGCCCGAGCCATCGCCCACGCCGAGGTCGACGCGGATGAGCACCTCGCCAGCCCGCATGCGCCGGCTCAGCTCGGCGGCGTCGAAGGCCACGGGCAGGCCGGCGAAGACGGGCACGCCCTCGATGTCGATCTGCAGGCGATCGGGGTCGAGCTCCACCGGCTGGCCGGCTCGGCGGCGGGCCTCAGCCGGCGCCAGCCCGGCCGCCTCGAGCACCGCTGCGGCGGCGATGGTGGCGTTGCCCACGGCCATGGCGATGCGGCCCCAGTTGGGATCGGCACCATGGACCGCGGCCTTGACCAGGTCGCTGCTGACGACGGCACGCGCAGCGGCACGCGCAGCCGCATCGTCAAGCGCACCACTCACGGCGCAGGTGATGAGCGTGGTGGCACCCTCACCATCGGCTGCCTGCTGGCGCGCCAGCGAGCGTGCCACGGCCTCCAGGGCGCGGCCAAAGGCGGCCGCCGCCGTGGGGTCTGTCTCGAGCGCGGCTGCGCCGGCGGCCCCGGACGCCGCCAGCAGCACGGTGTCATTGGTGGACTGGTCACCGTCCACGCTGATCTGGTTCCAGGTGCGCGCCACGATGGGGCGCAGCAGCGCGTGCAGCGTCGCGGGCGCTGCGGTGGCATCGGTGAGGACGAAGCAGAGCATGGTGGCCATGTTGGGATGGATCATGCCCACGCCCTTGGCCACGCCGCTGACGGTCACCGCCACCGGGTCGCCGTCGGGGCCGGGCAGCGACACGCGCAGGGCAGCCACCTTGGCGCGTGAATCGGTCGTGCGCAGGGCTTCGGCGACGTCGGCGAAGTCGCTGTCGGCGCGGCCCAGGCCGGTGGCCACGATGGCCTCGATCGCGCCGGCCATGCGCTCGACCGGCAGGCGCGTGCCGATGAGCCCGGTCGACATCGCCAGCACCCGTTCGGTGGTGGTGCCGCTGGCGGCTGCGAGCGTCGCGGCGAGACTGCGCTGGTCGGCCAGCCCGGCGTCGCCGGTCGCCGCGTTGGCGCAGCCGCTGGAGGCCATCATCGCGCCCGCCCAGCCGTAGCCGCCGGCACCTGCCGGCTCGGTCGCCGCCAGGTGCTCACGGTTCATGCGCACCGACGCCGCCGGCAGGCGGTTGGTGGTGAAGGTGGCGGCCACCGCCGCCGCTCCGCCGTCCACCACGACCAGCCCCAGGTCGAGCGCCCCGGAGCTCTTGATGCCGGCGCTGCTGCCCGACGCGCGGAAGCCCCTCGGCAGGCGCGCGGCGTCGCTCGACCTCGGGCAGCTCCGAGCCGGTCGTCCCCCGTGCCTTCACGGGACGAGGGGGAGCTGCTCGAGGCCGGCCCACTCGGGCAGGCCGAAGACGAGGTTGAACGCCTGGATGGCCTGCCCCGCGGCACCCTTGACCAGGTTGTCCTCGACCGAGATGGTGGTGATGCGGCCGGTGCGCTCGTCGAGGTGGACAAAGACACGGGCGAAGTTGGAACCGCGCACGTGGCCCGTCGAGGGTGCCACGTCCACCACCTCCACGAAGTACTCGTCGGCATACGCGGCGTCGTACAGCTCGCGCAGCTCGCTGGCGCTGATGGCACGCGTCGGTCGCACGTGGCCGGCGGCGAGGATGCCCCGGTTCATCGGCACCAGGTGTGGCAGGAAGCCGACGCTGGCCGCGCCCGGGTTCGACGTCGGCTCGGGTCCGGCATCGCGGAGCTCCTGGATCAGCTCGGCGGTGTGTCGGTGCGCGCCCACGCCATAGGCCTTCACGCGAGTCGTTGACCTCTGCGTACATGAGGTCAGCCCTGACCGAGCGCCCCGCGCCCGAGACGCCGCTCTTGGCGTCGACCACGACATCCTCGATGAGGCCGGCTCGCGCCAGCGGATAGAGTCCCAGCAGGGCGGTCGTGGGATAGCAGCCCGGCGAGGCCACCACGATGGTGTCGGCACCCTGCAGCGCCAGCAGCTCGTCGCGATGCTGCTCGGGCAGGCCGTAGACGGCCTTGGCCAGCAGCTCCGGGAACGGGTGCGTGTAGTCGTACCAGCGCTCGTAGTCGGCCGGGTCGTGGAGCCGGTAGTCCGAGCCGAGGTCGATGACCGCGATGCCCTGCTCCAGGAAATCGGGCACGAGCGCGGCAGAGGCGCCGTGGGGCAGGGCCATGAAGACCGCGTCGACCCCTGGCAGCGAGGTCTCGATGATGTGCCCGGTGCGGGCCAGCTGCGGCTGCGTGGCCCCGATGGGCTGGTGATCGCGGTCGCGCCCCTGCAGGCCCGCGATGGTCACGCTGGGGTGGCGCTCGAGCAAGCGGACGAGCTCGCCGCCGGCGATGCCGGCAGCGCCGATGATACCGACGCGGATGGTGGCGCGGCCGCCGATGGCAGGGCTGGCGGAGGCCCGACTGGTGGTCTGGAACATGGTTGCCAGAAGATACATGGCATGACCACGGAAGGTGGCCGCGCGGCGCGTGGGAACGGTCCCGGCTATGCCATAGTTGGGGCACCCATGAGCAGCCACGACGACGCCCGCGAGGGCGACATCCCCGACCTGTCCATCCCCAGCGGCGACAGCGTGCTGTCGGCCATCGAGGTGCGCACCACCGACGACGCGGACCTGACCGAGATCCTGCTGCGCTTGCGCGACGCCGGTGCCGACGTGGTCACCGTCAACTCCTTCCCGGCCACCAAGAAGGGCGAGGACATCGAGGTCACGCGCGTCTTCGACCTGGAGCTGCGCGATCTCGGCCCGGTCGAGGCCACCAGGGTCGCCCTGACCGTCCCGGGGGTGACCTCGGCCGATGCGCGACCGACCCTGGGCCAGGTGTTCGGCAAGCGCGTCATCGTCATCGGCGGTGGAGCGCAGGTGGCACAGGTGGCGCTGGGGGCGGTGTCGGAGAGCGATCGCCACAACCTGCGCGGGGAGCGCATCTCGGTCGACACCATGGCGCTCGTGGGCGAGGCCGAGATCGCCGCTGCCGTGCGCGCCGTGGCCGATCTGCCGCGCGCACACATCCTGGTCCTGGCCGGCTCGCTGATGGGCGGCGAGATCACCCGTGCCGTACGCGAGCTGCGCGACCGCGGCATCCCGGTGGTGTCGCTGTCGATGGCCGGCTCCGTCTCGGCCGAGGCCGATCTCGTCGTCAGCGACCCGGTGCAGGCCGGCACGATGGCGGTGATGGCCATCGCCGACACGGCCCGCTTCGACCTCGACAAGCTGCGCGGCCGCCGCTACTAGCGGCACGCCCCCGGCCGGCGCCACGCTCCCAGCCGGCGCCCGGGCCGCCGCTGCCCCTATGCTTGCGCTCATGACCGATACCGCCCGCTCCATCCAGGACCGCTCCCTGGCCGCGTTGTCGCCCGTCCTCGGCCGCTACTACCAGCAGGCCTGGGTCCGCGGCGAAGGCCACCGCCTCTTCGACAGCGACGGCCGCTCCTACCTCGACTTCGCCAACGGCATCGCCGTGACCTCGCTCGGGCACGCCCACCCGCGGGTCAACGCGGCCATCCACAAGCAGGTCGATGCGCTCATCCACGTGTGCAACGGCCTCGGTCACCTCGACCCGGTCACGCGGCTGGCCGAGATGATCATCGCCGAGATGCCCGACGGGCTGGACACGGTCTACTTCGGCAACTCCGGCGCGGAGGTCGTGGACGGCGCCATGAAGCTGGTTCGGCGGGCGACCGGTCGCAGCCACATCATCGCGTTCACGGGTGCCTTCCACGGGCGCACCTACGGGGCCACCAGCGTCACCAGCTCCAGCCTCAACTACCGCAGCGGCTACGAGCCCCTGCTGCCGGGCATCCACATCGCGCCGTTCCCGAATGCCTTCCGCGACTACGGCGGGGACGAGGCCGCCGCCAGCGCTGCCAGCCTGGCCTACCTCGAGCGGCTCTTCGCCGAGCAGATCCAGCCCTCGCGCACGGCCGCCTTCATCATCGAACCGGTGCAGGGCGAAGGCGGCTACGTGCCCGCGCCGGTCGCCTTCCTGCGGGGCCTGCGCGAGCTGGCGACGCGCCACGGCATCCTGCTCATCCTCGACGAGGTGCAGTCGGGCTACGGCCGCACCGGCCGCATGTGGGCCTTCGAGCACGCCGACATCAAGCCCGACATCGTGCTGCTCGCCAAGGCCATCGCCAACGGCCTGCCGCTGGCGGCGCTGGTCTCGTCGCGTGAGCTGCAGGAGCGCTGGGGAGTCGGCGCGCATGGCTCCACCTACGGCGGCAACCCGGTCTGCTGTGCCGCCGGCATCGCCGTGCTCGAGGTGATCCGCGAGGAGGGCCTGGTGGCCAACGCGGCCGCGCGCGGCGCCGAGCTGACGGCCGGGCTGCAGGCGCTGGCGCTGGAAGACCCGCGTATCGGCGATGTGCGCGGTCCCGGCCTGATGATCGGCGTGGAGATGGTCAAGGACCCCGACGCGGCGCCGGCGGTCGCGCTCGGTAGCGCGCTCAGCGCGGCAGCCGCCGAGCGCGGCCTGCTGGTGCTGACCTGCGGCGCCGGCAACGTCCTGCGCTGGATCCCGCCGCTGGACGTGCAGCGCTCGGAGATCGAGGAGGCCCTGGGCATCTTCAGCCAGGCGCTGCTCGCGACCGAGTGACCGGCGGCGCTCAGGCCGGGGCGCGGACCTCACGGCAGGGGTTCGAGAGTCGCCCGATGCCCTCGACCTCGACGGTCATGACGTCGCCATCGTGCATCGAGACCTTGGGCTGGCGGTAGTAGCCGATGCCTCCGGGCGTGCCGGTGGCGATGATGTCGCCCGGCTCCAGCGTGAAGGCCTGCGAGCAGAACGAGACCAGCTCTGGCACTCCGAAGATGAGGTTCGCGGTGCTGGAGTCCTGCATGACCTCGCCGTTGCGATAGCTGCGGACGCGGAGGTTGCCGGGCTCGGGCAGCTCGTCGGCGGTCACCAGCGCGGGACCAACGGGGACAGAACGTGTCGAGCGACTTGGCGCGTACGAACTGGCCGTCGGAGAACTGCAGGTCGCGCGCGGTGACGTCGTTGAGGCAGGTGTAGCCGAGGATGTACCTGGTCGCGTCCGGCGCGCTGACGCGGCGGGCCCGCTGGCCGATGACGATGGCCAGCTCCACCTCCAGGTCGACGTCGTCGGTCAGGCTCGGATCCCACTCGACCGTGGCGCCGTCGCCGATGACCGAGGTGGGGAACTTGGCGAACAGCAGCGGCACCGGCGGGACCTCGACGCCCAGCTCGGCGGCATGATCACGGTAGTTCAGCCCGATGGCCACGACCTTGCCAGGACGTGGCACCGGCGAGATGCGGCTGGCTGGCTCGACGTCGCCGGGGCGCCCCTGGCTGCTCGCCGCGCGAGCCGCGGCGCGCAGCGCCGCCAGCGCCGGCTCGCCGCCGGCCAGCAGCGCACCCATGGAGCCCGCCAGCCCGGCGCCAAGGGAGCGGCTCGACCAGATGCGACCGTCGTCGTGCTCGACCGCCAGCCGGTCACCGGCCGCATCGAGATATGAGACGAGGCGCATGGGCTGGCTCCTGCTGCTGGACTGGTCGGTCGGAGGGTCGGTCGGTCGGATGGTCAGTCGGTCCCGCTGGCTACTGTACCGGGCCGGCCGGTCTCGGCGAGGATGACGGCGCCGATGACCAGCGCGCCGCCGACCAGCTGCATGGCCGTGAGCTGCTCACCGAAGAGCAGCACGGCGAGGGCCACGGTGTAGACCGGCTCGACGGTGCTGATGAGCGAGGCACGTGCGCCACCGACACGCTTGACGCCGGCGTAGAACGCGCCGATGGCGATGGCCGTGGCGAACAGGCCCAGCCCCAGGAGCGCGGGCCACGTGCCGTCGGGCACGTCCAGCGGCGACACCGAACCACCGCTGCCGAGAAGGAGCAGGGCGTACGCCGATGCCGTGGCCGTGGTCATCAGCGCCACGGCGGGGGAGGGGTCGGGCCCAGCCGCGACCACTTGCGCCTCGGCCGGCGGCATGGTGATGGCCTCGCTGCTGCTCGAGGTGCCGGGGCCGAGCCGGCTGGGGACGGACGCACGCGTGGGGCGCTCGCCGGCGAGCCGCGCCTGCAGCACGATCCAGGTGGCGTAGATGATGGGATTGGCGAACGCCAGTGCCAGGCCCCACAGGGGCGGCAGCTCTCCGGCGGGGATGCCGCCGACCGTGAGGGCCACGCCCACGATGGAGATCCCCAGCGCCACCCACGCTCGCCGTCCCTCCAGGCGGCGCACGAAACGCGTCGCCATCACCGCCACGATGGCCGGATAGAGGTAGGCGATGATCGAGGTCAGCGAGATGGAGACGACCTGCAGGGCTGCGATGAAGGCGTAGCTGTTGCCGACGTAGAGCGTGCCCAGCAGCAGCAGCACCGCCACGCGCCGGCGCGGCAGCGCCCGCAACGAGCGTCGCCGCCGGGATGCCACGAGCAGGAAGCCCCAGGCCAGCAGGGCCGCGCTGCTGAAGCGCCAGAACAGCACGGCCAGGGGCTCCATGCCGGCGTCGTAGAGCGGCTGCACGAAGAGCGCGCCGGAACCGAAGCCGGCAGCCGAGACCAGCACCAGCAGGATGCCCAGCCCCCGCTCGCTGACGAGCGCATGGTGCTGGGGCTGGTCGGGCGCGCTCACGGAGCCGATGCTAGCGGTCGTGCCGCTGCCCGGCCGCGCCCTTCCGGCCCCCAGCCGCGCCGTTGGGGAGCGAACGGCCGGCCGCGCTACACTGCGGTCACTGCGACCGGCGGTGTCGTCGCCGAGGTCGACAAGCCAGGAGCCCGCCCCCGCGTGACCACAGAGACAGAGCAGCACCCGCCGCTACCCATCCAGGAGCTGGATCGCGTCACCATCCGCTTTGCGGGCGACTCGGGCGACGGCATGCAGCTCACCGGCACGCAGTTCACACGGACTGCGGCCGTCTTCGGCAACGACATCGCCACGCTGCCGGACTTCCCAGCCGAGATCCGCGCCCCCGCCGGCTCACTGCCGGGCGTCTCGGGCTTCCAGATCAGCTTCTCATCGTCGGAGATCCACACCCCCGGGGACTCGCCCGACGTGCTCGTGGCCATGAACCCGGCGGCCCTGCGCACCAACCTCCGCGATGTCCCTGCGGGTGGCGCCGTGATCGTCAACGAGGACGCCTTCAACAAGCAGAACCTGGCCAAGGCCGGCTATGCCAGCAACCCGCTCGAGGATGGCTCGCTCAGCGACTACAACGTCTTCGAGATCCCCATCAGCAAGCTCAATGCGCTGGCGCTCGAAGGGCTGGACATGTCCACCAAGCAGGTCGACACGTCCAAGAACTTCTTCGCCCTCGGCATCATGTTCTGGCTGTACGAGCGGTCGATGGAGCCGACCATCCGGTGGGTGGAGGAGAAGTTCGCCGCGCGCCCCGTCATCGCCGAGGCCAACCTGCGGGCGCTCAAGGCCGGCTACGCCTTCGGCGAGACGACGGAGATCTTCCACACGCACTATCGCGTCAAGCCGGCCCACCTGGCGCCGGGCACGTACCGCAACATCACCGGCAACGAGGCCGCCTCGCTCGGGTTCGTGGCGGCCACCAAGCTGGCCGGACGCGACCTCTTCTACGGCTCCTATCCCATCACGCCGGCCAGCGACATCCTGCACCAGCTCTCCACCTACAAGCACTTCGGGGTGCGCACCTTCCAGGCGGAGGATGAGATCGCCGCCATCGGCTCGGCCATCGGTGCCTCCTTCGGAGGGGCCCTCGCGCTCACCGCGTCGTCTGGGCCGGGCATCGCCCTGAAGGGTGAGGCCATGGGCCTGGCGGTGATGGTGGAGCTGCCGCTGGTGGTGGTGAACGTGCAGCGCGCCGGGCCCTCCACGGGCATGCCCACCAAGGTCGAGCAGTCCGACCTGTTGCAGGCGATGTTCGGCCGCAACGGGGACGCACCCCTGCCGATCGTGGCCCCCGCCACGCCGTCGGAGTGCTTCGAGTACGCCATCGAGGCCTGCCGGCTCGCGCTCAAGTACATGACCCCGGTGGTGTACCTGTCGGATGCCTTCCTGGCCACCGGCTCCGAGCCGTGGCGCATCCCCGAGCCGTCCGACCTGCCCGACATCTCGGTGCCCAATCACGCGGACGCGGCGACCTTCCAGCCCTACGACCGCGACCCCGGCACGCTCTCGCGCCCCTGGGCCATCCCCGGTACGCCCGGCATGGAGCATCGCATCGGCGGCCTTGAGAAGGCCGACGTCAGCGGCCAGATCTCGTATGACCCTGACAACCACCAGCGCATGACCGACTTGCGCGCGCGCAAGATCGCGGGCATCGCCGACGACATCCCCGAGCTGGAGGTCTTCGGTCCAGCGCGGGGCGACCTGCTCATCCTGGGCTGGGGCAGCAGCTACGGCGCGCTGCGGACGGCCGCGGAGCGCCTGCAGCGTGGCGGTGACGCCGTGGCCCATGCGCACCTGCGCCACCTCAACCCCTTCCCGCGCAATACCGGCGAGGTGCTCTCGCGCTACCGCCGCGTGCTCATGCCCGAGATCAACACCGGCCAGCTGCGGCTGCTCATCCGCGGCCGCTACCTGGTCGATGCCGTCGGCCTCAACCAGGTCCGCGGCAAGCCATTCCCCGTGCCCGAGATCGTCAGGGCCGCGCGGCTACTCCTCGACGAGGGTGAGTGAGGCAGACATGAGTGACCCCATCGGCCCCGCCACCGTCGCCGAGCCCGTTCTCGCTGACGCGCAAGGACTTCGTCTCCGACCAGGAGGTGCGCTGGTGCCCCGGCTGCGGCGACTACTCCATCCTGGCGCAGACCCAGCGCGTCATGCCCGACTTCGGCTATCCGCGCGAGAACATCGTCTTCATCAGCGGCATCGGCTGCTCGGGCCGGCTGCCGTACTACATGAACACCTACGGCTTCCACTCCATCCACGGCCGCGCGCCCACGCTGGCCACCGGCCTCAAGATCGCGCGGCCGGACTTGATGGTCTGGGTCATCACCGGTGATGGTGACGCGCTCTCGATCGGCGGCAACCACATCCTGCACTCGATGCGGCGCAACGTCGACATCAAGGTCGTCATGTTCAACAACCGCATCTACGGGCTCACCAAGGGCCAGGCCTCGCCGACCTCCGAGTTCGGCAAGCGCACCAAGTCCACGCCCGATGGCACCGTCGACCAACCCGTCGTGCCACTGTCGGTGGCCTTGGCGGCAGAGGCCACCTTCGTGGCCCGCACCATCGACACCTACTCCGAGCACATCCATGAGACGCTCGACGCCGCTGGTCGACACCATGGCTCGGCCTTCATCGAGGTGCTGCAGAACTGCAACATCTTCAACGATGGCGCATGGCGCGACTTCACCGACCGCGATGTCCGCGACGACCGCGTGCTCCGCCTCAAGCACGGCGAGCCGATGATCTTCGGCAAGGAGCGTGACCGGGGCATCCGCCTCGCTGGTATCCGACCCGAGGTCGTCGAGCTGGGCAACGGCATCGACGAATCGGACTTGCTCGTCCACGACGAGACCGACGGCACGCTGGCCTTCATCCTCTCGCGCATGTTCTGGCCCGAGTACCCCGTCCCGGTCGGTGTCTTCCGCCGCGTCAAGCGGCCGACGCATCACCAGCTCGTGGCCGGCCAGATCGAGCTCGTTCGCGCCGACAAGGGCGAGGGCGTGCTGCGCGACCTGTTGTTCAGCAGCGACACCTGGGAGGTCACCTGAGCGCAGCCGTGGTCGTCCTCGCCGACGACCTGCTGTGGTCCACGCGCATCACCGAGTCGGTCCGCCGGGCCGGCGGCAGCGCGGTACGGCTGAGCGGCGACGCCGACCTGGCGCTGGCGCTCGAGGCTGACGAGCTCGGGGATGAGCGCACCATCAGCGGCGCCATCGTCGACCTTGCCGCCCGCAGCTTCGATGGCATCGCCGCCATCGAGCGCATCCACGCGGCACGACTGCCGGTCATCGCGGTGGCCCAGCACGACGACCAGGTGACGCGCAGACGCGCGCTCAAGGCAGGCGCCGGTCGCGTCTTCTCCTACCGCAAGTTCTTCGACGACGGTACAAGGCTGGTCGAGGGCTGGCTGGCGGCCGACGCGGGGCAGGGGGCGTGACGGAAGCCGCGGGCATCACACCGTCACGCTTCCGGGCGCGCATCGAGGCGACGCAGGCGGCCGTGGCCGCGCAGGGCATCACGGCCCTGCTGGTCGGGGTCGGCCCCGAGCTGGAGTGGCTGAGCGGCTACGCGGCCCACGGGCTCGAGCGGCTCAATCTGCTGGTCATCCCGGCAGACGGCCCCATCTCCTACATCAGCCCGCGCCTCGAGGCCCCGGCGGCAGCGCAGGCCGCAGGGTTCCGCGGGGCACAGCTGGAGGTGCTGGCGTGGGACGAGACAGCGGACCCGTTCCTGCTGCTGCCGCCACTACTGGGACCCACGTCCGGCCGGCGCATCCTCGTCTCGGACGGCCTGCGGGCTGCCTTCGTGCTGGGCCTGCAGGCGCGGCTGCCTGGCGCCGAGTGGGGCCTGGCATCGGAGCTGCTGGGACCGCTGCGACAGGTCAAGGACGACGAGGAGGTGGCGCTCTTGCGGGCTGCCGCTGAGGCCGCCGATCGCGCCATCGAGCGCATCATCGCCGGTCCGCTGATCGGTCGTTCCGAGGCCGAGGTGGCCCGAGACGTTCGTGACGCGCTGGTGGAAGAGGGCCATGACAGCGCCGAGTTCGCCATCGTGGCCTCCGGTCCCAACAGCGCTTCGCCACACCACGAGCCGGGAGCCCGCGTGATCGGCCCCGGCGAGCCGCTGCTGCTCGACATCGGCGGGCGCCGGGCGGGCTACTGCTCCGATATCACGCGCACCGTCTGGATCGCGGCCGAGGATGGCTCCGGTCCGGATGCCGATTTCGCCACCATCTACGAGCTGACAGCGAGCGGGCAGGCGGCGGCGAGAGCGGCCGTTCGCCCGGGCGTGACGTTCGAGGCACTCGATGCGACGGCTCGCGCAGGTCATCAGCGCCGGTGGCTACGGCGACTACTTCTTCCATCGCCTCGGGCACGGCATCGGTCTGGAGGTGCACGAGGAACCGTACGTCGTCGCCGGCAACCGGTCGGCCGTCGTCGCCGGCAACACCTTCAGCTGCGAGCCGGGGATATACCTCGAGGGCCGCTACGGCGTGCGCATCGAGGATGCCATGGTGTGTACGACGGCCGGCGGCGAATCGCTCAACACCGCGCCACGTGAGCTGCGCGTGGTGGCTGGGCGCTGAGGCTGTCCGCTCGAGCATGGCACCTGGGCCAACGTCCGGGGTGCCCCCGCGACCGGGTGTATCATCCGCCGACCGGCGGTCACGCTCCGCGCCGACCGCACTGAACCCGACGATACCTCGCGGCGCCAGTGGCGCCGGCCGCGACGCCGATCAAGGCGGCGATCGCGGGGAAAGACGAACACATGGCTGACGACAATGGCAGCCGGATCGGCCCTACCCCGGTTCAGGGCTGCACCCAGGCGCAGCTTCGGCGCTTCATCAAGTCGCGCGCCTACGTGCCCATGCACGAGCTGCGTCGCCGCTTCGACATCAATGGCGAGGCCGATGACGTGCGGGCCGTCGAGACGCGCGACCGACGCTACTGGGCAGGGCTCCCGCAGCGCGAGTGTGTCTACCTCGCCGAGCTGGTCGACAAGGGGGAGGTGGGGGTCGAGCTCTGCCACGATCCCTGCGTCGACATGATCATCGGCGTCTACGCCATCAAGCCGGTGGGCCACTAGGCCGGGAGCCACCCCATGACGGCTCCCCTCGCCGTGCCTGAGCCGATCGAGCTCTCGGTCGGCGTGGAAGGCATGACCTGCGCTTCCTGCGTCAACCGCATCGAACGCTTCCTGCGCAACGCCGACGGTGTCAGCGAGGCCAACGTCAACCTGGCCACCGAGCGCGCCACCGTGCGTGTGGACCCTGCGGTCGCCGGACGTGCCGAGGTGGTCGCGGCCATCGAGGCAGCCGGCTACGACGTGCGTCCACAGCGCAGCCACCCTGGCCTCCGCGGCGCTGACGCTGGACGACGCCGACCCCGATGCCGACCTGCGGTCGCGAGAGATGCGCCAGCTGGGCATCCGCGCCCTGGTCTCGGTGCTGCTGGCCGTGGCCATCATGGCGCTGATGCTGTGGCCGGGCGCGCTCGGCCTGGGCATGATGGAGCTCAACTGGCTGTTGCTCGTGCCGGCCACGTTCGTGCAGTTCTGGGCCGGCGGCGTGTTCCTGCGCAACGCCTGGCGGCAGGCGCGGCATGGCACGGTCTCGATGGACACGCTGGTGGCGCTGGGGACGATGGCCGCGTGGGGCTACAGCGTGGCCGTCACACTGGCGCCCGCGCTCGTCCACGACGCCGGCATCGAGCCGGTCACGTACTTCGATTCGTCGGCCATGATCATCGGCCTCATCCTCACCGGCCGCTGGATGGAGGCACGTGCCAAGTCGCAGGCCAGTGGCGCGGTCGCCGCCCTGGTGGGACTGGGTGCGCGCACCGCTCGGCGCATCGACGGTGACGTCGAGCTGGACGTGCCCATCGAAGCTATCCGACCCGGCGACCTCGTGCGCGTCCGACCCGGTGAGAAGGTGCCGGTCGACGGTATCGTCGTGAACGGCAGCAGCAGCGTCGACGAGTCGATGCTCACCGGTGAGCCTCTGCCGGTCACCCGCCGTGCCGGCGACGTGGTCATCGGCGCCACCCTCAACGGGAGCGGCACCATCGTGCTGCGCGCCACCCACGTCGGCCGTGACGCCGTGCTGGGCCAGATCGTGCGCATGGTGCGCGAGGCGCAGGGATCGAAGGCGCCCATCCAGCGTGTGGCCGATGGCGTCATCGAGTGGTTCGTGCCCGCGGTCATCGTGCTGGCGGCGGCGACGTTCGTGGCCTGGGCAGCCCTCGGACCAGAACCGGCCCTCACCCTGGCGCTGGTCTCGGCCATCAGTGTGCTCATCATCGCCTGTCCCTGCGCCATGGGGCTGGCCACGCCCACCGCCGTGATGGTGGGCACGGGTCGCGCCGCCGAGGGTGGCATGCTCATCCGGGGTGGCGCCGCCCTCGAGACGGCCGGCGGTGTCGACACCGTCGTCTTCGACAAGACGGGCACCCTGACCGTCGGTCACCCCTCGGTCAGCGCCGTCCGTGCCGCGGCGGGCCAGGACGGCCATGGCCGTCCTGGCGCTGGCGGCGAGTGCCGAGCGCGGCTCCGAGCATCCGCTGGCGGCTGCGGTCCTGGCCGAGGCGGAGCGCCGCAGCCTGGCCACCGAGGAGGCACGCGAGTTCGAGGCCGTGACCGGCCGCGGAGTGCGCGCCATGGTGGGAGATCGAGTGGTGCTCGTGGGCAATGCCGCCTTCCTGCACGAGTCCGCTGTCGATGTCGACGCGATCGCAGGGCTGGACAGCCCCAGCGACAGCCCGCACAGCACGGTCCTGGTGGCCGTCGATGGCGTGTTCGCGGCGGCCATCGACATCGCCGACAGCATCAAGCCCGGCGCTCGCGAGGCCGTCGCCGCGCCTGCGCGACGCGGGCATCACGGTGCACCTGCTCAGCGGCGACAGCTGGGCCGCAGCCGAGTCCGTGGCGCGTGCGGTCGGCATCGAGCAGGTCATGGCCGAGGTGCTGCCGGGCGAGAAGGCCGCCCACGTGGGCGCGTTGCAGCGCGCGGGGCACCGCGTGGCCATGGTCGGGGATGGCATCAACGACGCGCCCGCCCTGGCCCAGGCCGACGTCGGCATCGCCATCGGTACCGGCACCGACGTGGCCATGGAGGCATCCGACATCACGCTCGTGGGTGGCGATCCCCGCCTCGTCGGCGTGGCCATCCGGGTCTCGCACGCGACGCTGCGGGTCATCCGCCAGAACCTGCTGTGGGCCTTCGGCTACAACGTCTTGCTCATCCCGGTGGCCATGGGCCTGCTGTACCCTCTCGTCGGCCTGCGCCTCGACCCCGTCCTGGCCGCGGCGGCCATGGCCTTCAGCTCGGTGAGCGTGGTGCTGAACTCGCTGCGGCTGCGCAGGCTGCCGCTGCTGTCGCTCGCCGTCAAGACTTGATAGGGTGGGCCGTGTGATGTCGACTCCACCCGCCAAACGCTCACGTCCTGCGCTCGCCACCGCGTTGCTCCTGCTGCTCCTGCTGCCGTTCGGCGCCAGCGCCTGCATCACGGTCGAGAACGAGGCGCTGGCCACGCCGACCGCCCCGCTCGTGTCACCTGCGCCGGCCGCCTCGCCGACGACGCCGGGCCTGGCCTCGCCGACTCCGTCGCCCTCCCCGCAACCGACGCCGGAACCGGTGGCAGCGGAGGTGGTGGCCTTCATGCCCAACTGGCTCCTCGATGATGTCGGCGAGGCCATCGACACCGACCTCGTCACCATCGCCGCCCTCCACAGCATCGAAGCCTCGGGAGACGGGCGGCTGGTGAGGAGGAAGCCGTCCGGAGACGTGCCGCCCGGTTGGGAGGCGCTCGAGAGCGATGCCTTCAGCGAGCTCAAGGCGCGTCTGCAGTCAGCCGGCGTCAAGGTGGTGCCCGTCATCCAGCGTGTCGGCTGGACCGAGGGCACACGCGACCGCACCATCACGCTGCTCAGCCGGACGAAGCCCCGCCGAGACCTGGCTGACCGCATCGCCGCCTTCGTCGCGGAGCGCGGCTTCGACGGCGTGAACCTCGATTTCGAGCCGCTGCCGGCCGAGGTCGCCGAGGACTTCGTCGAGTTCGTGCGCGAAGTGCGCGCCGCCCTCGACGAGGTCGACCCCGCGCTGCACCTCAGCATCGACGTGGTGCCCGGGCTGGAGAACTATGACCTGGCCGCCCTCACGGCCGACGATGCCGCCGACCTCGCGCTCATCATGGGCTACGGCTACCGCACGGCCGCCTCTGGCGTGGCCGGCTCCACCGCGCCGCTCTCCGATCCCGCCACCGGCGACCTGCGCGGCAGCGTCGAGTCCGCGCTGGCCCAGGCATCGCCCCAGTCCATCGCACTGGGCCTGCCCTGGTATGGGCTCGCCTGGTCGACGGAGACCGACGAGCCACGCTCCGACGTGCGCCGTGGCGACGGCATCGACGGCGCTGCCGAAGCCAGCTATGCCGAAGCCGTGGCGGTCGCGGCCGCATCCGGGCGGCGCTACGAACCCGAGCAGGCCTCGGCCTGGACGGTCTACGCCAGCCAGCAGTGCCCGATCCTGCCCGCCAACCTGGCGTCAGCTCTGGTATGACGATCCCGACAGCTTCGGAGAGAAGGTCGACTTCGCCCTGGAGCAGGGCCTGGCGGGCGTCGGCATCTGGGGGCTGGGCATGGAGGAAGGGCGCGACGAGATGTGGTGGGCGCTGCGCAACCGCCTTCGGCCCCGCCTCGACGCGACGCCGCCCTTCGGCTCTCCGGCGCTCGATCCGGAAGCGCTGCAGGGCGATATCGACGGCCGCGCCATCGTCGAGGGTAGCGCGCCCCTGCTGCTGCTGGGCGCTGCCGACGAGCCCCAGGGCAGCGGGCTGGCGCTGGCTCGCATCGGCCTCAGTGGCGAGGTCGATGCCGAGGGCATGCTGCTGACCGGCCGTACCTACCCAGTGGTCGACCGCATCGACTTCCCGCTGGGTGACGAGTCGACGGGTGGATCAGCCCAGGATGGTCCACGCTCCATCTACGTGCAGTGGCGCGACCTGGCCGGCAACTGGTCGGTGCCAGTGGTCATCGAGGCCCATGTGCTCGATCCCGTGGCCACGCTGACCCCGGCTGACCTCGAGGCCGGCTGACCGAGGGCGACCTCGAGGCCGACTACCCCTCGGCCGGGCCGCGCCCCTGCTTGCGCAGCACGAGGAAGTGGGAGAGGCCGAACTGGTGCAGCCACGTGTGCTCGGCGAGGTAGAGCACTCGCCGCAGCAGCGCACCGAGGCGTCGATGGCGGGCGCTGATGTTGTCGAAGCCCGGGTAGATGGCACGGTGGTGCACCAGCCGCACTGGCTGGCCTGCGAAGAGGCGCTCGATGCCGCGCATGGTGTAGGCCCGCACATGCGGCGCGAACCGATCGCGCAGCGGATCGGGCAGCCAGTTGATCAGCGGGATGTTGCCGAACACGTAGCGTCCGCCGAAGTAGGCGCCATGCGTCTCGAAGGGATACAGCCGGTTGGGCGCGAAGGCCACGATGGTGCCGCCTGGCTTGGTCACGCGCACCATCTCGGCGGCCGTGACGCGGTCGTTCGCCACGTGCTCGATGACCTCGTTGCTGAAGACCAGGTCGAAGTGGTCATCCGGATAGGGCAGGTCCTCGCCCACCGCCAGCACGATGTTGGGCAGTTCCACGCTGGCCTCGGCCACGCGCTCCGCCTCCACCTCGATGCCGTGGACATCGTGGCTGTACTGGCGGAAACGCCGCACGTAGGTGCCGATGCCGCAGCCGACATCAAGCACGCGGGCGTCCTCGAGGTCGACGAACTGGCGCACCATCTCCAGTCGCCGGTCCTGGCCGTGAGCGCCAGGAGTAGCTGGGCCGCCCGCGCTCGATGGAGGTGCGGGAGGTCTGCTCGCGCTCGTCGTTCATCATCGACAACGGTACGGCACCAGCGTCACCTCCGTCGGTCGGCAGTCACGCGGTCGCACACCGCTAGCATCGGGTGATGCCGCGCAGCCGCTCGCTCGAGGGAACCTTCCGCTACCGCCACCCCATCGAGATCCGCTACGGCGACACGGACGCGCTGGGTCACGTCAACAACGCCGTCTACCTTGCCTACCTCGAGATGGCGCGCGGCGGCTACTACACCGAGGTGGTGGGCCATCCCTTCGGCACCGGGCCGGACGCCGACAAGCGCACCTTCGTCATCGCGGAGGCGCACCTCAGCTACCGTCTGCCGGCCTTCTACGGCGAGCCCCTGTGGTGCGGCGTGCGGGTCGGCTGGGTGAGCCGTTCGTCCTTCAGCCTCGAGTATCGCCTGGAGGTCGCGGACTCGGCCATCGGGACGGCACGTGTGATCGGCGATGGCTCCACGGTACAGGTGTTCTACGACCTTGCGCGCGGCCGACCCATGCGTACCCCGGCCGAGCTCGTGCGCGCCCTGGCCGACTACGAGGGCCGCGAGCTGCCATCCCGAAGCAGCGCCGGATAGCCCTGTGCCGGCTATGCCTCGAAGCGGCGGAAGACAGCGACCGCGTTCTGGCCACCGAAGCCGAAGCCGTTGACCATGACGGTGTCGACGCGGGCCTCACGGGCCACGTTGGGCACGTAGTCGAGGTCGCACTCGGGCAGGTCCGGGTGATCGAGGTTGATGGTCGGGGCGATGATGCCGTCGCGGATAGCGCCGATGCCGATGAGCGCCGATACCGCGCCGGCCGCCCCCAGCATGTGGCCCACCATCGACTTGGGTGACGAGATGGCGGCCCGGTAGGCGTGGTCGCCCAGTGCCGCCTTGATGGCTCTTGTCTCGGTGACGTCGTTGAGCGGCGTCGAGGTGCCGTGGGCCACCACGAAGTCGACCTCGTCGGGGGCGACGTCGGCATCGGCCAGCGCCTTGCGCATGGCCATCGTGGCCCCTCGCCCGGTGGGCTCGGGCGCAGAGATGTGGAAGGCATCGGCGGTGAGCGCCGCACCCAGCACCTCGGCGTGGATGGTCGCGCCACGTTCCATGGCATGCGCCGCGGTCTCGATGACGAGGACGCCCGCGCCCTCGCCGAAGAGGAAGCCGTCACGGTCGCGGTCGAAGGGTCGTGAAGCCTTCTCGGGCTCGTCGTTGCGCTTGGACAATGCGCCCATGTTGGAGAGTGCCGCGAAGCCCATCTTCAGCAGGGGCGCCTCGGTGCCGCCCACGATGACCACGTCGACCTCGGCTCGCTCGATCATGCGCAGTGCGTCGAGGAAGCAGATGACGCTCGAGGCACAGGCCGCCACCTGCGTGATGACCGGCCCGGTGAGCCCGTACTCCATCGACAGCTGGCAGGCCGCCATCGAGCCCGACAGGGCCGGGATGGCGAAGGGGCTGACGAAGCGGGGTCCGCGCGTGTTGGTGATGTCGTGCCCGATGATGACCTGCTCGAGGCCACCGCCCGAGGTGTTGACCGCCACCGCGACGCGGTCGCGCTGCTCGGGGGTCCAGGCCGCGAAGTCGAGGCCGGAGTCAGCCACGGCTTCCTTGCCGGCAGCCATGGCGAAGTGGATGAAGCGACTCATGCGCCGCGCCATCTTGGGGTTCATGCCGACCGCGGGGTCGAAGTCCTTGACCTCGGCGGCGATGCGCACATCCAGGTCGGAGGCATCGAAGTGCGTGATCGGCCCGCCACCGCTCTTGCCCGCCTTGGCATTGGCCCAGAACGTGGGGTGATCGTTGCCGATGGGCGTGACCGCACCGACACCGGTGATGACGGCACGACGGGCTGGATCGTTGTTGGGCACGATGAGTTGAGCTCCTGTTGCAGGCTGCTGGCAGATCGTAGCCGACGCGATCGGCGATCGTTCGCAGTCCGCGTCGGCGGCAGCCTCAGTCGCCGAGGTAGCGCTTGAAGATGATGGCGCCGTTGTGGCCGCCAAGGCCGATGTTGTCGCTCATGGCGTAGCGGATCTCCTGCTCGCGCGGGTCACCGGCGACGATGTCGAGGTCGATCTCGGGGTCGGGCTCCAGGTAGTTCTGCGTCGCGGGGATGACCTGGTGGTGCACCGAGAGGACGGTGAAGACGCCCTCGATGGCCCCGGCGGCTCCCATGAGGTGCCCGGTCACCGACTTGGTGCCGCTGATACCGACGCGCTGGTAGCGCTCGGGAAACACCGCCTTGATGGCCTCGGCCTCGCGCAGGTCGCCCAGCGGCGTCGAGGTGCCGTGCGGGTTGATCATGTCGATCTCGTCGCGCGGAACGCCGTGCCGCTCGATCGCCATCTCCATGGCCCGGCGGACCCCGTCGCCCTTGTCGACCGGCTGGATGAGGTCCCACGCGTCGGCCGCGTTGCCGTAGCCCACCACCTCGGCGTAGATGGTGGCGCCGCGCGCCTTGGCCAGCTCGAGGTCCTCCACGATCATGGCGCCGGCACCCTCGCCCAGCACGAAGCCGTCACGGCTGCGGTCGAAGGGACGCGAGATGTCGGACAGCGGCCGGCCCTCCCGCGGGGTGCCCATCCCGCGCATGTTGGCGAAGCCGACGTAGCCGACCTCGTAGAGCGGTGTCTCGGTGGAGCCACATACGGCCGCGATGTAGTCGCCACGACGGATGCCCTCGGCAGCCTCGCCGATGTTGTGGGTCCCGGTCGAGCAGGCGGTCACGATGCACATGTTGGGGCCCTTGGCGCCCAGCTCGATGGCGATCTGGCCGGAAGCCGTGTCCGGCAGCATGTTGGCGATGAAGAAGGGGCTGACGGCCTTGGGTCCACGCTGCTCGAGCGTCTCGATGGCGTCCTGCATCAGGCGAGGGCCACCCACGCCGGAGCCGAAGATGACGCCGACGTCCTCGCCGTTGTCCGCGTCGATCACGAGGCCCGAATCGGCCAGCGCCTGCTTGGCGGCGGCCACCCCGAAGACGACGTTCTTGTCGGTTCGGCGGATGGCCTTGAAGTTCATCCAGTCGTTCGGTTCGAAGTCGTTGACCTCGCCCGCGGCGTGGCAGCTGGTGACCTCCGGGTCCCAGCGCGTGATGCGCTTGAGGCCGGAGTTCCCCGCCACGAGGTTCTCCCAGGCGGTGGCGATGTCGGAGCCCACGGGGCTGATGATGCCGAGGCCGGTGACGGCGACGCGGCGGGTGTAGTCAGGGCGGCGCATGGGTGCTGGATACTCTCCTGTGCGTGATGCTAGGCGGGCAACGCGAGGCCGCCCTCGATGGTGATGTCGTCGATGGCGATGGTGGTGGCGCCGGCATCGATGCGCCGGACCAGGCCGCTGAGGACCTTGCCTGGCCCGACCTCGATGAACGTGTCGATACCCGCGGCGACCATGGTCTCGACGGCCGTGACCCAGTCGACTCCCCGCGTCAGGTGGTCGATGAGCTCGTCGCGACAGGCCTCGCCGTCGCTGAGCACGATGGCATCGGCATTGGCCAGCAGGGGAGCGGTCGGCGCCTTGAAGCTGATGTCTGCGAGTGCCCGGCGCATGCCCTCGGCCGCCTCGGCCATGAGCGGCGAGTGGGCGGCCACGCTCACCGGGAGCACGATGGCGCGGCGCGCGCCCAGGCCCTTGGCAGCGCCCGCGGCCGCCTCGACCGCGGCCCGCTGGCCGCTGATCACGACCTGGCCAGGCGAGTTGCGGTTGGCCACGGTGAGGATGCCCTTCGGCGGCGCCGGCGACGAGCAGGTCGTCGATGCGCTCGTCGGGCAGGCCGATGATGGCGGCCATGGCGCCGTCCCCGGAGGATGCCTGCATCAGCCGTCCGCGCTCGCGCACGAGGCGAAGGGCGTCGGCCAGGTCGAGCACACCGGCCGCGACCATGGCGCTGTACTGGCCCATCGAATGACCGGCGAAGTAGCCCGGCGGACCGAACCTGGACGGAGCCGGTCCGAGGGTTGCCTCCAGCGCCCGCTGGGCCGCGATCGAGGCGGCCAGCAGCGCCGGCTGCGCGTTGACGGTCAGGTCCAGCTGATCGGCCGGACCCTCCCACGCCAGCCGCGAGATGGGCTCGCCGAGCGCCTCGTCGGCCTGCCGCCAGACGGCCGCAGCCGCCGCCGAGGCAGCCGCCAGCGCCTTGCCCATGCCGACCGACTGCGAGCCCTGTCCGGGATAGATGTAGGCAGGCACCAAGCAGATGCTCCCTCCGTGTCCATGGCACCACGCCGTCAACGCTCACACGCGCGGCGAGTCGCGCACCCTGGGTGCGCTCATCGAACCGTAGCAGGAGATCGGACACACGCCCCACGAATCATATGCAATCATGCATGTGATGGACGACCCGCTGCTGTCACCCGTGGTCGCGGCTGCCCGCGACGAGCTGCAGAACCCGCGCATCCTCTCCGACCGCATCGCCGTCGGACGAGCCCTCTGGCGGGAGCTCGTGATCGGCTTCGCGCACCAGCTCGGCTCGCTCGACCTCGGCTTCACGCAGCTGGCGGCACTGTACGCCGTGGCTGGGCCGGTCACGCTCACGGTGGGTGACCTGGCCGAGCAGCTGGGCCGCTCGCACTCCGCCACCAGCCGGCTGGTCGGCCAGCTCGTCGAACGGGGTTTCCTGGAGCGCCGCGAGGAGGTCGCGGACCGGCGCCAGCGTGTGCTGGCCATCACCGTGGCAGGCCAGGCACTGTTGTCGGCGGTCGATCATGCACGCGCCGACCAGTTCCTGGCCGTGGTCCGCCCCATGCCCATGACCGAGCGGGCACTGGTGGCGATGGGCGTGGCTGCGCTGGCCAATCACGCGGTGACCCAGCGCGGGGGGCTGCGTCGTGAACGTACTGACGTCTGAGTCAGCGACCGGGCCGCTCCGGGGGCGCTCGTCTGCGCCATCTCCGTCCCCGATGTAGGCTGCGAGCGAGAGGGACGAGAGCACCTATACCGAGACCCCGTAGGAGGGAAACGCCATGGTCGTCAAGCGAAGACTCCTGCTGGCCGTCGCCTCAGCCCTGGCGCTGTCGCTGACCGCCGCCGCGCCGATGATGGGCGCCTACAAGGAAGCCACCCCCAGCCCGCTGCGCCAGACGGGCCTCCTGCGCGTCAAGGACATCGCCGCCAACGGCGGCACCAGTGACGGCGCCATCGTGGCGGTCGGGTGGCACGAAGGCAGTCAGCCGGGCCAGCTCTACCTGGCCTTCAGCCTCAACGGCGGCAAGGACTATCGCCGCACCAACGGCAACCTGCGCAGCTACCGCATCGTGGGCGAGCCGAACCTGGGGCTGTCGCTGGCCATCTGTGATGGTCGCGTCTGGGCCGGCTCCACCTACCAGGATGCCGCTAACGGCTCCACCCGCGTGTTCCTGACGAGCTCGTACCATCGGTGGCGGTGCGGCCCAGGCCTTCGTCACTCCCGCTGACGGCCGCCGCGTGCGTGACGTCTCGCTCGCCTGTGCCGGCAAGGGCCTGCTGGCCATCGGCTGGCTGGAGAAGAAGGACGGCCAGAACCGCGCCCGGCTGATCCTGCGAAGCACCGAACCCCTGGGCCAAGATCTCGCCATCGAGAAGAAGTTCAAGTTCGGCCCCGCGGAGTTCAAGAGCGGCATCGCCGTGGCCGCCACCCCGGCAGCGGCCCTCGTCTCCTATGTGAGCGCCGGCAACCTGCGGCTGAAGCGCTTCGAGATCGACGCAGAGGACCCCTCGAACATCACCGCCGGTCCGGTCAGTACCGTGGCCTGGGGTGACATCAAGGGCCCGCAGATGGCCGCCCGTGGCAACAAGGTCGCGCTCGCCTACGGCGACGCGGGCAAGGTCAGGGTCAAGCTCAGCACCGACGTGGGAGTCACCTTCGGCAACGCCAGCACGGCGGTCAGTTCAGGTAGCATCGCCAACCCCTCGACGGCCTACTCGGCTGACGTGGTGGGCGAGCGGGTCGTGCTGATGGTGGGTGCCAACAAGAAGGGAGTGCTGAGCCCGCAGCGGGTGCAGTCGACCAACGGCGGCGAGTCCTGGGGCACGCGCGACTTCGGGAACATCGGTGCCCGGGTCGGCGCGCTGCTGAAGAAGAAGGGCACGGAGCCGATGCTGATGGAAGCATGGCACAACAATGCGCCCAAGCCCGCCCCGGACACGCTGCGCGCGAAGTACGAGACGCCCTGACGCTGACTGGCGCCCTGGACGTGGTTCGCGCCGGGCTGGCACAGGCTCGGCGCGATGGCTGTCGGCCTCGTCGCGGCGAGTCGTCGTCGCGACCGCCGTCAGCTGCGAGGGTTGGTGACGGCACCCTCGCTGGCCGAGCTCACGAGCGCCGCGTACTTGGCCATCACGCCACGCTTGTAACGCGGCTCCGGCGCACTCCAGCGGGCTCGCCGTGCCGCCAGCTCAGCCGGCTCGACCTCGAGATCGAGGGCACGGCGGTCGACGTCGACGGTGATGGTGTCGCCCTCTTCGACCAGGGCGATCGGCCCGCCCAGGGCTGCCTCGGGAGCCACGTGCCCGATCATCAGGCCGCGGGTTCCGCCGCTGAAGCGGCCATCGGTCAGTAGCGCCACTTCGGCGCCGAGGCCCTCACCCACGAGCGCTGCCGTCACCGACAGCATCTCCTGCATGCCGGGCCCCCCCACGGGACCCTCGTAGCGCAGGACGACGACGTCGCCGGGCTTGATCTGGTGCTCCTTGACCGCTGCGAAGCAGGCGTTCTCGGAGTCGTAGACGCGGGCTGGACCGCTGAAGTGGCGACGTTCGTGCCCGGCCAGCTTGATGACACAGCCGTCGGGTGCCAGCGAGCCGTGCAGGATGGCCAGGCCGCCACTGGCCTTGATGGGATGCTCGATGGGCCTGAACACGTCCTGGCCCGGCGTCTCCTTGACCGCGGCCGCGATCTGCGCCAGCGACTGTCCGGTGACGGTGGTCGCGTCTCCGTGCATGAGATCCTGCTTGAGCAGCTCGCGGATGACGATGCCGATGCCGCCGGCGTCGTAGATGTCGGCCGCCGCGTAGCGGCCGCCGGGCCGCAGATCGCCGATGGTGGGCGTGCGCGCGGCGACATCGTGGAAGTCGTCGATGTCGAAGTCGATGTCGAACTCGCGCGCGATGGCCAGCATGTGCAGCACCGCGTTGGTGGAGCCGCCGGTGGCGGCCACGCCCGCCACGGCATTGTCGATGGAGTGGCGGGTGACGAAGCTGCGCGGCCGCACATCCCGCCGGACCAGGTCCATCACCAGCTCACCGCACTGGCGCGCCGCCTCGTCCTTGGCCGGGTCCTCGGCCGGGATGCCGTTGAGCCCGGCGGGGGAGAGGCCCATGAACTCCAGGCACATGCTCATGGTGTTGGCGGTGAACTGGCCGCCGCAGGCGCCGGCTCCAGGACAGGCCGCCGACTCGATGTCGTACAGCTCCTGCGCGCTGATCTTGCCCGCGTTGTAGGCGCCGATGGCCTCGAAGACGCTGACCACGTCCTGGGGCTCGCCCTTGTAGGTGCCGGGGTAGATGGTCCCGTTGTAGAGCACCACGCTGGGGATGTCCAGGCGCGCCATGGCCATGGCGGCGCCGGGGTTGGTCTTGTCGCAGCCCGAGAGGATGACCAGGCCGTCGAAGAGGTGGCCCCGCGCGACCAGCTCGATGGAGTCGGCCACGACCTCGCGGCTGACCAGCGAGGCCTTCATGCCTTCGGTACCCATGGCCACGCCATCGCTGACGGCGATGGTGTTGAACTCCATGGGGGTGCCACCGGCGTCCCGGATGCCAGCCTTCACGAACTCCGCCAGGCGCCGCTGGTTGAGGTTGCAGGGCATCGTCTCGATCCACGTGGTGGCCACGCCGACGATGGGCTTGGCCAGGTCCTCATCGCTGAACCCCATGCCCTTCAGCATGGCCCGCGCAGCAGCCCGATCGGGGCCGTCGGTCAAGGCGGCGGAGTGGCGCTTGGCGGCGTCACTGGGCTGGTCGTAGGGCAGCGGCATGGTGGTCTCCGCGCGGCTTCGCGCTTCAGGCGGCGTCGATGGGTCGGGTGTCGACACGGGCGGGGTTGGCGGCCTCCCAGGCGTCGATGGCGTGGCTGCGATCAAGCAGCCAGCCGATCTCATCCGTGCCCGCGAGGAGCATCTGCCGCGCGAATGGGTCGACCTCGAAGGCGATGTCCTGGTCGCTGGGCAGGTGCACCACCTGGGCCTCCAGGTCGACGCTGACCTCGGCCTCCGGCCGCTCCGCGACGCACTCGAACAGCGCCCGGTGGGTCTCCTCGTCGACCACGATCGGCAGCAGCCCGTTCTTGAGCGCGTTGCTGCGGAAGATGTCGGCGAAGCTGGTGGAGAAGATGGCCCGGATGCCCCACGAGGTCAGTGCCCAGGGAGCATGCTCCCGCGAGGAGCCGGCACCGAAGTTGTCGCCGGCCAGCAGGATCTGGCGGCCCTGCATCTGGGGCTGGTTGATGACGAACTCGGGCCGAGGCTGACCGTCGGCGTCGTAGCGCCAGTCGTAGAACAGCGCGTCGGCCAGGCCGGACTTCTGGGTGGTCTTGAGGAAGCGTGCCGGGATGATCTGGTCGGTGTCCACGTTCTCGGCTGGCAGCGGGATGATGGCGCTGCTGAAGGTGCTGAACGGTTCGCTCATGATCACTTCCATCCGGCTGCAGCGGGGTTCCGCTCCACGAGCGGGCGCGGATCGGTGACCACGCCCGACAGGGCCGTGGCGGCGGCGGTCAGCGGCGAGACCAGGAAGGTGCGCGCACCCTTGCCCTGGCGTCCCTCGAAGTTGCGGTTGCTGGTGCTGATGATGTACTCGCCGGGGTCACCCTGGTCGCCGTTCATGGCGATGCACATCGAGCAGCCGGCTTCGCGCCAGTCGGCACCCGCCGAGCGGAAGATGTCGGCGATGCCCTCCTGCTCGGCCTGCCGCTTGACCTGCTGCGAGCCCGGCACCACCATCACCCGGATGCCGCTGGCGAAGGTCTGACCCTTGACCAGCGCGGCGGCCTGGCGCAGGTCGCTGATGCGGCTGTTGGTGCAGGAGCCGATGAAGACGGTGTCGACCCTGTGGCCCAGCAGCGGCTCACCCGGCTGCAGGTCCATGTACACGCAGTGCTTTCTCGAGGTTTCGTCGCTCCGCATCGCTGCGGGCGTCCTGCGGGCGGGGGACGCGCTGGCTGATGCCCATGCCCATGCCGGGGTTGGTGCCGTAGGTGATCATCGGCTCCAGCTGGTCGGCATCGATGGTGATGGACTTGGAGTAGCTGGCTCCGGGATCGCCGGGGAGGGTGCGCCACTTCTCGACCGCCCGCTCGAAGGCCTCGCCGGTGGGTGCGTGGGGCCGGCCGGCGACGTACTCGAAGGTGGTGTCATCGGGGGCGATGAGCCCGGCGCGTGCCCCGCCCTCGATGGACATGTTGCAGATGGTCATGCGCTGTTCCATCGTCAGCGCACGGATGCCCTCGCCGGTGAACTCGAAGACGTGGCCGGTACCGCCGCCGACCCCGATGCGCGAGATGAGGTTGAGGATGATGTCCTTGGAGGTGACACCCGCGGCGAGGTTGCCGTCGACGCGGACCTCGTAGCTCCGCAGCGGCCTCTGCAGCAGCGTCTGGGTCGCCAGCACCATCTCGACCTCGCTGGTGCCGATGCCGAAGGCCAGTGCGCCGAAGGCGCCATGCGTGGCCGTGTGCGAGTCGCCGCAGACGATGGTCATGCCCGGCTGGGTGAGGCCCAGCTCCGGACCGATGACATGCACGATGCCCTGGCGGTCCGAGCCCAGCGCGTACAGGGGCACGCCGAACTCATCGCAGTTGGACTGCAGCTTGGCGAGCTGGAACGCGCCCTGCTGGTCGAGCATCGGCAGCGAGCGATCGTGGGTGGGCGTGGAGTGGTCGGCGGTGGCGATGGTGCGCTCGGGATGACGCACGCTCAGGCCGCGCCGTCGCAGGCCCTCGAAGGCCTGTGGGCTGGTGACCTCGTGGATGAGGTGAAGGTCGATGCCGATGACGGTGGGAGCCCCGGGCTCCTCGAGGACGATGTGATCGTCCCAGATCTTCTGGACGAGTGTGCGCGGCGCGCCGGCGTGTTCGGACATGTCCGGAGCGTAGCAGAGGCGCGCTGGCCGTCGGGGGCTAGGCGTAGATGTGCGGGCGCGGGCCGACCGAGACCGCTTCGCGGTGGCCTGTCTGGAGAGCGCGCACGAGGGCCTCGGCCACGACCGTGGCAGCGTAGCCGTCCCAGGCGCTGGGCGAGGGATGAGGTTCGCCGATGCCATCGACCCAGTGGCTGATCTCGGCGTCATAGGCAGGCCGGAATCGCGTCAGCCAGTCCGGCGGGAAGCCCTGCTGGGGGGCCGACTCGGGCGTGACCAGTTCGAACGGTCCGGTGCCCAGGGATGTATAGCCCCTGGTGCCGACGACCTCGCACCGAACGTCGTATCCGTAGCCGGCGTTGGCGAAGACCTCCACGTCGACGCGCGCACCATTCCTGGATTCGAGCCGTACCAGCACCGGATCGGCCAGCTGCTGGCTGACGCTGGGCCGATGTCGCGGCTTCTCCAGGGCCACGCTGACGATCTCCTCGCCCAGCAGCCAACGCGCGATGTCGATCTCGTGTACGACGGTGTCGGTCAGCGTCTGGCGCGTGTGGTGCCTCGACGGTACGACGGGGTTGCGGTGGATGCAGTGGATGACCAGCGGATCGCCGATGGTGCCGGCCTCGATGGTGGCCTTCAGGCGACCGTACTCGGGATCGAAGCGGCGCATGAAGCCGACCGTGGTGAAGCAGCGGCCGGCCGCGATCTCGGCCTCCAGGACGCGCTCGCAACTGGTCACGGTGATGCCGAGCGGCTTCTCGGTCAGCACCGGCTTGCCGGCCTCGATGCAGGCCAGCACGAGGGGGACGTGCGTCTCGGTGATGGAGGCCACGATGACGGCGTCGACCTCGGGATCCTCGATGAGGGCCTGGTCACTGTCGGACACCGTCGCGCCGCACTCGGCCGCCACCGCATGGGCCGCAGCGCGATCAGGATCGTGCACGGTCACGAGCCGCGCCCTGTCGCCGAGCGAGGCGATGCGGCGGGCGTGATCGGTGCCCTGCTTGCCGGTGCCGATGATGCCGATGCCGACCACGTCGTCGCCTCCTGCTGTGCGGGTGTGCGTTGTGAAGGAGCCATTGTGCCCCGTTCCGACCGGGCCCGGTATCTGCTGGCCCTGCCTGGCACGGGCCGGGCAGGCCGCCTGACCTCAGCGCAAGGCAGCGCAGTGCCCCGGACCATCCGACACTCCGGCGGGAGGACGAAGGTCCGTGCTGGACACGTCCGTGCACATGCGTGTACAGTCAGTCGGCATCTCTTCGCAGAAGGAGTCCTTCGGGCAGATGGGTCAGACCGACCGGCAGCGCAGCTTCGCCGCCATCGCGATCCGCGGTGATGGCACGCGCGTGCCCGTGCGCCTGCCCCAGCCTGTAGAGGTATCCCTTCTTGGCAAGTTCGAGGCCATCGTCCTCGAGCTTATCGGCCTCATTACCGGCTCCCGGTGGGAGTCTGGGGACAGGCGAAGATAGCGCCGCGAGGCGCGACGAACGTCGAACCACCCAGGGCCCTCGCCGGGAACGGCGAGGGTCTTTGTTGTGTAGGAGACCCACGGCAGCGGGCAAGCAGGGAAGGGCAGCACCGATGACCACCCAGGATCTGAAGACCGAGGCGGCAGCGCCGCGAGAGCACGCTGGAGCCTCCGCCACGGCGCCACCGCGGCGCGGCCGGCACGTGCCCAACGCGGGTTCAGCCGAGAGCGCCGCCGTCGAGAAGGCGCGCGGCGAGATGCTGCACCTGGCGCGCATCGAGCATCGAACGCGCATCGGTGCCGACGCCCTGTGCCAGGCTCTCATCCACCAGGGCGTCGACGTCATCTTCGGCTACCCCGGCGGCGTCATCCTGCCGCTCTACGACGTCTGGGCGGACTATCCCGAGCTGCGTACCGTCCTCGTGCGCCACGAGCAGGGAGCGGCGCACGCCGCCGACGGCTACGCCCGTGCCAGTGGCCGAGTCGGTGTCTGCCTGGGCACATCCGGTCCCGGCGCCACCAACCTGGTCACCGGCATCGCCACCGCGCAGCTCGACTCGGTGCCGATGGTCGCGCTCACCGGGAACGTGCCCGGCGCGTTGCTGGGCAAGGACGCCTTCCAGGAGATCGACATCAACGGCATCACGCTGCCGATGACCAAGCACAACTACCTGGTGCGCCACGCCGATGACATCCCCCGGGTCATCGCCGAGGCCTTCCACATCGCGCGAACCGGCCGGCCGGGGCCGGTCCACGTCGACTTCACCAAGGATGCGCTCACCGCGGAGACCCAGGCGCAGAATCCGACCACGCTCAACCTGCCCGGGTACAAGCCCCGTTTCGAGGGCCACCCGCGGCAGGTCCGGCTGGCGGCCGGGGAGATCGCCGCCGCCAGGCGACCGGTCATCCTGGCCGGCCATGGCGTGCTCATCGCCGATGCCACCGAGGAGCTGCGTACCTTCGCGCACAAGGCCCAGATCCCCGTCACCCACACGCTGCTGGGCGTCGGCGCCATCGACGAGCTCGATCCGCTCTCCTATGGCTACATGGGCATGCATGGCTGGAAGCACGTCAACAAGGCCATCCAGTCGGCCGACCTGCTCATCGCCCTGGGCATGCGCTTCGATGACCGCGTCACCGGATCGGTGAGCACCTACGCGCCCAACGCCCGCATCATCCACGTCGACATCGACCCCTCGGAGATCGGCAAGAACGTGGCCGTCGACATCCCCATCGTGGGCGATGTCGGCAGTGTCCTGCGCGCCCTCATCAAGGCCGTGCCGCAGGTCGACCCGGCCGAGCGCCAGGAGTACTTCGACGAGCTGGCGGAGTGGCGCAAGGGCTCGGAGGCCCTCTCCTGGCATGGGTCGGGCGGCTGGAAGGAGGGCATCCTCACGGCCGACTACGTGATGCAGCGGCTGGGCGAGCTCACCGACCACGACGCCACGCTCGTCTCGGACGTCGGCCAGCACCAGATGTGGCTGGCGCGCTACGCCGGCTTTCGGCGTCCCAACAGCCACCTCTCATCGGGCGGCCTGGGGACCATGGGCTTCGGCCTTCCCGCGGCCATGGGTGCCGCGCTCAGCCGTCCCGACAAGGAGACCTGGGCGGTGGTCGGTGACGGCGGCCTGCAGATGACGGTGCAGGAGATGCTCACGGTCGCGGTCGACCACATCCCCGTGAAGATCGCGCTCATGGACAACAAGAAGCTGGGCATGATCCGCCAGTGGCAGGAGATCGTGTACGGCGGCAACTACCACTCCTCGGATCTGCCGGCGCCACTCTGGGACAAGCTGGCCGAGGCCTATGGTCTACCCACCTTCAAGGCCACGCGGCCCGACCAGGTCGACGACGCCATCCGGGCCGCGCAGGCCCATGACGGCCCCGCGCTGGTGTGGTTCGAGATCGAGCAGACGCAGAACGTGCTGCCGATGATGCCGGCAGGCAAGGGGCTCTCCGACCTCATCGAGGACTGGGGCGACAGCGTCGTCAAGGGAGAGGACAAGTAGATGGCGATGAACGATCCCATCGCGGCACCCGATCGGAACGCCCCCAAGGCGCGCTACGTCCCCGGCTCCGGCCAGACGCATCGTCACGTCCTGGTGGTGCTGGTCAACAACCAGCCGGGCGTGCTCAATCGCGTCGCCAGCATGGTGCGCAGCCGCAACTTCAACATCGAATCGCTGGCCGTCGGCCACACCGAGCGGCCTGACATCAGCCGCATGACCATCACCTTGCGTGGCGACGACTTCGCCGTGGAGCAGATGGGCAAGCAGCTGTACCGCCTGATCGACGTGCTCAAGGTCCAGGACCTGCCCGAGTCCGGTGTCGTCGAGCACGAGCTGGCGCTCATCAAGGTCCGCGCCACCGAATCCAGGCGCAGCGAGGTCCTGCGCGTCATCGAGCTGTACAAGGGCCGCGTGCTCGATGTCGGACCCGAGAGCGTGATCATCGAGCATAGTGGCACCGAGCAGGAGATCGACTCGCTGGTGGCGCTTGCTGGGAGGCTTCGGTATCCGGGAGATGGTTCGCACCGGCACCGTCGCGCTCAGCCGCGGCTCGGGCGCCATCGACCTCGAAGCCATCCTGCGCGCCGGCCCCGAGCCGGCGACCAGCCCCACGCAGACGACAGCGACCGAGGAGAGGGAAGCCTGATCATGCCCGCACGCATGTACTACGACAACGATGCCGACCCCGCGGCCCTGGATGGCCAGACCGTCGCCATCATCGGCTACGGCAGCCAGGGCCACGCGCACGCGCTGAACCTGCACGAGAGCGGCGTCGACGTGATCGTCGGGCTGGCTCCGGGATCCAAGAGCCGGACCATCGCGGAAGAAGCCGGCCTCGTGGTCATGGACGTGGCGGCGGCCGTGGCAGCCGCCGACGTGATCATGATCGCGGTCCCCGACACCGTCCAGAAGTCACTCTACGACGCCGAGATCGCGCCCAGCCTTGCGCCCGGCAAGCTGCTGATGTTCGCCCACGGCTTCAACATCCGCTTCGGCCGCATCGTGCCGCCGCCGAACGTCGACGTGGGCATGGTCGCGCCCAAGGGTCCGGGTCACCTGTTGCGCTCGGTGTACGTGGCCGGTGGCGGCGTACCGGCCCTCTTCGCGGTGGAGCAGGACCCCTCGGGCACGGCTCGTGCCCGGGTCATGGCCTATGCCCGCGGGCTCGGCAGCACCCGTGCCGGCATCCTCGAGACCACCTTCGCGGAGGAGACCGAGACCGACCTGTTCGGGGAGCAGGCACTGCTGTGCGGTGGTGTCTCGGCCCTGGTCAAGGCCGCCTTCGAGACGCTGGTCGAGGCCGGCTACCAGCCCGAGCTGGCGTACTTCGAGACCATGCACGAGCTCAAGCTCATCGTCGACCTGATGTACCGGGGCGGCCTCAACTACATGCGCTTCAGCGTCAGCGAGACGGCGGAGTACGGCGACTACGTCAGCGGTCCGCGCGTGACCGAGGGCGCCAAGCAGGCCATGGCGGACGTGCTCGCCGAGATCCAGAGCGGCCGCTTCGCGGAGCGCTGGATCAGCGAGTACGACTCCGGTGGCGCCGAGTTCGAGCGCATGCGCAACGCCGACCGCGACCACCAGATCGAGCAGGTCGGTGCGCAGCTGCGCTCCCAGATGGCCTGGCTCGACCCGGTCGAGGTGAAGGCCGGCCAGGCCCAGGCCAGCACCAGCAGGGCGGCCGCAGCCAAGGGCGGCAAGGGGGAAGCTGGATGAACGTCGACGTACCGGTACGCATCTTCGACACCACCCTGCGTGATGGCGAGCAGGCGCCCGGCGCCGGCCTCACGGTGGCTGAGAAGCTCGAGGTCGCGCGCCAGCTCGCGCGGCTGAACGTCGATGTCATCGAGGCCGGCTTCCCGGCCGCCTCACCGGGCGACTTCGAGGCCGTCCAGCGCATCGCCCAGGAGACCAAGGGCATCGCCGTCGCCGGCCTGGCCCGCTGCAAGGACGGTGACCCGCAGCGTGGCGTGGAGGCACTGTTGCCGGCCGAGAAGCCGCACCTGCACCTCTTCATCGCCAGCAGCGACATCCACCTGAAGCACAAGCTCAGGATGTCGCGCGAGGAAGCGCTCGCGGCCGCCGTCAAGTGGGTCCGCTACGCGCGCCAGCGCCTCGGCCGCGATGCCGAGATCGAGTTCAGTGCCGAGGACGCCAGCCGCACCGAGCACGAGTTCCTGCTGCAGATGTACGAGGCTGTGGTCGATGCCGGCGCCACCACCGTGAACATCCCCGACACGGTCGGCTACGCCATCCCGGCCGAGTTCGGTGCGCTCACCCGCATGGTCGTCGATCGCGTCGGCAGCGGCGCCGTCATCAGCGTCCACTGCCACAACGACCTGGGCCTGGCCACGGCCAACACGCTGGCGGCCGTACAGGCGGGAGCGCGCCAGGTGGAGGTCACCATCAACGGTCTCGGCGAGCGCGCCGGCAACGCCTCGCTCGAAGAGGTGGTCATGGCGCTGCGGACCCGGCCCACCCAGTTCGAGGTGGCCGGCCACGGCATCAACACCGAGCAGATCAGCAATGCCAGCCGCCTGGTCAGCTACCTCACCGGTTTCGCGGTGCAGCCCAACAAGGCCATCGTGGGCCGCAACGCCTTCGCCCACGAGTCCGGCATCCACCAGGACGGCGTGCTCAAGAACGCCCTCACCTACGAGATCATGACGCCCCAGTCGGTGGGCCTGTCGGGTTCTCGCCTTTCCGTCGGCAAGCTCTCCGGTCGTCGCGGCCTGCAGGGCAAGCTGGCAGAGCTTGGCTACGAGCTCGCTGGCGACGCGCTCGAGCGGGTCTACCAGGCCGCCATCGCGCTGGCCGACACCAAGAAGGAGGTCACCGACGCCGACCTGACCGCGCTGGTCGAGGCACAGGCCGCGGGGACCGCCATGTCGGCGTCGTCGGCGCCCGAGTCGCCCGTGCGGCTCGTCGATTGGTCCATCAGCAGCGGCAAGGGCGGGGCGGCCAAGGGTGCCGTCTCCCTGGTCGTGAAAGGCACCGTGGCCGAAGCCCTGGCCGAGGGCAACGGTCCGGTGGACGCCCTCTTCGTGGCCGTGGACAAGGCCGTCGAGCCCATCATCGGCTGGTACCCCCGCCTGGCCGAGTACGAGATCCGCGCCGTCTCCGGGGGCGAGGATGCGCAGGGCCAGGTGATGGTCCGGGCGCGCCGCTCCATCGACCCCGAGGACACGCCCGACACCGTCACCGGCCATGGGCTCTCGACCAACATCATCGAAGCCTCCCTGGAGGCATACCTTGCCGGGCTGGAGAAGCTGCTCTGGCATGAGGCGGCGGCTCTCGCAGCCCCTGTCGGAAAGGAGTCAGGGGCGTGAGCCTCGCAGACGCACCCGCCTACCCGCAGGCCAACACCTACCGCGTGGCCAAGATCCCCGGAGACGGCATCGGTCCCGAGATCATCGCCGCCACCCTTACCGTCCTCGATGCTGCCGCGGCACGCTTCGGCTTCGACATCATCTGGACCGAGGTGCTCGCCGGGGGCATCGCCATCGACGCCTACGGCACGGCCATCCGCGACCAGGACCTGGACACCCTGCTGGCCTCGGACGCGGTGCTGCTGGGCGCGGTCGGTGGTCCCAAGTGGGACGATCCGGCGGCCAAGGTACGACCCGAGCAAGGGCTGCTCAGGATGCGCAAGGTCCTGGGCCTGTTCGCCAACCTGCGCCCGGTGACGGTCGAACCGTCGTTGCGCGAGGCCTCCCCGCTGCGTCCCGACCTCATCGAGGGCGTGGACCTGCTGATCGTCCGCGAGCTGACTGGCGGCATCTACTTCGGCAAGCGCGAGGAAGCCTTCGAGGGGCCCAACGGGCGCGAGGCCTACGACACCATGTCCTATACCGAGCCGGAGATCCGTCGGGTCGTGGCGCTGGCGTTCGAGCTGGCGCGTGGTCGCCGCCAGAAGCTGACCAGCGTGGACAAGGCCAACGTGCTGGCCAACAGCCGGCTCTGGCGCGCGGTCGTGGAGGAGATGGCAGCGCAGTACCCGGACGTACAGCTGGAGCACCGCCTGGTCGACTCGACGGCCATGTCGCTCATCACCAAGCCAGCCTCGTTCGACGTCATCGTCACCGGCAACATGTTCGGCGACATCCTCTCGGACGAGGCTTCGGTGCTCGCTGGCTCGCTGGGGATGCTGCCCTCGGCTGCCCTGGGCGAGCGCCGGACCGCGCACGGCACGGCCGGCATGTACGAGCCCATCCACGGCTCTTCGCCGGCCAAGACCGGCCTCGACATCGCCAACCCCACGGGCACCATCCTGTCAGCGGCGATGATGCTGCGCTGGTCACTGGGCCAGCCCGCGGCCGCCGATGCCATCGAGGCCGCCGTCCGCTCCACCCTCGACAGCGGCACCCGCACCCGGGACCTCATGGGTCCGCAGGGCGAGGATCGTGGCTGGGTCAGCGTGGGGACCGCCGCCTTCGGCGAGGCCGTCGCGGCACAGCTCAAGTCCGCCTAGGCAGCCTAGCAGTCCATCCAGGAGAGCAGCGTGAGCAGTCAACCCGCACTGGCACCGGGAAAGCCGGTCGTCCTCTACGACACGACCCTTCGCGACGGCACGCAGGGCGAGAACATCACCCTGTCGCTGGCCGACAAGATCCGCATCGCGCGCATGCTCGACGAGTACGGCATGCCCTTCGTCGAGGGTGGCTGGCCTGGCTCCAACCCCAAGGACATCGAGTTCTTCGCCGCCGCCAAGAAGATGACCTGGGTCACCACCAAGCTGGCGGCCTTCGGCTCCACGCGCCATCGCTCCCACAGCGCGGCGGAGGACCCCTTCCTCAACGAGCTGGTGCGGGCTGAGACCCCGGTGGTGACGATCTTCGGCAAGTCCTGGACGCTCCACGCCCGCGAGGTGCTGGGGGTGTCGCTGGCCGAGAACGTGGACATGATCGCCGAGTCGGTAGCCTGGCTGGTGGCACAGGGCCGCCACGTCGTGTACGACGCCGAGCACTTCTTCGACGGCTACAAGGCCGACCGTGAGTACGCCCTCGGCACCCTGCGCGCGGCGCGGGAAGCGGGGGCACGCGACCTCGTGCTGTGCGACACCAACGGCGGCACCCTCACCGACGAGCTGGTGCGCATCTTCGGCGATGCGCGCACCACCTTGGAGGCCGACCCTGGTGCACCCGAGATCACCTGGGGCATCCATACCCACAACGACGCCGAGCTGGCCGTGGCCAACACGATGGCTGCCGTCGCCGCCGGCGCCCGCCATGTGCAGGCCACCATCAACGGCTACGGCGAGCGCTGTGGCAACGCCAACATGGTCAGCATCATGGCCAACCTGGCCCTCAAGACCGAGCTGGCGCTGCTGCCGGCGGGCGGCGGCGAGATCAGCCATCTCACCTCGCTCTCACGCTCGGTGGCCGAGATCGCCAACGTCACCCCGCTCGACTACCAGCCCTTCGTGGGGCGCTCCGCCTTCGCCCACAAGGGCGGCGTGCACGGAGCGGCCGTGGCCAAGGTCGAGCGCAGCTACCAGCACGTGGACCCGGTCCTGGTGGGCAACCAGAGCCGGCTGGTGGTGTCGGAGCTGGGTGGCCGTGCCAACACGCGCATCCGCGCCGCGCAGCTGGGCCACGACCTCGAGGGCGTGATCGACGCTCACGAGCTGTCGGTCATGATCAAGGAGCTGGAGAACCAGGGCCTCGCGTTCGAGGGTGCCGAGGCGTCCTTCGAGCTGCTCATCCGGCGGCGCACGGTCGGCTACCAGCCGCCCTTCGAGATCATCGACTACACCACGCTCTCGGAGAAGCGCCAGGACCAGGCCTTCCTCTCGGAGGCCACGGTGAAGGTCCGCGTCGACGGCGAGGTGCTGCATACCGCGGCGGACGGCAACGGCCCGGTCAACGCGCTCGACGCCGCCATGCGCAAGGCCCTGGGCGCGTTCTACCCACAGCTGGAGTCGATGCACCTGGTCGACTACAAGGTCCGCATCCTCGATGGCGATGCCGCGACCGCCGCCCGCACGCGCGTCATCATCGACTCACAGGACGGCGAGCTGGAGTGGTCCACGATGGGATCGGACACCAACATCATCTCGGCTTCCGCGGCGGCACTGGCCGACTCCTTCGAGTACGCCATCTGGAAGCGCCAGGCTGCCAGCGCCGACGGCCGCTGAGACCGCGCCTTCGCCCGCGCGCTCGATGAGCCCCGTGGCGGGACGCTAGGCTTCGCCCCATGACGAGCGAAGACCCCCTGGACCTCGGGCGACCGCCGGCTGCCGCCGAGCGACCGGCCGCTGCCGACGAGCGACCGGCCGCTGCCGACGAGCCGCTGAACGTGGCCTTCGCCGGCGCGCCCGGGTCGTTCGCCGAGGACGCGGTGCTGGCGGCCTACCCGCAGGCGCGGGCGGTGCCGCTGCCGATGTTCAGCGACGTGGTGGCTGCCGTCGAGGATGGCAGCGTGGCTGCGGGGGTCGTGCCCATCGAGAACGTCGTCGGCGGTGGTGTGCACGAGGTCTACGACCTGCTGCTCGACACTGCCGCCGTCGTGGTGGGCGAGGTCATCGTGCCGGTCCGGTTGTGCCTGGCGGCCCTGCCAGGGGAGCGCCTCGACAGCATCGAGCGGGTCTACTCGCACATCCAGGCGCTGATGCAAGCCGAGCCTTTCCTGCGCTCGCGTGGCTGGACGCTGCTGGCGGCCACCAACACCGCCGTCGCCGGCAGGACCATCAAGGAGCTCGCCGAGCACGGCTCGGCAGCGGTGCTCTCGCCACGGGCAGCCGAGATCCATGGCCTGGCGGTGCTGGCAGCGGACATCCAGACCGAGCCGCGCAACCGGACGCGCTTCCTGCTGCTGGCGATGCCAGGGGCGCAGGGACTGCCGCGGCCGGCCAGCGCCGAGCCTGATGGCAGTCGGCGCAGTGCGCTGGCATTCAGCGTGCGCAATGAGCCCGGAACGCTCGTGCGCGCGCTCGGCGTCATCGCCGACCACGCCATCAACATGACCAAGCTCGAGTCGCGTCCCAGTCGCGAAGGCAGCTGGGAGTATGTCTTCTGGGTGGACCTGGATGCCGATGTCGGTGACGACGTCCCCGCCGGAGCGGCGTTCCTGCAGGACCTGCGCTCGGTGTGTGTCTGGGTTCGGCTGATGGGCTGCTACCCTCGCTGCGTGGAACCGCCGAGCGTGGGGTCATGATCGACCCGCGCCACCCGTCATCCGCAACAGGCGACTCCCGGCAGCCTCCGGAGGCCTGCCGCGTCGGGGCGCCGTCGCCGGCTGGTCATCATCGCCGTCATCGTCGTTGCGGCGCTGCTGATCGTCGGCCTGGTGGCCACCTACGTGTTCTTCTTCGGCTCGGAGGCGCCGCCGGCGCCGAGCATCGACGACGCCATCAGGGTGCTGCTGCCTTCAGCTTCGCCCGAGTGACCGCGCAGGCGAACGAGTGGCCGCGCAGACGGACTCGCCACCCCGGAGCGGGCTTGCCGCCTCCGGGTGGTCTCGCCGCCCGCGCCGCGCGAGCGTCGCTCAGACCTCGCTGATGGTCACCGACGTGATGGCGACCGGGTTCACCGGCCGGTCCTGGGCGCCCTTGGGCGCGTTGGCGATGGTGTCGAGCACGTCCTCGCCGGCGCTGAGCTTGCCGAAGATGGTGTAGTCCGCCGGCAGCGCGTAGTCGGCGTGCATCACGAAGAACTGGCTGCCGTTGGTGTCCCGGCCGGCGTTGGCCATGGCCAACGTGCCGCGCAGATAGCGCCGGGCGACGTCCTCGTTCCTGAACTGGTAGCCGGGGCCACCGCGGCCGGTGCCCGTGGGATCGCCGCCCTGGATCATGAAGCCGCTGATGACGCGGTGGAAGATGACGCCATCGTAGAAGCCCTCCCGCGCGAGGAAGACGAAGTTGTTGACCGTGCGCGGCGCTTCCGAGGCGAAGAGCTCGGCGACCAGCGTACCGGCGGAGGTCTCGATGGTGGCGGTGTAGGTTCGGGCTGGATCGATGACCATCTCGGGCGGCTTGGCGTACTGGGCCACGTGGACGACTCCTGCTGCTGATTGGTGGGGTTCCCTATCAGCCTACCCGAGGTTGCCCCGGAACCCGTGTGGCGACGGCATCCGGACCCGGGCTACCATGGCAGCCTGCCGATGAAGGAGCCCTGATGACCACGACCGCCATGACCAGCGATGGCCATCCCATCTACCTTGCCGGTCGCTGGGTCGACTCGCCCCGCCGGCTCGACGTGGCCGACCCGGCCCACCCTGGCGAGCTGGCCGGCAGCACCTTCCTTGCCAGCGAGCAGCAGTACGAGGAAGCGGCCGACGCTGCGGTCAGCGGCTTCGAGGCCATGCGGAAGTTGCCGACCTTCGAGCGAGCGGCCGCCCTGCGGCGCATCAGTGCCGGCATCGACGAGCGTCGCGACGAGCTGGCCGCTCTCATCACGCGGGAATCGGGCAAGTCCATCCGCGACGCCCGCGTCGAGGCCGAGCGTGGCGTGCTGGTGTTCCGGCTGGCGGCCGAAGAGGCCGAGCGCATGGGTGGCGAGACGATGCCACTCGACATCGGTCCTGCGCACGTGGGCCGCAGCGGCGTTCACGCGACGCTTCCCCATCGGACCGGTCGCCGGTATCAGCCCCTTCAACTTCCCACTCAACCTGGCCGCGCACAAGATCGCGCCGGCCATCGCCGCGGGCTGCTCGATCCTGCTCAAGCCACCCTCGCGCGATCCGCTCACGATGCTCACCGTGGCCGAGATCATCCATACCGCGGGCCTGCCCGCGGGTGCCGTGTCGGTGCTTCCCATGGACCGCGAGCTGGGCGACCGGATGGTGTCGGATGAGCGCTTCAAGCTGCTCAGCTTCACCGGCTCACCGGCCGTGGGTTGGCGCATGAAGCAGCGCGCCGGCAGGAAGTCGGTGGTGCTGGAGCTGGGTGGCAACGCCGGGGCCATCGTGGACGCTTCGGCCGACCTCGACTGGGCGGTGAAGCGGGCCGTGATGGGGGCCTTCGCCTACAGCGGCCAGGTCTGCATCAGCGTGCAGCGGCTGCTGTTGCACGAGTCCATCTGGGATGCGTTCCTGGAGCGGTTCGTCGCTGCCGCGGCAGCGCTCAGGCTGGGCGATCCCGCCGACCCTGCCACCGACATCGGCCCGATGGTCGATGCCGCCGCCGTCGCGCGCACGGAGCGTTGGGTGGCCGAGGCGGTGGCCGAAGGGGCCGAGGTGCTGACCGGTGGGAAGGGCGAGGGCGTGTTCTTCCAGCCGACGGTCATCATCAACGCGCCGCGTTCCTCGCAGGTGTGTTCCGAGGAAGCCTTCGCGCCGCTGGTGGTGGCCTTTCCCTTCGGCCACATCGAGGAGGCGTTCGCCGAGATCAACGCCAGCCGCTTCGGGCTGCAGGCAGGGCTGTTCACCAACGACCTGGCCCACGCCTGGCGCGCCTTCGAGACGCTCGAGGTGGGCGGCGTCATCATCAACGACGTGCCCACCTATCGCGTCGACCACATGCCGTACGGCGGCGTCAAGGAGAGCGGCATCGGCCGCGAGGGACTGCGTTGGGCCATCGAGGACATGACCGAGCTCAGGCTGCTGGTGATGGCGCAGCCCGCCTGACGCGCAGCCCACGGCGACCCGCCAGCGGTCCTGTACCGGGCTGTGCAATTCGGGTCATTCCGTCACGGTCCCAGACGGTGTTGTATGGGCGGACCAGCCTGCGGCTGGCACTATGCGACTGCCAACACGCCTCACCACACGCCGCCCTCGCTCCCGCGTCCTGCATGGCTCCGGCCTGATCAGGATCCGGCTCTGGCTGGCCATGCTCGGGCTGGCCGTGCTGCCCATGGTCGGTGTCATCCTCATCATCAACCTGCTCGACTCGCAGCCGTCCCCCGCTGCGAACCGCAACGCATGGCAGACGGCCACGGCCGCGGCCGCCTTGTCCGACGCCGAGCGAGCCGTCGAGGCGAGCTTCCTGGCTGCCGCTGCAGACACCGAGGTGCAGCCTCTCGCCGACGGCGTCGACAGCAGCGCCGAGCGCAGCGTGGTGACGGCGTTGGTGGCCGCCATCGAGGGTCCCAACCGGGGCCTGCTGAAGAGCGCCTGCATCGCGCGTGCCTTCGACGGCGCGGAGGTGGACTTGGTGGCGGACGCCGCCGCATCTCCGGGAACCTCGGCCTGCGCCGCCGAGGCACTCGTTGCCGAGGCCATCGCGGCACGACCGGGCCGAATCGTGCAGGGCACCACGTGGGGGCCTGACCGCACGCGACGGATGGTGCTCGCCACGGACCTGCCGGCTGCGTCGCGCCGCAGCGCCGGGGTGCTGGCCGTCGAGATCGGACTGGCTGAGCTCTTCGCCGCCACGCCCGAGGCAGCCGGCATCGGCAGCAGCGCCATGCTCGTCGACATGTCCAGCAACACCATCGCCGCCGGCGCGCGCACCGAGTCCGCCATGACCGGCAGCGGGGTCCCTGGTGGCAAACCGCTGGGAAACCTGCGGGTCCGACTCGACGGCATCATCAGCGGCCACGAGGGCACCGCGCGCGCCTTGCAGCTCGCCGGCTGGTCGGCCACGGCGGCACCGCTCTGGCACTCGGATGACGGCGCCCAGTTCGGCATCATCCACCTCTGGCCGCTCAGCCCTGCCGCCCCCAACTACGCGCTTACCGGGGCGCTGGTCGTCTTCGCCATCATCGTGCTGCTCATCGCGGTGGTGACGGCACGGACGTTCCTGCAGCCGTTCGATGACCTGGCCGAGTCGCAGTCCCAGCTGGAGGTGCTCTACCGCGAGGCACGCGAGGACTCGCTGCACGACGGGCTGACCGGCCTGGGCAATCATCGTTCGTTCCAGGAGGAGCTCGACCGGCAGCTCGATCTCTACCGTCGCCACCGCGTGCCGGTGGCGCTGCTGCTCATCGACCTCGATGACCTCAAGGTCGTCAACGATGGCGAGGGCCACCCCGCGGGCGACCGCCTGCTGGTGGCCATGGCCAACGCCATCCGGGACACCCTGCGCTATGGCGATCGCGCCTTCCGCATCGGCGGCGACGAGTTCGCCGTGATCCTGCCGCACACGGATAGCGACAATGCCCTCGTCGCCGCCAACCGGCTGCGTCACTTCTGCCTGCGGCCGTCACCCGGCGAGCGTGTCATCCCGTTCTCGGGGGGCATCTCGTCCGTGCCGCAGCTGGCGGCCGAACGCAACGAGGTCTTCCGCCAGGCCGACGCCGCGCTCTACCGCTGCAAGCGCAACGGTCGCGGCACCGTCGCCATCTTCGATGCCGAGCGCGACCTGGTGCCACAGGATGCCAGCGGCCAGGGCGCGGCGGCGGCGGTGCGCGACATCGTGCGTGCCCGCAACCTGACGCCGGTGTACCAGCCCATCGTCGACCTGCGCGACGGCAGCGTGCTGGGCTTCGAAGGCCTCATCCGTCCGGGCGCTTCGTCGCCCTTCGGCAACCCCGGCGAGCTCTTCGCCGCTGCGGCGGCCGCCGGCAGGACCGTCGAGCTCGACCTCGCCTGCTTCGAGGTCGTGGCCGCCGGCAGCGTGGCCATCAACCCCGAACAGGTCCTGACCATCAACCTCTCGCCCCAGACCCTGGAGGCGCAGGACTTCACGGCCGGCTGGCTGCTGGAGATCCTGGCCCGTTACCAGCTCAGCCCCGGCCGCATCATCGTCGAGCTCACCGAACGTGAGGCCATCACCGACCTCGATCGGTTGCGCACCAACGTGGCTGCCCTGCAGCATGCCGGGGTCCGACTCGCGGCCGACGACGTGGGCGCCGGGAACGCCGGCCTGCGACTGCTGAGCCAGGTCCGCTTCGACATCATGAAGATCGACCTCTCGCTGGTCCAGGACGGGGCGCAGCGCGACTCCTCGCGCGCGGTGCTGCGATCGCTCATGGACCTGGCGGCGCGCCAAAACGCGGTCACCATCGCCGAGGGCCTGGAGACCGCGGAGCAGCTGCGCTCGCTGCGCGAGCTGGGCATCACCACCGGACAGGGCTACCTGCTGGGTCGACCGGGCCAGAACCTCGGCATGGACCGGGTGGACATCGAGTCGCTGGCGGCCGGCGTGCTCATCGTCCAGAACCTGCCCGCCAGCCCGGCGCGACGGCCCGCTGCCGAGGGCCCCGACGCGCTGGCAGGCACTCCGGCCTAGCACGCCTCAGGGCCCTACACTCGCTGCGTGGAGACGCAGCAGATCATCCAGAGCCTCAGCTACGTCACCTGGGTCCTGCTCGGAAGCCTGGCGCTGGGGAGCTTCGCGCTCACCTGGCTGCTGGGCCAGGCGACGGACGCCACGGCCGGTTTCCTCGGATTCAGCGCCATCCTGGCCGCGCTCCTCGGCCTCGGCTGGCTGCTGGTGGAGTGGGGCCTGCCCGACCCCACCCAGCTGGCCATCGAGGGCAGCGCCGAGCTGACCGAGCCGCGGCGGGCCACCATGGCTGCCTTCGCCCTCCTTTCGCTGCTGTCGGGCCTGCGCTTTCGACGCGGCGGCCGGGCCCTGTGGCTGGGCGGTGCGGCCGTGCTGGCCGGGGTTGCGGCGATGGCGCTGGGTGCCTGGGACTGGAGCGCCGGCCAGCCCATCGGCATGTCGCTGCTGGTGCAGCTGCTGGCCCTGGCCGCCATCACCGGCGGCTCCCTGGCTGCGGTGGTGCTGGCGCACTGGTACCTCGTGACGCCCAGGATCTCGGAGCGTCCGCTGGTCCTGGCCACGCAGCTGCTGATGCTGGTGCTGGTGGTCCAGCTGCTACTGTTCGGCGTCTGGGCGGGAGCGGGCATGGCCGGCATGCAGCCCTTCGAGGTGCTCAGCGGGCCTAACATGATCTTCGTCTGGCTGCGCCTCGTGGTCGGGCTGATCTTCCCCTTGCTGCTCACCGCGATGGCTTATCGCACGGCACTGACGCGCTCGATGGAATTGGCCACTGGGCTGCTCTATATCGAGTTCGCGCTGGTGATGGCTTCGACCATCGTGGCCACCGGCCTGCTGTTCGGCGAAGGATTGCTGGTCTAGCCGTGCGCGTCACCGTCCGCCTCTTCGCGCAGCAACGGGCGCAGACCGGACTGCGCACGCACGAGCTGCAGCTGCCCGAGGGGGCCGACGTGGCCGCGGCGTGGACGGCACTGGTGGCCGACCTGCCGGTCGTGGCCCCCGGCTGGAACAGCGTCCGCTTCGCCCGCAACGGCCGCTACGTCGACACCAACGAGCCGCTGGCCGATGGTGACGAGCTGGCCGTCATCCCGCCCGTCGCGGGCGGTGCCACCGGCGACGCGCCCTTCCGGCGCCTCGAGATCTCGGAGTCGACCCTCGGAAGCGAGCTGCCGGCCGAGTTGCGTGATGCCGTCGCCACTCCATCCGACGGCGCGGTGGTCGTCTTCGTGGGCCAGACGCGGGATACGGCGGGGACACCCGCGCCCGGCGAGGAGGCCGCCGCCGCCCGCTACGCCGGGCAGACCGTCACCGGCCTGGCCTACGAGGCCTTCGAGCCCATGGCGCTGGCGGTGCTGGACCAGATCGCCGACGAGATCGAGGCTCGCTTCGGTGTGCGCAGGCTGGCCATCGTCCATCGCGTGGGCGAGGTCGCGGTGGGGGAGTCGAGCGTCGTCATCGTGGTCGCCTCGCCACACCGGGCCGAGGCGTTCGAAGGCTGTCGCTATGCCATCGAGGAGCTCAAGGCTCGCGCGCCCATCTGGAAGGCCGAGCGCTTCGCCGACGGCAGCGTCTGGCTGGGGGCCCCAGCGCGTCCCGGGCCGCCGGATGCGACATCGGGCTAGGCTGCGGCGGCCGCGCAGGCTACGATTCCGGCATGACCGATCCAGCACGCCGGGCCAGGCCGGTGGGACCACCGCCGCCTGACGGCTCACCGCCCGCATCCTACCCACCCCCCGACTGGTCTGCCCCTGGGAGGGGCGGCAACACGTCACCACCCTTCGTGCGCCAGTACTCGTGGTCATCGTCGGGCGCCTCGTTCCCCTGGTTCGCGGTGTTGCTGCTGGTGCTTGGCATCGCCCTGCTCATCGAGATCCTCGTCCCCGACCTGAGCATCGGCTCGCTGTTCATCCTCGCCACCGGCCTGGCCTTCGGAGTGGCCTGGCTCTACAGGGGCATCGTCGGCGCGACCATGCCGGCCCTGGTGATGACCGCCTGGGGCCTGGCCAGCGTCGGGCGCGACTTCGGCGTGCTCACCGGCGACGGCTGGAACACGTTGCTCATCGGGATCGCGTTCCTCATCGGCTGGGGCCTGGCAGGCATGCAGGGCACGCGCCGTGGCTACGCCCTCTGGGTCGGCGCCATCCTGGGCATCATCGGCCTCGCCGACGTCTCCGACACGCTGCCCTTCGATATCGGGCTGGCCGTCGTCATCCCCCTGGCGATGATCGGCATCGGGGTCTACATGGTCTGGAAGAGCCGCCAGTCGCAGCGGTCGTAACGCCGCCCTTCAAGCGGTATAGCGGCCGTCGGGATCGAGCACCTCGCGGATGAGGCGCAGCTCCTCTGCGTTGGGCGGCGGGGTCGTGGACAGCTCCGGTGAAACGCGCAGGTCCCATTCGATGGCGCCCCGGACGTCATCCAGCGACACGCCAGGGTGCACGGTGTCCAGGCGCATCTGGGCGTCAACGTCGAAGTGGTAGACGCCCAGGTCGGTGACCACCACCGATGGCCCACGGCGACCGCCGACGGAATTGCCGGGTGAGGTGCAGAAGTCGATGCGCTCCACGAACGAGCGCTTCGACTGGCGCATGACCACGAAGACCTGGCGTGAGTGCAGGGCGATCTCGTTGGCGCCACCGGAGCCCGGCAGGCGCACCGTGGGGGCCGCGTAGTCGCCGATGACGGTGCTGTTGATGTTGCCGAAGCGGTCGATCTGGGCGGCGCCTAGAAAACCCACGTCCACCAGGCCGCGTTGCAGGTACAGCCCGAAGAGGTCTGCCTGCGACATCACCGCCAGCGAGCCGGTGACGATGGTGGGGTCGCCGATGGACAGGGGCAGCCGAGCCGGCTGGGCCCCGTAGGCGCCGGCCTCGTAGATGAGCTCGAGATCGGGGGCAACGGTGCGCAGGGCCAGGTTGACGGCCACGTTGGGCAGCCCGATGCCGACGAAGCAGACGCGCTGCCCGGCCAGCTCTCGCGCCGCGGCCGCGATCATCATCTCGCTGGGCGTGTAGCCGGCAGCCATCAGCGGTACTCGCCGTAGTCGATGGCTCCGGCCAGGGCGGACCCGCTGGGGCGGATGCGCTGGCGGACAGCCGGGCCGAGGCGCTCCATGTACTCGACGCGACCCGCGCTCCGGTAGACCCACGCATCGAGCCAGCCGGCGAGGCGCTCGGGGTCGCGAGCGATGGCGTCCCACTCGACGTAGAAGGTGTTGTCGCGATCGTAGAAGCCCTGGACATACGAGGGGTGCGCGCCGAAGGGCTCGTGGACCACCGCGTCCACGATGAGGCCGGGGATGACGGTGCGGTTGGGATCGGCCCGGATGACCGACTCGTCGACCAGCTCCTCGACCACCACGATGACGCGCTCGGCGGCGAACGCGGCCTCCTTCTGCGCTCCCACCAGGCCCCATACCTGCGTGTTGCCGGCGGCGTCGGCGCGCTGCGCATGGACGATGGTGACGTCGGGGTTGATGGGCGGCACCACGTAGACCTGCTCGTCGTCGTATGGCGAGGCCATGGGCCGGATGCGCGGATTGGCTGCCGGCATGTCGGTGCCCTCGTAGCTTCGCAGCGGGTAGAAGGGCAGCCTGGTGGCACCGGCGATGTAGCGCCCGACCATGCCGAAGTGGCTGTACTCCTCCAGCTCCAGCGTCGGCGTCGTTCCCTCCGTGAGGCGACGGATGGCGTGCAGGCTCCCCACGCCGGGGTTGCCCAGCCAGCTGAAGACCAGCTTGCGGGCCACGCCCGCAGCGACCATCTGGTCGTAGATGACATCGGGGGTCATGCGGATGAGGGTCAGGTCGCGGCGCCGTTGGCGGATGATCTCGTGGCCGGCGGCGAAGCAGATGAGGTGCGTGAAGCCCTCGATGGCGACGCTGTCGCCATCTCGCACCAGGGTCGCGATGGCCTCGCGCATGCTGGCGACCTTGGACGTGCTCACCACGCCATCGTAGCGCCGCAGCCCGCTGGCCGACTGCCATCGGCCGCCACGAGCGGCTAGAGCGGGGACAGGGCGTCCCACAGGGCGTCCTCGAGCTCCTCCTCCGTGATGGCACCCTCGAACTTGGCCCGTACCAGGCCGGCGGCATCGATGACCACGACGTAGGGCTCCGTGGGCAACCCGAAGCGCTCGGTCCAGGGCGCCGCCTGCAGCCAGCCCGCCTCCGAGAGCAACGGTTGCAGGTACCCGTCCCTGACCTGCATGAGGTAGGGCTCGACGTGTACGAAGTTCACGCCCGTGGGGTGGTTGGCGGCCACCGCCTTGACCTTCTCGAGGGTGGGACCGCAGGTGGCCGTCTGGCAGAAGGCGGGCGTCATGAAGGCGATGACCGCCGGCGCATCCGCTTCGATGGCGTCGAGGATCGACAGCTCATAGAAGCGTGGCTCCGGATCGGGATCGCTGGAGATGCGGGAGAGGTCGCCACCGACGTCATCGGCGGTGGGGGAGTCGATGAGTGGCGCGGCGCTGCCGATGGGCGGCGTCGAGGTCGTCTCGCGGACGTCGTAGTCAGCGCGCACCGTCTCGCTGCGGCCGTCGGGGAAGGTGGCATTGAAGCGGGTGCCCCAGCGGCCGGCGTGCGGGAAGGTGACGTCGGCGGCGTACAGTCCCTGGTAGTCCTCGAGGGTCCACAGGAAGCGCGACTCGGCTTCGAAGACGACGGCCTCCGGATCGGCGGCGTCGTCGTAGAACTGCAGCTGGACCGTGACATCGGGCGCCGCCAACGGCGCGCCCATGGGGTCGGTGAGGCCGAAGAGGAAGCGGTTCTGGCCCTGTGCGAGCTCGGACGAGGCCAGCACGGGGATGACGTCGGGGACATCCTGGGCCGCCGCCGGAGAGGAAACGGGAAGCGCGGCCAGGCACAGCAGCAGCGCGACGGCGAGCGCGACCGGACGGTTCATGTCCGACAGCCTACGCCCGACGGCGCGCAGCATGCCGGTGCCGCGTGGCCAGCCGGCATGGACTCGGCGGGGCACGTAGGCTGAACGTCGTGAGCCACGCTGGTCCGCCGTCGCTGTCGCCGCCTCGATGATCGCGGTCATCGGAGGACTCGGTGCGGCGCTGGCATGGGCGCTGGCCACGCTGGCGGCAGCGCGCGCCAGCCGCGTGCTGGGGCCGTGGTCGACGACCGCGCTGGTCGTGTTCATCGGTCTCGTCACCACCCTGCCGCTGCTGGCGCTGGAGATGCCCGCGGAGCCCATCAGTACCGAGACCTACGGCTGGCTGCTCCTCGCCGGCCTGGGCTACACCGGCGGCATGGTCTTCAACTACGCGGCGCTCACCGGTGGCAAGGTGCCGGTGACCGCACCCATCGTCTCCACCGAGGGCTCCATCGCGGCAGCCTTGGCGGTGCTCAGCGGCGAGGCCGCCTCGCCGCTGCTGGGCGCGATGCTGCTGCTCATCGCTGCGGGCGTCTTCATGGTGGCGCTGCAGCCGGGTGGCACGGTCGACGCATTGAGTGGCAACGGGTCCCGCTACGTCGCCTTCGCGGTCGCGGCCGCGCTCATCTTCGGCGTCGGCCTGTACGGCTCCGGGCGCGCCAGCGAGACGGTGCCCCCCAGCCTGGTGGTGGCCGCCGGCCGCATCGCCGGCGTGCTCCTGCTGACGCTGCCGCTGGTCCTGACCCGCCGCCTGCGCTTCAGTCGTGTCGTGCTGCCGTTCCTGCTGTTCGCCGGCCTGGCCGAGGTCGTCGGTATCTACCTCTTTGCCTGGGGCGCGCGCGAGTCGATCGCCATCAGCGCCGTGCTCTCGTCACAGTTCGCGGTGCTGGCGGCGCTGATGGCGCACTGGCTGGGCGAGCGCATCAGCGCGCGCCAGTGGCTGGGCGTGGTCGCGGTGACCACCGGCGTCGTGGTCATCACGTTGACGCGGCTCTAGCGCGACGGTCCGTCGACCCGCTGCGAGCGGCCGGTCATCGCCGGCGCAGGTCCACCAGCTCGGCGCCCGGGCCTCCCGCAGGGGTGAGGCGAGCGCTGACCTCGGCCAGCGACTCCCTCCAGCACGCGCAGGCCGCTCGCCATGGTGGCGGCGTCGATGACGAGCGGCGGCGAGATGCGGATGGACTTGGCGCCGCAGCCGAGCAGCAGCAGGCCGCGGCTGAAGGCCTCGTACTCCAGGGCCTCGGCCAGCTGTGGCGTGGCCAGCTCCAGTGCCAGCATCAGGCCCAGCCCGCGGACGTCGACGATGGCATCGGGGTAGCGCGCCTGCATGCTTCGTAGCGCCTCGAGTCCCTGCACACCCACGCGCAGCCGCGTTCTCGATGAGGCCGTCGGCCAGCAGCTCGAAGGTGGCGAGGGCGGCGGCACAGGCGACCGGGTTGCCGCCGTAGGTGGACCCGTGGGCGCCCTTGTCCCAGGCCTCGAGGATGTCGGCCCGGGCGACCATGGCCGAAAGCGGCATGCCGGAGGCGATGCCCTTGGCCGAGAGCAGGATGTCGGGCTCGACGCCGAAGTGCTCGATGGCCCACATCGAGCCGGTGCGCCCGGCGCCCGACTGGATCTCGTCGGCGATGAAGAGGATGCCGTGGCGGTCGCACAGCTCGCGCAGCCCTCGCAGGAAGCCGGCTTCCGGCACGATGTAGCCGCCCTCGCCCTGCACCGGCTCGACGATGATGGCGGCCACCTCGTCGGCCGGCACGATCTTGTCGAAGAGGACCTCGTCGAACCAGGCCAGGTCGCTGGCGTGACCGAAGGGGGCGTGGTAGATCCCGCTCACCAGGGGCGCGATGCCGGCGTGGTACCTGGCCTTGGAGGCGGTCAGCGTGACCGCGCCCATGGTGCGACCGTGGAAGCCGCCCAGGAACGAGACGACAGCGTGGCGGCCCGTGGCGTTGCGGGCCAGCTTGAGGGCTGCCTCGACGGCTTCGGCACCGCTGTTGCCAAGGTACACGCGCAGGGGACCGCTGATGGGTGCTGTCCTCGCGATGGCCTCGCAGGTGCGCGCGTAGATCGGCGGGTAGAAGTCCGACGCGCTGTAGTGCACCAGCTCGTCAGCCTGGGCCTTGATGGCCTCGATGACCACGGGGTGCGAGTGGCCAGTGGAGCTGACGGCGATGCCGGCGCAGAAGTCGACGAAGACGTTGCCGTCGATGTCCTCGACGGTCGCGCCCCGGCCGCGCACGGGCACGAAGGGATAGGCTCGCGGCAGGCTCGGTGACGACCAGGTGTGGTCATAGTCCACGTGCGCCCGCGCCAGCGGGCCGGGAACCTCGGTCACGAGGCGCGGTGCCGTCGCCTCGCCGCTGTCGACCACGTCTGCCTGGGTCATGTACGCCCTCCCTCGATCGAGCACCTTCTGTATCAAACGTATGCACGTTGGATAGCGAGTATAGGGCTCCCTCCGTTCGACCGCGCCGGCCTCGAGGGGGTGCTGCCAGGGAGGGAGGGCTCGACTAGCAGCGGCCTGTGCACGCCGGCTCGACTGCCGTCGGCTCGGCCAGCGGGCTGCCTCAGTCGACGATGGTGTGGGACTGTTCGCGCAGGAACTGGGCCACGTAGTACGGGCCCAGCGCGGCCTTGCCCGTCGAGCCCGAGCCCTTCCAGCCACCGAAGGGCTGGACGCCGGGCCAGGCGCCAGTGGTGGCGCCGGCGCGCCGGTTGACATACAGCACACCGGTCTGGATGTGGTCGAGGAACTGCTCGACCTCCGCCTCGACCTCGCTGTAGATGCCCGCGGTCAGCCCGTACACGCTGGCGTTGGAGAGCTCGATGGCCTCATCCAGCGAGTCCACCGGCAGCACCGCCGTGAAGGGCACGAAGAGCTCCTCGCGGAAGAGGCGGTGGTCCGCCGGCAACTGTCCGACCACCGTAGGCTCCACGTAGAAGCCGCGGGCGAGGTCGCCCTCGAGCAGCACCTCGCCGCCGGTGTAGACGGCACCGTCGGCGCGGGCCTCGGCCACGGCCCGCTTGAAGCGCTCGACCGCCTGCTGGTCGTTCAGCGGCCCGAGGAAGTTCTGGCGCAGCAGCGGGTCGCCGATGGTCAGCTGCTCGGTCTGCGCCACGAGCTTCTGCACCAGCTCGTCGTGCACGGGTCGCTCGACGTAGACGCGGCTGTTCGCCGAGCACTTCTGGCCACCGAAGCCGAACGCCGAGCGCATGATGCCCTCGGCGGCCTTCTCGAGGTCGGCGCTCTGCATCACGATGGCCGGGTTCTTGCCGCCCATCTCGACGATGCACGGCCGCGGGTAGGCCTGGCTGAAGCTGCGCTGCAGCCGCATGCCGACCTCGTACGAGCCGGTGAAGACGACGCCGTCGATGTCCTCGCTGCTGGCCAGCTCCTCGCCTACGCTGTCGCCGGGGCCCATGACCAGGTTGCAGACGCCCGCGGGCACACCGGCATCGCGCAGCGCCTCCATCAGCAGCACGCCGCTCATGGCCCCCGCACGGGCGGGCTTGAAGACACAGGTGTTGCCGGCCACCAGGGCAGCGCCGATCGGCCCAGCGGCCAAGGCCAGCGGGAAGTTGAAGGGAGCGATGACGCCGAAGACGCCATGCGGCCGCAGCACGGAGCGGGTGTGCGTGGCCGGGTCGCCCAGGTTGTCCATGGGCTTTCGGTAGAAGTCGTTCTCGACCGCGATGCGCGCGTAGTAGCGCAGCAGGTCGGCGCTCTCCTCCACTTCGCCCATCGCCTCCATGCGGTTCTTGCCGACCTCGATGGCCATGAGCGCGCTGTAGGGCATGAGGCGCTCGCTGATGAGGTCGCCTGCCGCGAGCATGATCTGGACGCGCCGCTCCCAGCCGAGGGCATGCCAGCCCGGCTGCGCCGCACGGGCGGCGGCGATGGCATCGCGCACGTCCGCGCGGCTGCCATTGGCGAAGCGGCCCACCAGCAGGTCGCGGTCGATGGGCGAGCGCAGCTCGAACTCGCTCTCGCCGGCGACGCTCCGCGCCGGCGATGACATTGGCATGTGACCCGCCGAGCCGGGCGCGCGCGCCGGCCAAGCCGGCCTCGAAGGCGGCGTGCAGCTCCTCGTTGTCCGCGCGCAGGGTGGCGTAGGTGATCTTGATGCGCGGGGCGCTGGCGCTGTCGTTCATGATCCGACCCTTCCTCGTAGCGTCGCTCTCGTCACTCCCGATGGGGCACGCCGTGATGTCAGGCGGTCTCGACGTCCGTCGCAGCCTTGGCCTGTACCGTGCGGAAGCAGTCGGAGCAGTAGACCGGCTTGTCCATGCGCGGCTTGAACGGCACCTGCGCGGCATTGCCGCACTCGGAGCAGATGACCGCGAAGTACTCGCGGGCCGCACGGTACTCGCCGCGTTCGTAGCCGCGCGGTCCGCCGATGTCGCGGGAGTCGTAGCCGCCCGGATCGCGCATGGCGCGTCGGGCTGCTCGACAGCTGGGGCAGCGCTTGGGATCGGACACGAATCCCTTCTCCGCGTAGAACTCCTGATCGGCGGCGGAGTGGATGAACTCCACGCTGCAATCGACACATGTGACGGTTCGATCCGTGTACGACACCATTGACCTCCTGGGGCGCGATAGGCTGCATCCGAGTCCGGGTGGCCCGCCGCGGGCAGCCTGAAACAGGAGGGCGTTGGCGTCTGGATTGCCGGGCGCCGCATGTCCCAGTTCTGTCCCGAGGTCCCGTTCTGGTGGGGCGCACCGGAATGCTCGAGGAGGGTACACCGAGGCACCGGAACCGGCAATGACCGACGCGGCCGCCGTCCGACGCGCGGACGGGCTCATCTTGCCGTCTGCTCGAGGACGGATATCATGACCAGCGCGATGGGGTTTGCGTCGAAGCAGCTCGGATCGGCGTCATCGGTCGGCCGCGTCGGCCACGGACTCTGGCCAGCCATGCTGGCCGTGGTCGTGCTCGCCTGTGCGGCGCCGTCGGCTTCGGTCGCCCCCGACGATGCCTCGGATGGCCCGGGCGATACGAGTGCCCACTCCGATGTCGTCCGCGTGCTCGGCTCATGGGAGGAGTCGGAGCTGGCGACCATCAGGAGTGTCGTGGCGCCGTTCGAGGAGCGGACCAGATATCGCGTCGAGTTCACCACCACGCGCGACCTCAAGGCCGAGCTCGAGGCGAGCATTGCGGCTGGTGACCCGCCGGACATCGCCGGCCTGCCGGGTCCCGGGTTCATGACGCAACTCGCCAAGGACCGCCGACTGGTCGACCTCGCGACGGTCATCGACCTGGGCAGCTACAAGCGCCAGACGGCGCCGGCGTTCGTGCACCTGGGGACCGTCGACGGCCGGCTCGTGGGGGTCTTTCTCAAGGGCACCGTCAAGGGTCTGCTCTGGTACAACCCCGACGTCTACCGGGGGGGACCGGTCAGCGCCTGGGCTCGCCTCCAGCACGCCGCCATGACGTCCGTCGAGGGCGTTCGCCCCTGGTGCATCGGACTGGCCTCGGACGCCTCCTCGGGCTGGCCGGGCACGGACTGGATCGAGGACTTCCTGCTGCGCCAGAGCGGCCCGCAGGCGTACGACGAGTGGATCGCCGGCCGGCTGGCGTGGACCTCGCCGGAGGTCCGCTGGGCCTTCCAGTCGTTCGGCACGGTCATCGGCGAGCAGGACGTGGCCGGCGGCATCGAGGGAGCGCTCGAGACGCACTTCAGCCGTGCCGGGGATGGCCTCTTCACGGACCCGCCGGAGTGCCTCTTCGTCCACCAGGGCACCTTCATGTCGACGTTCCTCGACGAGGCCGTCGCCGGCAGCGATGCGCGCTATGAGGTGATGCCGTTTCCGGACATCGACCCCCGCTTCGGGGGGGCGCTCATCGGGGCCGGCGACCTCATCGCGCTACTGCGCGACACGCCCGGCAGTCGCGCCCTGCTGGACTACCTGCTGAGCGCGGAGGCGCAGGCCATCCTTGTCAGTGATGGCGGTGCCCTGTCCGGGAACACGCTCCTGCAGGACTATCCGGACCCCCGACTCCAGCAGCAGGCCAGGCTCCTCGCCGAGGCCAGGATCTTCCGCTTCGATGCCTCCGATGCCATGCCCGACGAGATGAGCCGGGCATTCTGGCAGGCCGCCCTCGACTTCACCGCCGACCAAACGAGGCTCGAGGACATCCTGGCCGGACTGGAGGCGGTGCGGGCCACGGCCTACGGTCAGGACTGATGTATCCGCTGCAGCTGCCCTCCGGGCGGCATGACACGGTCCTCCGCCTGGTGGCCGTGGTGGCCTGGCTGTTCATCTGCGGCGCGGTGGCGGTGTCGCTCGGCTCGTGGGCAGCGCGCGGGTTCCCGCCCCAGCCGGCCAGCTGGGCGCACGGGGCCGTCGGCGTCTCCGCCATCGCGCTGGTGGCGCTCGTCTACGCCACCATCGCCGTGGCCATGGTGGCTCGCTCGCCGCGCAACCTCATCGGTTGGGTCTTCCTCGGCATCGGCGTGGCGATGGGTCTGGTCATCCCGCTGAACCAGTCGCTGGAGGGTGTCCTCCATGCCGTGCGCCCCCCGCCCACGCCGATGCTGCTGCTGGCCTGGAGTTCGGGCGCCGTGCTGCTGCCTGGGTCGGTCGTGGCCGCCGTCATCGCGCTGCTGCTGTTCCCGTCCGGTCGCCCCGAAGCCCGTCACTGGCGGCTGGCCATGCTCATGGGCCTGGGCGGCTTCCTGCTGCTGACGGTGAGCACGGCGCTTCGGCCCGAGGGACTGCTCTGGTACCCCACGCTGCCCAACCCCCTGGGCGTGCCCAGCTCGATCGGGACACTCGTCCTCGTGGGGTCCGCGCTGGGCGTGGTCGCCCTCGTCGCCTCCCTGGCGCTGGCGGCGGCCTGGCTGGCGCAGCGCTATCGGCACGCGCACGCGGTCCAGCGTCGCCAGCTGGTCTGGGTCGCCCTGGCGGCGGCAGCCATGACCATCACCGTGGGGTCGCTCTTCATGGCTCGCTACGTGGGTGCGACCTCCGACCCCGACGGCGAGCTGCTGATGCTCGTCGCGGCGCTCGGCAGCGTGCTCTTCCCGTTGACGCTCTTCCGCTTCGTGACCGTCACCGCATCCCAGGGCGTCGAGCTGGACGACCTGACCTTCCTGTTCACCGACCTGCAGGACTCCACGCTGATGTACGAGCGTGTCGGTGACGCCACGGCCTACGACTTGGTGCGCCTGCACTTCCGGGTCCTGGAGACCGTCACACGTGACCACGGCGGCGTCATCGTCAAGACCATCGGCGACGCCATCATGGCGCGCTTCCTCGATCCCGCCCAGGCGGTACGCACGGCCATCGCCATGCGTCAGCGCATCGACGACCTGGCCCACCGCGGCAGCGCCGAGCTGGTACTGCGCATCGGCCTGCACCGCGGCCCGGCCATCGCCGTCGCCGCCCGCGACCGCATCGACTACTTCGGCCAGACGGTCAATGCCGCCTCGCGCATCCAGGCCGCTGCGGCTCCCGGCGAGATCGTCCTGAGCGACGACGTCTACCGCGGCCTGGACGTGGCCGAGCTGCTCGTGGGCTACGACGTCGTGGTCGAGCGCCGCAAGCTACGCGGCGTGTCCAGCGAGATGCTGCTCCATCGGGTGGCGGCGCCCGGCCTGTCGGCCGCACCCGCCGCCCCCGCTCCCGCGACGACCTGGCTCCGACACAGCAGGTCATCGCCTGAGCGCTCAGTCACCCGCGTGCAGTGAGGCCGCACCTCCCAGGAGGCTGCGCCCCGCCAGCTGTTGCAGGCCGTCGTACGCGGCGTACTTGTAGACCTCCGAGCGGGTCGGGATATTGAAGGTCGAGTGGATGAAGCGGTCGATCGTCTCCTCGGCGTGAAGCACGGCCTGGCCGATGTGGATGAGCTCGGAGGCCTCTTCTCCCACGATGTGGACGCCCAGGAGGCGGCGGTCGTCTCGACGGAACACCAGCTTGATGAAGCCGTAGGTGGTGCCGGCGATGAGGCTGCGAGGGTTGTTGGCGAAGTGGAAGCGGCCCGTGGCCGACTCGATGCCGGCCGCCGCCGCGGCCTCCTCGGTGAGACCGACCATGGCTGCCTCGGGGATGGAGTAGATGCCGAAGGGCGGCAGGGGGTCGACCGTCTCCTTGAAGGGGATGTCGAAGGCGTGGCACATGGCCACCCGACCCTGTTCGGCCGAGACGGAGGCCAGGGCCGGTGGTCCGATGACGTCGCCGGCCGCGAAGATGCCGGGGACCGCGGCGCGGTACTCGGCATCGACGATGATCCGTCCACGGGCGTCAAGCTCCACCCCGGCGGCCTCCAGGCCGAGTTCCTCGGTGTTGCCACTTCGACCTGCCGCGTAGAGGACCATGTCCGTGTCCACCGCATCGCCGTTCGTCAGCGACACCGTCAGTCGCCCATCGATGCGGGCCACCTCGGCACGGGAGGAGCCCAGCAGCAGGCGCATGCCCATGTCGGTGAAGCAGGCGCGCATCTGCGCGGAGGCCTCGCCGTCGAGGAATGGCATCACCCGCTCGGCCCGGTCGACGAGCGTGACCCGGACCCCCAGCGCGGTGAAGATGGAGGCGTACTCGCAGCCCACCGGACCGCCGCCGATGACGACGAGGCTGGCCGGGAGGCGGTCGATGCCCAGGATGGTGTCGGAGTCGTGCACGTCCGGGTCATCGAAGGGGACGGCCGCTGGGCGGAACGGCCGCGAGCCGGTGGCGATGAGGACCACCGGGGCGCGCAGGGTCCGTTCGCTGCCGTCGCTGCCGCGGACCTCGACGCTGCGGTCGGGACCGAGGCGCGCCACCCCGGGTACCAGCTCGATGCCGTGTCGCTCGAGGTTCGCGCGCACCGCTCGACCGGCCACATCGGAGACGGTCGCCGCGCGGGCGCGCAGCCGGTCCAGGGTCAGCTCCGGCGTCAGGTCGAGGCCGATGCCGTAGACCTCCCGGCGCCGGAACCCGGTCAGGTAGAGCGCGGTCTCGCGCAGGGTCTTGGTGGGCAGGCCGCCGCTGTTGACGGGCGCGCCACCGGGCCGCTCCTGGCGCTCCACCAGCGCCACGCGCTTCCCGAAATAGGCGGCTTGTGCGGCTCCCTTCTCGCCGGCCGGTCCGGAGCCGATGACGATGAGATCGAGGTCCTGGTCGCTCATGCTGCCCCTCGTGGCTTCAGTGCGGACACTGCCTTCCGCTCAGGCTAGGCCCGAGTCTAGCGCCGGGGCCGGCTCCTGCTGCGTGCCGGGCGCCTGGCGAGATGGGCTATGGCGGCACAGGACGCCAGGGGGAGGGCGCCGGTCAGGTCCGATGGCACAATAGCCAGGCGCATTCGCGCACAGCCAGGTACGGAGGGTGAAGCCAGGGATGCCACTGCTGCTGCACCTGGCCGACGTCCACCTCGGCGCCCGCCACGCCGAGATGGGTGCAGCTGCCGTCACGCAGCGGGAGCGCCAGCTGGCCGCCCTTGGCCGGGCCATCGATGAGAGCCTGGCCCGGAGCGTCGATGCCGTCCTCGTCTGTGGTGATCTCTTCGACTCCAACGCGCAGTCGCGCCGAATGGTGGAGCACGCCGTCGGCGAGCTCAAGCGAGCGATCGATGCCGGGATCCGGGTGGTGCTCATCCCGGGCTGCCGCGAGGGCTACGACGGTCGCTCCATCTACCGTGCCTTCGACCTTGCGCAGATGGCCGGCCTGGCACCGGGCAGTGACCTGCTCACCTTGCTGACCCCGGAGCGGCCCGAGCTGCTGCTCAAGGGCCTCGACCTCATCATCTATGCGCTCGGCCTGGGAGCAGGCTTCGACTCCGGGTACGCCGCGCGCAGCCCGTTCGACGGCTTCAGTGCGCGAGCTGATGAGCGTGCCAGCTGGAAGGTCGGGATGCTCCACGGTTCGCGCCGTATCCCCGCTGAGCCGGATGGCGACGGCGCCCACTTCAGCGACGCCGAGATCGCGGCCAGCGGCCTCGACTATCTCGCGCTGGGCCATCGGCACTCCTACGCCAGCGGCCGTGCCGGCGACACGACGTGGGCCTACCCTGGAGCGCCCGAGCTGGTGGCAGTGGACCAGGATGGCGCCGGAAGCGTCTGCCTGGTGCGCCTCGAAGACGGTGCCGGCGCCGCCAGCAGCGTGCACGTCGAGCGTGTCAGCGTGGGTCGGACGGTCTTCCGGGCGGAGACCATCGCCGCCGCCTCCCTGGGCGGCCAGGCCGAGCTGTTGCAGCGCCTCGGCGAGCTGGCCGATCCCGACCTGGTGCTGCAGGCGACCATCGAGGGCATCGCTCCGGACATGCTCGAGATCGATACCGACGAGGTCGAACGCGTCCTGGCGCCGTCGTTCCTGCACGTCCGCGTGCGCGACCGGGCGACCACGCAGGTGCAACCCGGTCCGGACCTGCCGACCGACAGCGTGGCCGGCAAGTTCATGCTCGACCTCGAGTCGCGTCTCCGTGCTGCCGAGGCGAAGGGGGACGCTGGGGCCGCCGAACAGGCTCGCCAGATCCTGCGCCTCGGACGGCGACTGCTGACCGGCCGACCCGGACCACGTGAGGCTGCCCTGACCGTGCGCATCACCCGTCTGCAGCTGACCGACTTCAAGACGCACGCGTCGCTCACCCTCGAGCCGGCTGCCCGTCTCACCATCGTCCGTGGGCCCAATGAAGCTGGCAAGACAGCCATCCAGCAGGCCATCGAGCTGGTCCTCTTCAGCCGGGCGGATGCGGATTCCGACGATATCCGGGAGGCCTGGGCCTGGGGTGCCTCGTCCCCGCCCGAGGTCGAACTCGAGTTCGAGGCCGAGGGGCAGACCGGCAGGCTTTCGAAACGCTTCGGCGGTACGCACGCCCACAGCGAGCTGACGCTCGCTGGCCGATCGAGCACCGACCCTGGCGCGATCGAGAAGAAGCTGGCAGAGCTCACCGGCATCCCCAGCAAGGCGTACTTCCGTGCCACGGCCGGCGTCGGTCAGCGTGAGCTGGATGCTCTGGGCAGCGAGGAACCCGTCCTGCACGAGCGGCTCCAGGCGGTCGTCAGCGGCGCCGACCGCGGCACGGCGAAGGCCAAGCGGAAGCTCGCGGCAGCCGTGCGGCGCTATCGCTCCGTCGAGCCGGGTAGCCCCGGTCTGATGCAGGGTGTGCGCGAGGAGATCGGGATGCTCGAGCACGAGCTGGCGGTGGGCGAGGAGGCGCTCGCGCAGCTGCAGGCGGACCGCGCGCTGCGGGTCGAGTCGCATGAGCGTGGCGCGGAGCTCGAGGTGCAGCTGCGCCGCCAGCAGGCCGAGCTCGCCGAGGCGCAGCGCGCAGAGCGCCTCGTCGCGACACGTGACGGCGCCGTCGACCGACACGAGCGGCTCGAGCGTGCGGCCGAGCTGGTGGAGGAGGTCGAGCGCTCGCAGCGCGCCCTGCCGACCACCGTCACGCTGTCGCAGCTGCGCGCGGCGGCGTCGCGCGCGAACAGCCTGCAGTACGAGATCTCCGAGCTGGAGGCGGAGGTGAGCGTGGGGGCCGACGTCACGGCGGTCGATGACGAGCCGCAGGAGGCGCCCGCGCGACCGATGCGCTGGCTGGCCCTCGCGACCGTCTTCGTGGTGCTCGGTTGGCTGGCCTCGTTCCTCCTGAGCGACGCAGGCCTGGCTCGGCGTGGCGGTCGTGGCCGGGCTCGCGGCCGGTGTGATCATCGCGCTCGTGCAGGCCATCCGGGGCGCCGCCCGCCGGCGTCAGCATGGCCTCGCCATGCAACTGGCCGAGGCCGCCAGGGCGCAGCGCCAGCGACAGCGGAACGGGGCCAGCAGGAGCAGCTCCGTCGCCGGCAGCGCGAGCTGGAGGCGACGCTGGCGTCGGTCGGCGTCGACACCGTCGAGGCGGCCGAGGTGCTCCTGGCATCGACCCAGGAACAGACCGAGGCGCTGGCTCACATCGAGGGCGAGCTGCGCGGTCTCGGTATCGAGGAGCGCAACCTCCGGCGCCTGCAGGAAGCCCGCGACGAGGCGGCCGTGGCAGCTGAGCAGGCCAGCCTTGCCGTGGCTGGGCTGGGCAGCCTGGCTGGCGACCCGGCGGCCATCCGCGCGGCTGCCGAGCGGCAGCTGGCGCGCACGCTGCCGGCGCGGGACGCGGCGCGATCGGAGCAGGACCAGGCGCAGGGCCGGGTCGACGCCAACCAGGTGGACGCCGAGCTGGTGGCCGGACTCGCCGAACGCCTGCTGCTGGCGCGCGAACGGTACGCTGAGCTGGAGCGTCGCGTGCTCGTCTACGAGGGCACGCTGCAGGCCATCGAGACCGCCGAGCGGGCCACCCTCAAGACCGCGGCCCGCTACCTCGAGGAGCGCATGGGGCCGACCATCGCGGCCGTCACCGACGGGCGCTACGACGACATCGTGGTCGACGAGAAGAGCCTGGCCTTCCAGGGTGCGCGCTCCCGAGACGGGCGAGCTCGTCGATGTCGGGCAGCTCTCCCAGGGCACGGCGGACCAGCTCTACCTGGCCGCGCGGCTCGGCCTCGTCCGATTGGTCACGCTGGACCGACGACCGCCGCTCATCCTCGATGACCCCTTCGTGAGCTTCGACAGGCACGCGCGCGAGCGTGCGCTGCGGATGGTGAAGGAGTTCGCGGGGGAGCATGGCTTCCAGGTGCTGTACCTGACGTGCTCGGACCGTTTCGACGCCCTGGCCGATGCGCTGGTGGTGCTGCCAGGGCCCTCGAACGAGCGCGTGCTGGCAAACCCGACGCGACCGGCACCCGTCGAGGGCGCCCGGGGTGCCGACATCGCCGAGGCGCCTGCGCCAACGCTGCGTTTCGAGCCGGACCTGCGGCCGAATCCCGACCCCGTGGCACCGCGGCGCACCGTCCCGGGAGACGCCCGTCCCGCCCGTCCCGACCGTGACACCGGCATCGTCGACCCCTTCAGGCTCGGGCGAGGCGGTGGGAACGAGGCCGGCGACTGAACCCACTGGCACCGCTTCTCGCGCTCGTCGCGGCAGCTTCGTGGGGCCTGGGCGACTTCGCAGGCGGCATCTCCACGCGCTTGTCCAACGGTTTCGTGGCCGTCTTCGTGGCCCAGGGCGTGGGCCTGCTGTTGGCCTGCCTGCTGCTGCTGGTCAGCGGCGAAGCCGTTCCGGCGGTGGAGGCCTTGGCCTATGGCGCCCTGGCGGGGGCATCGGGCGCCCTTGGGCTGGGCTGCTTCTACCTCGCCCTGTCGCGCGGCACGATGGGACTGGTGGCGCCGGTGACCGCGTTGCTGGCAGCTGCCTGGCCGGCGGCCTATGCCATCCTGACCGGCGATGGCGCGAGCCCGCTGGCGCTGCTGGGCATGATGGCTGCGTTGGTCGCGGTCGTGCTCATCTCGTTACCCGACAGGCGGCTGGGCACGCCGGTCATGCCCACGTACCACGGCTCGCGCAGCCGCGAGTGGCTGCTGATCGTGGCCGCGAGCGTCGGCTTCGGGGCCTTCTTCCTGCTGCTCGACGCGTCACGCGCCGCGGGTGGCGAGGTGTGGTGGCCGCTGCTCATGGTCAAGGTCGCGGGCGTGTTGGCCATCGTCACGGCTGCCTTGGTGCTGGCGCCGATGGGCCGCTTCCCGGGCATCAGGCTGGGGGTCGCAGCCCTGCTGGTGGGCATCGTCGCGGGCCTGGGTGACCTGGGTGGCAACCTCTTCTTCGTCCTTGCCAACACCGAGGGCGAGCTGGCCGTGGTCATCGTGCTCACCTCGCTCTACCCGCTGGCCACGGCCATCCTGGCGCGCATCTTCCTGCACGAGCGCCTCAGCCCGCTGCGGCAGCTGGGTGTGGCCACCGCCATCCTCGGCGTCATCCTGATCAGCCTCGGCGGCTGACCGGACCAGCTCAGAGACCGGCGGCGCTCCCCGGTTCCAGCAACCAGACGGCGTTGGGCAGGATCGCCAGCTGTGCTGGCCACCGGTCAGGGTCCCGGAAGCCCCCGAAGCACTCCGCGATGATGCCCGCCTTGGCGGCCCCCGGGACCATGACCAGCACGATGCCTGCCGCTCGCAGCAGGTGCGGCGCCAGGGTCACGCGTGCCACGTGCGGCTCGATGTGCGTGGGTGCTTCCACGGCCAGGGCCACGCGCCGTTCCTCGCGGACCGAGGCGCTGCCTGGGAACGCGGACAGGATGTGTCCATCGCTGCCCACGCCCAGCAGGATGACGTCGAGGACGGGCACGCCTCGGGCCCTGGGCAGGGAGCGCTCAAGGTCGGTGGCGTACTGCTCCGCGGCCCAGGCAGGGTCGCGGCCCTCGGCGATGGCCCGGTCCACGGGCACGGGGTGGAGTCGGCTGGCCGGGATGTGCGGTCCGTCGGGATGATCGAGCCAGCCCTGCCGTGCTGCCGTCCAGTTGGAGCCCGGGTCGGACCAGGGCACGAACCGCTCGTCGCCCTGCCAGACGTGGACCGCGCTCCAGTCGACCCGCTCCGAGCGCGGGTCCCCGCAGAGGCGAGCGAACAGCGCCGAGGCGGACGATCCACCGGTCAGGGCCAGGTGGGCGACCCCCCGCCGCGAGATGGCCACGCGCAGCCCGTCCACCAGCAGGTCCAGCGCGCGCGCCGCGATGGCCTCGCGATGGGGGCACAGCATCACCGCGGTCTGCATCATCGAACGGCATCCCCGATGAGCGCCACGGCCTTCTCCAGCGCCTGCGCGAAGAGGCGGTCGTGCCCGGTGCGGTCGAGCGACTCGGCCAGGTACGGGACCTCCTCGAAGCGCTCCAGCTGGGTGGCACGCCGGATGACCGAGGCGCCGTTCCAGTCGGCCGTGGCCAGCAGGTGGTCAGCCTGGCGCGTGACGCTGACGCTGGTGTGCGCGTCCGAATGCCCACCCTCCAGCTCGACCCGGACAACGGAGCCGACCGCGCGCACGGCACCGCTGTACTCGACCTCCACCGGCCGGATCTCGATGTCGATGGTGCGCTTGCCGGTGCGCACCTGCGCGCCCCAGCTTTGGTCAGCGGCCACCTGCAGGGGCTGCACCACCTGCAGCCGCAGTCGGGCCATGAGCCAGCCGATGAAGAGCGCGGCACGGGCGAGCTGCACGTCGCCGCCCGGGCGCGCCACGTCGACACGGATCGACGTCAGCTGCCTGAGCTCGCGCAGCAACAACGGGTGGTCGAAACAGGAGGCCAGCAGCTCGCGCCACAACATCAGCCGCATCCAGCTGACATCGTGCACCACCAGGCCGCCGTAGACCGCGTCCGACATGGCCACGAGGCGCTCCAGGCCGTGGCCACGGAAGTGCCCCGAGTCGACGAAGAGGCGATCGCACTCGTCGGCCAGCTCGGTGAAGTCGTGACGGCCGAAGGGAACGTCATCGGGCCACCACAGCACCACCGGCAGGTCATGGATGAGGAGGGGCGCGACGGTGCTCGAGAGGTGCTGTGCCAGCTCGCCACCGGCCTTGATGAGGATCTCCTCGGTGCAGATCTCGCTCGAGCCGCGCTCCGGCAGCTGACAGGAGGCGTAGACGTGGGCCTCGAAGCTGGCCGGCCCGTCCGGATCGGTGGGCGAGAGCACCACCGCCCGCGAGGGGTGTCGCGAGGCCAGCGTGCTCACCGTCGCCATGGCGCGGTCCACCAGCTCCGGGCGCGGTGCCACCACCACCAGCGTCAGAACGGAGGTGCGCATGCGCACGCGGATGCCTTCGTCTCCGTCGAGGTCGGCGTCGGCGCGCTCGGCCAGGCGCGGGTCGCGATAGGTGGCGCCGGCGTCGCCAGCCGCGGCTTCCTCCGCCACGCGACCCCACAATCCCGACAACGCTTCCGTGGTGGCCCGGATGGAATCGGTGCGGACGTGCCAACGCCAGGCGCCGCCCGCGTCGAACTCGATGGGCTCTACAGCCTGCGCCATCGTCGGCCGTCTCGCTGCAGCAGCCGCTCTGCCGCCTCCGGGCCCCAGGTCCCGGCTTCGTAGGGCTGGAGGCTGCCGTCCAGCCGGCCGTGGGGCGATCGACCGGCGCCGTCGCCGTTCCTGCCCTTGCCCTTGCCCTTGTCGGCGCCACCTCCAGCGCCCCACTCCCGCCACATGTCGTTGAGCGGGCTGACCAGGCTCCAGGCGGCCTCCACCTCGTCGGCCCGCGTGAACAGCGAGGCATCGCCGAGCATGGCGTCGAGCAGCAGCGTCTCGTATGCCTCGGGGGCATCCGAGAGGAAGGTGGAGCCATAGGTGAAGTCCATGTTCACCGAGCGCACGTCCAGGCCGAGGTCCGGCACCTTGGCGGCGAAGCGCAGCAGGATGCCCTCGTCGGGCTGGATGCGCATGGCCAGCATGTTGGGTTCCGGATCGGAGGCGCTGTCGCGGAAGAGCGTCAGCGGTGGCCGGTTGAACTGGATGGCGATCTCGGTCGCACGACGAGGCAGGTGCTTGCCGGTGCGCAGGTAGAAGGGCACGCCTGCCCAGCGCCAGTTCTCGACTTCCAGCCGCAAGGCCACGTACGTCTCCACGCTCGAATCGGGCGCCACGTCCGGCTCCTCGCGGTAACCCGCGACCTTGCGATCGGCGACCCAGCCGGCGTCGTACTGGCCACGCACCACGTCGGCGTGGATGCGGCTGGGCGTCCACTCGGTGTCGATGGCGCGCAGCACGCGGACCTTCTCGTCGCGCAGCGCGTCGGCCTCGAAGTTGATGGGCGGCTCCATGGCCACCAGGCTGAGCAGCTGCAGCATGTGGTTCTGCAGGATGTCGCGGCTGGCACCGGCTTCCTCGTAGAACGCACCGCGGGTCTCGACCCCGAGATCCTCGGCCACGGTGATCTGCACGTGATCGACGTAGCGGCGATTCCACACCGGCTCGAAGATGCCGTTGCCGAAGCGGAAGACGAGCAGGTTGCGGACGGTGTCCTTGCCCAGGTAGTGGTCGATGCGATAGACCTGCGACTCGTCGAACGAGCGCGTGACCGCGTCGTTGAGCGCGTGGCCCGACTCCAGGTCATGGCCGAAGGGCTTCTCGATGACGATACGGCTCCAGGAGCCCGTCTCGACCGGCCAGCCCGGCCTTGCCCAGGTTGGCCACGATGTCCTCATAGGCGCTGGGTGGCGTCGCGAGGTAGAAGAGGCGGTTGCCGCGGCAGCCGGCGACCGTGTCGATCTGCTCCAGCCGCTCGGCGAGGCGGACGTAGTCGGCGGGTTTGCCGAAGTCGCCCTGCTGGTAGTGGAGCATCTGCGCGAAGTCGTGCCAGAGGGCCGCTTCGACCTCGTTGCGCGAGTGCTCGCTGACGGCACCGCGCATCTCCTCCGCGAACTCGGCATCGCTGTAGGGCCGCCGCGAGTAGCCCACGATGCTCGTCTCCGACGGCAGCAGGCCGGCCAGGCGCAGGTTGTAGAAGGCGGGCAGGATCTTGCGGTGAGCGAGGTCACCGGTGGCGCCGAAGACGACCACGATGGCCGGGTCGGGGATCCGCTCGAGTCGCGTTCCCACGCGCAGCGGGTTCTCGCTCGTGGCGTCTGCGGTCGGAGCACGGTGCATGACGTGGCGGGCAGGGGCGTTCGTGGTGCGCGCCGCCCGCGTCGAGCCCCTGGTAGCCATCGTCGGTCGCTCCTACTTCTCCTTGATGGCGTGGCCGCCGAACTGCTCCCGCAGCGCTGCCAGCACCTGCGCGGTGTATGACTCGTCCTGGCGGCTACGAAAGCGGGTCAGCAGCGACAGCGTGATGACGGGGGCCGGGACGTCAAGATCCAGCGCCTCCTGGATCGTCCACCGCCCCTCACCCGAATCGGCGACCCAGCCACGCACGCCGGCCAGCTGCTCGCCACGCTCGGCGTAGGCGTTGCCGACCAGCTCCAGCAACCACGAGCGGATGACCGTGCCATGTTGCCAGGCCCTGGCCACGGCCTCCAGGTCGAGCGGGTACTCCGAAGCGTGCAGGATCTCGAAGCCCTCGGCGTACGCCTGCATGAGGCCGTACTCGATGCCGTTGTGGACCATCTTGGTGTAGTGCCCCGAGCCGGCGGGACCGCAGTGGATGTAGCCACCCTCGGGAGCCAGCGCGGTGAAGATCGGCTCCAGCGGCGCCACGGCCTCGCGCTCGCCTCCGACCATGGTGCCGTAGCCGTTCTGCAGGCCCCAGACGCCGCCACTGATGCCGGCGTCGACGAACCGGATGCCGCGCTCGGCGAGGAGCGCGTGACGTCGCTTGCTGTCCTTGAAGTTGGCGTTGCCGCCGTCGATGATGGTGTCCCCCGCCGACAGCAGCGCGGCGAACTCCTCCATCGTCGACTCCGTCGCCGCACCCGCCGGCACCATCAGCCAGATGATCCGCGGCAGGGGCAATCCTGGCGACCGCCTCGGCCGGCGTGGCGGCGCCGTCAAGGCCCTCGGCCATGATCAGCTGCGTCTTGTCCCAGGAGCGGTTGTAGGCGACCACGTGGTGACCGGCGGCGTGCAGGCGGCGCGCCATGTTGGCGCCCATCCGGCCGAGTCCGGCGATGACCAGGTCCATCAGGCTTCCTTTCCTCGATGTCGCGGGTGGTACCGCGAAGGTTCGGTGCTGGCGCTGTTCAGGCGAGTGCCTCGGAGACGGCCGCCAGGAGCTCGCCGAGGCCGCCATCGGCGTCATCGCCCAGGTCGATGCGCAGCGCCGGCAGGCCGTGCGCCGCGAGGGCCGCCAGGTCACCCATGGCCTGGGCATCGACGAGCACCCCGAACGTCTCGTGGCGACCGGGGATGTCGATGTCGACCGGGTGGCCACAGGTGAGCTGGATGAAGCACCCTGTCGGCGCGCCGCCCTTGTGCAGCTGGCCAGTGGAGTGCAGGAAGCGCGGGCCGTAGCCGAAGGTCGTAGCCCGACCGGTGCCATCGCGCAGGTCGGCCTGCAGCGCCCGCAGCAGCTGCGTGCGCGCCTCGCTGGGGGCGATGAAGGCGCCGATCGAGAGGTAGCCTCGCTCGGGCACGCTGCCGATGTGCTGGCGAAGCAGCTCCACCAGGCCGACGTCGGCGGCGCCGGGCCGCCAGGCCCTGAGTGACCCGAGTCGTCGCGCTCGGCTCAGGCGCCGGCAGTCGCCCTTCCTGGGCGAACACGTCGAGCACGGCGCTGGTGTTGTGCTTGGACTCGGTGACGTTGGGCTCGTCGAACGGGTTCACGCCGAGCGCCACGCCGGCGACAGCGGTGGCGAACTCCCAGCGGAAGAACTCGGCCGCCACCCAGGAAGCCTCGTCCAGGCGGATGTCGATGAGCGGATGGCCGGCTGCCACCAGGGCCGCCAGCGCGGGGTCGGTCTGGCTGTGCCATTCAGCGGCATCGGCCGGGCCGAGGCGGACGAAGACGCGGTCGTCGGCGTACCGTTCGGGCGCCGCCAGGGGCTCGCCGTCGACGGGCACGATGCCCTTGCCCTGCTTGCCCGTGGACTCGGCGATGAGCTGCTCGAGCCAGGCGCCCAGGGGGGCCAGGTCCGGTTCGATGACGAAGGTCAGCTTGTCGCGGCCGGCCCTGGCCAGCGTGGCGAGGGCGACGCCGAGCACGAGCGCCGGGTTGTCGAGCGAATCGGCACGCGTGGCGGTGGCCATGATGCGGGCGTCCTCGAGCAACGGGTCGAGGTCGAGCCACAGCAGTGCCGCCGGCACCAGGCCCACGTAGGTCAGGGCGCTGTAGCGTCCGCCCACGTCGGCAGGGTTCAGGAACGTCTCGCGGAAGTAGCTGGCGTGCGGGATGGCCTCGAGCGGCCCGCCCGGATCGGAGATGGAGACGAAGCCGTTGCCGGCCTTGGTGCGCGGGAAGCGGCCGACGCGATGCTCCTCGGCCTCCCAGTGGTGCGCCAGGAGGGCCAGCGTCTCGGTCGTGCTGCCCGACTTGGTGGCGATGATGCGCAGGGTGCGGGCCGGGTCGAGCAGGGCGTCGTAGGCGGCCACCGCTGCCGGGTCGGTCGAGTCGAGGACGTGGATGTCGAGGCCCTTGTCGGACTCGGGATAGACCCGGCTGAGCACCTCCGGCGCCAGCGAGGAGCCACCCATGCCGCACACCAGCACGTCGGTGTAGCCCTCCTGCGCGATCTGCTCGCCGAACGCGGTCAGCTCGGCGACTTCCTCGACGAAGGCGGTCGGCGCGTCCAGCCAGCCAAGGCGGTGGGCGATGCTGGCGGCAACCGACTCCTCGTCGGTCCACAGGCTGGTGTCACGCGCCCAGATGCGGCTGGCCCAGCGCTGCTCGATGGCGCTCGCGAGCGCGCCGTCGACGTCATCCTGCAGGGTCGATGGCAGGGTTACGGTCGTGTCCATCTAGCGCACCTCCGGCGACGTGTTGCTGGCGCCATGGTGCTCGGCTTGCGGCGAGATGACCCCGCGTACGTCGCCGGCGAGGACGCCGCGTGCGACGCGTGCCACGTTCTCGACGGTGAAGCCGAACGCGGTGAAGATCTCGTCGGCCGGCGCCGAGGCACCGTAGCGGTCGATGGCCATGATGGCGCCCTCACGCTGGTTCACCCAGCGATCCCAGCCCAGCGAGATGCCGGACTCGATGGAGACACGCGCGGTCACCTGCGGGGGAAGGACCTCGTCGCGGTACGCCGACGGCTGCAACTCGAAGCGCTCCCAGCTCGGCATCGAGACGACGCGCGTGGGCAGGCCTTCGCTGGTCAGCACCTCTCGGGCCTCCATGGCCAGGCTGACCTCTGAACCGGAGGCGATGAGGATGAGCTGGGGAGCGGTCGCGCTGCCGTCGGCATCGGCCGCCTCGGCCAGCACGTAGGCACCGGCGCGCACGCCGCTGCGGGCCAGCTCGGCCGTGCCGGGGAGGATGGGCAGCTTCTGCCGGGTGAAGGCCAGCGCCGTTGGTCCGGGCCGGTGCTGCACGGCCAGGGCCCACGCTGCCGACGCCTCGTTGGCATCGGCCGGGCGCACGAAGGTGAGGTTGGGGATGGCGCGCAGCGCGGCGTAGTGCTCGACGGACTGATGGGTGGGGCCGTCCTCGCCGACGCCGATCGAGTCGTGCGTCCAGACGTAGATGACGTGCAGGCCGCTGAGGGACGCCAGTCGGACCGAGCCGCGCATGTAGTCGCTGAAGGGCATGAAGGTGGCGACGAAGGGGATGAGCCCGCCGTGGTAGGCGATGCCGTTGGCGATGCCGCCCATGGCGTGCTCACGAACGCCGTAGCGGATGTTGCGGCCGCTCTCGGTGGCGCTGAAGACGCCCTCGCCGTCCATGTCGGTGAGGTTGGAGCCGGACAGGTCGGCTGAGCCGCCCAGGAGTTCGGGTACGCCCGCCTTCAGCCCCTGCAGGGCGTTGTAGGAGGCGTTGCGCGTGGCGATGCCGCCATCTTCGAGCGAGTAGCCGGGCAGGCCGGCGTCCCAGCTCGGCGCCAGCTCGCCCTCGATGCGGCGGCGCAGCTCGACGCCCTCCTGCGGGGTAGGCGTCCGCGTAGGCAGTCAGGCGCTGCTCCCACTCGGCCACCAGCTCCTCGCCGTCCTCGGCCGCGGCGCGGAAGCCGCTCAGCACCTCGGGGGCGATGTCGAACGTGGCGTCGGGGTCGAGCCCGTAGGCCTGCTTGACCAGGCGGACCTCATCCGGCCCCAACGGCGAGCCGTGGACCTTGAAGGTGCCCGCCTTGTTGGGCGAGCCGAAGCCGATGGTGGTGCGGACGCTGATGATCGAGGGCCGCTCGTCGGCGCGGGCGGCGGCGATGGCGGCGGCGATGGCCTGCACATCCTCGCCATCCTCGACGCGCTGGGTGTGCCAGCCGTAGGCGTCGAAGCGCTTGAGCACGTCCTCCGACCACGCCATCGACGTGGGGCCGTCGAGCTGGACGTCGTTGTCATCGTAGAGCGCCACGAGCTTGCCCAGCCGCAGGTGGCCGGCGAGGCTGGCGGCCTCGGCGGTGATGCCCTCCTGCAGATCGCCGTCGGAGCAGATGGTGTACGTCCAGTGGTCGATCATCTGGTAGCCGGGCCGGTTGAACTCGGCCGCCAGTCGTCGCTCTGCGACGGCCATGCCGACGGCGTTGGCGAAGCCCTGGCCCAGTGGCCCGGTGGTGGCGTCCACGCCGGGCGTCATGCCGTACTCGGGGTGCCCAGGCGTGCGCGAGCCCATCTGGCGGAAGCGCTTCAGCTCATCCAGCGGCAGGTCGTAGCCGGTCAGGTGCAGCATCGAGTACAGCAGCATGCTGGCGTGTCCGGCACTGAGCACGAAGCGATCGCGATCGATCCAGTCGGGCCGCGTCGGCGCGTGCTTCAGGAACTCCGTCCACAGCACGTAGGTCATCGGTGCCGCGCCCATGGGGGCGCCGGGATGACCGCTGTTGGCCTGCTGGACACCATCGATGGCGAGCGCGCGGATGGTGTTGATGGCCTTCTGCTGGTCGAAAGGCGTGGCGTTGCTGTCCAAAGGTCGTGCTCCTCGAGGCCGCGACTCGGTCTGCGGGTCGACCGCTGCGGTCCGGCATGGGTCAGAACGGGCGGCTACCCGTCTGGGTTGGCTGGGCTGGGATGCGGGTGGGAGCCCCATTCTACTGGCCGGGCAGCAGGGGCTTCCGGCGCACGACCACGTATGCTGCCGCTGCCATGAGTCAGCAGCAGCCCCGACTGGTCGCGCTGGGCGACCTGCTCCTGGACGTCGTCGTGACGCCGCAGCGGCCGCTCGAGCGAGGTTCCGACGTGCCCGGCAGCCTGGTCTTCCGGCGGGGTGGCTCGGCGGCCAACACCGCGGCCGTCTTCGCGCAGCTCGGCGCCGATGCCTCGCTCATCACCAGCCTCGGCGACGATCTCTGGGCCAGCCGGCTGTCGAGCTCGCTGCGAGCCGACGGCGTTCGGGTCCATGCCATGCGCCACCCCGGCCGCAGCGGTCGCCTGGCGGCGCTCATCGATTGGCGCGGTGAGCGATCGTTCGTGACCGAACGCGGAGTCGCCGATGCGCTTGCGCCGGACTGGCTCGACGCCGCCTGGCTGCGCGGTGCCGATGTGCTGCACGTGCCGGCCTACTCGCTCTTCGCCGAGCCCATCGGCGCCGCGGCGCTCCGCGCGGCCCAGCTCGCGCGCGCCACGGGCACGCTCGTCAGCAGCGACCTGTCGTCGAAGGGTCCGCTGCTGAGCTTCGGCGTGCGACGGTCGCGCGCGCGCCTCGCGGACCTCCGCCCGCAGGTGCTCTTCGCCAACCGGGATGAGGCCGCTGCCCTGCTGCGCCGGGCCGGTCGGCGCGCATGGGTGGGCCTGCTGGCGCACGCATCGCTGGTGGTGGTGAAGGACGGCGTCTGGGGCTGCCGCGTGCTGTGGGCCGAGGACGGTGCCGTCCGCCAGCTGGATGTGGCGGCCATGCGCGTGGGCAAACGGGTCGACACGACCGGGGCCGGCGACGCCTTCGCCGCCGGCTTCCTGCTGTCGCTCATCGGCTCCGGTGCCGGCGAAGCCATGCACCTCGACCTGCCACTGCGGCGGGCGGCCATGGCTGGCCATCGGGCGGCGGGCGAGGCGCTGCAGCGTGGGCGGCCGGCGCTCGAGCTCGGCTGAGCCGGGGATGGACCAGCGCGTCTTCGTGCCTCCCGGCCTCGTGAAGCCGGGTACCCTTCGGGCGTGACGTCTGATGCGCTGCTGCTCATCCACCCCGCCATCCGCGACTGCGCTCGACGCTGGTCGCGCGGTCGTGGCGCTCGAGTCGACCATCACCACGCACGGCCTGCCACGCCCGCACAACCTGGCCGCGGCGCGCCGGGCCGAGGCGGCCGTACGCGCCGCGGGGGCAGTCCCGGCGACGGTGGCCACCCACGATGGCCGTCTGCGGGTCGGCCTCGACGACGAGGAGCTGGCGGAGCTGGCGGAGGCGCGCGACATCCCCAAGGTCTCGCGGCAGAACCTGGCCGGCGTCCTGGCTCGGCCGGGCTGGGGCGGCACGACCGTCTCGGCCAGCATGATCGCGGCGCACCTCGCCGGCATCGAGGTCTTCGCCACCGGCGGTATCGGCGGCGTCCACCGGGGAGGGGAGTCGTCGATGGACATCAGCACCGACCTGGACGAGCTCGGCCGCACGCCTGTGACGGTGGTCTGCGCCGGACCCAAGTCCATCCTCGACGTCGGTCGCACGCTGGAAGCGCTCGAGACCCGCGGCGTACCGGTGGTGGCCTGGGGCAGCGATGAGGTGGCCGGCTTCTACAGCCGCAGCAGCGGCCATCGAGCACCGCTGCGTGTCGATGACGCCGCCGAAGCGGCGCGCCTCATCGCCAACCAGCGCCGTCTCGGTCTCGACACGGGCGTGCTCGTCACGCTGCCGCTGCCGGAGGATGTCGCGCTGCCGGCGGATGAGGTGGCGGCGGCCGTGGCGCAGGCCGAGGCAGAGGCGCAGGCGGCGGGCATCCACGGCCCAGCGAGCACACCCTTCGTGCTGAGCCGGGTGGCCCAGCTCACCGATGGCCGCAGTGTCAGGGCCAACCTCGAGATCATCGAGCGGGATGCCGCCGTGGCCGGCCTGATCGCCGTGGCCCTGGCCGTGCCGGCCCTGGCGGCCTCGAGCTAGGGGGACCGGGACATCCGTACCGACCCGGGGGCACCGGTCGTTCATTGCCATGCGGCTTACGCGAGACTATCGTCAGCGTTGCTGACCGCCGGGTGCCGTGCGCCTGCGCCCCCGACGGGAACCGACCTGACCACTGGGAGATCCACGGAGGCTCTCGATGCGAATCTACGAAGGTAGTCCGCGCCAGGACTACGAGGAAGTCCTGCGCTCCATCGGTGCCTTCGTCGACCAGCGCGGCCTGTACGAGATCCTGCTGGCCGAGGCGCCCGATGGCTTCATCGTCCAGGGCATCGTCGGCCAGGCGCAGGCTTCTTCGGCCTGGGCCGATCCGACGATGACGATCACCAAGGAGACCTACACCTTCCTCGACGAGGACATCGCCCGCTTCCTCGAGGATTCCCAGGCTCGCCGCCGGACCGGTCCCCACAACGATGGTTCGCCCATGGCCGGGCCGTACGAGCGCACCATGCGCGTCATCGGCCGCTATATCGACGACCAGAAGCCCAAGGACGTCTTCTTCTTCGAGCAGGAAGGCGCCTACGTGCTGCGGTTGCTGATGAACACCCGGCAGGGCAGCAAGCACCAGCTGGCGGAGTTCACCTCCGACGACCTGCACTCGATGGTGTACCAGGGCCCCGGGCTGCGAGGCGAACAGTCACCCCAGCCGCCTCCGCCGCAGCCAGCAGCCGCCCCGCTAGATCCGCAGAGGGTTCGAGGCGAGGGTTATCGGCCCCGCCACGGGTGGGCGTCCGGGCAGCACTTGCGCGATATGCCCGCGCGTGCCATCGTTCGAGGCTCATACGAACAGCGTTCATCGGCCCGGCCAGCGCGAGGTGGGGCGTGCCGATCGAGGAGGTCCCATGGGCAGCATCATCAAGTTCATCGGAGCGGCGATCGGCCTGCTCATCGCCGCCGCCGTCATCGTTCCGCTGGTCATCCTGGCCGGCCTCTTCATCTGGCTGAAGCTGACCGAGGAAGCCGACGAAGAGGCACTCGAGCTGGAGCAGGAGGCGGGCATCTAGCCGCTGCGGCCGCAGCGAGGATACGCCGGGCCCCACGGCCCGGCTTCTCCATGTCCGGGTACCGAAGCATGAGCCAGGCCCTCCAGCAGCCCACCTTCGACCCCGCTGGTGCGCCCATCAGCGTGCTGCTCGACTTCGACGGCACCATCAGCCTCGCCGACGTCGGCGACGAGCTACTGCGCACGCTGGTGGCGGACCAGGCGCTGGTGCGCCACATGGATGAGCTGTACCTCGAGGGCAGCAAGGGCTCGCGCGAGCTGATCGCGTGGGACATGGAGGTGCTCCCGCGCGACGCAGGGCGGCTGCTTGCACGAGGTCGACGCGCTGCCCCTCGACGAGAGCCTGCGGGAGCTGGTGGCCACGGTCCGCGACGCCGGCGGGGCGCTCGAAGTCGTCAGCGATGGCGTCGGCTTCCACGTGCAGCGCATGCTGGATCGAGCCGGCCTGCCAGACCTGCCCGTCGCCACCAACGCGGCCGTGCTGGGCGCAGGTGGTGCCGGGGTGACCTTTCCCTACGGGCACCCCAGCTGCCTGGTCTGTGGTACCTGCAAGCGGGAGCGCATCTGGCGGCATCGCGCTGCCGGCCGTGCCGTCGTCTTCGTCGGCGACGGGCCGAGCGATCGCTATGCCGCTCACCATGCCGACGTCATCTTCGCCAAGGCCTCGCTGGCGGCCTGGTGCGAGGTGGAGAACGTGGCGTACGAACCCTGGGAGCGACTTTCGGACGTGGCCGAGTGGGTCGAGCTGGCCCTGCTGGACGGGCGGCTGCCGGCTGAGCCCTGACGCCTATGCGGCATGGGCAGCTCGCAGCAGGCGCTCGCCCGAGACGTTCATCTGTGGACCGGAAGCCGAGGGCCACGGCTTGATCCCGGCGTGACGTTGGCGCGGCGGCTGACTACACTGTCGCCCTCACGGGGGCGGTAGCGGCGGAGATGGAGGATCCCGGCACGTGGCATCAAGCACTCTCATCCTGCTGGGAACCCGCAAGGGTGCCTTCATCCTCGAGCTCGACGCTGGACGCCAGCGCGCCACCATCCGCGGTCCGTTCTGCGAGGCCATGCCCATCCAGCACGTGGCCTGGGATGCCACGCGCGGCGCATTGCTGGCGGGTGCTGGCAGCCCCTGGTATGGCCCGATCGTGTGGCGCAGCCAGGACCTGGGTGAGACGTGGACGCACTCGAGCGCCGGCCTGACGTACGAGCAGGGAGCCGACGAGGGTGCTTCGGGCGACGAGGGTGCTTCGGGCGACGAGGCTGGGCTGCACCCGGGTCTGGAATGTCACGGCCGTCGGCGAGACGCTCTACGCCGGGGTCGAGCCAGCGGGGCTGTTCCGCTCGGAGGATGGAGGCCTCACCTGGTCCCACGTCCAGGGTCTTCGCGACCACCCCTCGCGCCCCGGCTGGCAGCCCGGAGCCGGCGGGCTCATCCTCCATTCGATCGTCGCCCACCCCACTGACCCCGCCCGCATGTGGGTCGGCATCTCCGCGGTGGGCGTCTTCCACACGGCGGATGGCGGTGCCACTTGGGAGGCGCGCAACCGTGGCGTGCGGGCCGTCGGAAGCCCCGACGAGTACCCGGAGACCGGACAGTGCGTCCACAAGTTCACGCTCCATCCCGATCGCCCGGACGTGCTGTACCAGCAGAACCACAGCGGTGCCTATCGCTCGGACGACGGCGGCGTGTCCTGGGCCAGCATCAACGACGGACTGCCGTCCACCTTCGGCTTCCCCATCGCGGTCCATCCGCACGACCCCAGGACGATCTGGACGGTGCCGCTCAACGGAGACGACCGCGGCCGCTACATGCCCGATGGGCGGGCGGCGGTCTGGATGAGCCGCGACGAAGGCGCCTCGTGGGCGCCGCAGACCGACGGCCTGCCGCAGCAGGACGCGTACCTCGGCGTGCTGCGCGAGGCCATGGCCGTCGACCGCCACGACGAGGTCGGCGTCTACATCGGCACCAGCACCGGCCAGCTCTTCGGCAGCCGCGACGAAGGTCGTAGCTGGACCCTGCTGGCTGACTATCTGCCCGGCATCTCTTCGGTGGAAGCCGTCCAGCTGGAGGACTGACAGGGCCGATGGCACTGGTCCATGTCCCGCGCTCGCTGGCGGCGCTGTTCCCGGGGGTGCCGCGGCGGCTGGAGGTGCCGGCCGAGGACCTGGCCGGACTGATCCGCCAGCTCGATGCGCTCTACCCGGGCGTGTGGGATCGCCTGTGCGAGCCAGGCCCGCGCCTGCGACCGCACATCAACGCCTTCGTGGACCATCAGCCCGCGACCATCGACGCGCCGCTCAGCACCTCCAGCGTCGTGCACATCATCCCGGCGGTCTCCGGCGGTGCCTGGCCAGCGGTCCAGCGTGGGAGCTGCCGCACATGCAGCGTCCTGGACGAGGCCGAGCGCCTCCACTTCACCACCGCGGCGGAGTGGCGCGGCTGGCTCGCCGAGAACCACACGCGCAAGCAGGGCGTCTGGCTGGTGCAATACAAGCCGCGCACGGGCAAGCCGGCCATCCCCTACGAGGACGCCATACGCGAGTCGCGCTCTGCTTCGGCTGGATCGACAGCACCTACCGCCCGCTGGATGACGAGCGGGGCATGCTGTGGTGGTCGCCGCGCCGCAAGGGCAGCGTCTGGGCACGCTCCAACAAGGAGCGTGTCGAGCAGCTCGAGGCCGAGGGCCGCATGACCGACGCCGGCCGCGCCGTCATCGCCGCCGCCAAGGCCGACGGATCGTGGTCCATCCTGGAGTCGGTGGAGGCGCTCAGCGTGCCCGCCGACCTGGCTGCCTCACTCGCTGCACGGCCCGGTGCCGACGAGCGCTGGGAGGCCATGGTGGCTTCGGCCAGGCGGCCCTACCTGCTGTGGATCGCCACGGCCAAGCGACCTGAGACGCGCGCGCGGCGGGTGCTTGAGACGGCCGACCGGGTCGCGCTCGGCCTGCGCTACGAAGACCGCTGACCGAACCATCAGGTGGGGAAACCCACGCGCAGGGACCGAGGAGCATGGGTGCGTTGGTGCCACCTGTCACCAGCCAAGTGCCGATTGGATTGATTACTTTGGTACTAGCATCGACAATCTTGTGACGCACCCGAGGCAGGGGGCAGCCGGGTGCGCGGGCCTGCCGGGAAGCTCGCTGTGCCCGTTCGGGGCGGGGCGAGCAGCGACAACGCCGCCATTGGGTGGCCATCGACACAAGTGAGAGAGGGAGTCCGCCCTCATGATCCCCGCATCGTGTGATCGCCGTTCCCGCGGCCAGGCACTCGTGGAGCTGGCGCTGGTCCTGCCAGTGCTCCTGCTGCTGGCGTTGCTCGCGGTCGACTTCGGCCGGCTGTTCACCACCTACGTCGCTGTCAACAACGCGGCCCGCGAAGGTGCGTTCTTCGCGGCCCGGCATGCCTCGGATGACCCCTTCGACCAGGGCGCCTGGGAAGCCGCCGCCCAGGCAGCCGCGCTGCGCGAGGTCAACGCCCAGGCCCAGGGCGGCGAGGGCACGATGATCGTGAGCGCTCCCGTCTGTCTCGACGCCCAGTCCGGTACTGGCGTCTCATGTGCCACGGCCGCACACTTCGCGCCGGGCATCGGCAACCACGTCCAGGTCTCGGTGAGCCAGCCGTTCACCTTCCTGACGCCGCTCATCGGCGAGGTTTGGGGCGGCACTCTCGACCTTGCCGCGTCCGCAACCGCGCCGGTGCTGAACCCAGCTTCGGTCACGGTCCTGCCATCCGGTCCCACCCCCACGCCGACACCGACGCCGACACCAACCCCCACTCCCGCGCCGACACCGACACCGCAGCCCACGCCGACACTGCCACCCGGTGCGACCCCGGCGCCGACACCGAGCCCGACCCCGGCACCGACGCCCACACCTGTGCCCCAGTGCACGGTGCCGAACTTCGACGGCTACTACTACAACGTGGACCCCTCGGCACTCGAGGTGTGGCAGAACCAGAACACCGCCGGGTTCACCGGCATGCTGACCGACACGACCGGAGGCAAGTCGATCAAGAGTCAGAGCCTGCGGCCCGGGACCGTCGTCAACTGCACGTCCAGCATGATCGTCGATGACCATCCCAACGGGCAGCCGTACTGATGCGCCGCACACGTGGGAGCGTCCCTGACGAGGCAGGGCAGGGCCTGGTGGAGCTGGCGCTCATCCTGCCGGTATTCCTGCTGGTCCTGTTCGGGATCTTCGATGTCGGGCGCGCGGTCTATACGAACTCGGCGCTGTCCCAGGCGGCCCGCGAGGGCGCCCGCCTTGCAGCCGTCGAGGCTGCCTGGGTGGGCGCCGGTCTCTCGGACCACCCTCGTTGTGTGCGGAACGAAACCGAGCTCCTCGCCAAACCCGGGGGGCGCGTCTGTCCAGGGACGCTCGCGGACCTCAAGTCGCACGTCGTCGACGCTGTCAACCGCATGGCCGTGAGCCTGGGACCGATTAGTGCGGTCCACCTGTCCTGTAACGCTGGCATCGCCGGTGACCCCACACCCACCGGCGCCTGGACGGAATCGAGCGGTGGCAACGGCTGTGACGATGGAGCAGGTCAAAGCCTCGCTACCACGGGCCAACTCGTGTCGATCCGCGTCGAGTACGTATACCAGCCGTTCACGCCGATCGTCAGTTCACTCATCGGCTCGATCGCCCTCAGCGGGTCGGCCAGCATGGAAGTCAACTAGCGTTTGGAAGCCAACAGTCCGGAGGTCCGATCGATGCACAACCCGACACGCAGACGAGAACACGGGCAGGCGATCGCGCTGCTGGCGATCGCGCTGGCAGCGGTCGTCGCCGGCGTTGGGATCGTCGTCGACGGTGGCTACGCATTCGCACAACGGCGCGTGTCCCAGAATGCGGCGGACTTCGCTGCGATGGCAGGTACGCGCATCATCGGGCAGATGCACACAGGCAGGCCGGCCGGAACGGGGACCGCAGCAAACGTGACCGCAGCCATCCAGTCGGCGCTCGCAGCCAACGAGGCCGTGCTCGAGGACGCCCAGTACGTCGACGATGAAGGCCTGCCGCTCGGCAGCGTCGTCGGTGCCTCCCAGATCCCGCCTGATGCCTTCGGCGTCGTGGTCTCGGCGCGGACAGATTGGCATCCCTTCCTCCTCGGTGTCCTCGGCATCACCGACTGGGCCGCCACCTCGGAGGCAACGGCCAAGACCACCGGTGAGGCCAATGGAGGTGGCGTGATGCCGGTGGGCATCCAGGATATGGTCTACGACGACCTGGACACCTGCGACTTGACGTCGCTCGTTCCCTGCGTCGAGCAGTCGCTGACCTCCGGCCGGCTGAACATCCCGGTGGATTCGGGTGGCTCTCCTTCGGCAGTAACGGTCCTGGCCAGCGCTGCAACTGGAGCAACAGCCTGGGCATGGAGCCCGGCAGCGACTACTGCCAGCAAAACAACCCGTACCTGCAATCGCAGATCGGTCCGCCCGCCATCGATCATGGCTGCTGCACCGCGGTGGGGCAGCCGGGCAGCGTCGATAGGATCGGTAGTCTGACGGGCAACACCTGGGGCGACCTGAGCTTCTACATCGCCAACCGGATGCCCGTGTGGGTCCCCATCTGGGACTGGGCGGACGGGTCCGGCGCAGGTGGCTACTACCACATCGTCGGCTTCGGAGCGATCGTCTTTGCCGACTCGGGCGATGGCAATGGCAACCACGCCAAGTGGCTCAAGGGTGCGGCGATCCCAGACGCATGCGCGGACGGAACCGAGATCCTCGGCCACGACTACTGCACGACGCCCGGTGGCCCATTCATCGTCGACGCCACTGGCCAGGTCGAGCTCATCCGCTAGGCCTCCGTCTTTCGGCTTCCGCTACCGCCGCCTCGGACGGCTTGGCGGACTCGGGGTAGCATCGTGGGCGGAGGGACCAGCCACCTGCCCCGCGGAGGAACGATGAGCCCCGATACCCCCCGCCGAGCCGTCGCGCTCACCCTCGCCACGATGGTATTGGTCATCATGGCGACGCTGCCGATGGCGGCCCAGGAGGCCACCACCAGCCCCACGCCCTCGGCCGTCCCGGCGGCATCAGCTGCGGCATCGGCCCACCCGGCGGCATCGGCCGCGGCGGATGACTGCGTCGAGCCCGAGGCGTCTCTCGCGCCGGTGACCGAGGAAGCGCTGTCGATCCCCGAGGACTTCCGCATCGCCCTGTTCGAGGGTGTGTGGGAAGGCATCCGCGACCTGTACGTGGATCCCGGGACCAACGGCCTCGACTGGGAGGCCATCGGCGACGAGTACGCACCGCTGGTCATCTCGACCGACAACGCTCACGAGGTCTACCAGCTGCTGAGCGAGATGGTCGGGCTGCTCGAGGATCCCTTCACCGGGTACTTCGCTCCCGAGGAGCTGGGCGACCCGGCTGCGTTCGACCCCAGCTACGGTGGCATCGGTGCGCTCCTCGACACCAGCGCCGCCGGCGAGGACAGTCCCGGCCTGCGCATCGTCTACGTCTTCGAAGGCGGCTCGGCCCAGGAGGCCGGCATCCGTGCGCGCGACAGCATCGTCGGCGTGGAGGGCGATGCCTGTGCCCGCATCGCCGACATCCGTGGTCCTGAGGGCAGCGAGGTCACTCTCACCATCGCCAGCCCGGGCGAGGAACCCCGCGAGGTCACGCTCGAACGGCGCCGCATCGATCCGCGCATCCTGCCCGAGGTTCGCCGCCTCGATGCCGACCCGGGCGTGGGCTACCTGCAGATCCTGGCCCTCTCCGGCCAAGAGGCCATCGACGGCATCGAGCAGGCGCTCACGACTCTGCCGCGCCACGAACCCCTGGAAGGGTTGATCATCGACCTGCGCGCATCCAACCAGGGCGCCCCTGCCGTCGTCATCGAGACGCTGCGAGCCTTCGTCGAGGGCAACGTCGGCGAGTTCCACTCGCGCCTGGGCAATGAGCCCATCGAGATCGAGCCCAATGACCTTGCCGAGCAGTACGCTCAAGTCCCGCTGGTCGTGCTGGTGGACGAGGAGACCGAGGCTGACGCCGAGCAGCTGGCCGCGATCCTGCAGGACCAGGGCCGCGCCCTCGTCGTGGGCGCCCAGACCTCGGGCAAGACGCATGGGACCACCAGCGTCGACTTCGCCGATGGCTCGCTGCTGCAGATCGTCTCCTTCGGCTTCCAGCTGCCCGGCGGCGAGACCCTCGAGCGCGTAGGGGTCACGCCGGACGTGGCGGTGCAGGCTGACTGGCTCAGCTATCCCGAGTCGGCCGATCCCTTCCTGCTGGCCGCCCTCGAGGCCATCGAGTCGGGACTGGCCGACCCCCCGCCCTCGCCCGCTGCGCTCGCCTCGCCGGCCCCGGGGGCCTCCGTTGGGCCAGCTGCCGTCGCCATCGGCCGCCCCGTCGCGCATCGGCCGCGCCAGCCGCGTCCCCCGCGCCAGCCGGGTAGAGGTGGCAGGCCACCTCGTGGCCGTCGGCGAGCCTGATCAGTGGCGGCACCACTCGCTCGCAGGTGCCCACGATGGCCAACGGACAGCGCGGGGCGAAGGCACAGCCGGGCGGCAGGTCGCCTGCGTCCGGCGGTTCACCGCCGACCACGGGACGCTGCCGCAGTCGATTGGCAGGATCAGGCTCCGGCACGGCCGCCAGCAGGGCCCGGGTGTAGGGGTGCTTGGCGTCCTCGATGAGCTGGACCGCCGGTGCCAGCTCCACGATTCGGCCCGCATACATCACCGCGATGCGGTCGGCGAAGTGGCGGGCGCTCGCCAGGTCATGCGTGATGTACAGGAAGGTCAGCTCGCGCTGCTGCTGCAGCTCGGCGAGCAGGTACAGGATCTCCGCGCGGCTGGAGGCATCGATCATGGAGACCGGCTCGTCGGCCACGAGGTAGTCGGGCTCGAGCACCATGGCGCGGGCGATGCTGACGCGTTGTCGCTGCCCTCCAGAGAGGGTGTGCGGGATACTTGTCGGCGAACTCGGCGGCAGGGGAGAGCTTGACCTGCTCCAGGGCAGCCAGCACGCTGGCCTCGCGCTCGGCCCGGTCGGCAGGTCCGTGGATGACAAGCGGCTCCTCCACCAGCTCGCCCACGCGCATGTACGGGCTGAGGCTGGAGAAGGGATCCTGGAAGATGGCCTGGGCGCGCTGCCGGAAGGCCAGCAGCCGCCTGCCGGACAGCCCATCGATGTCCACGCCCTCGAAGATGATGCGGCCCGCTGAGATCGGCACCAGGCGCAGGGTGGCGCGACCGAGCGTCGTCTTGCCGCTGCCCGACTCGCCCACCACGGCCACCGTCTCGCCCTTGGCCAGGTCGAGGCTGACGCCGGTGACCGCGCGAACTGGACGAGTCGCGAAGAGCGATCTGCGCACGTAGAAGGTCACATCGAGGTCCGCCACCCGCAGCACCGGCCCATCCAGCCGCGTCCATTCAGCCACTGGCTGACTCCGAAGTCCTCGGGCTGCGTTCCGGGTCGTGACGCCAGCAGCGAGCCCAGTGCCCGGCTGAGACCTCCAGGAACGGCGGCGGCTCGCCACAGGGTTCGTAGACGAGTGGGCAGCGCGGTGCGAAGCGACAGCCGGCGATGGTATCGCGCAGGTCCGGTGGAGCGCCGCGGAGGAAGTCGGGCGGTTCGGCGTCGTGCAGGTTGGGGATGGCCGCCAGCAGCCGTTGGGTATAGGGATCGGACGGCTGACCCAGCACTTCCTCGGCCGAGCCCAGCTCGCGCACCTGCCCGGCGTAGACCACAGCGATGCGGTCGCACAGGTCGGAGGCCAGCGCCAGGTCGTGCGTGATGAAGAGCATGCTGATTCGGCGCTCCGCCTTGAGCTCCTTCAGCAGGTTCATGATCTGCGCCTGGATGCTCACGTCGAGCGCGCTGGTGGGTTCATCGAGGATCAGCAGCGGCGGGTCGTGGGTGAGCGCGCTGGCGATCATCACGCGCTGCTTCATGCCGCCACTGAGCTCGTGCGGATAGCGCTCGGCGGTCGCCGCGGACAGGCCCACGCGGGTCAGCAGCTCCACCACCCGCGCGCGCACGTCGGCCTTGGCCAGGCCGTCCGCGAGGAGTCGTTCCCCCACCTGGTCGCCTACGCGGACGACGGGGTTGAGCGAGTGCATCGCGCCCTGGAAGACCATCGCCATGCGGCTCCAGCGGATGCGCTGGCGGAAGGCTTCGTCCGTGAGTGCCCCGAGTTCCTCGCCGGACAGGCGCATGCTGCCGCCGGCGAGGGTGGCGTTCCGCGGCAGGATGCGCATCAGCGTCACGGCCAGGCTGGTCTTGCCGCTGCCCGATTCGCCGATGATGCCCAGCGCCTCACCCTCGTCGAGGTCGAAGCTGACGCCGTCCACGGCGCGCAGCGGGCCGCGCTGGCTGGCGTAGTCGAGCGTCAGGTCACGGACCTCGAGCAGCGCCATCAGTCGCAAACCCCGAGCCGCGTCCCGTCGCTGATCTGGAGCGGCGCCACCGGCCGCCGACGGCTGGGTCGGGCGCGGTCCGGTCCGGTGATCGCAGCCGCTAGCCCGCGGATCGCAGCCGCTAGCCCGCGGATCGCAGCCGCTAGCCCGCGGATCGCAGCCGCTAGCCCGCGGATCGCAGCCGCTAGCCCGCGGATCTCGGCCGCTTGCTCGTGGATCGCTACCGCTTGGGCCTGGACCGCTCCTTCTTGGTCACGCGCAACTCGGGGTAGCGCGAGTCCCACTCGGACTGCCCGTGACACCCACGCCGACTCGCTCGCAGTGCCTACTCGGGCGCGCGGGGCCGCGAGCCGAGCGTGGGAGGCGGCACCTGGAGGCGCCGGAGGCTGTCCCGAAACGCGGCCGAGCACCACGGCCGGGAGGTGCGCCAGCTCGCGACGCTGTGGAGTCGGCCTCGCGCTACCACCACTTGCATCTGTCTGGGAATGGCTCGGACATGGGCCTTCCAACCGGCTGTCGGGCCCCACCCTCGCAGCGGGCGATCCGAGCGATCCGACCATCGCCCGCCCCGTCGGCCGTGCCTGCGATCCGACCATCGGCCGCGCCGGCGGCGGGCCCATCGGCAGCGACGTCGGTCGCCCCATCGTCCGCGCCATCAGTCGCGCCTCAGCTTGGGATTGACGATCGGCTCCATCGCCAGCGCCAGCAGCATGAAGGTCATGGCGGTGAGCACGATGAGCAGACCGGGCGACACGACCCACCACCAGTAGCCCAGGAAGACCGCGCCGGTGCGGAAGCCATCCTCGAGGATCTGGCCCCACGTGGGCAGCGACGGGTCACCCAGGCCCAGGAACGAGAGGCCGGCCTCGGCGAGGATGACCGCGGGCACGAAGAAGATGAGCTGCGTGAAGACGTATGGGGCGGTGTGGGGAAAGATGTGCTTGAGCAGGATGTGGCGGCTGGAGGCGCCGATGGCCCGGGCCGCCTCGACCTCCTGGCTGCCGGACAGGCCCAGCACCATCGAGCGCACCAGGATCGTCAGGCCCGGCCAGCTGAACGCCACCAGCAGCAGCAGGATCAGCCACAGCTGCGAACCGAAGACGAAGACGAAGAAGATCAGCAGCGGCAGCAGTGGCACGTTGTTGACCACGTCGGCCGCAGCGTTGGATGAGCAGGTCGGTGCGGCCGCCCTTGTAGCCCGAGAGCAGGCCCAGGCCGGTGCCGATGGCGGTGCTGACGGTGGCGGCGGCGATGCCGATGAGCAGGGCGACGGGCAGGCCGAAGGCGAGGCCTTCAGCCAGGTCGCGGCCGCTGCCGTCGGTGCCCAGCAGGCCGTAGACGGTGCCGCCGGCCACGGCGCGGACCCAGGCCACCGAGTCGTCCGGGTGGGCCAGGGCCATGCGCACCTGTGCGATGTACTCGCCATGGAGCGGCTGCAGCTCGCCCGACTCGTCAGGCACACCGAACAGAGCCGCCGCCACGTCGTCCTGCAGCTGCCGTGCGGGGATGTCCACGCCGTATGCCTCCGACAGCATCGTCTGACGCTGCCTGGGCCGTTTCCGGCTCGGACGTCAGCAGCACTCGCAGCGGTGTCTCATCGTGGCGTACGTAGGGGGCCTCCTCGCCCACGCGTGGGCCTCGGATGGTCGTTCGCAGCAGCGGCACGGAGGTGCCGTCGGGTCGCAGCAGGGTCAGGCTGAGGGAGGGCGGACGCTCCTGGTAGCGCACCTCGCCCAGGCTGAACGAGAGGAACGTGGGAGGCACCTCGGCGCTGTGCTCGAAGGCCAGGTCGTACACGTCGACGCGGGCGCCACCGCGCTCGCTGGATGAGCTGGCCTCGGAGGCTTCCACGATCTGGTGCTGTGCCGTCGCTCCGCCCGACAACGCCGCGGTCCAGGCCGGTGGCACAGCCTTGGGGTAGTCGGCCCAGACGGCGGGGTTGGACCAGCGGGCGGGACCGAAGTCGAGCGGGAAGGTCGCGACCACGATGAGCGAGGCGAGGCCCAGCACGATCGCCAGCGCCACGCCGAGCTTGCCGGCCGGGCTGGCAAGGACCTGGCGGAGCAGGCCGCGCCGTTTCATCGTCCCCTCGGTCCATGAGAGCCTCGTCATTCGTAGCGCACGCGCGGATCGAGGAACACGTAGAGCACCTCCAGCAGCAGGCGCGCGGCCACGTAGATGAGCGTGAACATGAAGGTCAGGCCGATGATGATCGACTCGTCAGGCTGACCGCTGAAGGTCCTGAAGTAGAGCTGGCCCATGCCCTCCCAGGCGAAGACGGTCTCGATGAGGATGGAGCCGCCGAGCGTGGCGGCGAGCCCGAGGATGAGACCGGTGACGATGGGCGGAGCCGCCACGCGCAGGATGTGCCGGCGACGGATGAGGCCCTCCGGCAGCCCCTTGGCACGGGCCACCGTGACGTGGTCCTGCAGCGCCACGTTCAGCGTCATGGTGCGGATGACGTAGATGGACGGGCCGATGCTCACCAGCACCAGCGTCAGGATCGGCAGCAACGCGTGCCACAACAGGTCGACGAACGAGGCCAGGGCGCCTTCCGGCGGCGGTGTGCTGTACATCCCCCCGGAGGGCAGGATGCGGAGCCAGAAGGAGAACACCAGGATCAGCAGGATGCCTGCCCACCACGCCGGCAGGCCGTTGGTGATCGCGGCCACGTACGAGACGATGCGATCGATGCGCGAGCCCGGCCGGGTGGACAGCCACACGCCCACGCCCAGGCCGATGACCGCGGTGATGACCAGCGAGGTCGTCAACAGCAGGATGGTGCGCGGCAGCCGCTCGAGGATGATGTCGGCGACGCTGTTGGATCCGTCGGCGGCGCGGATGGAGCGCGCTTCGCCCAAGTCGAACACCAGCACCTGGCCAACGACCGCGGGCAGGCGCTCGAACCAGGGGCGATCCAGCCCGTAGGACGCCTGGAGCTCGCTTCGCCTCGCCTCGACGATGGCCTCGACCGCGTCGGGATCGTTGACCGTTTCCGACAGGCCGGTTCGCAGCGCGCGCAGCTCCTCTCCCACCTGTGCCTCGAGGATGCGGTCGGTGTAGCCCGTGGCGCCCAGCGTCAGCACCAGCAGGAAGAGCACCACCACGAGCACGACGCCCAGGCTCGCGGCACGCACGAGGATGGGGCGCAGGAGCGATGGGCCCACGCTGGGTCAGCCCTCCAGTGGTGCGGCTACGCCGGCCGCGAACGCGTCAGGGGAGTACCTCGAGATCGATACGACGCTCGCTGATGAGCGCCAATGCGTCACTCTCAGCGGCCAGGTAGAGCTGGTAGAAGCCGGGGAAGAGCGTACTGGTCAGGTCGGCGGGCAGCGTCAGGGTGAAGGTGCCGTCGCCGGCGTCGGTCGCTCGCCCCGAGGTGATCACCTCGCCCACGGCCGGGTCGAGCAGCAGGTACTGCAGCCCGACGGTACCCGGCCCGCTGACGGAGGCGCTGATGACGGCGTCCTCGCCGGGCACCACGAGGTCGGCCGTCACGTCAGCGACGGAGAGATCCGGTGGCTCGCCACGGTAGTGGTCGCCCGGCTTGAAGGGGTAGGCGGGGTCCCGGAAGGCCAGCAGCTCGGCGAACTGGGCCGGCGGGTCGAACTGCTCGAGGTAGAAGGGACCCTGGCTGATGACCAGGTGCTCCTTGTCGTCGAACCACTCCTGCGCGGCCTCGTAGCGCGCCACCGCCTCCTCCGGCGAGACCAGGGCACGGCCGCCGAAGTCGAAGACACCCGCCGGCACGACCGCGTCGCGCTCGAGATCGCGCAGGGTGCGGTCCACCAGGCCGGCGTCCCGTTCCAGCACCAGGCTCAGCCAGGGCACGCTGAAGCGGCTGGCCGCGGTGTCGCTGTAGGCGGCTCGTCGCTGCTCGAAGACGAGGTCGTCCATGGCGGCCTTCAGCTCCCAGGGCATGTCGAAGCCGGCTGGGCTGGCGTAGGCGCCGATGTGGTCGTCGTTGAAGTGCCAGTAGTCGACGTAGACCTCGAGCTGGTCGTCATCGGTCAGGCGATAGCCCTTGAACGTCTCGAGGACGGGCCGGGAGGTCACGGCCAGGGCGGTCTCGATGCGTGCCTTCTCCGGGTCGTAGGCCAGCTCGAAGCCCTGGGCGATGGAATAGACCGCGTCGGCGATGGTGATGGGCTGGCCGTGATGCCAGTTGGCGCCGAGGTAGTCGCTGTAGTCGAAGGTGACCTTGCTGACGGCGGTGGTGCCGGACTCGACGGGCTGCCAGGACTTGGACTCGACGTCCCAGGTGACCGCATCGGCGGGCACCTCCAGCGTGTCTACGGGTCCGGCGGTCTCGACCACGTAGCTGGCACGGAATGGTTGCGGGATGCCGGTGAAGGGATCGTTCCAGATGGGCGGGTCGGCCAGGTTGCGCCACAGGTCCGTGGCGTACACGTCGCTGATGCCACCGATGGGGTTGTAGGTGGTGCGCTCGGTCCAGACCCATTGGTGGCCCACGCGGACGTCCTCGGAACCGGGCACGTACGCCTCGCGCAGGGCCCACGGGTTGCGTGGCCCGGCCACCAGGTCGCGCGTCATGCCCTCGAGCGTGTCGACGACGGGGAAGCTGTTGTCGACGGTCGCCAGCCAGATACGGATGGACTCGTCCAGGCCGGCCTCGGTCATCTGGCGATAGATCTCGTTGCGCTCCTCGAGACTGTCGAACTCGCCGCGGTAGAGCGTCTGGCCGAGGGCATCGAGCTCCTCGTTCTCGTACTGCCAGAAGCCCTCCTCGCGCCAGCCCGGCATCTGGCCGAGCCAGGGAGCGATGAAGGCGTTGACCGAGCCGACGTCGTAGCGGCTGGGCGCGCTGCGGCCCCAGCCTTCGGTGTAGACGTGCCACTCGAAGGCGGCCGGGTCGGTGGAGTAGACCTTCTGCACCGCCGGTGCGAACTGGTCGTAGGTGATGGCCACCTCGAAGCCGGCTGCCTCGAGCTCGGCGCGGACCAGGTCGGCGATGTCGCGGCGTTCGTCTTCGACGCGGCCCACCAGCTTGATGCGGACCGGCTGGCCCTGGTAGTGCCACGTTCCGTCCACGAGCTCGGCGCCGGCGCCGATCATGGCCTCGGAGATGAGCTCGCGGGCCAGCTCCGGGTCGTAGCTGATGCCCGAGCCGCGGTCGATGTCGTAGATGGTCAGGAAGTCGGGGTCGCTGGGCCCGACGTGCGTCAGCATCGGCTGACCCGCGCCCCGATAGATGTCCTGGGCGATGGCTTCGCGGTTCACCAGGTACTGCATCGCCTGTCGCACCGCGAGGATGGAGAAGGGGTTCAGCTCGCCATCACGCGCGGGTGCCGGGTTGAGGATGAGTGAGACGGTGGTGGCGGGCGCGTCGATGAGCTCCACGCCCGGCGTGCCGCGCAGGTCCTGCGCCGCCTCGGTCTTGAGGCCGAACAGGTACAGGTCCATGTTGCCGGCCTCGATGTCGAGCGGTGCGCGATCGACGAAGAAGGAGTTGTAGAGCAGGCGCTCGGCCGCCGGTCCGGGCTTGTCGTGGGGCGGCTGGTAGGCCTCGTCCTGGGCCAGGCTGCTGGCTGGCAGCAGGCCGCCGGCCACTGCCAGGCCGAGGCCGGCGGCGAGGATGGAGCGGGCACCCGCGAACCAGGGGCGGGTGGCGGTTGGTGCGGTCATCAGCTAGCCCTCGCCAGCCGGGGGCTCGTCCGTCGCCGCGGGGTCCGTGGACGCGGCGTCTTCGTCGCCACGGCGTCGTCTTCGGCCACCGGCGCATCTTCGGTCGCCGCCGGTGACTCGAGGGCATCGATGCGCTCGCCCAGGTCCTCGAGCAGCTCACCGATGTTGCCGAAGCCGAACTCGGTGAAGAACGAGGTGCTGGCGCCGTTGCCCGACTCATCGAAGACGGTGATGGTCTGGCTGCCCTCGCTGGTGATGGGCATGTAGATGCGAGCGCTGAACTCGCCGTCGAGGTCGGTGCGCAAGGTGGAGATGGTGCTGTCACCCAGCTGTACGTAGACCGCCAGGTCGGGTTGGAAGGAGAAGCCCTGCAGGGTGACCTCCTGGCCACCGGGACCGGAGGGCGGACTGATGAAGATCTCGGGCAAATCGACGGCCTCGGTGCGTGCCACCGCGATCTTCTGGTTGATGGGACCGAACTCGCCGAGCCGCGCATCCGGCCAGGCCATGTGCACGTCCTCCTCGGTCGCGGTCAGGCTGAAGTAGTCACCGATGAAGAGGCCGTTGGGAAAGGCGTAGTTGGGGTTGGAGCCGAAGTCGGACACGCGGGTGTCACCGACCGTGAGGCCGAGCTCCTCGTTGGTGAAGCCGAAGGTCTCGCCCTGGTCGTCCGAGCGCGTGTAGTAGACGTGGTAGCGGCTCTGGCTGGGGCTGTCGCGCATATCGCCCCACATGGCGTGGATGGCGCCATCGGGGCCGACGTCGATGGAGGGGAAGATCTGCACGTGGTCGGTGGTGTCGTCGTTGAGCACCTTGGGCCGCGACCATGTCTGGCCGTCGTCGAGCGACGCCACCAGGTAGACATCGCCGTCGTCGTTGGGCTTGTCCGAGGGCCGGCCCACGTAGGCGATATAGACCTCGCCCTCCGGTCCGGCCGCGATCTGCGGGAAGGAGGACGCCCAGAAGCGGAAGTAGGCATTGCGCGGACGGAACTCCGTCTCGTTGAAGACCGAGGCCACCACCGGCGTCGACCAGGTCTCGCCGGCGTCGTCCGAGGTGGCCAGCTGGATCTCGCCCACACCCTCCTGCGAGCGGTCGTCGGTGCTGTCCATCCAGGCCACGTGGACCCTGCCATCGGGCGTGACCACCGGCTGGCTGCCCTGTACCACGCGCAGCGTGCCGAACACACCGGTCGCACCGCTACCGTCACCGCGCTCACCGTAGGCACGCCGGACGGTGGGGCTGACGGCCACCGGCTCGCTCCAGGTGAGGCCACCGTCCTCTGACTTCACGGCCTCGATGGTGGTGCGCATCTCGGTCGGCAGCAGGTTGGGGATCTCGCCGATGTAGAGGATCTCGTAGCTGAGGTCGAAGTTGGTGTAGGTGACGTAGAGCACGTCCTGCTCCGGATCGTCGGGATGCGGACCGGAGGCCAGCCAGGGCTTGTCGAGGAAGCTGATGTCAACGATGCCGCGCAGGCGGCCGAAGCGATCGGTCTCGAGGCCATCGGTGTTGACGCTGCTGCGGGCGGACGAGATCTGTGTCGGCCAGGTGAAGCCGTCGTCCTCGGACTTGGCCACGGCGATGCTGGAGACCTGGGCGGCGACTTCGATGGGCCCGAGGTTGAACTCGTCGATGCCGATGGAGATGTAGGCCAGGTAGACGTTGTCGTCGCGGTCGAACGCCAGCACGGGGTCGCCGCCGGCGCCCAGGTCCTTGAGCAGGTACGGCACCTGGAAGGGGCCTTCCCAGCGCTCACCGCCGTCGAAGGTGACGTACGTCGACATCGAGGGGAAGCTGTAGTCGATGACGCCCAGCACCAGGTGATCGGGGTCGTTGGGGTTGGCCTCGATGTGCGGCTCGGTCTGGAAGGGCGACTGGCCGAAGTCGCGCGTGACGAGGATGTTGCGGCTGAAGGCCGGACCCGGCTCACGGAAGGGGACGGGGGCACCTGCCCCGGCGGCCTGCGTGCGCGACGAGGAGCCGTTGGAGCCGCCGCCCAGGTCCGGGCCGAGGTAGGCGTCGGACTCGGGCATGGTGCCCTGGCCGGGATCCACGCCCTGGGACCTCAACCAGGTCTGGCCGGACAGCACCGATCCGGCGGGACCAAGCAGGTCGGCCGGGTCGGCGTTGGGCAAGCGGATGATGCCGGAAGGATCCTGACCGATGGGTCCTTCCTCTTCTTCGGCGGCGACCGGGATGGCAGCGGTCATCGCCAGCAGCAGTGACGTGCCGAGTGCGAGACGCCACGGCGTGCGGGATCGAGACATCGTTCTCCTTGTCCAGTGGCTGAGGGAGGCTGTGCTAGCGCACCCGGTCGAGGATGGTGAGAAGCCCATCGAGCCGGTTCGCCACCGACCGCAGGACCTCGGAACGGAACTCTTCCATGGAGGTGTCGAAGGCGTTGGCGCCGCTCTCGACGTAGGCGCTGCCGAATTCCTCGTCGCTGCTGAACTCGCCGAAGCGCCAGTCGAGGAAGGCCGGTGCGGAATCGCTCACGCGATCGACCAGCTGGCCCAGGCGAGCGGGGTCCGACGACAGGGCCAGCAGACGGATGCGTTCGATCTGCGCCTCTGCCTCGGGCCGGGTCTCGGGGAGGCCCTTGCGCAGCTCGAAGAGGAGCTGGCGGTCGGCCTCGAGGGGCTCGTAGAGCTCGTCGAAGCGCTCCAGCGAGCCAAGCAGCCGGTCGCGCTCCTGGGCGAGGGCGTCAACGGTCTGCTGCAGGGAGGTGTTGTCGGCCTGCAGGGCGTCGTTGGCGAGGCTCAGATCGTCGACGAGCGTGCGCAGCTCCTCGACCGTGGCCTGCGCGCCGGCGCGTTCGCTGACTGCCGGGTCGAGCTCGGCGGCGGCCGCATCCATGGCCATGGTGGCACTCGCGGGGACCAGCATGCTGGCAGCCATGACCGTGGCCAGTCCGCGCATTCGACGTCGTGGGGGGTGCAACGTCTGCATCGCTCTGGGTACCTCTCCGGCTTGCGGATTCGGGTTGGGCAACCCGGGTCTTGCCGAGGGCTGCCAGGCACGACCGCCCTCGATTTCGCGCGAGCCTACACCGGTTCGCGGTGCGCTGCTGTCGTCCATGTCACGATTCGATGACGTCTCGCCCGGCCTCAGTCGCGAAAGGCGGGCCGCAGGATGAGGGCGAGGAGGCCGAACGCGGCGACGATGAGCGTGGCATCGAAGGCCGCCGCATCGTCGAGTCCCCGGTCGAGGGCGTTGATGTAGACGAGCACGCCCAGCAGGAACACGGCCAGGGTGAGTCCGCCCCACAGCGTGGCGACCAGGTCGAAGCGGCGCCGCGTGGCCATCAGCGCGCCGGTCACGAGCAGGACGGCGGGGAACAGCCAGCCCGTGGGGAAGAGCGAGGACTGGATGCCGCCGAGGAAGAAGACGACCGCGAGCACCCCACCCAGTCCCAGGTAGACCAGCCCGGCCCCAACCAGCAGCATGCTCCCCGGCGACGGAGAAGGGCTGGCTGGTGGTGCTGCCGGCTCGAGCATGGCCGCGGATCCCTTGTGGCTGATGAGTGTCGACGCGGAGGCGTCTTGCGCCGGGCTTGGCTATCCTAAACCGCCCTTGGACCATCGTCGCCCAGAGGTGTTCGCATGCGCTCCCGACCCACCTGCAGCAGGCGCGGCATCGCCACGGCCGCACCTGGCTTCGTCCGTGCGCTGCTGCTGGCCGTGCTGATGGTCGCGGTGGTGTTGCCTGGCGCGCGCGCCCAGGATGACCGGAGCAACGTCTCCTTCATGTTCTTCGGCGATCCCGCGGAGCTGGCTGCCTACCAGGGACTGGTCTCGGCGTTCGAGGCGGCGCACCCCACGATCGACATCGAGCTCGTCCACATCCCCAGCCTCATCGACTACCAGGCGCGGCTGGGCGCGGACCTCGCCGCCGGGTCGCCGGCCGACGTGGTGCTCATCAACTACCGCCGCTACGCGCCCCTCGCGACGCGAGGGGTGCTCGAGCCGCTGGCGCCCTACCTGCGCTCCAGCGACATCATCGCCGAGAGCGACTTCTTCCCAGAGGCGATCGCCCCCTTCCGCTGGCGTGGCGAGCTCATGTGCATCCCCCAGAACATCTCCAGCCTCGTCGTCTACTACAACAAGGACCTCTTCGACGCGAGCGGGCTGCCGTACCCAGCGGACGACTGGACGTGGGATGACTTCCTGGCGGCGGCGCAGGCGCTCACCCTGGACCTGGACGGGGATGGCGTCACCGACCAGTACGGGCTCGGCACCGATGCCTCCCTGAACCGCCTCGCACCCTTCATCTGGCAGAACGGCGGCGAGCTGGTGGTGACCGAGGCCAACGGCACGCCCCTGCGACTGGCGCTCGATTCGCGTGCCGCGCGCGAGGCCATCGAGTGGTTCGTGGCGCTGCAGACCGAGCACGGCGTGGTCCCCGACGCGCTGGCCGAGACCGCGGAGAGCAGTGAGAGCCGCTTCATCGCCGGCCGCACGGCCATGTTCCTCAACAGCCGGCGCGGAGTGCCGACCTACCGGGGCATCGACGGCTTCGACTGGGACGTCGCCCCGTTGCCGCGCAAGGCGCAGGCCGCCGGGATCCTGCACACGGATGCCTACTGCCTGGCCGCTGGCGCGGAGGACAAGGAAGCCGCGTGGACGTTCATCGAGTTCGCCAACTCGCCGGAGGGACAGGCCATCGTGGCGCGATCAGGCCGCACGGTGCCATCGCTCGTGGAGGTCGCGCAGTCGGCTGCCTTCCTCGATCCGGCAGCGAGAGCCGGCCAGCAGCTCGGTCTTCCTGGAGACCATCCCGCAGCTGCGTGCGGTGCCCGTCACGGCCGCCTGGGTGGAGGTGGAGGAGCTGGCTGGAGACGAGCTGGAGCGGGCGTTCTATGGCCGCACCTCGGTGGAGGAGGCGATCGAGGCCATGATCACGCGCACGCTGCCGTTGTTCGCGGAAGAGGAAGGCTAGGACACACTGCCGGCATGACGACGGGGGTCGCGTGAAGCGCTTCTCGCTCTCACGGCGAGCCGGCCTGTGGGCCATGCTGCTGCCGTACCTGCTGGGTACGCTGCTGCTGGTGGCGCTGCCGGCGCTCATGTCCGCCGGGCTGGCCTTCACCAGCTACGACGCGCTCTCGCCGCCGGTCTTCGTGGGCTTCACCAACTTCCGCCTGCTGGCTGCCGACCCGGTGGTGACCACGGCATTCGCCAATTCGCTCTTCTTCGTGGCACTGGCCGTGCCGCTGCGGATCCTGGGCGCGCTGGGCCTGGCGTTGCTGCTGCGGCGGCCGCGCCGTGGGATCGGCGGCTACCGCGCCGCGGTCTACGTGCCCACGGTCATCCCCGACGTCGCCTACGCGCTCATCTGGCTGTGGATCTTCAACCCGCTCTTCGGACCGGTGAACCTGGCGCTCTCTGCCCTGGGGCTGCCGTTGCCCGGCTGGCTGGCCGACGAGGGCAGCGCCAGGTATCCCTTCGTGGTGATGTCGCTGTTCCAGATCGGCGAGGGATTCGTGGTGCTGCTGGCAGCGCTGCGCGGCCTGCCCCGCGAGTACTTCGACGCCGCTGCCGTGGATGGTGCCGGGCGCTGGGCCGCCTTCCGCTACCTGACCCTGCCGCTGCTGATGCCCTGGCTGGTGTTGCTCACCTTCCGCGACGTCGTCCTCAGCTTCCAGTACACCTTCACGCCCTCGCTGGTGATGACGGGTGGCGGCCCCTACTACGCCACCACGTTCATGCCGCTGCTCATCTACGAGGAGGCATTCGACCGCTTTCGCTTCGGGCCCGGATCGGCGCTGATGCTGCTGCTCTTCCTGCTCAGCGCGGCCATCATCGGCGGCATCTACCTGCTCTTCCGCAGGCGGGGCTTCCTGGCCGATGTCTAGGGGAGGCGGCAGGGCGCCGCGCCGCGCGTCCAGCTTGCTCGGCGACCATGGCCTGCCGCTGCTCGTGGGCGCGCTGTTCCTGCTGCCGCTGCTGTGGATGCTGACGGCGTCGCTGCGCGATCCGGGTCTGCCGCCGGCGCGGACCATCGAGTGGCTGCCCGACCCGGTCCAGCCCGGCAACTACGGTGCCGTCTTCGAGCTGCTGCCCTTCGGCCGCTACCTGCTCAACTCGCTGGCCGTGGTGGCACTGGCGGTGCCGCTGACCATCATCACTGCGTCCATGGCCGGGTTCGCCATGGCGCTCCTGGAGCGCCGCTCGCGGATGGTCCTGGTGATCGTCTCCGTGGCGCTGCTGATGGTGCCCGTCACGGCCCTGTGGTTGACCCGCTTCCTGCTCCTGCGCTGGGCAGGCCTGACCGACTCGCTGCTGGCACTGGTGCTGCCGGCGCTGGCCGGATCGAGCCCACTCTTCGTGCTGCTGTACTACTGGACCTTCCGGCGCCTCTCGAGCGAGGTCTTCGAGATGGCCCATCTCGACGGCGCCGGGGTGCTGACCACGTGGCGACGTGTGGCCATGCCCCAGGCACTGCCCACCAGCATCGCCGTGGCCGTGCTGGCGTTCATCCTCTACTGGAGCGACTTCATCAGCCCCCTGCTGTACCTGCGCTCGCAGGACCTCTACACGCTGCCGCTGGGGCTGCGCCAGCTGCAGCAGCTGGATCCGTCCGACTGGCCGTTGCTGATGGCCGGGGCGGTCATGCTGACGCTGCCGGCCGTGCTCTTCTTCCTGCTGGTGCAGCACCTCTTCCTGGGCGAGCGCGGCCTGGGTAGCCGCCGCTAGGTCCGGCGAGGCCGTCCGGCGGTCACCCCGGCGCCAGGGTGGTCCATCTCGCGCCGGGCGCCCGGATTCGGTAGCATCGGGTAAACCACCCCCAGGCAAGAGGAGACCGGTGGCCAAGTATGTCTTCGTGACCGGCGGGGTCACGTCGTCGCTGGGCAAGGGCATCACGGCTGCATCCATCGGCCGGCTGCTCAAGAGTCGTGGTCTCTCCGTCTCGATCATGAAGCTCGACCCCTACGTCAACGTCGACCCGGGCACGATGTCGCCGTACCAGCACGGCGAGGTCTTCGTCACCGACGACGGCGCCGAGACCGACCTCGACCTGGGCCACTACGAGCGCTTCATCGACGAGAACCTCTCGCAGCTGGCCAACGTCACCACCGGGCGCATCTACCAGTCGGTCATCGCCAAGGAGCGGCGCGGCGACTTCCTCGGTGGCACGGTCCAGGTCATCCCGCACATCACCAACGAGATCAAGGAGCGCATCGGGCGTGTCGCCCGCGACGGCTCGGCCGATGTCGTCATCGTCGAGGTCGGGGGCACCGTGGGTGACATCGAGTCGCTGCCCTTCCTCGAGGCCATCCGCCAGATGCGCAAGGACGTCGGTCGCGACAACGTGCTCTACGTGCACGTGACGCTGCTGCCGGCGCTGGCCGCCACGGGTGAGCTGAAGACCAAGCCGACGCAGCACTCGGTCAAGGAGCTGCGCAGCATCGGCATCCAGCCGGACATCATCGTGGCCCGCAGCGACCAGCAGGTCGACGACGAGCTGCGCGAGAAGATCGCGCTCTTCTGCGACGTCAACGTCGATGCCGTCGTGCCCGCACCCACCGCCGACACCATCTACGAGGTGCCGCTGCAGTTCGAGGACTGGGGCCTCGGTGGCCTCGTGGTGCGGCTGCTGCACCTGGACGCGCAGGTGCACCCGCCCGACCTCTCCGAGTGGCGCGCCCTGGTGGAGCGCATCAAGCGGCCCAAGCCGCAACTCGAGATCGCCCTGGTGGGCAAGTACATCGCCCTACCCGATGCCTACATGTCGGTCACCGCGGCGCTGGACCACGCCGGCTGGGCGCAGGAGCACGACATCAGCGTGCGCTGGGTGGACTCCGAGGACCTCTCCGAGGACGACTACGAGCGCAGGCTGGCCGGCGCGGCCGGCATCGTGGTGCCCGGCGGCTTCGGCCATCGCGGCATCGAGGGCAAGCTGCTGGCTGCTCGTTACGCGCGCCAGCACCGCGTGCCCTACCTGGGCCTGTGCCTCGGCCTCCAGTGCGGCGTCATCGAGTTCAGTCGCGACGTGCTGGGGGCCAGCGACGCCAACTCCACCGAGTTCGACCTCTTCACGCGGGCACCGGTCATCGACTACATGCCCGACCAGCGCGACATCGATGACAAGGGCGGCACCATGCGCCTGGGCCTGTACCCGGCCAAGCTGCGGCCTGGCACCAAGGTCGCGCAGGCCTACGGCAGCGAGCTCATCTACGAACGGCATCGCCACCGTTTCGAGGTCAGCAACCGCTATCGCGAGGCGCTCGAGGAGGCCGGCATGCTGCTCTCCGGGCAGTCACCTGACGGGCGCCTCGTGGAGATCATCGAGTTGCGTGACCACCCCTGGTTCGTGGCCAGCCAGTTCCACCCGGAGTTCAAGAGCCGGCCGGACAGACCGCACCCGCTGTTCGCGGGCTTCATCGCCGCGGCCATCGAGCACGCCGGCGTGGCCAGTCACCCCGCACACACCGCCGAAGGGGCCTAGCAGCTCGACGATCTGGCCGGCCCGAGGGTCGACGATCGGGCCTGCCCGGGGGTCGACGTACAATAACCGGGACGATCCATCTTCCCTTCCCGGAGGAGTCCACCTGACATGAAGCTATTCCTCGATACTGCTGTCATCGATGAGATCCGCACCGTCCACAGCTGGGGCGTGCTCGATGGCGTGACGACCAACCCGACGCTGTTCGCCAAGGCCGGCGGCGGCACCTATCCCGACGTCCTGCGCCAGATCGCCGCGATCACGTCCGGTCCCGTCAGTGCCGAGGTCGTGGCCGACGATCTCGAGGGCATGCTGCGCGAGGGCCGCGCCTTCGCCAAGATCGCCCCCAACATCGTGGTCAAGGTGCCCATGACCGAGGCCGGCCTGGTGGCCATCTCGACCTTCGCCGAGGAGGGCATCAAGACCAACTGCACGCTGGTCTTCAGCTCGGCACAGGGGCTCCTCGCCGCCAAGGCCGGCGCCACCTACCTGTCGCCCTTCGTGGGCCGGCTCGACGACATCAGCGAAGAGGGCATGGACATGGTCCGCGAGCTGGCCGCGATCATCGAGATCCACGACCTCGACTCCGAGATCATCGTGGCCTCCACGCGCTCGCCCCGCCACGTCATCGATGGCGCCCTGGCCGGTGCCAGCATCGCGACGCTCCCGTTCAAGGTCTTCCAGCAGATGCTCAAGCATCCACTGACCGACGCGGGCGTGGCCTCCTTCAAGGCCGACTGGGCGCGTGCCCAGCAGGAGCTGGCAGCCAAGGCCTGAGGCCCCTGGCCGCCGCTGGCAACGGCGGCCTGCCCCGGCACCAGGATGCAGCGTTCGCCGGTCCGCGGTTGACCGTTTCCGGGTGCGTGCTACTATCGAGTCTCGCCTCCGACCTCACTGGCTCGCCGACAGGCCGGCACACGTCCCGGTCCGCACGCGACCCCAGGCACGGACGGCATCCATCCCGACGACTCACGACGCCCGCGCCTTGCGCGATGCGATGTCGAGCCTTCACCCCCATGCCGCAAGGGACTGACACCACAAGACGATGGACATCAAGGAACTCGAACAGAAGGACGCCGACGAGCTCGCCCGCATCGGTGACGACCTCGACGTTGCGGACGCCGATGGCATGGGTCGCGATGAGCTCGTCGAGCAGATCATGCGCCGACAGTCCGAGCAGCAGGGCCAGCGCTACGCGGCCGGCATCCTCGACCTCGTCGAGGACGGCTACGGCTTCATGCGCCGCCGTGGCCTCATGCCCGGCCCCGATGACATCTACGTCAGCTCCAGCCACGTGCGCCGCTTCGGCCTGCGCGCGGGCGACCGCGTGGCCGGCATCCCGCGCCCGCCCAAGAAGGGCGAGAAGTACTGGGGCCTGGTGCGCGTCGACACCGTCAACGGCATCGATCCCAACGACGCTCGCCGGCGCCCGCACTTCGACGAGCTCACGCCCATCCACCCGTACCAGCTCATCAACCTCGAGTCCGATCCCAAGAACCTGAGCCAGCGCCTGGTCAACCTGGTCAACCCCATCGGCAAGGGTCAGCGCGCCCTGGTGGTCAGCCCGCCCAAGGCTGGCAAGACGATGCTGCTGAAGAACATCGCCAACGGCATCACCGAGAACTACCCGGAGATCCTGCTCATGGTCGCGCTCATCGGCGAGCGCCCCGAGGAGGTCACCGACATGCGCCGCTCGGTCAAGGGCGAGGTCATCTCATCGACCTTCGACGAGCCCACCGAGAACCACACGCATGTCGCCGAGATGGCGCTGGAGATCGCCAAGCGCCAGGTCGAGAGCGGCCGCGACGTGGTCATCCTGCTCGACTCCATCACCCGGCTCTCGCGCGCCTACAACCTGGCCCTGCCGCCATCCGGCCGCACGCTGACCGGTGGCATCGATCCCGTCGCGCTCTATCCGCCCAAGCGCTTCTTCGGTGCCGCCCGCAAGCTGGAGGAGGGTGGTTCGCTGACCATCATCGCCACCTGCCTCGTCGACACCGGCTCACGCATGGACGACGTCATCTACGAGGAGTTCAAGGGCACCGGCAACAGCGAGCTCATCCTCGACCGCAAGCTGGCCGAGAAGCGCATCTACCCCTCCATCGACGTGCAGCGCTCGGGCACCCGCCGCGAGGAGCTGCTGCTCGAGGAGCCCGTCCTCAAGATGGTCTGGACGATGCGCCGCATGCTCGGCGCGGTCGGCACCAACGAGGGCATCGAGCTGCTCCTGAACCGTCTCTCCAAGACGGAGTCGAATGCCGACTTCCTGGCCACGCTGACCAAGCAGGCAGCTGCCGACAGCGCGAGGCCGAGCTAGGGTGCGTCGCAGGTCGAGCTGACCTGACCGATGTTCCTCGATCGCGTCGAGCTGACCGCCATCGGCGGCAACGGTGGCAACGGCGCTGCCACCTTCCGCCGCGAAGCCCACGTGCCCCGCGGCGGTCCTGATGGCGGTGACGGAGGCCGCGGTGGCTCCATCTACCTGGTCGTGGACGTGGGCCAGACGATGCTGGTGGACTTCCGCTACAAGCACCACTTCCGTGCCCAGCACGGCGGCCCTGGACAGCGCTCACGGCGCCACGGCAAGGCCGGCGGCGACCTGGAGCTGGCGGTGCCGCCGGGGACCGTCGTCTTCGACGGCACGAACGGCGACTTCATGGCCGACCTGGTCTTTCCGGGGCAACGCGTCATGGTGGCCCGCGGCGGGCGTGGTGGCCTGGGCAACACCCACTTCGCGACCGCCACGCACCAGGCGCCCAAGCACGCCCAGAAGGGTGAGCCGGGCGAAGAGCGACGCCTGCGGCTGGAGCTGCGGCTCATCGCCGACGTCGGCCTCGTGGGGCTGCCCAACGCTGGCAAGTCCACGCTGCTGACGGCGCTCACCGCCGCCACGCCCAAGATCGCCGACTATCCCTTCACCACGCTCGAGCCCAACCTGGGCGTGCTCGACCTCGCGTCGATGAGCCGGCCGATGAGCGCCGGCCGACGCTGGCGGACCTGCCCGGGCTCATCGAAGGCGCCAGTGCCGGGGCCGGCTTGGGCCATGCGTTCCTGCGCCACGTCGAGCGCACCCGCGTCCTGGTGCACGTGGTGGACATGTCTGCGGACGATCCCGAACGCGACTTCCAGGTCATCCGCGAGGAGCTTCAGGCACGCGACCCGGCGCTGCTCGAGAAGACCACGCTGGTGGCGGCCAACAAGATGGACCTGGAGCCGGACCGCGAGCTGCTGTCGTCCTTCCTGGCGGCGCGCGCTCATGACGGCCTGGACGTGGTGCCCATCTCGGCCGCCGAGCGGGACGGGTTGGACGATCTGCGTGCCGCCCTGGCCCGGCTGCTGCCCGATGCCGAGGAACTGGCCGGTCCCGGCGAGGCGGCGGGCGTGGTGGTGCACCGCTTCGATCCGGCCGAGGAGGGCTTCCTCATCGAGCGGGAAGCTGACGGGGTGTGGGTGGTGGAGGGTCGGCGCGTCCAACGCCTGGTGGCGCAGACCGACTTCGAGAACGACGAGTCCGCCGCCCGCTTCCAGCGTGAGCTGGTCAAGCTGGGGCTGGTGGAGAAGCTGCGCGCCGCCGGTGTCGAGGCCGGCGACATCGTGCGCATCGGCGACACCGAGCTGGAGTGGGGAGCGGAGTCGGGGGCCTGGGCATGAGCCTCGAGTCCACCCACCGTGGCGGGCTGCGGGCCAGCGGCATCCTGGGGGGCACCTTCGATCCCATCCACCTGGGCCATCTTGCCCTCGCGCGCGAGGCGCTCTCCGAGCTCGAGCTCGAGCAGGTGCTCTTCGTGCCCAACGCCGACCCGCCGCACAAGCGCGACCAGGCCATCACCTCGGCGCACCATCGCGAAGCCATGGTGGCACTCGCGATCGCGCCCGAGCCCTCCTTCGCCCTCTCGCGCATCGAGCTGGAGCGGCCCGGTCCCAGCTACGCCGTCGACACCGTGACCGAGCTGGCTGCCCAGGCACGCGCCGAGGGACGCCCCGAGCCGTGGTTCGTGCTGTCGGCCGAGGTGCTCGAGGGGTTCCACGACTGGCGTGCCCCGGAGCGCATCCTGCAGCAGTGCCGGGTGGCGGTCGCACGCCGGCCCGGCGCCGAGCCGCTCGACCGGGACTGGGTGTCGGCCAACTTCCCCGGCTACGAGGAGCGCTTCGCCTTCCTGCCCGGTCCAGCCCTGGACATCGCGTCGACGGCCGTGCGCCAGAGGGTCGCCCGCGGCCTGCCCATCGACACGCTGGTGCCCCAGGCCGTGGTACGCTACATCGAGGCTGAGGGGCTGTACCGGGGTGCGCGGAGCTGATGGCCAGCGAGCTGCCCACCATCGGCCTGCTCGGCGGCATGAGCCCGGAGTCGTCCATCGAGTACGAACGCATCATCAACGCCGAGATCCGGCGCGCGCTCGGCGGCGTCCACTCGGCCAGCCTGCTGATCCGTTCCTACGACTTCGGCGCCATCGAGCGTCTGCAGGCGGCGGGAGACTGGGATGTCGCCGGGACCGTGCTGGCGACCGATGCGCGGCATCTGCAGGCAGCTGGCGCGGGCCTCATCGTGCTGTGCACCAACACCATGCACCGTGTCGCGGATGTCATCGAGGCTGCCATCGACGTGCCCTTCCTGCATCTTGCCGACGCCACCGCCGAGGCGGTCCTGGCCGCCGGCCTCCGCGACGTCGCGCTGCTGGGTACGCGCTACACCATGGAGGGCGAGTTCTATCGCGCGCGCCTGGAACGGCACGGTCTGCGGGTCATGCTGCCCGACGAACCCGACCGCAGCTACGTGCACGACGTCATCTACCGCGAGCTCGTGGCGGGCATCATCGCGCCGGCCTCGCGCGCCGGCTTCCTCGGCGTCATCGATCGCCTGGTCGAGCGCGGGGCCGATGGTGTCATCGCCGGCTGCACGGAGATCGAGTTGCTGGTGAAAGCGGCGGACGTGGACGTGCCCTATTTCCCTACCACCATGCTGCACGCGCAAGCCGCCGCGCGCTGGGCGCTGGCGGGACTCGAGACGGCATGATGGAGACCGACCAGCCCACACAGGAGGGACCGACACCGGTGCAGGAAGACCAGGGCATGAGCCCGAACGAGCCGCGGGACGCCGCCAGCGAGATCCCCGATCCACGCATGGCGGCCCGACCGGGCTTGCCCGCGAGGCGTGCTGCGACCGTGCACGAGCGACCGCGCCCGGCCATCGTCGACGCCGTCGACGAGACGGTGCTGGCGATGGCTCACCGCATCGTGGAGCTGGCCGCCGACAAGAAGGCCTCTGACATCGTCCTGCTCGATGTTCGTGCCCAGACCACCATGACCGACTACTTCGTCATCTGCTCGGGCGCCTCCGATCGCCAGCTAGGTGCTATCGCCGACGGCATCATCGAGGGGCTCAAGGAGGCCGGCGACGTGCTGTTGAGCCGCGAGGGCGAGCCGGCGTCTCACTGGCTGCTGGTCGACTTCGGCGGCGTCATCGTCCACGTCATGAGCAAACCCGAGCGCGAGTTCTACCAGCTCGAGCGGCTGTGGTCGGAGGCTGCGCTGCTGCTGCACATCGTGTAGCGCTCCCGCTCTCAGCGTGACTTTCTGACCCAACCGGGTGACCGGGCGTGGTACGACCGGGGCATGGGGGTGGGCAGGTCTCGTCCGTAGCATTCCAACTCGAGTCGACCGGATGCGCCGGCCGCCGAGCTTGAGGATGATGCGACCGATGACGTGGCTTCGGGACAACTGCCCGCAGTGCGAGCGCCAGCTAGTCAACTCGCGCTTCGACACCACGTTCCGCATGCCCGACGGTGACGAGCGGCTGTGCTTCGCCATCCCGGCCGCCCTGTGCTCGGACTGCCACCAGCTCTACCTCGACCCGGATCTGCTCGAGGTGCTCGACATCCCCGACGGGCGCTGCGTCTTCGCCATCGAGTCGGATGCGGTCGTCCAGGAGCGCGCCACGCAGTTCCCGGTCTGAACCGCCCGCCCGTCCGCGGGCTCGTGGAGTGGGCTCGAGTCCTCAGGCTGGCTCGGTCGTATCCTCGTCGCACCGCCCGCGACCAGCTGGTTGCCTGCACCAGGTAGACGCCGCCCGAGACCAGCGCGATGCCCATGAGCCCGAGGGCCCCCGGCGCCTCGCCCAGGAAGACCCATGCCAGGAGCGCGATCTGGACCAGCATGGTGTTGTTGATGCTGGCGGACTCGACGGCCGTGAGACGCTGCAGCGAGAGGTTCCACAGCGTGAACGCGAGCGCGGTGTTCACGACCGCCAGCCAGGCGATGATGAGCCAGCCGCGTGGTGAGATCTCCGGTATGCCCTCCATGCCGATGCCGATGAAGACCAGCACACCGGCGCCCACGGCCATGCTCGCCGCGGTGATCACCAGTGCGGGCACGTGGCTATCGCGATTGACGCTGCGGCCCAGCAACGCTGCCACCACGTTGGCACCGAGCGCCACGATGGCGGCGGCCATGCCGGCCGACGTGGCACCGAGGTCACCGGCGAAGTAGAGCACCGCGCCGCCTGCCACGAGCACCACCCCGACGACCTGTGTGCGCGTCGGTACCTCGGCCAGGGTGATGGCGGCACCGGCGGCGACGAGGAGCGGCGTCATCGAGAGCACCAGGCTGGTCGTCGCGGCGGGCTGCTCGGCAAGCGCGACGAACTGGGCTCCCTGCGCCAGCGCATACATCACGATGCCCAGCAGGACCAGCCGCACCACGAGGCCGCGGCCGACCTGGTACTCGTGGCGGCGATGGCTCTCGCGCAGGATGGCCCAGCCGACGAGCACGATGGCGGCAAGCCCGTAGCGCAGCGCGGCGAAGGTCACCGGTGGCAGGCTCTCGTCGTCGAGGCCCCACCGGATGAGCACCCACGAGGAGCTCCACAGCAGCGTCACCAGCAGCGCCAGCACGGCAGCGGTGCGCCCGGCGCTGGAGGCTCCAGCGGGCGTGGATGCGGTGGTTTCGGGAATGCCCGTCACCCCGTCGGCGTGGCCGGGCGACGCCGCGTGGACGGAGATCCATGTCTGTAGCGCGAGAGCGTCGACCTTGTCCGACACCTGCAGGGTCGCGCCGTCCAGCGCGATGCCCTTGGAGCGCAGGTCGAGCGCCAGCAGGTCGCTCAGGGCATCCTCGAGGGCCGGCAGGGGCCACGAGCGCGCCTGTTCGGCGAGCTTGCCGGCGCGGAAAGGCTGCAGCTTGAGCTCTCTCACGATCTGCGGCGGCTTGGAGCCGGCGTCGAGGTGCTCACGGACCAGCACAAGGTCTCGCAGCCGGCGATGGAGCTGCGCCACCAGCACCGGCAGCGGCGCGCCTTCCGCGAGGAGGCGTTCGGCCAGCCCGACCGCCTGCGCTCCTGCGCGGGCTCCGACCGCGTCGAGGAAGGCCCAGGTGGAACCGGGAATGGTCTCGCTCACCAGCGCCTTCACGTCGTCGACGCCGATGCTGCCATCGGGACGATACAGCGCCAGCTTCTCCAGCTCGGCGTTGGCCAGCTCGGTCCGGCGCCGCCGATCGACGTCGGCCTCGCGGACATGGCCACCGACGCGTTCTGCGAGCAGCCGTGCTGCAGCGGGCTGCAGCTCGATCGAGAGCTCGGCGGCACGCTTGAGCAGCCACGGCTCCAGCTGACCGGCCGCCGGCACCTTGAACTGCTGCACGACCCCACCGGCGTCGCGCACGGCATCGTGCAGGGCGCCTCGACCAGCCGGCCCCGCGGCGCCGCCCGCGGTGAGGTCGGTGATGCAGAGCGCGTTGCCGGGCGGAACCGTGGCAACGAGGGCCAGTAGGCGCTCCCGGGACTTCCTTCTCGGCCAGCAGCCCGGCCGGCTGTCGCAGGACGACGAGCGTGCCGGCACCGAAGAGCGGCGCCATGCCCAGGTGCTGCTCGATGCCATCGAGGGCCCGCATCCGCCGCCTGGCCGCCGACGTCGAGGCGCCGTCTCCGCCGGCGTCGTCGTCGAGGCTGGTCCGCCACACCTCCATGCGCTCCCCGGGTGGTGAGATGCGCTGGGCGTAGGCGAGCGCGGCGCGCTCGATGCCGAAGGCGTCCTCGCCCCAGAAGTACGCCAGTGGTGGCGTGGCGCTCATGCTGCCGACGGACCAGTCAGGTGCTGCGCCAGGCTGCCGTTGGCCTGGGCACGGGCGATGGCGGCATCCACCCAGCGCAGACGCTCGACCGCCGTCGGCGCGATGCCGATGGACTCGCACAGCTCCGCTTCCAGCCGTTGCGTCATGGCCTGGGCGCGGGCGAGACCATCGGTGTACTCGGGATGCCGGCGGCGCCAGCGCTCGAAGCGCTGCTCGAGCGACACCACTCGCTGCGTGGCGCGCTTGTCCGCGTAGGTGACGATGCGTTCCTCGATGGGTGCGTCGGCGAGCCAGCGCGCGGCAGCAGCCTCGGCCAGCCGCGACACCGGGTGCGCCTCGATCGCGCGCGCCAGCTCCGGGTGCCCGGCCTGGCGCACCCAGGCCGCGCCAGCCGCGCCGTGGCCGAGGCTGCGCAGTGGGTGCTCACGAGGCAGCGCCTTGTCCACGTCATGGAGGAGCGCGGCTGTCTCGGCCAGGCGACGGTCGACGATGATGCCGGCCCCGTTGGCTCGGCAGGCCAGGAACGCTGCCACCTCGGCCACGACGGTGACGTGCTGCAGCAGTCGTGGCGAGGGCGAGGTAGACAGGAGCAGCGAGAGGGCTTCGGTGCGCGTGGGTACTGCCATCGGGCCGAGCGTAGCAGGGGTCGTGGCGAGCGGTCGTCAAGGCCGCCGCCGGGCGCGGGGGAAGCGCGCAGGGCGGCAACAGCGGCGGCACCTGCCAGCAGCGCCGTGGCCGTGCGGGGTCGCCCGTCGAGATCGATGCTGAGCGTGCCCTGCTGATCGGTCCGCCAGACCTGTGCGCCGACGTCACGGAGCCGCTGCAGTGTCGCCTGCGTGGGGTGGCCGTAGCGGTTGCCGCTGCCCGAGCTGATGGCGGCGAGGCGTGGACGCAGCACCTGCAGAAGCGGTTCGCTCGAGGCCGTGGCGCTGCCGTGATGCGCCACCTTCAGCAAGTCCCAGCGTCGGCCGTCGCGTGGGAGGACCTCGAGGATGTCGGCATCACGGTCGTCTTCCAGGTCGCCGGTGAGCAGGACGCGCTGCTGCCCGAGGCCCACGGAGAGCACCATCGAGGTGTCGTTGACGGCGCGTCCATCGGTCACCTCCCGGTCCGGGATGGCCTCGCGCGTCGGCCACAGGACCTCGACACGGGACCCACCGAGCGGGACGACATCGCCCTGCACCAGGCGGACACGGCTGATGCCGTGGCGGCTGGCGATGGCGCGCAGTCCGCTCACCCCGGAGCCGGCGCTGGGCATGCCCGTCTCGATGATGCGACCGACCTGGTAGCGCGGCACCAGTCCAGCCAGCCCGCCGGCATGGTCCTCGTGTGGGTGCGTCATGACCACCAGGTCGATGACACGGTCCCATACGGGGATGCGCTCATCCAGCCGTCGGACGAGCAGGTCGGGGTCCGGTCCGCCGTCCACGAGCATGCGGCTGCCGTCGGATGCCTGCAGCAGGATGGCGTCGCCCTGTCCCACGTCCAGCACGCTGACCCGCAGCGCCGGGAGCGGGCGTGCGATGAGCACGACCGAGACCGCGGCGGCCAGCAGCACGGCCGCGAGGACGCCGGCGAGTCGCCGGCGTGGGCGCGTCGTCACCGCCGGCGCGGACGATGGCGGCACGGGCGATGGTCGCGGCCGCGGGACGTAGCCACCTCCGGTCTGTCGCTGCGCCGCGCGCAACGCGGCCGCCAGGGCAACGCCCGCGATCGCCGCTCCCAGCAGGTCGAAGGGGCGCACCAAGCTCGACGTTGGCCAGCGGCACGTCGGCCAGCAGGCCCGCGCCGCGGGTCATCAGCACCAGCGGCAGCCAGGCTCCCACGAGGAGCGGCGACAGCAGCACGGCTGCCCAAGGTACGGCCAGCAGCGGTCCCAGGAGGACGCCCACGACGGCCCCCAGCATGGCCAGGGGCACGATCGGCGCCATCACCAGGTTGGCCAGCGGCGAGATGAGCGAGAGCCGGCCGAAGTGCAGCAGGATGAGTGGCAGCGTCGCCAGCTGCGCCGCCAGTGACACGCCCAGCGTCTCGCGCAGCCAGCGTGGTGCGCGGTCCCGGGTCAGGCGCCCCACGGCCGCCTCGGCGCGGCTGCCCAGGGCCAGCAGTCCGGCGGTCGCCGCCAGCGACAACTGCAGCCCGATGTCGTCGATCATGCGCGGCTCCACCAGCAGCAGCCCCCAGCAGGCGAGGCCCAGCGCGGCCGTGGCGCCCGAGGGGCGTCCGCTTTCACGCGCGACGATGACCACGCCGCCCATCACGGCGGCACGGATGACGCTGGCCTCGGCGCCCGCGAGGACGGTGTAGGCCACGATGGCGACGATGACCACGGCACTCCTGGCCCGCCGGCTCAGGCCGACGGCTCGCAGCAGGGCGGTGGCGATGCCGGCCACGAGCGCGATGTTCCAGCCGCTGATGGCCACCACGTGGGTGAGGCCGGTGGTGGTGAAGTCCTCGGCCACGGCGCGGCTGACGCGTTCGCGCAGCCCGATGAGGATGCCCGCGGCGAGCCCAGCCTCCGGTTCGGGCACGGCTCGGGAGAGCGCCGCATCGATGCCCCAGCGCAGCTGCTCGACGCTGGCCGCGAAGCCATCGCCGCTGGCGGTCAGCGCGAGGGTGTGGGCCTTGAGGCTGCCGACCGCGCCGCGCGCTTCGAGGAAGTCGGCGAAGCCGGGCGCGTCGACCGGTGGGGGCTGGACCGTCCCGCTGAGCGTGATGCGATCGCCCGGCACCAATGGGGGGTATCGAGGCAGCCAGGCGTAGACCAGCCAGTCGCCGCCACCGGTGCCAGGCGCCAGCCGGACGAAGGCACGCTGCTCGGCGCCCGCCGGTGACGAGACATCGACCACCAGCGCTTCCCAACCGCCGCTTCCGAGCGGCAGTGCCGGCGAGGCCAGCGCGGACCCGGCCAGGACGCCGGCCGCCGCGGCGCGCAGGCCCACACTGCCGAAGGCCAGCAGGAAGGCCGCCACGGAGGCTCGTCGCAACGCCGCTGCCAGCAGGCCGGCGACGGCGACGACACCACAGAGGCCGAGGGCAAGCCCGGCAGGCAGCGGCAGCGCGAAGCGCCCACCCTCAGCCAGCATCGCGGCCGCGATGGCGCCCAGCGCCAGCCAACCGGCGCGGGGGAGCCGCGACATCGGTCGCCGTCAGCTGTCGGACCGACTGCCGAGCTAGCCTGCCTGCACCAGGTCCTCGATGTCCGCGAAGACCGACTCGCCGACGAGGCCGCGCGAGCGCAGGTCGAGCGCGCTGGAGAAGGGTTGCTCAGCGCGTGCGTCGATGATCTTGCGCGCGGTCACCGGGCCGACCCCGGGCAGCGTCTCCAGCTCGGCCTGGTCGGCATGGTTGAGGTCGATGCGTCCGTCGGTGGCGGAGGCTGCCTCGAGCCGATCGATGCCCAGCTCGGGCACGAGCACCTTGGTGCCATCCTCGAGGGTCTGGGCGAGGTTGAGCGACAGGCTGGCCGCGGCGAGGTCCACGCGTGGGGCATAGCCACCGGCCGCCTCGATGGCGTCTCCGACCCGGTCGCCGGCATGCAGCCGGTGGAGCCCCGGCAGCGCCACCGCGCCCGCCACATCGACCACGATCTCATCGCTCGTGGCTGGCTGCGGGTCGGCCCCGGCGTCGACCAGGACAGCGGCGTCGAGCGACTCACCGAGTCCGGCCGGGAGCCCGACCTGTGCTGCTCCGGGCAGGCCCAGCAGGGCGATCCCAACCAGCACCAGCGTGGCGGCTGCGGCTGCGCCGCCCAGCCCCGCCAGGACCGGCACCACCCAGGCCGGTCCGGGGCGCGGCACCTCGGGTGCCGGCGTGGCCCAACTCCTGCGCCGGGTGCCGGCCGTGGCCCTGCTCCCGGTCCCGGTGCCGGCCGTGGCCCAGCACCTGCGCCGGGCGCCGGCCAGGCTCCGGCTGCTGAACCCAATCCCTGCACTGGCCGCGTGCCCAACGGTGGCGCCGCTGGCGCACTCGTTCCGAAGACTCGACCCTGTGGCAGCACCTCGTTCACGCCAACACTCCTGCCGGCGGGCGGGGGTGGCGGCGGGGAGTAGATCGGCGGGCCGTCCGGCGGACACGACCCGGACTCGGCGGACCGTCGTCGAACGGGAACGCACCTCGAGTCCGTACCCGGCCCATCGGCCGGTCTCGAGGCACTGCGACAGACTAGCCGCGGCCGCTTAGCGTTCGCTTAGGCGGGCCATGGCGCTGACTTCAACCCGTGACGAGTGCCTCCAGTCGTGGCCGTACCTCGGTCGTCATGCGGCGCATCGTCTCTTCGTCATAGGGCGGCGGGAAGCCGCAGATGAGGTGGCGGTAGCCGGCTTCGACGTAGGGCTTCAGCTGCTCGAAGACCTGGTCCGGGTCGCCCGCGATGATGCGGTCGGAGGCCACACCAGCCGAGCCGGGCCGCACCTCATCGGCTGCCGCGCCACCGTTGTACGCGAGCAGCTCGGCCTCGTGCGCCAGCGCCGCCTCGCGCGTGTCGCGGATGACCACGCGCTGCAGCTCGACCGTGCGCTCGATGCTCGTCTCGTCGCGCCCGAGGGCCTGGCAGTGCTCCTGCAGGATGGCCTCCGACCGCAGCAGCGGCTCGATGGGATTGCCCAGGTTGTTCATGTCGGCGTATTGCGCCACCAGCCGCAGGGTGACCTTGGGCCCGGAGCCGCCGATGAGGATGGGGATGTGCCGCTGCACCGGTGCGGGCAGGTTGAGCACCGAATCGAAGTGGTAGCGCGAATCCTCCGGTGAGCTCGGCCGTTCCCCCGCGAGCATGCCGCTAATGATCTGCAGCGACTGCTCCAGCCAGCGCAGGCGCGTCCCCGGCCGGTCCCCGAACTCGAGGCCGAAGGCGCTGTGCTCGGGCTCCATCCAGGCGGCCCCGATACCAAGCACGGCGCGTCCGTGGCTGATGTGGTCGATGGTGGTGATCATCTTGGCCAGCAGGCCGGGGTTGCGGAAGGTGTTGGCCGAGACGAGGTGCCCGATGGTGGCGCGCTTGGTCTGTGCCGCCACTGCGGCCATGGCCGTGTAGGTCTCCAGGGCGGGACCCTCCCATGAGCCCACGATGGGGTAGACGTGGTCCCAGGTGAAGAGCGAATCGAACCCCAGGTCCTCGGCACGCAGCATGCCATCAAGGAAGGCGGGCCAGTCGGTGTACTGGTTCCAGAGGTTGGCACCCAGCTTCAGGGGCGCCTGCATGTTCGGCATGGTGAGACTCCTTGGTGTCTTGGGACTCAGGCGGAGAGGTGAGCTTCGAGCTGTGGTCGCACCTCGGTCGCGAGCCGCTCCAGGGTCTCCGCGTCGTAGGGAGCTGGGAAGCCGAAGATGAGGTGACGATAGCCTTGCTCGAGGTAGGGCTTGCAGTGCTCGACGACATCCTCGACGGTGCCGACGGGCATGCCCGTCCAGGTCCTGGCGTGACCGTTGGCGGTGAAGACGTCAGCCATCAGCGTGCGCGCCTCCTCGCGAGAGTCGCGGATGAAGGGCGTGCCCATGCCGACGCTGCGTTCGATGGTCTTCTCGTCGCGGCCGACGGCCTCACAGTGCTCTCGCAGCGCCGCGTCCTTCTCTGCGAGCTCGTCGGGCGTGCCGCCGATGTTGCAGGCGTCGGCATGTTCGGCCACCAGGCGCAGCGTGACCTTGCGGCCCGAGCCACCGATGAGGATGGGCAGGTGCGCCTGCACCGGCGGCGGCAGGTTCAGCACCGCGTCGGTGCGGTAGCGTTCCCCGCTCAGCGTCGGCCGCTCACCGTCGAGCATGCCGCGCATGATCGGAAGTGCCTCACGCAGCCAGCGCAGTCGCTCGCCGGGGCTCTGCCCGTAGGCCATCCCGAATGCCGCGTGCTCGGTCTCGAACCACGCTGCCCCGATGCCCAGCACCGCTCGGCCACCACTGATGTGGTCGAGCGTGGTGATCATCTTGGCCACCAGCGCCGGGTTCCGGAAGGTGTTGGCCCCGACCATCATGCCGATGCTGGCACGCTCGGTCAGGCTCGCCACCGCGGCCATGGCGGTGTAGCACTCGAAGATGGGCCCCTCGTGCGAGCCGACGATGGGGTAGAGGTGGTCCCAGGTCCAGATGGAATCGAAGCCAAGGCGGTCGGCGCGCTGCTGTGCCGCCAGGAACGAGTCCCAGTCGGTGTACTGGTTCCAGTTGTTGACGCCCAGCTTCAGGGGCGCGTCCATGTTCGGCATCAGCCTTCCCTCCTTCGTCCATCAGCCATCGATGAGGGCCTCCAACCGTGGCCGGATCTCGGTCGCCATACGCACCATCGACTCCTCGTCGTAGGGCGCGGGCCAGTAGAAGACGAGATGGTGGTAGCCCAGCTCGACGTAGCGCGCGAGCCACTCGAAGACGTCCTCCGGCGTGCCCGTGGGCTGGTTCTTCCAGGGCTCGTTGTGCTGTGCCCGGAACAGTGCTTCCTTGTCGCGGAACGCCTGTGCCCGCGAGTCGCGGATGGTCGGGGCGCCGACGTCGATGCTGCGCTCGATGGTCGTCTCGTCACGGCCGACCGCCTCGCAGTGCTCGATGAGCACGGCGTCGGCCTCCGCCACGGTGGCCGGCGAGCCGCCGATGTTGCAGATGTCGGCGTACTGCGCCACCAGCCGCAGCGTGACCTTGCGCCCGGACCCGCCGATGAGGATGGGCATGCGCTGCTGCACTGGCGCCGGCACGTTGTGGGCGTCTCGGATCTGGTAGTGCTCGCCCGTCGAGCTGGGCCGGGTACCGTCGAGCATGCCGCGCATCACCGGCAGGGCCTCCTGCAGCCAGCGCAGCCGCTCACCCGGGCCCGAGCCGAACTCGAAACCGAAGCCGCGGTGCTCGTGCTCGGCCCAGCCGGCTCCGACGGCGAGGATGGCGCGACCATGGCTGATGTGATCGAGCGTGGTGATCATCTTGGTCAACATGGCCGGGTTGCGATAGGTGTTGGAGGCGACCATGACGCTGATGGTCGGGCGCGTGGTCAGCTCGGCGATGGGGGCCATGGCCATGAGCGACTCGAAGATCGGCCCGTCCTCCGGCAGGTTGGGCGGGTAGATGTGGTCCATCGTCCACAACGAGTCGTAACCCAGCTCCTCTGCCCGCAGGTGGGCGGCCTTGAACGCGGGCCAGTCGGTGTACTGGTTCCAGATGTCGGCGCCGAGCTTCAGCGGCGCACGCATGTCGGGCATCGGGGTCTCACAGGCTGCGGATCAGGGCCCCCTCAGGCTAGCGCATGAGCCCAGACGCGACCGCGACGTCCGATCGCCTCGTCACGGGCGCGATCAGCGGACCACGATGTTGACCAGGCGGCCTCCGACGTGGATGACCTTCACGACCTCCCTGCCCTCGAGGTTGGCGATGACCTTGGGCTGGGCCATCACGACGGCCTCGATCTGGGCCGGCGACAGGCCGGGTGCCACGCTGACCTTGTCGCGCAGCTTGCCGTTGACCTGCACCGGCAGCTCGATCATCTCGGCCGCCACCAGCGTCTCGTCGTAGGCCGGCCAGGCCTCGGTGTGGATGGAGCGCCAGGCCTCCCCGGCCTCATCCAGGCGGCGCGACCACAGCTCCTCGGAGATGTGCGGCGCGACTGGCGCCAGCATCAGCAACAGCAGGCGCACGGCCTCGTCCCAGGCGTCCGTGGTGGCGGCCGCGGTGCCGCGGTACTTCATCAGCAGGTTGGTGAGCTCCATGAGCTTGGCCACGATGGTGTTCCAGCGGAAGCCCTCGTGGTCGGCACTCACGCCCTGCAGCGTGCGATGCGCGCCCACGCGAAGCGTCTTCTGGGCGGCTGCGAGGTCCTCGCCGGCGGGCAACGCGGCGGCGTCCGGATCGCCGTGCTCCTGCCCGATGGGGTCGAGCACGACCGTCCAGACCCGGCGCAGGAAGCGGTTGACACCCTCGATGCCTGACGGATTCCAGGGGCCGCCCTGGTCCCACGGCCCCATGAACATCAGGAACAGGCGCACCGTATCGGCGCCGTAGCGGTGCACCAGCTCGTCGGGATCCTGGACGTTGCCACGGCTCTTGCTCATGCGCTCGCCGTCGGCGCCCAGGATCTGGCCCTGGTTGAAGAGGCGCTTGAAGGGCTCGCGCTCGGCGATGACCCCGAGGTCGTTGAGCGCCTTGGCGAAGAAGCGGCTGTAGAGCAGGTGCATGACCGCGTGCTCGGCGCCGCCGGTGTACTGGTCGACCGGACACCAGCGTGCGTCGAGGGCGCGATCGATGGCGGCATCCTCGTCGTGGGGCGCGAGGTAGCGCCAGTAGTACCAGGAGCTGTCGACGAAGGTGTCCATGGTGTCGGTCTCGCGACGCGCCTCGCCGCCACAGCGGGGACAGGTCGTGTGCAGGAACGACTCGGCCGTCTCCAGCGGGTTGCCGCCGCCCTCCGGGTAGACGAAGTCGTCCGGCAGCAGCACCGGCAGCTGCTCCTCGGACAGGGGCACGATGCCGCAGTCCGCCGCGCAGTAGACCACCGGGATGGGCGTGCCCCAGGCCCGCTGGCGGCTGATGAGCCAGTCACGGATGCGATAGCTGACGGTGGCCTTGCCCTCGCCCTTCGCCTCCAGGTCGGCCACGATGGCGGCGAAGCCCTCCGCCCAGGGCAGGCCACTGTAGGGACCCGAATCCACCAGCCGCGCGCGCTCGTCCTTGGCCGGGTAGGCCTCGTGGAGCGGCGCATCATCGGCGTCATCGGGTCCGGCCACCACCCTGCGGATGGGGATGCCGAACTGGGTGGCGAAGGCGAAGTCGCGCTCGTCGTGAGCGGGTACGGCCATGATGGCGCCGGTCCCGTAGCTGGCGAGCACGTAGTCAGCGATCCAGATGGGGATGCGCTCGCCATTGACGGGGTTGATGGCGTCCGCACCCAGGGCCACGCCGGTCTTCTCACGGTCCGTCGAGAGGCGCTCGATCTCCGTCTCGCGGCGTGCCTTGGCGACGTAGGCCTCGACCGCCTCGCGCTGCTCGGGGGCGGTGAGCTGGCCCACCAGCGGGTGTTCCGGGGCCAGCACCATGAAGGTCGCCCCGAAGAGCGTGTCGGGACGGGTGGTGAAGACGCGCAGCTCCTCGCCGCCGGCATGGTGTCCCGAGGGCGCGGTATGGAAGATGACGTCGGCGCCCTCGGAGCGGCCGATCCAGTTGGTCTGCATCAGACGCACCGGTTCGGGCCAGTCGATGCCCTCGAACGACAGCAGCTCGTCGGCATACCTGGTGATGCGGAAGAACCATTGCTCGAGGTCGCGCTTGATGACCGGCGTGCCGCAACGCCAGCAGACGCGGTCGACGCCCTCGACCTGCTCGCGCGCCAGCACGACCTGGTCCTTGGGACACCAGTCGACCGGTGCCATCTGGCGGTAGGCCAGGCCGGCCTTCAGGAACTGCAGGAAGATCCACTGGTTCCAGCGGTAGTACTCGGGCTGGCAGGTGACGACCTCGGCATCCCAGTCGAAGGTGGCCCCCATCGAGCGCAGCTGGCGGCGCATGTTCTCGATGTTGCGCATGGTCCACTCGGCGGGATGGACACCGCTCTTGATGGCGGCGTTCTCCGCCGGCAGGCCGAAGGCGTCGAAGCCGATGGGGAAGAAGACGTTGTGGCCGTTCATGCGCAAGAAGCGCGAGCGGGCGTCGGTCGGCGTCTTGATGTACCAGTGGCCGATGTGCAGGTCGCCCGAGGGGTACGGATACATCGTGAGCAGGTAGTAGTCCGGCCGCGAATCATCGTTGAGGTCGGTCTTGTACAGGCCGAGCTCGTCCCAGCGCTGTTGCCAGCGGGGCTCGATGGCCGCGGCGTCGTATCGATCGACCGATGGGCGGGTGGCGTGGCCGTCCGTGGCGTGGCCGTCCGTGGCGTTGGGGCTGCTCATGCTTGCATTCTCACCGATGCGGGCGTGTGTGCGTCCGTCAACGACGAAGCCCCCGCCGTCGACGGGGGCCCGTGGATGCGGTTGCGGGTGGTGGAGCGACGGGGACTCGAACCCCGGACCTTCTGCATGCCATGCAGATGCTCTTCCAGCTGAGCTATCGCCCCGCGGCCGACATCTTACCCTGTCCGGGCCAAGGCGTGAGCGTGGCGCTCGGCCGATTCACGCGACAATGCCGCCATGCTCCCCGACCTCACCACCGCGCTCCCGCTCGCGTCGCACCTGAGCATCTCGGTGCTGCCGCTCGTCAGGGTCGCGCTCATCACCACGGTGGTGGCGGCCATCGCACTGGCGCCGCGGCTGGCGCATCGGCTGGGCACGTCCGAGTGGGTGGCAAGGCTGCTGGTCTTCGGCTTCGGGTTCGTCCTGAGCTGGACCCTGCTTCCGGACGCCGAGGGGCTGCAGGGCATCGGCTCCGACGGCCTCTGCAGTACCGCACGGATGGGCCTCATCCCCTGGCGCGAGCTGACGACGCTCAACGAGCACAGCCTGAACGTGGCCCTGTTCGTGCCGTTGGGCATCGCCGTGGGGCTGCTGCCGAGGACGCGGACGACCACGCTCGTGGCGCTGGCGGCGCTTCGCTCTCACCTTCGTCGTCGAGACCGTGCAGTTGCTGGCGCGGGCGCTGGGTCGTGGCTGCGAGACGGCCGACATCTTCGACAACCTGCTCGGCCTTGCCATCGGCATCCTCGTCGGTCTGCTGCTGCGAGGGCTGCTGGGACGGCCTCGCCCGGCGGGATCCGACCCGCACGGCGCCTGACGAGCTCGCACGTTGAGCCGACACGCCTACACCGTTCGCCGCTCCGATCGCGCTCGGCGCGCCCGCTTGAGCGTGGGCCGGGCGGGCGAGGTCGTGGTGGTGCTGCCGCGGCGCATGCCGGCGGCGGAGGCCGAGCGCCTGGTGCATCAGCACGCCGGGTGGCTGGACCGGCATGTCGCCCGAGTCAGCGAACAGCGTGCCGCGTCTGGCGGCGCGACCAGCGCTGGGGGAGGGCCGGCTGCTCCACCTGGCCGGCGAGCTCTGCCGGGTCTCCGCGGTGGACGGTGGCGGCGACCGCCCGGCGCGAGGCCGCGTCGAGGCCATCCCCGGTGGGCTGCTGGTGCGCCTCGGCCGGGACGGCCGCGGCACCTCCCAGCTGCTGGAGGCATGGCTGCGCGCTCGCGCTCGCGAGGCCATCGTCGCGCAGGTGGCCGTGCGCGCTCCGCAGGTGGCGGTGCGACCTGGGCGCATCAGCATCCGCGACCAATCGAGCCGCTGGGCGTCAGCGTCGTCGCGCGGCGATCTGTCGTTCAGCTGGCGACTGCTGCTGACCCCTCCGTTCGTCCTGGACGCGGTCGTGGTGCACGAGCTGGCACACCTGCGTCTGCGTGGTCACACGCGCGCGTTCTGGCTGCTCGTGGAACAGCACGCGCCGCGCACGCCGGAGGCTCGACGCTGGCTGCGGGAACACGCGGCCGAGGTGCGTGCAGCGCTCGACTAGAGGCTGATCGGCCGGGCTAGCAGCGCGAGAGGATGTCGAACGCGGCCAGCTCATCGGCCACCTTCTGCGCGTCCTCCTCGACGTGCGGGGCGGCACGCTGCGGCCGCGAGTTGGTGCGGAAGTCCTCCACCGCCAGCTCCAGCTCGCCGAGCCGGTAGCCGAGTCGCTTCAGCGAGCCGGCCAGCAGCTCCTCCGAGGCCCCGAAGTCGACGTTCTCCAGCTCGATGTAGGCGGCCTGCAGCTTGTCCAGCTCGACCTCGAGGGCGACACGATTGGGCAGTCGCAGCTCGACAGCGCGCAACGCGTCCAGGCGCTGCCCGACCTCCAGCACGTGGAGGCACAGGTCATCTTCGGGGGCCGCCAGGGACACGGGCGCACGACTCGACTCGGCCATGGCGGCGGGACTGACCGCGGGCGCGGGGGAACCCACGGCGCCAACGTCACCGTCGCAGGCGACGACGACCAGCAGCAGCACGACGGCGAGGGCCAGGAGACTTCGGCTCATGTCACCTGTGGGCCGTGGGGCGACAGCGGTGGCTGATGTCCATCGACGACAGACTATCTCTACCAGCTCAAAGGTTCCCGTCACGACCCAGGTGGACTGTCGATCGTGGTGCGCGCTGCCGCATCGTCGCAGCGGGCGTGCCTACGGCTCGACCGCCAGCTCCACGTCGAGGATGCAGTGGTCGGCGCCACGCGAGGCGCAGTCGGGCTGGCTTCTCACCGGCGTGAGCCCTGGTCCGGTCAGCACCATGTCGATGCGCAGGAGACCGAAGGGCAGCTCCGTGTAGGGTGGGCGCCAGGTGTGGCCGAAGCCGGTCCCGGCGGCACGGTACGAGTCGACCAGCCCCTCGACGAGCTCATCGTAGGCGAGCTCACGGTCGGTCAGGTTGAGGTCGCCGACCAGCATCACCGGGCGGCCCTCCGACACCGACGCATCCACCAGCTCCCGCAGCTCGCTGAGCGCACCGTCGCGGCGGCTCGGCGCATAGGTCGGGCCCAGGGGTCCGAGTGCGAGGGGCGGTGGCGCATGGGCCACGACGACATCGAGCCCCGCCGTGCCGGGGGCGCGCACGGTCGCGGCGATGTGGGGTGGCTCGTCGTCGGTCACGACAGGTCCTTCGATGGGCCACGAGCTGAGCAGGCCCAGCCCGTCCCACTCGCCCGAGGGACGGAGCACCTGGTGGGGGAAGAGGTCGCCGAGCTCGTCCGAGCCCGCGATGATCGTGGCGCGCTCCGACGAGAGCTCCTCCAGCGCGATGATGGCCGGGGCACGGTCGGCGAGCGCCTCGATAAGCGTGGCCTCTGGGACGGACGTCGTGGTAGAGGTTCCAGGTGGAGACACTGATGCGCGTCCAGGCCGGGTCGACTTCCGCCGCGCCGGCCGGCAGCGCCGGCACGAAGCGGGCCACGGCCAGCCCGAGCCCGAGGACCGCCACCACGGCCAGGGTCAGGCCTCGTCGCCCACGCACGCGGAGGCCCAGCAGACCGATGGGCACGAACAGCATCGCGAGGTACGGCGCCAGGGCCCTCGAGAGGCCGAAGATGTGATCGCGGGCCGGCAAGGCGATGTCGGCGACGGCGAGGATGAGCAGCGCGCCGCCGAGGATGATGGCCAGGGTGGCCAGCCTTCGTCCCGTGCCCTGCCGCTCGACGAGCGGACCCACGTCGGATGGAGTCAACGGCTTCTCCTGCACGACCCGTGGGCTCGGGGACTCGACGATAGCCTGTCGCGACGCCCCGTGCAGCGGGGGGCTCAGCCGATCCGTGGGACTCAGCCGATCCGCAGCCCCGAGCAGGCGACTCGAGGCTCACCGGCGCGGGCTATGTCCGAGGCACCGGCGATGCGTCTTCCGCCGCGATGGGCTCCGGGTCACCTTCGTCGCCGAGCAGCGTCACGCTGCCATCGGGCGACACGAGGTGATACGACGTCGCCTATGTCGCGACTCATGACAATGGTGGAGATGAGGGGACTCGAACCCCTGACCTCTGCGATGCGAACGCAGCGCTCTTCCAGCTGAGCTACATCCCCCTTGCGTGGCCACCGGCCACTCGGCGCGCGAAGTATACCTCTGGGCCTCCCGCTCGGCCTGCATCGGGCTCGCCGCGGCCTCGCGGAGGGTAGCGTGCGAAGCGAGTAGCATCGGTAGGTCCGTGTCCCGCCCCAGAGGAGACCGTCATGTTCCGGCTGATCACCTTCACCTTGAAGATGGCATTGCGATTGAGGTTGCTCCTCCTCGCCTTCGCCGCGGGGATGGGCGTGGCCTATCTCCAGCAGTTGTGGTCCCAGCACGGCAGCTGGGGACTCCTACCCGGAGGCGACGAGCGCGGCCTGGCCGGCGACGACCTGGTGGCAGCGCCGGACATCAGCGAGACGCGCGCGCTCGAGATCGAGGCCCCGGCCGACGCGGTGTGGCCATGGCTGCTGCAGCTGGGCTACGGGCGAGGTGGCTGGTACAGCTTCGCTCCGCTCGACCGTGCCTGGAGCCCGGCCGGTGGTTCGCCCGGCAGCAGCGCCGAGGTCATCCTCGAGGAGTTCCAGGAGCTGGCCGAAGGCGACGTGGTGCCCACCTCCAGCGGGGGCGGGCTGGTCGTCCGCGAGCTGCAACCGGGTCGGGCGCTGGTGCTCTACCTCGATGACGTCCTGGCGCGCGAGCAGCTCGAGGCATGGGCGGCAGAAGCCGCCGACGAGGCAGCCGCCGCCAAGGCCGACATCGACATGCCGCCGTACGCCGTCAGCTGGGCCTTCGTGCTGGAGGATGTCCCCGGTGGCCGCACGCGGCTGATCGAGCGCCTGCGCTTCCGAACGGACGTCCGCAACCAGGCTCCGCGCCGGGCCATGCCACTGCTGGGCCTGGCTGCCTTCGCACTGATGCGCAGCCAGATGCTCGGCATCAAGCGGCGTGCCGAAGGGATCAGCTCCGGCAAGGGCTTGATCAGCGCGGGCCGCCCTGGAGGGTGGCTCCACCCTGCGGCAGGCTGAACCAGAAGCGTGTCCGCCCGGCGCCCAATTCGGCGCCCACGCGGCCGCCCCAGCCCTCCACCAGCTGCTTCACGATGGCCAGGCCGATGCCGGCGCCACCGAGTGCGCGGTCGCGCGACTTCTCCACGCGATAGAAGCGCTCGAAGACATGGGGCAGGTCCTGCGCCGGGATGCCCTCGCCGCTGTTGGAGAGGCTGACCAGGACGGTGTCGCCCCGGCTTTCGGCACTGAGCGTGACCGTGCCGCCCTCGGGCGCGTAGCGGGCCGCGTTCTGCAGCAGGTTCACCAGCACCTGCACGAACTGGTCCGGATCGGCGCGCGCCGGCAGCGGCTCGCTCCAGCGTCGCTCCAGGGTCAGGCGCCGCGCTTCGATGGTCGGCCGGGTCAGCTCGGTCGCCGCCGACAGCAGGGCGGCCAGGTCGACCTCCACGGGGCGCGCGGTCTTGTTGGCCGCATCGCCGAGGGCGAGGTCATCGAGTGAGCGTGCCAGCCGCACCAGCCGCTCGGTCTCCTCGAGCAGCGACTCGTAGGTGCCCTGGTCGGGCACGATGACGCCGTCGCGGATGGCTTCGAGGTAACCCTCCAGGTTGGTCAGCGGCGTCCGCAGCTCGTGCGCCGTGTTGGCGATGATGTCGCGTCGCTGGCGCTCGCTCTCCTCGAGCTCGGCAGCCATCTGGTTGAACGAATCGGCCAGGCTGGCCAGCTCGTCGGGGGCCGCGCGGGGGACGCGGATGCTGAGGTCGCCATCGGCCACCCGCCGGGCCGCCGCGCCGATGTCGGCGAGGGGACGGGCCAGCATGCGCGAGAGGACGATGGCGAGGGCCACACCGGCGATGATGGCGATCACGGTGGCCACCCACAGCACGTTGCGGATGGACTGGTCGAACATGGCATAGGAGGCTTCGGCGGTCTCGCCGTGCTCCATCATCAGGTGCGCCATGGCCTCGCTGCCCACGACGAGCACGCCGGCGGTGATGATGCCGACCGCGACGAGGGCGGAACCGATGCCGACCAGCGCGATGCGCCACGCCAGGCCCCGTCCGTAGGCCGGTCGGCGATGATCGCTCGATGGCGCGCGGGTCATGTCGCGGCTAGCTCTCGTCGAGCGGCGGGGCCGCGCGATAGCCCACGCCACGCACGGTCATGACGTAGCGCGGCTGCTCGGCGTCGTCACCCAGCTTCTCGCGCAGCCGGCCGATATGGACGTCGATGGTGCGGTCGAGCACGTCACCATCATCGGAGCCGTAGACCGCGTCGAGCAGCTGGTCACGCGTGAGGGCGCGCCCGTCGGCTGCCACCAGCGTCACCAGCAGCTTGAACTCGACCGGCGTCAACGGCACCAGCTCCTTGCCGCGGCGGACCTCGTAGCGCTCGGTGTCGATGACCAGGTCGTGCTGGGTCAGGCTGGACGTGGCCGGCCTGGCCGCGGCTCCTGCGGCCGGCTTGGCGACCCGCCGTAGCACGGCCTTCACCCGCACCACCAGCTCAGCCGGGCTGAACGGCTTGGGCAGGTAGTCGTCGGCCCCCCTCTCGAGGCCGATGATGCGCTCGGGCAGGGAGCTGCGTGCACTCAGCATCAGCACCGGCACGTCGCCCTCGACGCGGAGCAGGCGCATGACCTCGAAGCCGTCGACCTCCGGCAGCATCAGGTCCAGCACGATGAGGGCGGGGTCCTCCGCGCGCGCCTTGTGCAGGGCCTCGCGTCCGTCGTAGGCGACGATGACACGGAAGCCTTCGCGTTCGAGGTAGGCGCGTACAAGGGCGACGATCTTGCGGTCGTCGTCGACGACGAGGATGGGGCGGCTGGTGGGGACGGGTTCGGCGTTGAGCTTCGGCGTGGGCATCAGGCTGTTCATGCTACCGCCGCAGTCTCGCCACCATCGGTGACGGCACCGTGACACTTGACGGATTAGAACAGATGTTCGATGATTCGCGGGGCCATGGAACGGTCACACGAACCCCTCGAGCGTGCCCTCGCCACCCTCCAGACCCGCTGGGGCAGTGCTGCTGTCCGGCTGGGCAACGGCCGCCCAACTGGCTCGGCAGCAGTGGAGCAGGGGCTTCCAGCCGTCCATGGCGCCCTCGCTCTCGCGGTGCTCCCGGACTCCCACCCGGGAGCACCGCAACCAGCCCCGGCAGCGGGCGTCATCTCCACTGGCTTCCCGGCGCTGGACGCCATCCTCGGCCCCATGGGGTTGCCGGCGGAGGCCAGCGTGGCTGTCCGTGGCGGACCCTCGAGCGGCAAGACCACGCTGGCGCTGCGCTGTGCGGCGGAGGCCCAGGCGAGTGGTGACATCGTGGCCTGGCTGGACCTCGCTCGTGCCTTCGATCCGGTCGAGGCCGTCGGTCGCGGCGTGGACCTGCGCTGGCTGCTGGTCATCCGCCCGGCAGCGGTGCAAGAGGGCCTCAGCCTGGCCGGCTCGCTGCTGACTGGGCGTTGCATCGGCCTGCTGGTGGTGGATCTGCCGGCCCGGCTGCACGTGCACCTGGACCAGCAGCTGCGCCGTCTCGCGGCCCATGCCCGCCGCGTGGGCGCTCGCCTCATCCTGCTGGAGCCGGCCTCGTTGGCCGGGTCGTTGGGAGCGGCCCTGGCGGGCAGCACCAGCTTGCGGCTGGAGCTGGAACGACGGGCATGGCTGCGCCTGGGGCGGGACGTGGTGGGACAGCGGACGGCCGTGGCCGTGGCCAAGAACCGCTACGGGCCGCCGGGTCGCAGCGTGGACCTGGATATCCACTACCTCGCCGAGGGCGAGCGTTCGCTGGCCACCCACCAGCTGGCTTCGGCTGACGCCGGAACGGTGCCAGCCTTGGCACCACCGGTCGGGTTGGCACCACCGGTCTGGTTGGCACCACCGGGCGAGCTGGCACCACCGGGCGGGCAGGTACCGCTGGCATCGCCGGGGCCGGCGGTCTTGCCTGGCTTGCCGGGGCGATCGTCACCGCGCCTGGTGGTGGTGTGACCGCGGCTCGCGGACATGCCATCGAGTGATCCCATGCGCCTGTTGTACCTGGACTGGCCACACCTGCCACTGCGGCTGGCGCTGGGCCGCGATCCCGCTCCGGAGGAGGTGGTCGTGCTGGGTGGGCGACCCTGGGACGCAGGCCACGTGCTTGACCGTAGCCCGGCTGCCGGTGCGCTGGGTGTGCGCCGCGGACAGCCGCTGGGCACGGCCCACAGCCTGGCTCCGGAGGCCACCTTCCTGCCGCTGGACGTGGCGGCGCTGGCGGATCCCTTCGAGGTCGCGCTGGACGCACTGAACACCCTCGCCCCAGCCGTGGAAGGGGAGGTGGACCCGGCCCACCCTGCCTTCGGGCGCGTCTACATCGGCATCGAGGGCCTGGCGCGATTGTGGGGCGATGAGGCCAGCCTGCTTGGCCGCGCCCTCGCGCTCATGGCACCGCTGCTGCCGGGGTCGCCACGGACCGGCATCGGCAACACCCGTTTCGGGGCCGGGGTGGCGGCACGCATCGGCGCCGCCCCCATCCCGGCTGGTGGCCGGCGGGAGGAGGCAGCCTTCCTCGCGCCACTGCCGCTGTCGCTGCTGCCGGCGGACCAGGTCATCCAGCAGCGCCTGCGCGTGCTGGGGCTGCGTACGATGGGGCAGCTGGCGGTGCTGGACCACTCCGCGGTGGTGGCGCGATTCGGTGCTCCCGGTGCCGAGCTGCACGATCTCGTCCGGGGCATGGACGGCCGCCCGCTGTGGCCACGCCGCCCACCTGCTCGCCTTTCCGCAGACGTCGAGCTGGAGCCGCCGGCGGACGAGCTGGAGCCGCTCCGCTTCGTGCTGCACCATCTCTGCGGCACGCTCTGCGAGCAGCTGGCGGCGCGTGGTGCCGGTGCGGCCCGGGCACTGCTGACGCTGACGCTGGACCTGCCGAGCGGGGCGCCGGGGTCGCGGACGCTGGCATACCACCAGGCGTTGCCGGAGCCGTCGGCTGCGGCGGAGCTGCTGGAGCGGCTGCTGCTGGCTCGCCTGGAGGCGGAGCCACCATCGGCACCGGTCGAACGACTGGCGCTGGAGCTCGATGGCACGGCGCCGGAGGCTGGCCAGCAGCTGACGCTGTTCAGCCGCCAGGGGGCGCAGGCGGCTCGCCTGGAATGGCAGCTGGCCAGCCTCGCCATCCGCTTCGGCGAGGATCGCATCCTGCGCGCGGTCACCGGCGACACCGGGGCGCTCATCGCAGAGCGGCGCTTCGACTGGCGCAAGGCGCTCGAGTCGTGACCCGCCTGCTGGGCCAACATCCGGCCATCGAGGTGGACGTCGACCACCGCGGCTGGCCCGTCGGGCTGCGCTGGCCGGGTGTGCGTGAGCCGGTGGAGGCGTGCAATCACTGGCGCATCGAAGAGGCGTGGTGGCGCCGGCCGTTGGTGCGCGACTACTTCAAGGTCGTCGGTCCGCGCCTGCTCGCGCTCGTCTACCGTGACGGCGCCGACGGCTCCTGGCACCTCGAGCGCCTCTACGATTAGGCGTGGTACCGAGCGGCGGGTGTCCGCTAGGAGCCGGGGATGATGAGCGGAGCCTCTGGTCGCTTGCCCAGCAGCTCGGGCATACGCCTGGCGTCGAGCTTCAGCACCGCCAGCGGGTCGACCCGTTCGCGCGCGTAGGTGGGATAGCCGAGCTTGCGGTCGGACGCGTGGACCTTCATCGGCCGGCCGTCCATGCGGACGAGGCGGTAGCGCATCATCTGCCTTTCCTCGGCCCGCGCCATGCCGCCGAGGACCTGCCCGGCGTCGACCTCGTCGCCGACCTCGACGCGCAGGTCCTTCAGCTCGGTGTAGATGCTGTAGTAGCCGTTGCCGTCATCGATGACGACGCCCAGCGGGTAGTCGTCCGTCTCCTGGCCCTGCTTCTTGAGCCGCTTGCGCTCCTTGTCGAATCGTTCGAGCGCCCGGTCGAGCGAATCCTTGTAGCCCGCGTGCTGGACCCAGTCTCGACCCGCGGCGATGACCTTGCCCTTGTGGGCGGCGCTGACCGGGGCACCCTCGAAGCGGGTGATGACGATGCCGTCGTGGAAGCGCTGGCCGACGACCTCGAAGCGGCCCGAGCTGTCGGGCCCGAAGTACTTGATGACCTGGCCCTCACGGACCGGCCAGCGGTAGCCCTTGAGCTCCTCGGGCGGCGCGGAGGTCATGGCAGCGGTCACCGCCGCCTCGGCGTGGCTGGGATCGGCGGAGGCGATGGGCTCACCGCTGGCGACGGGGGCCACGGCGACCACGGCCGCCGGCTCGGCGTATTGCGGCGCGGCGATGATGATGGCCAGGACGGTGGCGATGACGGCCAACAGGAAACCACCCGTCATCAGCCCGGATAGGACGTCACGGCGCGCAGCGGGGTCTGTTTGCTGGCCCGCTCGCGCCGAGGGCACGGCGTACGCTTGCAGGCCCCTGTCTGCCACTGCCCGCATCATAGCCACTCGCGGGGGTGTTGACCGAACGCACCAGCACGCGAGCGCGCGGGTCTCTGAATAGAACAGATGTTCTATCATCGATCTCGTGACGATGCCGTTCGCCGAGCTTCACTGCCATACCGACTTCTCGTTCCTCGACGGCGCCTCGCCGGCAGATGAGCTGGTCGAACGCGCCCTCGAGCTGGGCCTCTCGGGGCTCGCGGTCACCGATCACCAGGGCCTCTATGGAGCGGTGCGCTTCGCGGCCGCCGCACGCGAGGCCGGTCTGCACGCGGTCGTGGGCATGGAGATCGAGCTCATCGACTGCGCGGCCGCCGACCCTCACGCCATCGTGATGCCGCCGCGCCGGCCACGGCGGCGTCCAGCGCAGCCGTCGTCGCCCATCGCCAGGGCAGGGGAGCCGGCGCAGCCGCTGGTGACGCGGCAGCGCCCGCCCGGCCATCGAGACCCGCGTCGCGAGGATGTGCGCGGCGTGCGCCCACAGGAGCTGGGCCCACACCTGACGCTGCTGGCGCAGGACCAGGCCGGCTACGCCAGCCTCTGCCGGCTCGCCAGCGCTGCCCACCTCGCCGGCAGCAAGGCCATGCCGCAGTTCAGTCACGAACGCCTGGCGCAGCAGCGCGAAGGCCTCATCGTGCTCACCGGTTGCCGCCACGGCGAGCTGTCGCGGCGCCTGCTGGCGGGTGATCGCGAGGGAGCGGCGCGCGCGCTCCAGCAGCTGGAAGCCATCGCTGCCGGTGGCGGGCTGTACGTGGAGCTGCAGCACCACCTCCTGCCCGATGACGACTGGCTGACCGCGGAGCTGGCGCGCCTGGCCCACGAAGCCGGCCTGCCCACCGTCGTCACCAATGACGTCCACTACGCCCTGCGTTCCGATCGCGAGCTGCAGGACGTGCTCGTGGCCATCCGGCACGGGCACACCCTCGATGCTGCGGCCCATCTGCGCCGGCCCAACGCCGAGTACGCCATCAAGAGTGGTGCGCAGCTGGCGGCGCTGCCACCGGGCACGGACTCCGACCCGCTGGTGCGCCATGCCTGGCTCGACGGCATCAAGCGCTCGGGTGAGATCGCCCAGCGCTGCCAGGTCAGCCTGGAGTTCGAGCGCTATCGCTTCCCGGGCTTCCCGGTGCCCGGCGGAGAGACCGCCTTCTCCTACCTCGAGCGCCTCTGCCACGACGGCGTCCGGCAGCGCTACCACCCCATCACGCCGCGCGTGCTCAAGCAGATGGCCCATGAGCTCGAGGTCGTCGAGCGCACCGGGCTCGCCGAGTTCTTCCTCATCTGCTGGGACCTCATGCGCTTTGCCCGCGAGCGCGGCATCCCGGCGCAGGGTCGTGGCAGCGCCGGCGACTCCATCGTGGCCTACGCCCTCGGCATCACCCGCGTCGATCCCATCCGCCACGAGCTGCTCTTCGAACGCTTCATCAACGAGGGTCGCACCACCTACCCCGACGTGGACATCGACTTCGCCTCCTCCCGCCGCGAGGAGGTCATCAGCTACGTCTACGAGCGCTATGGGGCCGAGCACACCGGCATGGTCTGCAACGTCGTCACCTACCGGGCACGTTCGGCCGTCCGCGAGGTGGGCTACGCGCTGGGTTTCCCGAGGCCGCTGGTCGACCGCGTGGCCAAGGCGCTCGAGACGTACGACTCGGTGATGGTGCGTCGGGACCTGGAGGCGGACGGTGGCTTCGCCGAGTTCTTCGCCGAGCCGGCCGAGGCTGGCCAGGGCGTGCGGCAGCTGCTCGACGACATGGGCGAGCTGCGCCTCCTCGCTCCCACCACCGACCTGCGTCCGGGTCCCACCGATGACGAAGGCGGTCCCGGTGACACGCCCGCGAGCGAACGCTTCCTGCGCCATGAGGTCGAGCGCCGGCTGGCCCTGGCCTCACTGGCACAGGGCGCCGAGGAGGCTCGCCAAGCCACGCCCGAGCGTCGCCTCTTCGCCACCAGCCTCGGTGCCGTCGAGCTCGACCCGCTGCCACCGCGTCGTCGCGGCTCGACGCTCGGTCTCTCGCCGTGGGACCGCTGGCTGGAGCTGTGTGCCCGCATCGACGGCCGACCGCGACATCTCTCCATCCATGTCGGCGGCATGCTGGTGACGCGCGCGCCCCTCGTCGACATCGCCCCCCTGGAGCACGCCAGCATGCCCGGCCGCGTCGTCGTCCAGTTCGACAAGCGCGATATCGAGACGATGAAGCTCATCAAGCTCGACCTGCTGGGCCTGCGCATGCTCAGCGCCATCGACGACGCGCTGCGTGACACCAGGGCCGACTGCGCGGTGCACCTCGACCTCGACCGATTGCCCGAGGACATCGGCGAGGTCTTCCGCATGATCCGTGCGGCGGACACGGTGGGTGTCTTCCAGATCGAGTCACGGGCGCAGATGCAGACCCTGCCCAAGAGTCGGCCGGAGACGCTCGACGACCTGGTGGTGGAAGTGGCCATCATCCGCCCCGGGCCCATCCAGGGCGACGCCGTGCATCCCTACCTGCGACGCCGGCAGGGCATCGAGCCGGTGACCTACCTGCACCCGGCGCTCGAGCCCATCCTGGCCGAGACGCTGGGCGTGATCCTCTACCAGGAGCAGGTGATGAAGATCGCCATCGATGTGGCCGGCTTCAGTGCCGCCGATTCGGATGGCTTTCGCCGGGCCATGGGCACGTGGCGGTCGCAGAAGGAGATGGAGAAGCTGCATGCGCGCTTCGTCGACGGCTGCGTGCGCAGCAGCGGCCTCGCGGCCGAGGTGGCGGAGGAGCTGTTCGGCAAGGTGGCCGGGTTCGCCAGCTTCGGCTTCAACAAGAGCCATGCGGCCGCCTTTGCGCGGACCGCCTACGAGTCGGCATTCCTCAAGCTCTTCTATCCGGCCCAGTTCGTGACCGGGCTCATCAACGCGCAGCCGATGGGCTTCTACCCGGTCGAGGTGCTCATCAATGACGCCAAGCGCCACGGCGTGGCAGTGCTACCGGTGGACATCAACGCCAGTCGCTACCGCACGGCCACCGAGTGGGTGGGGCTGCCCGGCTCGCCACTGCCGGAAGGGACCGGCATCGAGCAGCGCCCGGAGGTGGTGAGCTCATCCGCGGTGGTGGTGCCCACCGAGGACGCTCGCGACCGTTTCGCGGCGCCGTCGGCGCGTGGGTACGGTATCCGCCTGGGGCTGCACCTGCTCAGGGGCATCGGCCAGGCCGAGGGCGAACTGCTGGATGCGGCGCGCGCCAGCGACGGGCCCTTCCGCTCGCTGGCCGACCTGGTGGCGCGGACGGAGCTGTCCGAGGAGGTCGTGGAACGGCTCGTCCGCGCCGGTGCCGCCGACTCACTGGGCCAGCCGCGGCGCGAGGCGCTGTGGCAGCTGCGCGAGATCGCCGGCGCCACGCGTGGGCGTCGCGGTGGTCGTGCGCTCGGACCAGGCACGGCTCGCGCGCGGCCGCTGGACATCCGACTGCCGCCGACTCCCGCACCAGCGCTACCACCGCCCAGCGAGCTGGAGCGGCTCGGTGACGCGTACGCCATCCTCTCGCTCGACGCGCGACGGCAGGTCATGGAGCTGTACCGCCCGGCACTGGAGCGGCTGGGCGCGCTGTCACTCGGAGCGCTGGCCGACCGGCGGCCAGGGCGTGTCGCCATCGGCGGGCTCGTCGTCACGCGCCAGCACCCCATGACGGCGCGGGGCACGGTCTTCCTCGCCCTCGAGGACGAGACCGGCATGGTCAACGTGACCCTCTGGCCCGCGGTCTGGGGCCGGCTGCGGGGGGTCGTGCGCCGCCACGCGCTGCTCTACGTCGAGGGCGACCTGCAGGTGGAGTCCGGCACCGTGAACCTCGTGGCGCGCCAGGTCCGGCCCCTGGTGGAGGTCTGCCGCGAGCGTGGCGGGCCGGAGCATCCCGACGGTGTTCGCCAGCTGGGCCACGCCGGCATGCGCCGCCTGGGATAGCTTCCCGGCGCACTGTGGGACTGGAGCAGTCGGGACGACGGGCGCCACCGCCCTGCTGCTGGCGCTACTTGCGTCGCGCCTCGCGAGCGGTCTGCTTGTCGGCGCGCGCCTGCTCCTTGGCCTTGCGCGCCTGCTCCTGCTCCCGCTGCATGCGGTTGACGCGGGCGCGCTCCTGCGATGAACGCAGGAAGCGGCGATACCAGGCGGCGAAACCACCAGCGAAGACGCCGATCACCAGCCCGAGGCCGATCGTCTGGAGGGCCAGCTCAGCCGTGACGGCCGGCGCGCCTTCGGCCGTCGTGGACAGGACCGAGTCGAGCTCTGCGCTCGTAGCCGTCTCGTTGGAGAGCACCACCACGGCCATGAAGAAGATGCCGCTGAGGAGGCCCAGCATGCCACCCACCAGGTACGACGCACGCGGCGCGACGAAGCCGCCGATGAAGAAGATGAACAGCGTGGTCGGATGCAGCGTCAGGCTGATGTAGAGCACGATGCCGTCACGTAGCGGCGTTGGCAGCCCATCGAGCATGCCGTTGATCAGCGCCACCGAAAGCACGAATGTCAGCAGCAGCAGCCCGAAGGGCAGCCACACCAGCGGCTTGCGGAAGACCTGCGGCAGCGCCTTGATGTCCTCGAGGACGTTGGGCATGGCGATGCCGGCTCGGCCGCCCTGCTGGGGCGGTGCTTCCTGGTCGACGCTGGCGTCGGTCAAGCCCTCGCCGGGGTCATCCTCGTCGCGCTGTTCTTCACGGAAGCGACGGCGCGCTTCTGCTCGACTGGTGTTCTTGGCACGGATGCGGGTATTCCGCGAATGAGGCACGGGCAGTCCTACTTCCACAGCATGAGCGGGGCGGCGCGATGGTACCGCAGGAAGCCCTGCCTTCGCCGCGCGGGACGCATCGCAAGCGTGTAAGTGACGGATAAGCGGGTGTCCCGATGATGTGTCGCGGGTGAACGGTCGACCGCCTGACCGAGTGCCTGCGCAACGTGCCCGCCAGACCTGGAGGTTCCTGATGTCCTGGCGATGGCGAGCCCTCGTACCCTCCTTCCTGTGCCTGCTACTCATGGCGGGGGCGGCACCGGGTCTCGCGGCCGAGGTCGCCTGGCCGCCATCCGATGACCTCGTCGTCGGCGAGGTGGTGACAGGCGGCGCGACCGGCTCGGACGAATATGTCGAGCTCTTCAATGCGGCCGACACCGCGGCTTCCCTCGACGGGCTCGAGCTGGTGTACGCGACGGCCACCGGCAAGACCGTGACGCGCAAGCACAGCTGGACCCAGGGCCAGGTGGCAGCCGGGTCGCGCGTGCTGCTGGCCAACGTCGACGGCATCCACGCCGCGGCCGCCGACCATACCTACAGTGGTGGTCTCAGCGCCAGCGGCGGTTCGTTGTTGCTGCGCCACGTGGGCGGCCCGGTCGTCGACTCGCTGTCCTGGGGTGATGCGGCCTCGGAGTTCGTGGAGGGCACCGCAGGCACTGCGCCGCCGCCTGGGTCATCGCTCGAGCGACGCCCCGGCGGAGGCGGCGCCAACCATCGAGACACCAACGACAACGCCGCCGACAGCGTGACCAACACCGCGCCCGTGCCCGAAGGCGCGAACTCGGCCCCGACACCCCAGCCGACGCCCCAGCCCACGCCCGAGCCGACGCCCAAACCGACCCCTGAGCCGACGCCCAAACCGACCCCTGAGCCGACGCCCAAACCGACCCCTGAGCCCACGCCCAAACCGACCCCTGAGCCCACGCCCGAGCCGGTCCCCACGCCGGCGCCCACACCGACAGCGCCGCCCACGCCGGTCCCCACGGCGGTCCCCACGGCGACACCAGAGCCCACGCCCACGCCGACAGCGCCGCCCACGCCGGTCCCCACGCCGGCGCCCACGCCGACAGCGCCGCCCACGCCGGTCCCCACGCCGGCCCCCACGCCGACACCGACAGCGCCGCCCACGGCGTCGATCGCCATCAACGAGGCCCGGGGGCGCGCGGTAGGGTCACGAGTGACCGTGACCGGCACGGTGACCGTGCAGCCAGGGCGCATCCTGGGCGACCGCACCTTGGCCATCCAGGACGACAGCGCTGGCATCGCCGTCCGACTGCCCATCGCCTATCCGCAGGACGAGCTGCCGCGCGGCGCCATCCTGCAGGTCAGTGGCACGCTCGCCGATCCCTACGGCAACCTCGAGCTGCGGCCCGACGAATCTGCCGACATGGCCGTCATCGGAAGCGGTGGCCTGCCGGAACCCATCCGGCTCGACAGCTCCGGCATCGGCGAGCCCAGGGAGGGTTCTCTCGCCCAGCTCACGGCGACGCTGCTGGACATCGACCGCTCCAGCACCGGCGCCATCTCGCTGACCGTCAGCGACGAGCGTGGAGAGGCCCGCGTCTACGCGTTCGCGCCCATCGCACTCGACCCGCTCTCATTCGAGCGCGGTCAGCGGCTGCGCGTCAGCGGCATCGTCGGCCAACGTGCCAGCCGCTCGGGGGCAGCCGATGGCCATCGGCTGTGGCCGCGCAGCGAGGCGGACGTGGTGGTGATCGACGACGACCCCGAGCCGACCCCGCCGCCAGGTGGGGGCGGGCCGGACGACGACCCAGATGACTCGGCGCCTCCGCGCGTGGCGATCAGGAACGCCACTCCCGGTCGCACCGTCACCATCGTCGGCGTGGTGACCTCCAAGGCAGGTTTCATCGACTCCGAGGGACGACGTGTCACGGTGCAGGACCGCAGCGGCGCCATCCTCGTTCGCTATCCGGCTGACACCAGGCCGGCGAACGTGGGCCAGCTGATCCGTGCCACCGGCGAGGTCGACACCTGGTACGACGCGCTGCAGCTCGAAGCCCTCACGGCGCCTCGCCTGAAGGGTCACGCCAGGATCGCGCCGACCACCCTGCGGCGGCCACCGAGCGCAGCCGACGAATGGCGCCTGGTGTCGGTGACGGTCCGGATCACGGACATCGAGCGGGACGGTGACACCTGGCGAGCAGAGGCCGAGCTGGCCGCAGGAGGGACGCTACCGATCGTCGGGCTCGCGGGTAGTGGCATCGACCCCGAGCCGCTGCAACCCGGACGCTGGGCCCACATCAGCTGGCATCGTGCGTCGCGCCCACCCGTCTGCGACCGACCAGCGCTTCGCGGTGGCGCCACGCTCCCCCAGGGACATCAGGCTGGGCCGGCTCTCTGCCGCCAGCAGCACCGACAGCGCCGCCGGGATGGATGCCGACGGGGACGATGGCGTCGACATGGCTGTGGCCGCAGCCGGTGGCGACGGAGCCGGTGCTCACCGCGACCCTCGGCTCGCTCGATGCCCTGACGGACCGCTTGGTGCGTGTCGGCGGTCGCCTGGAGGCGATCGAGGGTCGTCGCCTCACCCTCGACGATGGCACGGCACGTGGGCACGTGCGGCTCCCCGCCGACATCGGCTCGCTCCATCCGGCTCCACCTCCGGGTGGGATGGTGAACGCCACCGGGCGCGTCGAGCGGGGCCGCGATGGGCCCGAGGTCGTGGTGGGCTCTCTCGCCGACCTGCGCTGGGCAGCAGCGACCGTGCTGCACCAGGCCGACGAAGCGGCGAGCGTCGGGTCGGCCGCAGCGCCCCTGAGCCCCGCGACGACGACGACCGGCAGTGTCGCCATCCCTCTCACCACGCCCGCCGCAGTGCCGTGGCTGGATGGGTTGCCGCTGGTCGCCGCCGGCCTGGCGGCAGCATCGATGGTCTCGCTGGCCTCAGCCGTGCTCTTCGCTCGCCGCTCGCGGCGGTCGCTGGCGCCACTCATGCCGGGCTGAGCTCACCCGATCCACGCACCACCAGTTCCGTCGGCAGCACCACCGCGCAGGCGCCGTCGATGGGGCTGTTGGGGGCGTATGCTCGAGCGGCAGCAAGCGACGTCGCGTTGACGCGTGCCCGGGTCGCCTTGCGGACCCGTTCGACAGCAGGAGACACCAATGGCGCTCACGACCGCGCAGTTGCGCGCATATCAGCGGATCTGTGACCCGACGAGCGGTCGGGTACTGGTCATCGCAATGGACCAGCGCAATTCGATGAAGACGCTCATCCAGGGCGTCGATGAGGCGTCCCAGGACGACCTCGTGAACGCCAAGCTGGATCTTGTCGCCAACCTTGGCAACGAGGCGCCGGCCGTGCTGCTCGACCCCACGACGGTCATGCCGCAGGTCGTCACCGACGGTGTCCTGGCCCGGGATACGGCCCTGATGGTTGGCATGGATGCGACCGGCTATGAGCCCGGCGATGACGGGCTCCGCAAGAGCCGCGTAGTCGAGGGTGTGGATGCCCGCCTCGTCCGCGAGGTCGGCGGCGACGTGGCCAAGATGAATGTCTACATGCGCCCAGACAGGGAGGGCATCGACTCCCACCCCGCCCGCCTGATCGCGTCGGTGGTCGAGGACTGTGCGCGCGAGGGCGTCCTGGTGGCGATCGAGATCCTGACCTACGCGCTCGAGGGCGAGACGGCCGACGACTACCGGGCCGTGGCGCCTGGTCTCATCGTGCAGGCTGCGGCCATCGCGCGTGCCTGTGGAGCCCCCATGCTGAAGTTGCAGTACCCGGGCTCACTCGAGGGCTGTGCCGCTGTCACCGAGACGCTCGGCGATATCCCGTGGGCCGTGCTCTCGGCCGGCGTGGACCATGCCGTCTTCGTCCAGAACCTGCGCAACGCGCTCAGGGGCGGTGCCGCCGGCGCTATCGCCGGCCGCTCGCTCTGGAAGGACTGTCTGTTCGTAGATCGTGGTGCGACCGCACAGCGGTTGCGCGAGGTGGCCGTGCCACGGTTGCGCGAGGTGCAGGCCGTCCTCGCCGAGGCACGCGCCTAGGCAACGACGCAAATGACGCAGCCACCCGCCTCCCGAGGTGTCGCCATCGGGGTCGATATCGGAGGCACCAACGTTCGTGTCGCACGCGTCGCGCGCGACGGCCAGCTGAGTGACTACCTCAAGGTGCGGAGCGACTCCAAGCCGGAGATCGTGGAGCTCGTGCGCGCTCTGTGCCTGCGGCTCCTGGACGAGGAGGTAGAGGCGGTCGGCATCGGGGTTCCCGGGCGCCTGGACCGCGATGGCCGGACGGTCCTCTCGGCGGGCTACGTGGACCTCGCAGGCCAACGCCTTGGCGACGTCATCGCCACGGCAGTCGGGCGGCCCGTGACCCTGGCCAACGACGCCCACATGGCGCTCGCTGCCGAGCTTGAGGTAGGCGCCGCGATCGCAGCCGACAGCGTCGTGATGTTCACCGTTGGGACGGGTATCGGCGGCGCCGTCGCGGTGGATCGGAGGGTGTTGCGCGGACGTGGCAACGCCGGTCAGCTGGGCCACCTCTCACTCGACCCGTCGGGGCCGCCCTGCAAGTGCGGCCGCCGCGGCTGTTCGGAGGTGCTCGCCTCAGGCACGGCACTGACGCATCTGATCGAGGACGCTGGGCTGCCTGCCGGGACGACGGCCGAGGCGCTCCTGGCACGGTGGCCGGAGGACGAGACCGGCGGAGCCGTGCTGCGCCGGTGGGCGGGCGCGTGGCGCGCATGCCATCGACACCGTCGTGGCCGTGCTCGACCCGGACCTGGTCGTGCTCGGTGGCGGGCTCGGGGCGGCTGCGGCTGCCGCGCTCGAGTCCTGTTCCTCGAGCACGTCCCCGTGGTTCGAGTGTCCCGTCGTCCCGGCCCGGCTGGGAGATGACGCGGGGGTCATCGGCGCCGGGTTGCGGGCCTTCACGGCATGACTCGGGCTGCCCTTGTCAACGGCGTCCCGGCATCCGGCAAGACCACGGTCGCCCGGGCGCTCGGTGCCCGACTGGGCGTCTAATAGGGAAATAAGCATTTATCTGATATTTTCGATTTTTCCGAAAAGCTTATATTCTCAGAAAACTCTCGCAATTGCCATAACAGCATGAGGAAAAAGAAGTGACCACAAAAGGTGAGTGTGAATCCTGCTGCCAGCCAAATGAGATAAGCAGTTGCAGCGTAGAGTCGATTGTATCCATTGACGAGAGAGGGCAGATGGTGCTCCCCAAAGAGATCCGGGAGAGAGCAAAGATTAAGCCGGGAGACAAGCTGGCTTTGCTCAGCTTGGAGAAAGACGGCAAGGTCTGCTGCCTATCTTTGATCAAGGTGGAAGAGCTGGAATGCATGGTCAAGTCGCGGCTGGGGCCGGTAATAAACGAGGCTTTTAAGGAATAGGCGGGTGGAAAAAATGAATGATCAAGAGCTGAAGAATGCGGTAAAAGAGAACTACTCGCGTGTGGTAAAGAATGCAGGATCCTGCTGTTCGTCTGGCTGCTGCGGATCGGCCAAGCCACAGAGTATCAGCAAGAAGGTCGGCTACACAGAGGAGCAGATAGAGGCCGTGCCCGCCGGATCGAACCTGGGGCTAGGCTGCGGAAATCCGATTGCCTTTGCCTCCCTAAAAGAGGGTGAGACCGTTCTTGACCTGGGGTCGGGAGCCGGTTTTGATTGCTTTTTGGCTTCGAAGATAGTAGGCCCGCGGGGAAAAGTCATCGGTGTCGATATGACGGCTGAGATGGTGGCGCGGGCAAAGGCTAATGCGAATCATGGTGGCTACAGCAATGTGGAGTTTCGGCTCGGTGAGATTGAGGCATTGCCGGTCGAGGATAATACCGTCGATGTCATCATCTCCAACTGCGTCATCAATCTGGTGCCGGACAAGAAGAAGGCCTTCCAAGAGGCGTTTAGAGTCTTAAAGCCCGGCGGCAGACTGATGGTCTCGGATATCGTCCTTTTGAAAGGGCTTCCAGAGTTCGTCAAGCAATCGATTAAGGCTTATGTAGGATGCATTGCGGGAGCCTTGCCGAAGGATAAGTATCTGGATGCCATAAGATCGGCGGGATTCAAAGACGTCTCTGTAATGCAGGAGTCCGTCTTTCCCCTGGACTGCATGACCAATGATCCTACCGGTCAGGCGATTCTAAAGAGCCTGGACGGATCAGCCGAAGAGATAAAGAAAGTTGAGGGCAGCATATCCAGCATTAAGGTCAGTGGCATCAAGCCAAAATGAAGGATTTCATTGATGATCGAGATAGACGGCTCATTTGGAGAAGGCGGCGGCCAGATCGTGCGCACAGCCGTGGCCCTTTCGGCAGTGACGGGAAAGCCTGTGCGCATAACCAGGATCCGTCAGGGCCGGCCCAAACCCGGCCTGGCGGCGCAGCATGCCCAGGCTTTGAGGGCATTGGCAGAAATTTGTGATGCCAGGACATCGGGAGCCACGCCGGGATCTTCCGAGATCATCTTCACACCTGGGAAGATTCGGGGCGGCAGGCACAGGATTGAGATTGGAACCGCCGGCAGCGTGACATTGCTCATGCAGTGCCTTCTGCCTGCTCTGCTCTGCGCCGATAGGCCATCTTCTCTGCAAATTCAGGGAGGCACGGATGTGCAATGGTCTCCTGCAGTTGACTATTTTAAAAATGTCTTTTTGCCGGCTCTATCCTCTTTCGGGGCCAGGGTGAGCCTTGAGGTTTTGCAGAGAGGATACTATCCACGGGGGCAGGGTGAGGTGCTCTTGCAGGTAGAGCCGGCAAGGCTGTTGGCATCTCACCTGGTAAGTCCGGATTGCGGCGGGCAGATTATTCCGAATATACAGAATCTGGTGCAGGGAGTGTCTCACTGCTCCAACCTGCCCGAGCACGTGGCTGTCAGGCAGGCCGAATCGGCGGAGCAGGCGCTAGCGCAGGCGGGCTTTCCTGCTCAAATAAATCGTGAGGCTTTGCGCTTGCCATCCTTGGGAAGCGGCATCACACTCTGGTCCGGCTACAAGGGAGCGAGCTCTCTTGGCGAGAGGGGCCTTCCGGCGGAAAAAGTGGGCAGAAGGGCGGCAGAGGAGCTGATTATGGAGCTAAAATCACCCGCCACCGTGGATGTGCACCTGGCCGACCAGCTCATTCCCTATCTGGCCCTGGCTGGCGGCTGCTGCACAGTGCGGGAGATATCTCTGCACGCCAGGACCAACATCTGGACGGCGGCGCATTTCTTGGATGCGGATATTGAGATCAAAGAGGAGAAGGGGATCTTTAGGATCGAGAGCGTCATTAGGCAATGAGCTTGGGATCGCTTAATCTTCTTCAAAGCTAAATAGTGACAAACGACCCCTACATTCTTCATGATAGCGATTTCTCTGAATATCATCTTTTCTATCCCTTCCTCGTCTCAGCCTGATCCTCGATTATTTCGACGTACTGCCTGACCAAGGATTTGCTCATCTCTAGCTCAGAAGCAATATTTTCTGCTGGAATCCCATCGCCATGAAGCTTTAGAACCTTTTTGAAACCCTTGATGTACCGATCGCATGCTTCTTCGCTGTGTGAAGTTCTCCGCGCGATCTCAGGCGTTGGGACGTTACTAACAAACTGCTGGATGATTATCTTTTTGTCAGTTAATGTCGGACCAATATCGTGAATAGTCCCGCGATATGGCAGGACAACACATTTGATGGCTACTGGAAAAAAACATGCGGGTGCCCGAGAGTAACAGAGCACCTCGACGGCGTGTTTCGGCTGTTTGAAGCGACCACGGATTGTCGGCTGTTCTAACTGCTGCTAATATCGCCCAGGTATGTTGGGCTGGTGGCATTCGTGGTATTTGATTCCGATGCATAGATTCCAGCACCTACGCACCAGTCGCTATCCATGCCCCTTACATAGCTGAGCTTGAGATCGCCATCCATATTCTTGCTGGGATTGGGGTAGATGTAATACAGGTAGCCTTCGCCTCTCTTTGCCTGGTCGATGCAATTTCGCAAAAATGCAATTCCATTCGAGTCCTTAGCATCCATGCGGTTTGATCCCAGAAGCTCGGGCTGATAGGGCAGCGACAGGGTGGTGCCGTTGTAGTCATAGGCAAATATGTAGAGGTTGCCGCGAACGAATGAACCGTTCCTGTCATTGAATGCCTGCAGAGCCTTCTCTCGTCCGTTCTCCTCAGCATATTTGGCGGCTTCATCCACGAATGCGACCAGATACTCTCTGGACTCCTGCTGGAAGAAAGCGGGAACATCTGACAAATAAACTCCTGAACCCACCCACCAGTTGTCATCAACCTTTGCAGCATAGCCGACCTTCAGCTCATCTCTGTCGGCGTGATCCGGATTGGGGAATATGAAATAAGTGAAGTCCTCGCCTCTCCTGGAACAATCGGCCAGGTCTTGAATTAGAGCTACTCCATTTGGATCGGTTAAATTGGCTTTGTCCTTGCCGATAAAATCAGGCCGGAATGGATGAGCGACATTTGTTCCCAGGAAGTCATAGGCGTAGATGTAGAGATCTCCCCGCACGAACTCGCCTGTCTTATTGTCAAATTCCTGGCATGCTTTCTCGCGGCCTGCATCACGGGCATAGTCGCGAGCTTCCCTCACGAAATCGACTAGCTCGATTATGGATGAACTCTGCCCAAGCAATGTTGATGATGAACTGAGATTGGCGGATTTGCTAGCGGCGTCTTCTGCAATTGAGACTCCGAATGCAATTGCAGTGACAGCCAAAAGCATTGCAATATGTGCAATATTTATCGTCATAATTGACTTTTAAGCGTATTGCTGCATTTAAACGTTCTTGTCGATCGCAGTTAGGAAATAGAATGGCATTCTATAAAACCCACATTCCGCACATTCAATTCATCCCGTAACAGGCTCGCTCTGCAAAGACGGATCCGGCCATTTGCCCCCACCAGATGACCTTATGGTGTAGCATGAAATCGTTCGCCTTTTGGATGATCTTAATGGCGTTTTTGCAGCCATGCCTAGCCGAGCCCGATAGCGTCATTACTGGGAACTTCAATGTATCATTCGACTTGGGATTACCACATAATGCTTATAATATTGATATAGCTGAACCGAAACAGATAGAGGAGCTTGATGGAGATATCTGGACAGAATTTCCGATAGCGATACTCAACAATACGCTTAGATATCGAATTGTCGCGATTACCATAAATGAAGGAGAAGTAAGTACCGGACTTACAGAGGAAGAAATGACCGCATCGACCCGATCGTAAATCCTGGACCCATTGGTACACTGTCTCTATCTTATTCTGTTATCCCTAGCATAATCCGCCCAATCTCAATCCATCTCTTGCGTATCTCATTTTGATCGACTCCGAGGATATTCATCAAACGCAGGCCGTTGAAAATGGATATCAAAGCGATCGCTATGGTGCGAGGGTCTGCATCGGTTCGGACTAGCCCCTTCTGCTGCTGGAAGGCAATTTCATGTTCTATCATTTCGA
>CAWDQY010000024.1:0-85078 GCA_963804575.1 uncultured Chloroflexia bacterium
AGGACTGCGACGACCCCGAGGCCGAGGCAGGCGCGGTCTACGAGATCGTCACTGACGGTGGCAGCTGGCGCTGCGCCGGCTTCCGTGCACCCATCCCCGGGCCTGACGGGGCCACGAACGTGCACACGCTGGCCTTCCGGGGTACGCGGCGGATACGAAGGGCTGAGCGCCTATATCCTCGTCGACTGGAGCAGCAGCCCCTACGCGTTCGGCGCGCTGATCACGCCCAACGCGGTGCCGATCGTCCCGGTCCTCGAAGGGTAGCCCGCACCGAACCGGTCCTCGCCGTGGCCGTGCCGGCGAGTGGTCAGATGCTCCACGGCCGAATCGGGTACCGTGCGGACAGTGCCTTGGCGTCTGTCCGGCACGACACAAGCTCGCAGCTCACGGGATCGCCACCATGCCCAGCCTCAGGGAACACCTCAATTCGCCGCAGTTCACCGACGAGGATGGTGAGTCGACGGGCGAGACCGTCCTGCGCGTGGGTGGCGCCTGGGTCAAGTCCGGGGTGCCCCGTTGGAAGGGCTACCTGTTCTACGCCATCTCGCTGTTCGGCGGACTTGGCCTGATCCTGACGTCCGGGTCCAACTTCGATCTCTTCGCCTTCTTCGGCGTGGTCTGCGTCGGCATCGGGATCGCCGGAGGCGTCGAGACCGTGCGTGGACGGCCCTTCACCAGGATCTTCGGCGGTTGACGAGCGGGCGCCTGTCGCGGCCGGTCAGCTGGAGAAGTCGGTCGCGTCGGTAACCTCGTCGACGTGATAGGGGATGGGGATCCCGCGCATGAACCCGCGTGACGAGGTCACCACGAGGTAGAGCTTGCCTGCCTCCAGGATGGCGACCACGACCTCGCGCCTGTCCTGGCACTCGATCTGGCCGACCTCGTCCCGACGATCGACGCCGTCGACCCGGTGGGCCAGGCGGAAGATGCGCCGCGGTGAAGCCGGGAAGCCATTGTCGCGGGCGAACCGAACGACCGCCTCGCGATACTGCTCGGCCTGCTCCGGGGAGGCCGCCCCCGGAAAGAAGTAGGGTGGGATGTCCTCGGCCATCGATGCCATGGTGCCAGGCCCGCCTCAGGCAGGCTCGAGGAATCGCGAGCGCAGTGCGCCCCGCGTCAGCTCGTCCAGACCGAGACCCTCACCGAAGTAGACCTCGATGGAGCCGTAGTCGGCGTGCATGGCGTCGAGCGCGGCCTCGAGGAAGCTGGGCTGGACGCTCATCAGGGGTTCGATGACCTCGCGGCTGCCGCCACGGGCAACGAAGTCATCGACCACGTCCGCGTAGGCCGCCCGCACCGCCGCATCGCTGAGCAGGTACTCGCGCATCACCATGTCCGCCCGCACGCCGAGGAAGAGCAGCAGCGCCGCCACCGCCCAGCCGGTGCGGTCCTTGCCGGTGGTGCAGTGCACCAGCGAGGCTTGCCCGTCGGCATGCGCCAGCCTGCGGTAGAGACGCCCGAAGGCCACGCGGGCGCTGGGGAGGCGGACCATGTCGTGGTACGTGGCGATGTAGAAACGCTCGGTGCCGCCGGCGGCCATCTCCAGCGAGGCCCGGGGCGGGTCCTGCATCAGCGCGAAGAGCGCAGCCGGATCGGCTTCGCCCGAGTCGGCCAGCGGATCCAGCCAGACATGCTCCGCGCCCGGCGGCAGCCGGTCGGGACTGTGCTCCTGCTCCATCGCGGTGCGCAGATCGAAGACCATCGCGACGCCCAGCTCCGCCAGCCGGGCAAGGTCGTCGTCGGACGCACGGCTGAGCGTGACCGACCGATACAGCAGGCCGGTACGCACGCGGGCGCCGTCAGACGCCTGTTGCCCCCCGATATCCCGAAAGTTCGGGACGGACGCGAGTGCGCCGACTCGGCGCTCAGCCACGACTTCGACGGAAGATGGCAAAGCCGGCCGCCCCGACGAGGATGGATGCGGCCACGAAGAGCACGAGCAAACGCGCCAGCTCGGCCAGTGACGGGCCGTCGGGCAGCTCGTCGGTGGGCAGCATGTCGGTGGGCTGCAGCGGTCGAGCGTCCAGCGCCACGATGAGCACCTCGGCGCTGGCGGCCGCGGCCACGACAGACGGGTGAGGGGTCGTCGTCACTGGCGGTCGCGGTCACCGTGTTGGCATGGGTGCTGCCGGCGGGGCCGCTGACCGTGGCGTCGAACTGACAGCTGTACGTCTGGCCAGGTAGCAACGTGACGCTGCCGTCGGCCAGGCACGTGCCACGGCCGTCCAGGTCGCCGAACCTGTCGTCCACGAGGCCGTCGAGCGTGACCGGCTCGAACGTGGACTCGTTCGTGACGCTGATGCTGAAGGCGACCTCTCCACCGGGCGCCGTGACCTGTCTCGGGTCAGGCGTCTTGGTGACACTGATGACCGGGTCCAGCGGTGTCAGCGAGATAGCTCGCGTCGTCAGCGTCGTCGACCTGGTTCAGCTCGTCGTCGTTGGCGATGGCGGTGATGACGTCGGTCTGGGCATCACCCGCGTTGCCGTCGAACTGGCTGTCGAAGGAGCAGGCATAGGCGGAACCGACCTCGATGGACTGGGGCAGCACACAGTCGGTGGCGAGGATGCCGCCCAGGACCTGCGTGACATCGCCGTAGATGTCGTCGGTCAAGTGAGGTCAGCTCGATGGGCTCGACACCGGCGTTGGCGACCTCGATGCGGAAGCTGAAGATGCCGCCCGGCTCGGGACGCTCGGGTGGATCGGCCGTCTTGTCGACCGCGATGGCCGGCAACGCGTCGAGGATGGTGACCTCGGCGGTATCCGCAGCGGAGACGGGCGCGCCATCATCGTCGCTGCCATCAGCCGTGACGGTGTCGGTGATCACGTCGTCCGGGTCACCGCTGACGAGGGCGGTGAAGGAGCAGGCGTACGTTTCGCCGGGGCCAAGCACCTGTGGCACCGAGCAATCGGTGGCGCTGACGTCGCCCTGCACGAGGGTGACGTCGCCGAAGATGTCGTCGCCGATGGACTCGATGGTCACACTGTCGGGGTCGCTGGTGTTCTCGATGCTGACGTCGAAGACGACCTGCGCGCCGGGCTCGTCCACCTCGGTGGGCGAGGCATCCTTGATGACCGCGATCGATGACGGCAGGTCGGTGAGCTCCACCTCGGCCAGGGCGTCGGTGGTGACGGTGTTGCCCTCGTCGTCGCTGGCGGTGGCCGTGACGGTGTCGGTCTGGCTGTCGCCGGCATTGCCGCTGAACTCACCCTCGAAGGCGCAGCTGTAGCTGGCGCCGACGTCGATGAGCTGCGGGAGGGTGCAGTCACCCGGCAGGGCGGTGACGTCACCGTAGACATCGTCGTCGAGGCTGGTCAGGGTGACCGGCTCGACCGAGTCGTTGCTGACCACGAGGCTGAAGGTGAAGGTGCCACCGGGCTCGGGCAGCGTGAGCGGCGTGGCCTCCTTGGTGAGGCTGATGGCGGGCGCGACGTCGGTGAGCTCGACCTCGGCCGAGGCGTCGGCGGTGACGGTGTTGCCCTCGTCGTCGCTGGCGGTGGCCGTGACGGTGTCGGTCTGGCTGTCGCCGGCATTGCCGCTGAACTCACCCTCGAAGGCGCAGCTGTAGCTGGCGCCGACGTCGATGAGCTGCGGGAGGGTGCAGTCACCCGGCAGGGCGGTGACGTCACCGTAGACGTCGTCGTCGAGGCTGGTCAGGGTGACCGGCTCGACCGAGTCGTTGCTGACCACGAGGCTGAAGGTGAAGGTGCCACCGGGCTCGGGCAGGCTGCGGGCGTGGGCTTCTTGGTGAGGCTGATGGCGGGCGGACGTCGGTGAGCTCGACCTCGGCCGAGGCCGTCGGCGGTGACGGTATTGCCCTCGTCGTCGCTGGCGGTGGCCGTGACGGTGTCGGTGTACGGCGAGGCGGCCGCGGTTCCGCTGACCGGTGCCGTGAACGCACAGGCATAGGTGCCACCGATGGCGATCGCCTGCGGCAGCGACGCAGGTCGTGGTGACGATGTCGCCGCTGGTGACGGTGATGTCCCCGTAGACGTCGTCGACAAGGTCGGTCAGCGAGACCGCCTCGACGGTCGAGAGATTGGAGATCGTCACGCTGAAGGTCACATCACCGCCGGGCTCGGGCAGGCTCGCCGGGTCAGGCGTCTTGGAGACACCGATCCTGGGCAGCACGTCGGTGATGCGGACAGTGGCAGGGTCGTCGTCGGTGACGATGTTGCCCTCGTCATCCGCGGCCGTAGCGGTCACGACGTCGCGCTGGCTTTGGCCGGCGTCGCCCAGGAACTCGCCGCTGAACTCGCAGGCATAGCTGGCACCGGGCGCGATGGTCTGCGGCACCGCGCAGGTGGTCGAAACCAGCGCCGGGTTGCTGGCGTCCGCGATGTCGCCGTAGATGTCATCGTCGAGGTCCGTCAGGACGACATCCTCGATGGTGCTGTCGTTGGTGACGACGATGGGGAAGGTGAAGACCCCGCCCGGCTCGGGCAGGCTGGCCGGCTGACGGTTCTTGACCACGCTGATGGCAGGCACACGATCGGTGAGGACCACTTCGGCGGTCGCGACAGCAGACCCCACGTTGCCCTCGTTGTCGGTCACCGTCGGGGAGAAGGTGTCGGTGTAGGGCGAGTCGGCAGCGGAGCCGGTCACGGGGCCGCGGAAGGTGCAGGTGTAGAAGCCGCCGTTGGCGGTGAGCGTCTGGGGCAGCTGGCAGGTGCCCTGGCCGTCGAGGTCGCCATACACGTCGTCGGGAATGGTCTGCAGCGTCACCGGCTCCACCGAGTCGTTGGTGACCGTGACGGTGAAGCTGACCGTGCCGCCGGGCTCGGGCAGGCTGGTCGGCGCGGCCACCTTCTGGGCCCGGATGACCGGGTCCAGGTCGCCGATGACCACGTCGTCCTGGTCGAGACCCAGGACGGTGTTGCCGTCATCGTCGTTGGCCGTGGCGGAGACGACGTTGGAGCGCACGTCGCCGACATCGCCGGACACCGAGCCGCTCCACGAGCAAACGAAGGAGGCACCGGCGGCGATGTCCGCGGGCAGACCGCAGCTCGCGCTCAGCGGGCCCGCGACATCGTCGTTGAGCACCGTGAGCGTGATGGTCTCCGGCGACGTGTTGGTGATGGTGGCGGTGTAGTCGACGACACCGCCCGGCTCGGGGATGGGGTTGGGGACTGACGACTTGACCACGGTCATCGTCGGCAGCACGTCGGTGATGGGAACGGTCTCGCTGCCGCTGCCGCGGGCGGGAGCTCCCTCGTCGTCGGTGCCACTGGCGGTGAAGGTGTCGCTGGTGGAGTCGCCCGCGTTGCCGCTGACGCTACCGCCGAAGGTGCAGACCGCGGACGCGCCCGAGGCAAGCGTGAACGGCACGCCGACGTCTGCGCCTCCGGAGACACAGGCCAGGTCGGCGGGCACGACGCCGGGGGCGCCCTCGATGGAGTCGGAGAGGGAATCGACCGTCACCGGGTCCGTCGAGACCGACGAGTTGGTGATGGTGACGGTGTAGCTGACCGAACCGCCCGGCTCTGGCAGCGAGGCCGGCGAGGCGACCTTGCTGATCGAGAGCGACGGCGCGGATTCCGTGATGGGCACGCTGGCAGAGGCCGTCCCGACGACCGGGTTGCCTTCGTCGTCGGCACCGCTGGCGGTGATGACGTCGGTCGCGGTGTCGCCCGCGTTGCCGCTGACCGTGGCGGGGAACGAGCAGATGTAGCGCTCACCGGGCGCGATGGTCTGGGGCAGGACGCAGCTGCCTTGGCCGTCCAGGTCGCCGTAGACGTCGTCGCTCAGCGAGGTGATCTCGACCGGCTCGATGCTCGTGTTGGTGACCACGACGCCGAAGCTGACAGTGCCACCGGGCTCGGGCACGCTCGCCGGCCGAGGCGTCTTGTCCATCGCGATCGAGGGCAGCACGTCGTCGATGGTGACGTCGGCGCGTCCGAGGGCAAAGGCATCGTTGCCGTCGTCGTCGGAGAGCTGGGCCAGCACGAAGTCGGTCCTGACGTCGCCGGCGTTGCCGGTCACGTCCTCGCTGAAGCTGCAGGTGTATGTCGCGCCGGGGGCGATGGCCACCGAACCATCGGCGACGCAGTCACCGCGGCCGTCAAGGTCGCCGTAGACGTCATCGGTCAGCAGCGTCAGGAACGCCGCCTCCTGCGAGGTGTTGGTCACCGCCACGCCGAAGGTGACCGCGCCGCCAGGCTCGTCGATGGGGTTGGGCGTGGCCGTCTTGGTGACCTCCAGCGCCGGCAGGATGTCGCTGATGTCGACGGTCGCCGAGTCGAAGCGCACGAATGGCCCGCTCACATCGGCACCGATGACGCCCACGACATCGGTCTGGGAATCACCGGGGTCGCCGCTGAAGGCACCGGGGAAGGAGCAGGTGTAGGTGCCGCTCGCGACGGCGACCTGCGGCAGGACGCAGTCACCCTGACCGTTGAGGTCGCCATAGACATCGTCGATCAGGGCGAGCACGGTGAAGAACGGTTCGCCGCTGACGGTGACAGTGAAGGTGAAGTCGCCGCCCGGCTCGGGCAGGGTCGTGGGACTGACCGACTTGTTGAGGGTGACCGCGCCGGGGAATGCGCCGCCGCCGCCCACGCCGACCGTGGCGCCGTCGCTGTCGGTGGCGATGTTGCCCTCGTTGTCGGTGGCGGCGCCGGTGACGGTGTCCCGGACCAGCTCACCCAGGTTGCCGGACACGAAGACGGTGAAGGCGCAGGTGTACGATTCAGCCGGCGCCAGACCTGCGGCACGGCACAGTCGCCGGGCAGGGCGGTGATGTCGCCGAAGGGGTCGTCGATGAGCGAGTCGAGGGTGACATCCTCGACCGACTCGTTGGTGACGACGACAGTGAAGGTCACATCGCCACCGGGGGCGATGACTGAGGTCGGGTCGGCAGACTTGTCCACGTCGATGGCGGGCAGCACGTCCGCGATGTCGATCTGCGCGCTGTCGCTGACGTCCACCGACGTGCCGTCGTTGTCCTCGCCGGTCACGGTCACGGTGTCCGCGACCGTGTCCCCGCCGTCACCGCTGACGGGCAGACCGAATGAGCAGGCGTATGTCCCGCCGGGCGCGATGGTCTGCGGCACAGAACAGGAGCCGCGACCGTCGAGATCGATGCTGCCGGGGTCGTCGACGAGCGCGGTGAGCGTGATCGGCTCAAGGCTCGTGTTGGTGATGACCAGGCGGTAGAAGGCGGTCCCACCCGGCTCATCGAGCTGTGCGGGGTAGAGCAGCGACTTGTCGACGCTGAACGTCGGAGGCGTGTCGGTCGTGGTCACGCTGGCGCTGTCGGTCAGCGTCGTGCTGTTGCCCTCGTTGTCCTCCAGCGTCGCGGCGACGATGTCGATCTTGGTCTCGCCCGCGTTGTTGGCCACGTACTCGGTGAACGCGCACGAGTAGGTGGCACCGCTCGCGATCGTCTGCGGCACGCTGCAGGTGCCCTGTCCGCTGAGATCGCCGTAGTTGTCGTCGAAGAGGTCTGTGAGGGTGAGGATCCTCGGGCGAGGTGTTGGTGATCTCGATGGTGAAGGTGACATCGCCGCCCGGTTCCGGGACCGCGGTCGGCGACGCCGTCTTCTGCAGGTCGAACGTCGGCAGCCGGTCGATGATGCTGAACGTCGCGCTGTCGCTGTCGACGACCTCGGTGCCCTCGTTGTCCGAGGCCGTCGCCGTCACCGTGTCGGTCTCGCTGGTCCCGGCATCGCCGGTCAGCGAGGCAGGGATGGTGCACTGGTACGAGCCCGCCGGTGCGATCGTCTGGGGCACCTCGCAATCGCCTTGCCCGTCGAGGTCGCCCAGCAGGTCATCGTCCAGGCTCGTGAGCAGCACGGGCTCGACGGCGGACTGGTTCACGACGCTGATGCGGATGTCGTAGTCGCCGCCGGGCTCAGGGCGGCTGTTGGGGACAGCGGCCTTCTGGAGGTCGATCCCGGGGAGGACGTCGGTGATCGTCACCGTGGCCTGCGCCGTCGCCTCGGCCGGATTGCCCTCGTTGTCGCTGGCGGTCGCGGTGACGACGTCCGTCTCGCTGTCACCGGCGTCACCGCTCACCACGGCCGTGAAGGAGCAGGTGTACGTGCCGCCACCAGCCGTCAGCGTCTGCGGCAGCTGGCACGTGCCCTGACCGTTGAGGTCACCGTGGATGTCGTCGACGAGTGACTCGAGGATGACCGGCTCGATCGACGGGTTGCTGGCCTGGACGGTGAAGGAGACCGGGGCCACCCGGCTCCGGCACGCTACTCGGCGTGGCGCGCTTGGCCACGGCGATGGCTGGCTGGACGTCGGTGATGACGACCTGTGCCTGGGCGGTCTCGGTGATGGTGTTGCCGTCGTCATCGCTGGCGATGGCCTCGATGATGTCCTCGCGCACGTCGTCCGCGTCGCCGGTCACGGGACCGATGGCCGAGCAGCTGTACGCGCGCCCACCGCGATCGTCTGCGGCAGGGAGCAGTCGCCGCGGCCGTCGAGGTCCCCGTAGACGTCGTCGCTCAGCGAGCTCAGGGTGATGGGCTCCGGGGACGTGTTCTCCACGCTCACGCTGAACTGGACGGGGCCGCCAGGCTCGGCGATGGTGGCTGGATCGGCTGACTTGGTGACCATCATGCTGGGCGGCGCGTCCGTGATGTCGACGCTGGCGCCGGCGGTCTCCGACAGGGCGTTGCCGTCGTCGTCGGTGGCGTCGGCGGTGACGGTGTCGCTGATGGTGTCGCCGGCGTTGCCGCTGACCTGGGCGCTGAAGGAACAGTTGTAGCTGGCGCCGGCGGCGACGATCTGCGGCACGGCGCAGTCTCCCGCGAGCGAGGTGATGTCGCCGAAGGGGACATCGTTCAGCGAGTCGATGGTGATGCTGTCCGCGACACTGCTGTTCGCGACCGTGAGCGGAGAACGTGACTGGGCCACCGGGCTCGTCGAGTCGGATGGGGCTTGCACTCTTGGTCACGATCATGCTGGAGGGCGTATCGAGGATGATCACATCGGCGCTGGCCGATTCGGAGAGCGCGTTGCCGTCGTCGTCGGTGGCAGCGGCCGTGACCGTGTCGGTCAGCACATCACCGGGAGCTCCGGCGACGGCACCGCTGAACGAGCAGGAGTAGCTGCTGCCGGCCGCGATCGTCTGCGGCAGGGCGCAGTCACCCTGGGTCGCGAGGTCGCCGTACACGTCGTCCGTCAGCGTCGTGACGTCGACCGAGTCGACGGCGCTGTCGTTGTTGACGGTGACAGTGAACGTCACGTTGCCACCGGGCTCATCCAGCTCGGTCGGGCTGGCGACCTTGGTCACCACGATGCTCGAGGGCACATCGGTGATGCAGCACAGCGGCCGTACTCGACGAGGTGGCGATGGTGGCATCGACATCGTCGGTCAGCTGCGCGGTCAGGCTGCGGACGACGGTACTGCCGACCGGACCGGAGAACTGCGCTTGATAGCTGCAGTTGTAGACACCACCGGCAACGATGCCGCTGCCGACCGCACAGTCGCCCTCGCCATCGAGATCGCCCTGCACATCGTCCTCGAGGAGCGTCAGCGTGGCCGTGTTCGTCGAGGTGTTGACGATGCTGACGTTGACCGTCGCGATCCCGCCCGGCTCGGGCAGGGATAGCGGGTCGGCGGCAGTGACCAGGCTGAGGGACGCGAAGGCGGGCGTGATGTCACGGAGACGGGGCGCCAGCGCGATCGGAGGGGCGCTGCTTTCGGGAGCAAGGGAGGGGACGGTGCTGGCGTCCACGACCAGGGACGTGGCGGGGGAGGGCGATGGTACCACCTCTGGCGACGCCGCGGGCATGGCCGACGGGTCAGGGGACAGCGCCGGGGCAGACGACGGCGCCGGGGCGAGGCTCGGCTTGGGCGTGTCCACGACGGGCGCTGCGCTGGGCTCGCTACGGGGCTCTGCGGCAGGTTTCGGCGTGGTGTCCGCACCGGGCTGGCGGTCCGGCTCCGCCGTCGGCTTCGGCTTGGTGTCCACGTCGGGCGGGCGGTCCGGCTCTGGCGTCGGCGCAGGGGTCGGCTCGGGCGTCGCTGTCGGGGTCGGCTCGGGCACGCGTGTCGGCTCCGCGCCACCTGCCTGGCCCTGGGCAGGTTCCTGTGATGAACCCTCGTCAGCCTGTGCCAGGACCATGGCTGGTGCCGCGATCGACGTGGCCAGGATGACGGCCTGCAGAAGTGCGAGCAAGCGCACCGACGTAGAACGAGATACGGGCGACGACACCGTTTGGGACCCCCTGGGCTGGCACGACCGTACCTCGGACATGCGTGCGGAGGTGACGGTAACACCCCGCTGCCGCGGCCGCGTCCCTGGCGAGCACCCGTCATCCCCACCAGCGCCACGGCTGCCGAGGACCAGCCGCACACCCGTCATGGGCGACATCGCTCAGGCTCGCTGGCGTAGTCTGAGCGCATGCCCAAGGCACGCTACGCCATCGACATCGCCCCGCTGGGACATCTCTCCGACCCGCTCGCCATCCTGCGCCTGGCGCGTGCCGCCGAGGAGTCAGACTGGGACGGACTCAGCATCTGGGACAGCCTGGGGCTGTCGATGGGCACGTCCGCGGCCGATCCGTTCGTGACCCTGGCCGCCGTGGCAGTCAGCACCGAGCGACTGCGCCTGATCACCTCGGTCATCGCGATCGCGCGTCGGCGGCCGCAGCTGGTGGTGCAGGCGGCCGGGACGCTCGACCTGCTCAGTGCTGGACGACTCGTCCTGGGCGTCGGGGCGGGCGAGGATCGGGTCGACTTCGAGGCGTTCGGGGAACCCGGTGCGCGACTCATCGCGCATCGGCCGCATGGATGAGGCGCTGGCCATCGTCGACGCCGGCCTGCGTGGCGACACGCTCGACCACGACGGCGCGCAACCTGCGTGCGCACGGCGTCACCCTGGGACCACGGCCACACCAGCAACCCCGTCCACCGCTGTGGCTGGGCGCACTCCGACGTGGCGGCGTTCGCAAGGCCGCGCGCTGGGACGGGTGGATCGCGGTCACCATGGGCGAGGACGGGACGTCGATGGCGATGTCGCCCGACGCGTTCGCCGAGCTGGTCGCGCTGGTGCACGCCGAGCGCGAGGCGATGGGACTGGCCGATGCGCCGTTCGACATCGCCGCGCTCGGCCTGGCTGGTCTTGATGGTGTCGGGGCCGCTGCCTACATCGGTGCCGGCGCCACCTGGTGGCTGGAATCGCTGTCACCGATGCGCGGCGATCTCGATGAGCTGGAGGCCATCGTTCGCAGCGGCCCACCACGGTAGGGGGATCGGGTGGATCCTGAGGCCGCCGTCGCCGCATTCTCGCGGGTGATCCCGGTCCTGCTGCTGTTCGGCCTGGGTGCGCTCTTCCGGCGGCAGGGTTTCCTCTCCAGCAGCGCCATCGACGGGTTGCGCAAGCTGGTCCTCAACGTCACGCTGCCGGCCGCGCTGTTCCTGGCCTTCCTGAACACGGAGCTGGAGGCGCAGTACGCGCTCATCCTCGTCAGCGTCTTCGGTGCCTGCCTGCTGGTGCTGTTCGTGGGGCCCTATCTCCGCCGCCCCGCCGGCGTCCGCAGCGAAGCCATGCCCAGCCTGATGGCCGGTTTCGAGGCGGGCATGATCGGGTTGCCCCTGTATGCGGCCATCTTCGGCCAGGATGAGCTGCTTTCACTTCGCCATCGTCGAGCTGGGCCAGGAGATCTTCGTCTTCTTCGTGCTGGCGCCGGCCGTGATGCGCTGGGCCAGCGGCCACACGCCGCCATTGCGCGAGTCGGTGGCCTCGTTCGCCAGGACGCCGGTCATCATCGCCATCCTCGCCGGCGTCGCCGGCAGCCTGCTCGGGCTCGGTGATGCGCTCTCCTCGAATCCCATCGGGGAGGCTGGCCTGACGACGGTCGGCATGCTGGCGGCGGTCACCACGCCGGCCATCGCCATCGTGCTGGGCTACTCCACCTCGTTCAGCGCCGGTTCGCTGCGCGATCCGATACGCACGCTGGCGGTGCGGCTGCCCATCTGGATCGGGCTCGCGCTGGTCTTCAACGCGGTCGTCATCGAGGGCCTGCTGGGACTCGATCGGCTCTTCAGTGCCGCCGTCATGACCATGGCCATCCTGCCGCCGCCGTTCGTGATCCCCCTCTTCATGGCCCGGGCGCGTGGTCGCGACGTGAGTGACGACCCCGACCACGACTACCTCGTCAACACGCTCTCGCTCGCGACCATCGTGACGCTGGTGGCCATCACCGTGGTCGGCGTGGTCTACGCGACCTAGCCGCCGCAACCATCCGACCTCGACGCGGCGGGACCGAGGCAGGGACCGCCGACGGCCACCGCCATGGGCGAGGCAGGGGACAGCCAATCCCACCTCATGGGCCAACCTGACACCCCGATCGCTCCTTGCGCAGCTGCTTGCCCGGCCCACGGCACGACCTGACACGGAGTCCCGCGCAGCGGTCCAACTCCACGAGAAGGATGCCCTGGCCGGTCGTGCTGGCCCGTCGAGGAGGGAAACGCTGCGCCCGCCCGTCCGGAGCGGAACTGCCGCCGCACTGGCTGCAGAACACGTCGCGGCTCGGACGCTGCCGGATCAGCGGCTGCGGCAGGAACGTCTGCGTCGACGGTCCGGCTGGCTGACCCTGCCTAGTGACCGACGATGGTGGCGAAGCGCTGGTGGTAGTCGGGCGGCTCGAGGGCGCTGGCGAAGTAGTAGTCGACGGAGATGACGCTGCCGGCGTCGAGCTTGACGAGCGCCACGATATGGTCGGGGCCGTGGGCGCCGGCGGCATCCTCGATGACGCCCTGGCCGATCCAGGTCTGGCCCTCGCCCTGGACGCGGCGCCACTCGATGCGCGGCGGCTCACCGCTGCGGCTGCGGTACATGCCCATGATGCGTTCACGGCCGACGAACTTCTCGGCCATCTGCGGACGGCCCTCCACCGCACCCGGTGCGAGCAGCGACCCATACGTGTCCAGGTCCCACTCCGCGAAGGCGCGCAGGAACTTGCGAGCGACGACGCCCTCTTTCATGTGGCTCGTACCTCCTGCTGTGCATCCTAGCCGCTCGCAGCCTTCCGGGCCGAAGGCCGCAGCATGACCCGTGGACCGCGCGAGGGGGCGGACCGGCCCATCCGGGTGCGTGACACGGCCGATACCATGCCCACACGATGACCGATACAGTCGATACCCCAGCACCCGTCCAGGACGACTCGTCCGCCGCCTTGCGACCTGCCCGCAGCTCGCTCAAGACCTTCTTCAAGCCACGCTCGGTGGCACTCATCGGCGCGACCGAGAAGGCCGGCAGCGTCGGCCGTACCATCCTGAGCAACCTCATCGCCAGCCCCTTCGGCGGGACCGTCTATCCCGTCAACCCCAACCGGCCCAGCGTGCTGGGTATCCAGAGCCATCCGAGCATCGCCTCGATCCCGGAGCAGGTGGACCTCGCGGTCATCGTGACGCCCCCCGCGTCCATCCCCGGCATCATCGAGGAGTGCGGCGAGGCCGGCGTGCCCACGGCGGTGGTGATCTCCGCCGGCTTCAAGGAAGTCGGGGCGGTTGGCGCGCAGCTGGAGCTCGATCTCGTCGCCAAGGCCCGCGAGTACGGCATGCGCGTCATCGGCCCCAACTGCCTGGGCGTGATGAACCCGGTGTCCGGGCTCAACGCCACGTTCGCTGCCGGCATGGCCAGGAAGGGTCGCGTCTCGTTCGTCGGTCAGAGCGGCGCGCTCATCACGGCCATCCTCGACTGGAGCCTGCGGGAGGGCGTCGGCTTCAGCTCCATCATCTCGCTCGGCTCCATGGCCGACGTGGGCTGGGGCGACCTCATCGACTACCTCGGTGACGACCCCGACACGGACGCCATCGTGCTCTACATGGAGACCGTGGGCGATGCTCGTGCATTCCTCTCGGCCGTGCGTGAGGTGGCGCTGCAGAAGCCCATCATCGTGATGAAGCCCGGGCGCACCGAGGAGGCCTCTCGCGCCGCGGCGTCGCACACCGGCTCCATGACCGGTTCCGACGAGGTCCTCGACACGGCCTTCCGTCGCACCGGCGTGCTGCGTGCCGACCGTATCTCCGACCTCTTCTACTTCGCCGAGATCCTGGGCAAGCAGCCGTTGCCCAAGGGCCCGCGACTGACGGTCCTCACCAATGCCGGCGGGCCGGGCGTGCTGGCCACGGACGCACTCATCCGCAGCGGCGGCCAGTTGGCGCCCGTCTCAGCCGAGACCATCGCGCAGCTGGACAAGGTGCTGCCGGCGACCTGGAGCAAGGCCAACCCCATCGACATCATCGGCGATGCGCCGCCCGACCGCTACGCGGCGGCCCTCGACATCATGGCCAGGGATCCCGACAGCGACGGCCTGCTGGTCATCCTCACGCCACAGGCGATGACCGACCCGACCAAGACCGCGCGCGAGATCATCCCCTATGCCACCGACACGGGCAAGCCGGTCATGGCCAGCTGGATGGGTGGCAGCGAGATCGAGGCGGGCGAGCGCCTCCTCAGCGAAGCCGGTGTGGCGACGTTCCCGTACCCCGACAGCGCAGCGCACATGTTCACCGAGCTGGTCGCCTACAGCGAGAACCTCAAGTCGCTCTACGAGACGCCAGGCCTGACGCCCGATTGGGTGCGCCGGCCGCAGCGCACCCGTGCGCGCCAGCTGATCGAGCAGGCGCGTGCCGCCGGCCGCACCACCCTCTCGGAGCCCGAGTCCAAGGAGCTGCTCGACGCCTACGGCATCCCCGTAGCGGAGACCCGTACCGCCGCCACCGTCGAGGAGGCCGTCGCGGCCGCCGCGGCCATCGGCTACCCCGTCGTGGTCAAGCTGGTGTCGCACACCATCACGCACAAGTCCGATGTCGGTGGCGTGCGCCTGGACCTGCCGGATGAGGCGGCCGTGCGCGAGAGCTTCAGCGCCATCGAGAAGGCCGTCACCGAGAAGCACAGCGCTGCTGACTTCGAGGGTGTGTCGGTCCAGCCCATGATCTCCCGGGACGGCTACGAGCTGATCCTCGGGAGCAGCATCGATGCGCAGTTCGGCCCGGTGCTGCTGTTCGGACTGGGCGGCACGCTGGTCGAGGTCTTCAAGGACCGCGCCCTCGGTCTGCCGCCGCTGACCGCGACGCTGGCGCGTCGGATGATGGAACGGACCAAGATCTACACCGCCCTCAAGGGCGTGCGCGGACAGCAGAGCGTCGACATGGCCGCGCTCGAGCAGCTGCTGGTGCGCTTCAGCGAGCTGGTCGTGGAGCAGCCGGCCATCGCCGAGCTCGACATCAACCCGCTGCTGGCCTCACCCGGACGACTGCTGGCACTCGATGCCCGCGTCATCCTCCACCCGCGTGACGTGGCTGACGAGGATCTGCCGCGGCCGGCCATCCGGCCGTACCCGCGCCAGTACGCCAAGCCCTGGAAGACCGAGAGCGGCATCGAGTTCCTCATCCGGCCCATCCGTCCCGAGGACGAGTCGCTGGTGGTGGACTTCCACGGTCGCCTCTCCGACGAGACGGTGTACCAGCGCTTCTTCACCAAGCTCGGCTACGAGCAGCGTGTCGCTCACGAGCGTCTCGTGCGCGTCTGCTTCACCGACTACGATCGGGAGATCGCGCTGGTCGCCGAGCGCAGCGATCCGGCCAGCGAGAAGCTCTGCATCGCCGGCATCGCCCGGCTCATCCGAGTCCCCAACTCACTTACCGCCGAGCTCGCCCTGGTCGTGGCCGATGACTACCACGGACATGGCCTGGGCACGGAGATGGTGCGCCGACTCGTGGAGGTCGGCCGCGAAGAAGGGCTGGAGCGGATGGTCGCGGACATCCTCGCCGCCAATGGCGGCATGGTCCGCATCTGCGAGGAGCTGGGCTTCACCATCGTCCCCGAAGAGGGCAGCGAGACCGTCCAGGCCGAACTCCTGCTGCGATAGCGGGCGAGTCCAGGCCGGCATCCCAGGGGGCTGAGGCCAACGACCGCTTGACCGCCGTCCTCGGCGAAGGGGGCGGCGGTCCGACGACTCAGGCAGCGACCTGGTGCGCGGCGGAACAGGTGTCCGGCGTCGCTCGCACGACCTCGGCCAGACCACGCGCCCAGATGGATGCGCGATCGAGCTCACCCTCCTGAAGACGTGGCTCCTGGGTCACCTTGAACGACTCTGGTGGCACGACCACCCTGGCGCCGGCGTCGTCCAACCAGCGGCGGATGACCGCTGCGGCCGAGCCGGAGAGGAGGCGGGGCCAGTCGAGCCGCGTGTCGAACGCGGCGGCAGCGATCCCGTGGAGTGCTTCGGCCGGCAGCCGCTCGAAGAAGGCGCGCACCGGCGGTGTCGCGTGCCGACCCTCGGTGGGGCCACCGACGACCAGCAGCTCGCAGTGGTCCCAGACCGTGGCGGAGGCGTCCTCTACGGCGAACAGGCGCACCGGGCCATACGCCTGGAGCGCACCCGCGACGGCCTCGGCGACCCTCATGGTGTTGCCACTGCGAGAGCCATAGACGACGACGGACCTCACGACGATCACCTCCGGAGGCGGCCCCGACGGCCTCCTCGATCATGGCAGCAGCGCGACAGCGCCCTCTGGGCCAGCAGCGACGGCCGAAACGATCCCGGCCTCTTTCCGTAACCATCTTGTAACCGACGACAAGCCTAGCGCCAGATGCCGAAGGTCCCGTCGGGAGGCGCCACACCGGCTGTCGAGGGCGGCCGTCGGCGGTCGGCGTCGCCACGCCAGCAGCTGCGGGCAGGGCCAGCCCGAGACGCCACGCCAGCCTGCGGCGGGCATGGCCCGCCTGAAGCGCTATTCCATCGACCGGGATTCGACCGGCTTCGAGCGGTAGCGCGTCACCAGCTCACGTGCCGCCAGCTGGTTGCGCACCGGGGGCAGGCCCTTCTCCATCAGCGCCAGGTCATCGAGGACCATCTCGCCGATCTGCTCGAAGGCGGCCGGGATGCCGCCGGCACGGTGTGCCTGCAGCACCAGGTTCTCGACCCCGCGAGCGGGGTGGTCGGGCGGCGCCGGCTCCTCGGGCCAGACGTCGGTGGCCGCCAGGAATCGCCCCTCATCGACGTAGCCCACCATGGCCTCGAAGTCGACCACCGCAGCCCGGCTCGACAGCACCACGCGGGCGCCCTTTGGGATGAGCTGCATGTTCTCGGCGTTCAGCAGGTGCGTGGACTCGTCGGTGACGGTGGCGAGCACGAAGAGGAAGGTGCTGCCGGCCAGGACTTCCTCGAGCGAGGCCGGCAGCATGCCGGCTTCGCGGATGACGGCGTCCGGCAGCCACGGGTCGTAGCAGCGCACGACCGAGGGGCGGAACGGCTCCAGCAGCGGCAGGAGCTTGCGGCCGATGTTGCCGTAGCCGAGGATGCCCATCGCCGCGCCGCGCAACAGGATGGCGTCCTGCGTGCTGTTGAAGACGTAGCCCTCACGGCCCGCGCGGAAGGCGCGGTCCTCACGCGTGATGCCACGAGCCAGGTCGATGGCCAGGCCCAGCGAGAACTCCGCCACGGCCTGGGCGTACGCGGGCATGCAGGCGACGACGTTGACGCCACGCTCGAAGGCCGCATCGTAGTCCACGTTCTGGAAGAAGTTGCCCTCGACGTTGAGGATCCCGCGCAGGTTGGGGGCGCGCTCCAGCCGCTCTCGCGGGAGGTCGGGCTGGCCGATGATGGCGAAGACCTCGGGCAGGCAGGCATCGATGGCTGCCTCCGATGGATCGGCCTGGCCGTCGATGACGGTGTAGCGGTCGTTGAGGCGGCGCAGGGCGTCGGGGCTGAAGATGCGCTCGATCGTCTGTGGAGCGGGGCGCAGCAGGACCACGGGCTTGCCGCGGTTGGTGTGGTCGGACATCCTTGCCTCCTCGATGGGCGCGGTCGCGGCGCGTGCTGGACGGCCGCCTGATGGTGCTCTGTGGCGAGGGTACTCCAGCCTTCCGATCATCCGGGCGGCGGCGTCGCTAGAATCGGCAGCCATGCGATGCGAACGACGCCTGCCGGCGGTTCGGCCCGGCCACGGATGACCGACCCCAGCCGCGAGCCTGGGCGCGAGGCCGACCGACGAGGTCGCCAGGCCCCGGCCATCCCCGAGGGAGCGACCATCGGCCCGCCCGACTTCATCGGCGTGGGCGTGCACAAGGCCGGCACCACCTGGTGGTGGGCTCTGCTGGTGGGCCATCCCGCCATCGATGGCGTGGCTCGTCGCAAGGAGCTCCACCTGCTCGACCGCATGCACGAGCATCCCATCGCCCAGGAGCAGAAGGACTGGTACTACCGCCAGTTCCCCCGCCTGCCGGGCCACCTGGCAGGGGAGTGGACGCCGCGCTACCAGGCCCTGCCGCGCATGCCCGACATCATCCGCGAGGTCGCCCCCGAGGCGAAGCTGCTGAGCATCGTGCGCGAGCCGGTCGAGCGCTACCGCTCGGGTCTCAACCAGTGGCACGAGGAGAACCGGCGCCGCTCCCTGAAGCGCGACGAGAAGTCAGGCAAGCGCGAGGCGCGCATGCGTGGCTTCTACGGCCGCCAGCTGCAGCGGCTCATGGACACCGTGGGTCGGAAACAGGTGCTGGTGCTGCAGTACGAGCGCTGTGTCGAACAGCCCGTCGAAGAGATCGCACGAACGCTCGAGTTCCTCGGGCTGGAGCCATTCGAGCCGGACCCTCGCCTGCTGCGCACCCGCATCAACCAGACGGTGGGCAGCAAGCGTGAGGTGCCCTCGAAGGACGAGCAGGAGCTCATCGAGGCGTACGAGCCGGAGGTGGCGCTGTTGAAGCAGCTGGTCCCGGACCTCGACCTCACGCTCTGGCCCAGGTTCGCGCACCTGGAGCGTTAGGGCCGCGCTCCCGCGCCCAGCTCGTGTCGGTTGCGGGATAGCGCGGCCGCGCGAGCCGTCAGCCCCACGTTCACGAGGTCGTCACCGCTCCTGCGCTACGCTCACACCCGTCGTCAGCTCATGTCAGGAGGCATCGCCAAGCATGTCCATGTGGGGTCTCTGGATCGACCCGCTGTACCTGGTCCTGTTCATCGTCACGCTCGCCATCTCGGGTGCGGCGCAGCTCTACATCAGGTCCACCTTCGGCAAGTGGAGCGCCGTGCGCAACAGCTCGGGCCTCGCTGGCGCCCAGGTGGGTGAGCGCCTCATCGCCGGCGTGGATTTCGGTGGCGCGCGTGGCAGCGCCACCGGCATCAGCTTCAAGGTCGTGCCCGGCGAGCTGTCGGACCACTTCGACCCGCGCACGCGTGAGATCGGCCTGTCCGCCTCCGTCGCGTCGCAGAACTCGGTGGCGGCCATGGCCGTGACGGCACACGAGGTGGGTCATGCGCAGCAACATGCCGAAGGCACGGTGGCGATGCGCCTGCGCAGTGTGCTCGTGCCGGCTGTGACCTTCAGCCCGATGCTCAGCTACCTGCTCATCTTCCTCGGGCTCATCTTCAACCTCACCGGCCTGTTCTGGCTGGGCATCATCGTCTTCGGCCTGATGGTGCTGTTCAGCGTCCTCACCCTGCCGGTCGAGATCGGGGCCAGCCGCCGAGCGCTGGTGATGCTGCGCGATACGGGCATGATCGCCACGACGCAGGATGAGGAGGGTGTGCGACGTGTCCTCACCGCCGCTGCCATGACCTATGTCGCCGCCGCAGTGACGTCGATCCTGACGCTGCTGTACTACATCTCGCTGGCGCGTCGTTAGGGGCCTCACCCCGGGAGCGCCCGGCATGACCGAACCCCTCTCGCCGGACTCACCGAGCGTGCCAGACCCGGCAGCTGAAGACCCCGCCCGGCCGGGTGGGATGGCCGATCCACCCGGGGAGGCACCCCCGGACCTGCCCCGCCGATGGTCTCGACGGTCCATCGCCGGAACGGCCCTGTTGGTGGGCTTCTTCGTGGCGGTCGGCCTCTTTGCGGCCTGGACGGTCACGCCGGGGCCGGACGAGGAGGCGCTGGCTCGGCCGGCCAACGCCGACGTGGTCGTCGCCGGCGGGTCACCACTGTCCTGGGACCCGGCGGTCATCGCCGACGGCACCTCGGCGCAGGTGTTGGCCCAGGTGTACGAAGGCCTGACGGTGCTCGACGCCGACTCACGGGTCCGCCCGGCACTGGCCGAGTCCTGGCGCCTCGAAGACGACGGCCGGCGGCTGGTGTTCGAGCTGCGCGACGGCCTGGCCTTCAGCGACGGCTCGCCACTGACGGCGGAGGACGTGCGACGCTCCTGGCTGCGGGTGATCGATCCGGTCACTCCCAGCCCTTTTTCGAGCCTGCTCGATGACGTCCGCGGGGCCGCCGCCTACGCGCGAGGTGAAGGCAGCGCCGAGGCCGTCGGGCTGCGGGCCGATGGCCGCACCCTGAGCGTCGAGTTCGATCGGCCGGCTTCGTACTTTCCGGCCGTGGCCGCGGTGCCCACCCTGGCCGTCGTCCCACCGGGCATCGAGGCCTCGGCTCGCGGCCCCCAGGACGGCATCGAGCTGGTGGCCTCCGGGTCGTACGTGCCGCTCGAGCAGGGCTCCGGACGGATCCGAGCTGCAAGGCAACGACCGGTACTGGGCCGGGGCGCCACCCATCGATCGCATCAGCATCGTCACCGACGACGGTGGGCGCAGCAGCGTCGACGTCTTCGAGGACGGCGCCGTGGACTGGACGGACATCTCGCCCGCCGACGCGACGTGGATCCGATATGACCGCGACCTGGGTCCGCAGCTGCGCCACACCGAGGAGATGGCCGTCCAGTACCTCGGCTTCGACACGACCGAAGCACCCTTCGATGACGCGCGCGCACGACGTGCCGTGGCCCTGGCCGTGGACTGGCGGCGCCTGGCGCTGCTCGACGGGGAGGGCGACCCCGCGCCCACCTCGATGGTGCCGCCTGGCATCGCCTCCCGCGGGGACGGCGACTACCTGCCCCCGTACGACCCGGAGGCAGCTCGCGCCGAGCTGGCGGCCGCAGGGTTCCCCGGCGGCGAGGGCTTCCCGAGCGTCTCGCTGGTGACCTATGGCGTGGGTCCCGCGTTCGCCATCGCCACGGAGCTCGAACGCGAGCTGGGCCTCGACGTCACCGTCGAGAGCCGCCCCTTCGACGAGCACGCCGGCCTGCTCGCCACCGACACGCCCGACATGTGGACGCAGGCGTGGAGCGCCGACTACCCGCACGTGAACGACTTCCTGGGATTGCTGCTGCGCACCGACAGCAGCGCCAACATGGGCGGCTGGAGCGACACCGAGTACGACGGCCTCATCGACGCCGCGGCGGCGACCGATGATGCCATTGCGCAGGAACAGCTGTACGACGCGGCCCAGTCCATCGTGCGCGAGCAGGTCCCGGTCATCCCGCTCGACTATGGCAGCCGCTGGTGGCTCAGCCGGGAAGGGCTGCGGGGGGCGCAGGTATCCGGCGTCGGCATCCAGCGCTACGCCGACCTGGCCTGGGCTGGACCGATGAGGCTTGCTCGCTTCGGTGGCCGGACAGCACGACGGCTGGCCATCATCCGGCTGCTGGCCGTCACGCTGCTACTGGCCGTCACGCTGCTGGCCGTCACGCTGACGCTGGCTGCCTCACTGGCAGCGGCTGCCGATGCCGACGTCTCCTTCGATCCACCGCGGGCCGAGGGCGGCTTCGGTGAGACCGTCACCTTCAGCACCACGTTTCGCTCACGCGAGCCACCGCTTCGCGTCGAGCTGCTGAGCACGCGAGGCGGGTAGCGGCGCCGAGCACGTCGAGCTCGCCGCGGTCGAAGCGGCCGGTGGTGACAGCTACCGCGCCACCGTCCACCGCAGCGGCCACATCGTCCCCAACACCAGCTGGGAGTACCGCTTCAGGGTCGTCACCGACGACGGCAGCGCGAGCGGGCCGACTGGCAACCACGTCGTCCGCGACGGGCGGCTCGATTGGCAGATGCTGGCAGGTGACCACGTCAACGTCTGGTGGCACGATGGCGGCGAGGACTTCGGTCGCCGCGCGCTCGACATCGCGGAACGCGCCCTGGCGTCGGCAACGGAGCTGCTCGGCGAGGGGGAGCCGGCGCCGGTGGACTTCTACATCTACGCCGACAGGGGTGAGTTTCGTGAGGCCATGGGGCCGTCGACGCGGGAGAACGTGGGCGGCCAGGCGCACCCGGCCATCCGAACGCTCTTCGGCCTCATCGAGCCGCGCCAGATCGGCTCCGGCTGGATCGAAGAGCTGATCAGGCATGAGCTGGCTCACCTCGCCTTCCACGACGCCGTGGACAATCCCTACCAGTACCCGCCGCGCTGGCTCAACGAGGGCCTGGCGGTGTACCTCTCGCGCGGCTACACCGAGGGCGATCGGGCGCTCGTTCGAGGCGCAGCCGGCGCTGGCACCATCATGCCGCTGGAGGCCCTGGGCGGGAACTTTCCCACCCGGCCCACGCGCAGCGTCCTGGCCTATGCCGAGAGCGTGTCGGCCGTCGACTTCCTCGTGCGAACGCATGGTGAGGCGCGACTGGTGGACCTCATCACCTCGTTCGCTGACGGCACCGGCCTTGACGAGGCCTTCATCGCCGCCACCGGCGATGACTTCGCCGCCTTTGACACGGCGTGGCTGCGATCGCTGGGGGCGCCAGCCCCCGAGCCCTACGGACCACGAGAGGCGGAGCCCGGTCCGCTACCTGATGCATGGGCAGCAGAGGGAGAGGCCCTGCTAGGCTGAGGCAGCCTATGAGTGACCTCGCCCAACGGGCCCTGGATACCGCCACACAGCGCGGCGCCGAGTACGCCGACGTGCGCACCGTTCGCCGACGGGACTGCAGCGTCAACGTGAACTCGGGCCGCGTCGATGGCGTCAGCCTCGGCGAGGACGAGGGCTTCGGGGTGCGGGTCCTCGTCGATGGCGCCTGGGGCTTCGCCAGCTCGGGTCGCACCGACGGCCGCGAGGCTGATCGCGTCGCGACGCTGGCCGTCCGCCTCGCCCGCGCCGCTGCACGCCATGCCCGCCAGCGGGTGACCCTGTCCGACCGATCGCCGGCGCTGGGCCGCTACGAGACGCCCCTGGAGCAGGACCCCTTCGCCGTGCCGGTCGACCAGACCGTGGCACTGCTGCTCGAGGCCGAGCGTGCCATGGCCGCGGTCCCAGGCACGACCACGACCAAGGCGCAGTACCACGCCCTGCGCGAGTGGAAGGAGTTCTTCGCCAACGATGGCTCGCATACCGAGCAGGTCATCACCCATGTCGGCGCCAGCCTGGAGGTCAACGCCGCCGGCGAGGACGACGTGCAGCGGCGCAGCTATCCCGAGTCGGGCGGCTACCGTGCGGCAGGCTACGAGCACATCCACGGCCTCGACCTGGTGGGGCGCGCGACGGGGCTGGCGGAGCAGGCCGTGGAGCTGCTGTCGGCGCCGGTGCTGCCGCCGGGCCGGCGCACGGTCATCCTGCACCCCTCGCAGCTGTATCTCCAGGTCCACGAGTCCTGCGGCCATGCCACCGAGCTCGACCGGGTCTTCGGCACCGAGGCCGCCTACGCCGGGACCAGCTTCCTCACCACCGACAAGCTCGAAGCGCGGCTTCACCTACGGCTCGGGCGAGGTCACCATCGTCGCCGACGCCACCACGCCTGGCGGCCTGGGGACCTTCGGCTGGGACGATGAAGGCGTGGTCGCACAACGCGTCCCGCTGGTCAGCGCCGGCGTCCTCAGCGGCTACCTGACCAGCCGCGAGACAGCTCCGCGCATCGGCCGCAGCAGCGGAGGCACGATGCGAGCCGACGGCTGGAACCGTCTGCCGCTCATCCGCATGACCAACATCAACCTGCAGCCGCAGCCGGGGATGAGCCTCGAGGACATCATCGCCGACACCGATGACGGCCTGCTCTTCGAGAGCAACCGCAGCTGGTCCATCGACGACCGCCGGCTCAACTTCCAGTTCGGCGTGGAGGTGGCGCGGGAGATCAAGGCCGGCAAGCTCGGCCAGCTCTATCGCAACGCCACCTACACCGGCATCACGCCCGTCTTCTGGGGTTCCTGCGATGCCGTCGCAGACGAGCGCAGCTGGCAGTTGGTGGGGGTGACCAACTGCGGCAAGGGCCAGCCGGGTCAGGGGATGCACGTCGGCCACGGCAGCAGCGGCGCGCGTTTCCGCGACGTCGAGGTCGGGGTGGGCAACGCATGAGCCGCGAGCCGTATCGCGACGGACCCGAGATCGCCGAGCGGGCCGTGGCCATGGCTCTCGAGGCAGCCGCGACACAGGCGGAGGCGGTCGTCATCAGCAGCAGCAGCGCGCTGACGCGCTTCGCCAACAACGAGATCCACCAGAGCGTGTCCGAGGACGACTGCAGCATGAACCTGCGCTTCGTCGACGGTCAGCGTATCGGCGTCGCCTCCGCCAATCGCCATCATGACGAGGCCCTGCGGCGGCTGGTGCGGACGGCTGCGGACAGCGCTCGCCTGCAACCCGAGCAGGCCTGGTTCCGGTCGCTGCCGGGAGCCGGGCCGGTGCCGCTGGCGGAGGGCGCCTGGGCGGCTACCACGGGCGAGGCCAGTCCGGAGGCGCGCGCCGATGCGGCCGCCGCGGTCATCGCCGCCGCCGAGGAGGTGGGAGCGGCGGCCTTCGGCCTGGTGCAGACCAGCTCCGAGACCATCAGCGTGGTGAACTCGCTGGGCATCAGGGTGAGCGAGAGGCGCTCGCGTGCGCAGGTGCTGACGGTGATGCTGGGCCCGGGCGATGGCAGCGGCTATGCCGAAGAGGTGGCGGTGGACTTCGGTTCCATCGACGCCGCGGCCATCGGCCGCGAGGCCGCCCAGCGCACGGCTGCCATGGCGGATGCCATCGAGCTGCCCCCGGGCGACTACCCGGTCGTGCTCGACAGCTACGCGGCGATGGACATCGCGCTGTGGCTCGGGCTGGTCGGATTCGGTGCCCAGGACGTGCAGGAGCAGCTCTCGTTCTACCAGCCCGGCAGAGTCGTGGCCTCGCCGCTGGTCAACCTCGCCGACGATGGCACCGACCCCGCCGGCACGCCAGCCTCGTTCGACTACGAGGGCGTCGCCAAACAGCGCGTGCCGCTGCTGGAGCGGGGCGTCTGTCGGGAGATCGTCTACGACAGCAGGACCGCGGCAGTTGATGGCAGGAGCTCCACCGGTCACGCCCTGCCGGCCCCCAATCCGTGGGGCCCCTATCCGCTCAACCTCTGCATGGCCGCCGGGGAGACACCGCGCAGCGAGGTCATCGGCGGCCTCGAACGGGGCCTGCTGGTGACGCGCTTCCACTACACCAACGCGATCAACCCCAGGCAGGTCATCATCACCGGCATGACCAAGGATGGGCTCTTCCTGGTGGAGGACGGACAGGTCAAGGCAGGGGTGCGCAACCTGCGCTTCACGCAGAGCTACCTCGATGCGCTGGCCGCGGTCGATGCCGTCAGCATCGAGCGGCGGGCGGTCGACGGTGATGGCTACCTGGGCACCATCGTGGCTCCGGCCCTGCGCATCGGCTCGTTTCGCTTCACCGGCACGACCGAGCGCTAGCGGCGGCGAGGGATGAGCCAGATCAGGGAGCAGGTCGACGACGCCATCACCATCGAGGGCGGCGGCGACATCCAGCACGCCGGCCAGGTCCTGCGGAACCCGCGGTTCCTGGCGCTCTTCGGCTCCCAGATCCTCACCCAGGTCGGCGGCAACATGGTGCTGTTCGGCCTCACCGTCACCGTCTTCGCGCTGACGGGGTCGAATACCTCGGTCAGCTTCCTGCTGCTGACGTACCTCGTCCCGGCGGTCGTGTTCGGTGCCATCGCCGGCGTCTTCGTGGACATGTTCGATCGGCGGCTCATCCTGATCGCCACGAACTTCGCGCGAGGCGGGCTGTACCTGCTGCTGATCTTCGTGCCCGATCAGCTCATCATCATCTACGTGGTCACCGCCATCGTGGCCACGCTCACCACCTTCTTCGGGCCCGCAGAGGCGGCCATGATCCCGCTGGTGGTCAAGCGAGACCAGCTGCTGACGGCGAACAGCCTGTTCATCCTGATGCTGCAGGCCTCCTTCGTGGTCGGCTTCGCCGTGCTCGGCCCGCTGGCGCTGACGGTCCTCGGCGTGGAGGCGCTCATCGTCATCGTGGCGGCGGCCTACGGCCTGGCGGGCCTGTTGTGCTGGGTCCTGCCCTCGGCACCGGCCAGCCAGGCGGGCATGGCATCGTTGGCCTCGGCGCGCAGTGCGCTCCAGGCCACCTACCAGCAGCTGCGCGAAGGCCTGACCTACATCCGCGAGCACCGCAACATCATGTGGTCGCTGGTCTACCTCGCCATCACCGCCTCACTCATCGGCGTGCTCGGCTCACTCGGCCCGGCCTTCGCCAAGGACGTGCTGGGGCTGGAGGAGGGTGACCTCGTGGTCATCCTGGCGCCGCTCGGTGCGGGCCTCATCAGCGGCATCGTCGTGCTCAACGTCATCGGCAAGTACCTGCCCCGGCGACGTCTCATCGAGGGCGGCATGCTGGCCCTGAGCGGCTCGCTCATCGTGCTGGGGCTGGCCCAGAACCTGGACATCCTGCGCGATGGCGACGACATCAGCGCGCTCATCGCCGTGGTGGTGGTGGTCGCCTTCGTGGCCGGGGTCTGTTATGCCTTCGTGGCCGTGCCGGCCCAGACCTCGCTGCAGGAGGAGCTGCCCTCGGACGTTCGCGGCCGTGTCTTCGGGGTGCTCAACATGCTGGTGAGCCTGGCCTCCTTCGTGCCCATCATCCTGGCCGGCCCGCTCGCCGACGTCATCAGCGCGGCGGCCACCATCGTCATCTCGGCGGTCATCGTGGGCGTCATCGGCGTGGCCTCGATCCTCTTCGCGCACCCGGCCGTGACCGGCTCGGCCAGGCCGGTCAACGTCGAGCCCATGGACCCCATGACCATCACCACGGCCTCGTCCACCCTGAACCGGCCGTTCCGGCTGCGCTACATCGCCGAGGACGTCGAGGGCACGCGGCCGATCCAGATCATCGCCAGCCCGGTGGTCCCCGGCAGGGCCGGGCCCGCGATCGAGCGCCCGCCCGACCCACCGCATGACTGAGCGCCCGCTGGTCGCGGTCATCTTCACCGGCGGCACCATCTCGATGCTGCCCGACGAGCTGACCGGGGCGGCCGTGCCGGCCCTCGATGGCGCCGGCATCCTCGCGCGCGTGCCCGGCCTCGACAGCCATCGCCCGGCTGGAGCCCATCGACTGGGGGCTCGTGCCGGCCTCGCACCTGCGCTTCGGCCAGATCCTGGAGGTGGCCGGGCTGATCGAACGCATCGCCCAGCGGGACGATGTCGCCGGTGTCGTGGTGGTGCAGGGGACCGATGTGCTGGAAGAGACCGCCTTCGCCTGGGACCTGCTGTACGCCGCCGCCCCACCCGTGGTGGTGGTGGGTGCCATGCGCAACCCCAGCGAGCCCGACGATGACGGGCCGCGCAACCTCACCGACGCCGTGCGCGTCGCGGCCGACCCACGCCTCGCCGGCGAGGGCGTCGTGGTCGTGATGGCCGGCTCCATCCTGCCCGCCGCCGACGTCACCAAGACCCACAGCAAGTCGCTCGACGCCTTCGCCGCGCTCAACGTCGGCAGGCTCGGACACGTCGACGGCGCGACGGTCGTGCTCGAGCGTCGACGTCGCGCACGGCGAACGCTGCAGCCGCTGCCGCCGGCGGCCGCCGAACCGGTGGCGCTGCTGACGGCGGTGGTCGCGACCGACGGTGACCTGCTGCGGGCGGCCTTGGCGCAAGGGGCCAAGGGCATCGTGGTCGAGGCCACCGGCGCCGGCAACACCGACCCGGACCTGCTGGCAGCGGCGGTGGAAGCGATGGCGGCGAGCGTGCCGGTGGTGCTCGCCACGCGCTGTGCGTCCGGCGCCGTCGGACCCTACTACGGGTTTCCCGGTGGAGGCCGCAGCTGGCAGGAAGCGGGAGCCATCATGGCGGGTACCCTGAGCGGCCCCAAGGCCCGGATCGCGCTCGCCCTGGGTCTCGGCGCCGGCCTGGACCGGAGCGGATTGGCAGGGCTCATCGAATCCTCCGCCGGTGCCTGACACCGCCGCCGAGCGCCTGCTCATCGGTCGGATCGCCACGCTGCGTGGCGCCAGCGGGTTCGGCTGGGTGGAGGCGCTGGCCATCGCGGATGGGCGCGTCATCGCCGCAGGCCGGCGCTCCGAGGTCGAAGTCCTGGCAGGCCCGCGCACGACGACATGGCAGCTGCCGCCCGACCTGGTGGTGACGCCATCCTTCACCGACGCCCACATCCACCTGGCCTCCGCCGCGCTGGCGGCCGAGCAGCCCGATCTGACCGGCCTCGAGCGCGTCGAGGTGGAGCACGTCATCGCCGAGGCGCACCAGGCCCGGCTCCTGGCCGGCGACGTCGACGGCTGGCTGCTGGGCCACGGCTGGACCTTTCCGTCACTGGGAGCCCATCCCGATGCCGGCTGGCTCGACGAGGCCGCGCCGGGTCGCCCCGTGGCGCTCTGGGCGCACGATCATCACTCGCGCTGGCTGAGCGCCCGGGCCATCCAGCTGGCCGGCCTCGCCACCACCGCGGACCCGCCCTCCGGACGCATCGAGCGCGATGCTGACGGGCGCCCCACGGGTGTCATGTACGAGGCAGCGGCAGGCCTGGTCGACGCCGTCATCCCGGCGGCAAGCGCGGCCGACGTCGACTGGGCGATCGGCTCCTACGCTCGCACGCTGGCCGAGCTGGGCGTGACCTCGGTCCATGACCCCGGCGGCGTGGCACCCGATCCGGAGCTGCACGGCGGGCCGGTGCACTACCGTGCCATGGCAGCGGCGGGGCGATTGCCGCTGCGGGTCATGGCCAGCGTGCGCGAGGAGCAGCTGCAGCGTGCCATCGAGATCGGCTTCCGCAGCGGCCAGGGCGTGGAGGATGACGAGCGCGGGCGCTATCGCGACGGCTGGCTGAAGCTGTTCGCGGATGGATCACTGGGTAGCCGCACGGCAGCCCTGCTCGCCCCCTACGAGCCCGACGACCCCGCGGGCCCACCGCCGGGCGGCCAGGCAGGGATGCCGCTGCGCACCTTCGAGCAGCTGGCGGAGGTCAGCGGCCTCGCGGCTGCCGCCGGCATCGCCAGCGAGATCCACGCCATCGGTGATGCCGCGGTGCGCACCGTGCTGGACGTCATCGCAGGCCTGCCGGAGGTGCCCCCGGTGATGCACCGCGTGGAGCACGCGCAACTGGTGCATCCCGCCGATGTCGCCCGCTTCGGAGCGTTGGGCGTGCCTGCCTCCATGCAGCCGAGCCACCTGCTCAGTGACGCAGCCGCGATGCGCAGCTCGTGGGGCGACCGTTCCGCCAACGCCTTCCCGCTGGCCGACCTCGACCGGATGGGCGTGCTGCTTCCCTTCGGCACGGATGCCCCGGTCGAGGCAGCCGACCCGTGGCCCGGCCTCGCGGCGGCCGTCTGTCGACGAGGAGCGGGCTGGAGCGAGGCCGATTCATTCCATCCCGAGCAGGCCATCAGCCTGGCGCGTGCGCTGCGGGGTGCCTGCCTGGATGGTCCACGCTCGGCCGGCAGCACCGACCAGGGTCACCTCGACATCGGCGCGCGCGCCGACCTGATGGTGCTGCCGGCTGCCATCTTCGAGGAGCCCGCCGACCCTGACGTGCTGGCCTCGGCACGCCCCCGGCTGACCATGCTGGACGGACAGGTCATCTACCGCGCGGACGGCTTCTCCTGGTAGCGCGGCGCTAGCTCGAGACCCAACCCCTGGCGCGCTCGACGCCACGCTTCCAGCGCTCGACGTATCGGTCGCGCTCAGCCTGTGCCATCTGCGGCTCGAAGCGCCGGTCCAGCTGCCAGGTGGCCGCGACCTCGTCGGTCGAGGACCACAGGCCGGTGCCGAGGCCGGCCAGGAAGGCCGCGCCGAGAGCCGTCGTCTCGGTGACCCGCGGGCGCTCCACGGGCACGCGCAGGATGTCGGCCTGGAACTGCAGCAGGGCGTCGTTGACGGCCGCGCCACCATCGACCCGCAGCGCCCCCAGCTCGGCTGCCGCATCGAGCGCCATCGCCTCCAGCACGTCGGCCACCTGGTAGGCCATGGCATCGACGGTGGCCAGCGCGATGTCGGCCACGCTCGAGCCCAGCGTCAGGCCCAGGATGGCACCGCGCGCAGCGGCATCCCAGTGCGGCGCGCCGAGGCCGACGAAGGCGGGGACCACCACCACGCCCGCGTCCCGATCGCCTTCGGCGGCCAGCTGTGCCACGTCGCGCGCTGCGCTCGATGGCACGCAGGCCGTCGCGCAGCCACTGCACCGCGGCACCGGCCACGAAGACGGAGCCCTCGAGCGCGTAGACGGTCTCGCCCAGCTCGCCCAGCTGCCACAGGATGGTCGAGAGCAGGCCGTGCTCCGATCGCGTCGGCACCGTGCCGGTGTTGAGGAGCGCGAAGGCACCCGTGCCGTAGGTGTTCTTGGCCATGCCCGGCGACACGCAGGCCTGGCCGAAGGTGGCCGCCATCTGGTCGCCCGCGATGCCGCTGATGGGCAGCGAGCCGCCCAGGACGCCGGGGTCCGTCTCCGCCAGGAGGGCAGAGGAGGGGCGCACCTGCGGCAGCATCGCCATGGGCACGCCGACCACGTCGCACAGCCAGGGGTCCCAGCGCCGCTCGGTGATGTCGAACAGCAGCGTGCGACTGGCGTTCGAGACATCGGTGACATGGCTGCGCCCGCCGGTCAGGCGCCAGGCGAGGAAGCTGTCGACCGTGCCGAAGCACAGCTCACCGGCCTCGGCGCGAGCACGCAGGCCGGCTTCCGAATCGAGGATGTGGGCGATCTTGGGGCCGCTGAAGTAGGCGTCGACGGGCAAGCCGGTGAGGGCACGGATGCGCGGCTCGTGACCGGCGTCACGCAGCGCGGCGCAGCGCTCGGCGGTGATGCGGCTCTGCCAGACGATGGCCGGCGCCACCGGCTGCGCCGGTGGCACGATCCCACACCACGGTCGTCTCGCGCTGGTTGGCGATGCCCACCGCGGCGATGGCAGCGGCGCCCCCGGGGACGGCCTGCAGGACCTCGCGCGCCACGCCCAGCTGACTCTGCCAGATGTCCTCGGCGTCGTGGGTGACGTGCCCCGGGAAGGGATAACCCTGGGGGTACTCACGCTGTGCCAGCGCGACCATGCGGCCGGCGCGATCGAAGATGATCGCGCGCGACGAGGTGGTGCCCTGGTCCAGCGCCAGGACGTAGTCAGCCTGCATGTCCAGCCTCCAGTCGTCGATGGCGCGTCAGCCGGTCGTGGCTCCCTCGCCGGTCGGAACGTCGTACTCGCGGTGCGCCGTGGCCAGGAAGGCCTCCACCTCGCCCGTCTGCCGCTGCGGCGTCCCAGTCCAGCAGACCGGCCATGATCTCGGCCGCTCGTGGCGCGATGGCAGCGGCCCGATCACGTCTCGCCATCGCCAGGCGCATGCGTCGTGACAGCACGTCGTCGAGGCTGAGCGCCATCTCCTCGGTCACGGCCCAGGCGACCTCGGCTTCCAGCTCGAGCGTGTCGGGGGCCAGCGGCCGCAGCAGGTCGTGCTCCTCGCCCAGGCGGACGACGTCGCGTGCCTGCGTGCCGTGCCGTGCCACCAGCGAACGCGCGCACTCCCCGCCGATGCCTGCCTGGGTGGCCAGCTGCGTGACGAGGGCATCGAGCTCCTCGCGTGGGGCTGCGCCAAGCAGCTCCAGGTCCGCCGTGCGACTCGCTGGTGCCGCGGCCGCCCTTGGCCTCCAGCGCCACGTCGACGGCGTCGCGAGCCATCAGCCGGTAGGTGGTGTACTTGCCGCCCGACACCCGCACCAGGCCGTCGTCCTCGCGATGGATGGTGTGCTCGCGGCTGACGCGCGCGGTGTCGCCTCCGGGCACGCCCACCAGCGGGCGCAGGCCCGCGTAGGCACCGACCGCGTCCTCGCGCCGCAGATCCACGTCCAGCACGTGGTTGACGTTCTCGAGGATCTGGTCGACCTCGCCGGCGGTGGGGACCGGGCGCTCGGGCGCGCCGTCGTCAGCCTCGTCGGTGGTGCCCACGATCCAGGTGCCGCCAGCAGGGGATGAGGAACAGGACGCGGCCGGGGATCTTCAAGGTCATCCCCGTCTGGAGCGGCAGGCGCGCGCGCTCGAACAGCAGGTGCGTGCCACGGCTGGGCACGAGCTTCATGCTGGAGCCACCGAGACGCGCCCCCGGCTGGCCCAACCACACGCCGGTGGCATCGATGACGTTGCCGGCCCTGACATCGAGGCCGGCGTCACCCAGCAGGTCGTGGACGCGAACGCCCGTGACACGACCGTCCTGGGCCGTCAGCAGGCTGGTGGCGCGAGCACGGGTCACCACGGTCGCGCCTCGATCCACCGCGGTGCGCGCCACGGCGATGCTGTAGCGCGCGTCGTCCTCGACGCCGTCGCTGTAGGTGACGCCGCCCCGCAGGCCGGCTCGGCGGATGGGTGGCACCAGCGCAGCCACCGCGTCGGACCCCAGGTGGTGCGCACGACCACCGTCACGCGCCGCACCGAGCAGGTCGTAGAGCGTGAGGCCGGCGCCCATGAAGGCGCGGCTCAGCAGTGGGTAGCCGTAGACCGGAAAGAGGAACCGTTCCAGGTGCACCAGGTGCGGTGCCAGTCGCAGCAGCCGCGAGCGTTCCTCGAGCGCCTCGCGCACCAGGCCGAGGCGCAGGTCCTCGAGGTAGCGCAGGCCGCCATGGATGAGGCGCGATGATCGCGACGAGGTGCCCACCGCCAGGTCATCCTGCTCGATGAGCGCAGCCTTGAGACCACGCGAGGTGGCGTCGAGCAGCACACCCGAGCCGACGATGCCACCACCGATGACGACGAGGTCCCAGGCCTCATCGGCCAGGCGTGACAGGACGGTGGCGCGCTGGAGCAGTGGCTGATCGGTCATGCGAGCTGAGCTAGGCACCACCCGATGCTACGCCGCTGCCGACGGCGTCGCGCGTGGCCTCAGCGCCCGCGGACCGCAGGCGCTCGGCAGCGTCCTCGGCGGTGATGTCGCGCTGCGGCTCGGACAGCAGCTCGTAGCCGACCATGAACTTGCGCTTGGTCGCCTCCAGCAGGGGCGGCATGAAGTGCGCATGCACCTGCCACGCATCAGTCGGCCCCTCCGCGAAGGGAGCCTGGTGCCAGCCCATGGAGTAGGGCATGGGCTGATCGAAGAGGGAGTCATAGCGCTGCATCAGCCGCTGCATCGTTCGCGCCAGTCCGGCGCGCTGCCGCTCGTCAAGGTCGGGGATACGCGCGGCCGGCCGCTTCGGGACCAGCAGCGTCTCGAACGGCCACACCGCCCAGAAGGGCACCAGCGCCAGCCACTCGTCGTCTTCCTCCACGATGCGTACGCCGCCGGACTCCTGCGCCACCACGTCCAGCAGCAGCCGTCGCCCGCTGGCCTGGTGATGGCGTCGCTGGGCGGCGTCCTCGCGAGCGCCCCGGTCGGGCAGGGCCGCGCCGGCCCAGATCTGCCCGTGCGGATGGGGGTTGGAGGCCCCCATGGCCTCGCCGCGGTTCTCGAAGATCTGCACCCAGCGCCAGTCGGCACCGAGCTCGACCGTCTGCTCGGCCCACATGTCGATGACCTCGCGGACGCCCTCGCTGGCCATGTCGCTGAGCGTCAGGTCATGGCGCGGCGAGAAGCACAGCACGCGACAGGTGCCCGGTTGTGCCTCCGCTACGAGCAACCCGTCATGCCATCGCTCGTCGGCCACGTCCGGGCGGAGCGCGGCGAAGTCGTTGGTGAAGACGTAGGTGGAGGCATAGCGCGGGTTCTGGCCGCCGCTCACGCGCTCGTTGCCGGGGCAGAGATAGCAGCCGGGGTCATAGGCAGGACGGGCAGCCACCGCGGTGCGGCGCTCCTTGCTGCCCAGCCAGGGTCGCTTGGTGCGCCCCGCCGAGACCAGCACCCACTGGTCGCTGAGCGGATCGTAGCGACGGTGTGGACCTCTCGGCAGTGGCATGCTCGTCAGGCGCCCACGGCCAGCGGGCGACCGGGCTCGGATCTGCGCGGCAGCATCGACCGGCGCGGCATCATCGACCGGCGCGGTCAGGACGAGCTGACCGACCATCCCCCGCAGGACCAGCTGGGCGTCGTCGTCGAGCCCGCTGTCGCTGATGACGACATCCGCCCGGTCGAGTCGGGCGATGGTGCTGACCCCGGTGACGCCCCACTTGGTGTGGTCGGCGGTGACGACCAGCCGCCGGCCGGTCTCGATGAGCGCCTGGTTGGTCTCCGCCTCCAGCATGTTGGGTGTGGTGAACCCGGCCCGCTCGTCCATGCCGTGGACGCCCAGGAAGACGAGGTCGACGTTGACCGCGCGCAGGGCGCTGACCGCGAACGGCCCCACCAGCGCGTCGGACGGCGTGCGTACGCCACCGCTGAGGATGATGGTCTGGTCGCTGCGCCCGCCGTGGTACAGCACCTCTGCCGCCGGCACGGAGTTGGTCACCACCGTGAGGCGAGGCACGTCCGAGAGGCGGCGGCTGACCTCGTACGTCGTGCTGCCGGCAGAGATGGCCACGGCCATGCCCGGCTCCACCATGGCCGCGGCCATGCGGGCGATGGCCAGCTTGGCCTCGTGCTCCAGCGTGCGCTTGGTGTCGAAGCCGGGCTCATGCACGGCCGAGTCGCGCAGCAACGTGGCGCCGCCATGCACCTTGACCAGGTGGCCCTGGGACTCGAGTGCCTCGAGGTCTCGGCGCACGGTCATGTCCGACACCCCCAGCTGGCGCATCAGGTCAGAGACACGCACAGCGCCGTCGACGCGCAGCCGATCAAGGATGTAGGCATGGCGCTGCGGGGCCAACACAGTTCAGGCACCCCCTGCATGATCGTGGTCAGGTACGCGAGCGATTTTGCCGTGGACCTGCACAGAAGTCAACACTTCGGAACACGCCTGTTGGGATGTGGCGCAAATCCGGTTGACATCCACGCATGACCGGACCACAATCGCGGCGAACCGTGTCGGTTTCTGTTGGACACGTGGTGGTCCACAGCCACAAGGAGGAGGAGCCCAATGGCGTTCCCTGAATCTCGCGCTCCGCGGCGCATGGCAGTCATGGCGACCGCCCTGGCCACGGCGGCACTGGCCTTCTCGAGCATCGGCGTCGCGGCACAGGACAATGCCACGACCCTCGGCTCCAACGAAGCGGACGAGGTGCCGCGCAGGCTGGCGGTCGACGAACATCGTCAACTACTGCGCGGAGCAGCCGGCATCACCGTCGCCGTCACCGTCAACGACCACGACACCTTCCAGGACCAGCTCAACGTCGTACCTGCAGGCCACGCCGGACGACATCGTCAAGTGGTTCGCCGGCTTCCGCGTCCGGTTCTTCGCGGCAGCAGGGCCTGGCTCACTCCGATCAGTGACGTCTGGGCTGAGGTCGGGGGCAACTACAGCGAGGCCTTCAAGACCGCCTCGACCGGCAACGACGGCGAGCAGTACTTCGTCCCCGTCTACAACTACCCGTGGGTGGTGCTGTACCGTCCGAGCGTCTTCGAGCGAGAAGGGCTACACCGTCCCGGCGACGCCTGAGGAGTTCGAGGCTCTGCTGCAGAAGACCGCCGATGACGGTCTCGTTCCGTTGGCCTTCGCCGACAAGGACGGCTGGCCGGCCATGGGCACCTTCGACATCCTCAACATGCGCCTCAACGGCTATGACTTCCACGTCGGCCTCATGGCAGGCGACGAGTCCTGGACCGATCCGCGTGTGACCGCCGTCTTCGAGTATTGGCGCGACAACATCCTGCCCTACTCGCAGGAAGGCGCGCTCGGCCGAACCTGGCAGGAAGCCGCCCAAAGCCTGCTCAACAAGGAAGCCGCGATGTACTTCCTGGGCACCTTCGCCGCGGAGCAGTTCCCGGCTGAAGAGCAGGGTGACCTCAGCTTCTTCGCCTTCCCGGCCGTGGGTACCGACTTCGACGCCGAGATGGGCATCGACGCCCCGATCGACGGCTTCATGCTCAGCAAGGCCCCGGCCAACGTCGACGCCGCCAAGGCGTTCCTCGAAGTGCATGAGCACCGGCGCCGCCCAGATCGTTTACCTGACAGGCAACCCGGCTGCAGGCGTGGCGGCCGCCAACGACGCCGACACGAGCGGCTACACCGAGCTGCAGAAGAAGTCAGCTGAGATCATCGCCGCCTCCGGCAAGATCGCGCAGTTCCTTGATCGGGACACGCGACCAGACTTCGCCGGCCCCAACGGCATGCAGGCATTCCTGCAGGACTTCCTGCAGACTCCCGACCAGGATCTGATGGCGCTCCAGGAGTCCATCCAGGGCTTCTGGGACAGCCTCCCTCCGCTCTAGCAGGAGTGATCTGCCGGTGACCGATAACGTCGCCGGGACCCCGGCCCCCGCGAACGCGGCACCTGCCGCGGGCGCGGGGGCTATGGCTAAGCAGGGGCCCAAGAAGCACCGCCGCTACAGCCCCTTCAGCCGACGGGACCGGCTGACCCTCGCGCTCATGGTCGGCATCCCCACCTTCGTGGTGGTGGTGTTCATCGCCCTGCCGACGCTCTTCTCCATCGGCCTGTCGTTCACATCATGGACAGGCATCGGCGGGCTCGAATCGATCCAGTGGGTGGGCCTCGAGAATTACCAGAACCTGGGCGTCATCCCGGTCAGTCTCGATCCGCTCGAATTCGATGGCGTGTACCGGCCCTTCTGGCCGGCGGTCCAGCACAACATCATGTTCCTGGCATTCTTCGGCTTCGTGGCCACCCCGATCGGCATGTTCTTCGCAGTCCTCCTGGACAAGAACATTCGCGGCACCCGTATCTATCAGAGCGCGCTCTACATGCCGGTGGTGCTGTCGCTGGCCATCGTCGGCTTCATCGCCATCCTCTTCTACGCGCCCGACCAGGGCTTCCTCAACAACCTGCTGGGCACGAAGTCCAGGGATCCTGGCTTCATCGACTGGCTCGGCAATCGAGACATCAACATCTGGGCCGTCATCATCGCCGCCAGCTGGCGACACATCGGCTACATCATGGTGCTGTACCTGGCCGGCCTGAAGGGCGTCGACCCCAGCCTGCGCGAGGCCGCCCAGATCGACGGCGCCAATGAGCGACAGACGTTCCGCTACGTCGTCTTCCCGGTGCTGCAGCCGATCAACGTCGTGGTCATCGTCATCACCGTCATCGAGGCTCTGCGGGCCTTCGACATCGCCTTCCTTATCAACAAGGGGCTCAACGGCCTGGAGCTGCTTTCGGTCCTCGTCACCAACAACATCATCGGCGAGGCCAGCCGTATCGGATTCGGCTCTTCCATCGCGGTCGTCCTGCTGATCATCTCGATCGGGCCGATCATCTTCTACCTCGTCCGTGCGCTCCGGGAGGCACACGCATGAGCGCGGCCGCGACAACGCCACCGGAGCCGAGGAGGGTCAGTCGCCACTACAACTGGCGCCGCTGGATCCTGCAAGGCTTCCTCATCGGCATGAGCGTGCTGTGGCTGTTCCCCATCGCCTATGCCGTCGTCACCTCGCTGCGCCCGTACGAGGAGACGGCCGTGAATGGCTACGCCTCCGTTCCGGCCTTGTCCGACCTGACCCTCGACAACTACATCAACGCCTGGAACCAGGCCAACCTGCTGCACTTCTTCTGGAACACGGCGATCATGGTCATCCCGGCGGTCATCATCGTGCTGTTCCTGGGCTCGATGATGGCATTCACGGTGTCGCGCTACAGCTGGAAGTTCAACCTCTCGCTGCTGATGCTGTTCACGGCGCTGAACCTGCTGCCGCCGCAGATCGTCATCACCCCACTATTCCGGATGTACCTTGCCATTCCGATCCCCGAGGACATCATCATCCCCGGCTTCCCCAGCGACAACGGCCTGCTCTACAACCAGGTCATCGGCATGGTGCTCATCCACGTTGCCTTCCAGCTGGGCTTCGTGACGTTCGTGCTGAGCAACTACATGAAGACGCTGCCCAAGGAGCTGAACGAGGCCGCCATCGTCGACGGCGCCTCGGTGTGGAAGACGTTCTGGTCGATCATCCTGCCGCTGACGCGACCGGCCCTGGCCGCGCTCGCGACGCTCCAGGTGACATGGATCTACAACGACTTCTTCTGGGGCCTGATGCTGATGTTCACCGGGTCCAAGTTCCCGGTGACGTCGGCACTGAACAACCTCAAGGGCCAGTTCTTCGTCGACAACAACCTCATCGCGGCAGGTTCCATCCTCGTCGCGATCCCGACGCTGATCGTGTTCTTCACCCTGCAGAAGCACTTCATCAGCGGCTTGACGCTGGGCTCGACCAAGGGCTGAGCGACCGGGACGGCCCCGCTACGACTCCACGAAGCCGGCTCCGGCGACGGCGCTGACCGTCCAGAAGCGCGGGGTGCAGCCAGTGCGTGCCGGGTAGTCGCGCTCCACGCGCTGGCGCAGGACGTCGACGGCATCGGGCGCGACGAGGCTGATGGTGCAGCCGCCGAAGCCGCCGCCGGTCATGCGTGAGCCGATGACGCCGGGCACGTCGGTCGTGAGCGCCACGAGCGCGTCGATCTCGGGACAGCTGATGTCGTAATCGGCACGCATGGACGCCTGGCTGCCCGCCATCAGCTCGCGCAGCGCGGCATGGTCGGCCGATGCCAGCGCCGCGACCGCGTCGAGGACGCGCTCGTTCTCGGTGATGACGTGGTAGGCGCGCCGGTAGTCGAGCGGGTCGACACGGTCGCGATACGCCTGCAGGCGAGCCATGTCGATGTCACGCAGCAGCGTCACCGAGCGGTCATCCATGGCCACCGCGGCCACCACGCGCTCGCAAGCCGCCCTGCGGGCGTTGTACTCGTTGTCGGCATGGCCGTGCGAGACGCCGCTGTGGATGACCACCAGGGCGAGGTCGTCGGGCAGCGGCACGGCGCGCCACTCGGTCGAGCGGCAGTCGAACAGCAGCGCATGGCCGTCGACGCCACAGGCCGAGGCGAACTGGTCCATCAGTCCGCACATCACGCCGACGTGGTGGTTTTCCGCGTACTGCGCGATCTGGGCGATCTGCAGTGGTCCGACCGAGGGGCCAGCCGGCGCCGACAGCGCCCAGGCCGTGACGACCTCCAGGGCCGCCGACGACGAGAGGCCCGAGCCGATCGGCAGCGTGCTCACGAGGACGCCATCGAAGCCACGGATCGGCTGGTCATGATGATCGAGCGCCCAGGCCGTGCCGGCCATGTAGTCGTGCCAGGCGTCGCCCTTGGGCGGGAGGGGGTCCAGGCTGATGGTGGCGGTCTCACCGTTGTCGTCTCGGGTGATACGGATGCGCGGCTCATGGCTGGGCAGCAGGGCGATGCGGACGTCCATGTCGATGGCGAAGGGCAGCACGAAGCCACCGTTGTAGTCGGTGTGCTCACCGATGAGGTTGACGCGACCGGGAGCCCGCACTACGACCACCTCGGATCGACGGGCGGCAGCGTCAGGGTAGGCGGCCAGCAGTCGCTCGACGAGCTGACCGGCCGAAGGGCCGACGAGAGGCCCGGTCCAGCGGTCAGGGGATGCAGTCACGCCCCTGATGGTAGGCGGCGTCAGGGCGCTGCGCTGGCTGGTCATGGTAGGGTCGTACTGCCGTGAGTCGTCGTTCCCTTCTTACCCTCGTCCTGGCCGGTCTGCTGCTTCCGGGCAGTGCCCTGGCTGCCGACGAGCCGATTCCCAGCCCGGTACCCCAGACGGTCGCATCGTCCGGCGTCGATGCCGCGGCGTTGGCATCGCTTGAGCCGGTGCTGGCGCAGCCTGGGGTCACCGAGCCGGTCCCCGGACTCGATCAGCCGCTGCCCGAACCTGACTTCCTGGTCGGTGACTGGGAGCTGCAGGCGGTGCCGTGGAACAAGCTACGGCTCAACGGCGGACGTGCCCACGCCATCCGGACGGTGGGACCGCAGGACGCTGATGGTGTCCCCATGCGACCGCTCGGTCTCGGAGGAAGGCTGGTCTACAACCCCACGGTCATCGCCCAGCAGGGGATGAAGCGCCTCGACGGCTACGTGCAGTCAGGCAACCGCGTGCACCTCCGCTACGCCCGCAAGTACGCGCGCGTCCTCGATGACCTCGCGACCGGAGGTCGACTGCGCCGTTGGCAGCCCCACGACTACGACTTCGGCGTCCACGGCTCCGGCTGGGTCAACTCCAACTCGCACGGCCTGGTGCTCTCCTTCCTGAGCCGCTTCCACGCCCTAACCGACTCCCCCGCGCGCCTGGAGGCAGCCAGGCGCATGGTGGCAGCCCTGGAGCAGCGCCCGCAGAACGAACGCTGGATCTCGCTTGTGACCGGTGGCGGCTATCTCTGGTTCGAGCACTGGCCTGATGGGCTCCATGACCACACCCTCAACGCCCACATCAACGCCCTCTTCGGCCTGTACGACTACTGGGTCAGCACCGGCTCGCCACTGGCCGAGCAGTACTTCCTGGGTGGGGCCCAGACGGTGCGAGACAAGCTCTATCGCTTCCGCCGCAAGGGCAACCTCTCGCGCTACAGCCTCAGCATTCCCCGTGGCTCACTCCACTACCACATGACCCACATCGATCAGCTGCGCACGCTGGCGTTGATGACCGGCGACGGCTGGTTCGCCCGGCAGGCCAGGCTGTTCGAGCGCGACGAGCGCAAGTGGCGCGCCGAGAACCGGGGTGGCGGCGGCTGATCCGCCACCTGGCGCCCGCCCTTGTGTCAGGAAGCCTCTGTCAGCGGGGCACCGCGGGCGCTACGATGTTGCTGAGCCGCTGCGCTCGTCAGCCGCGAGGCCCATCAACGACATCGTGGAGGGAACGACACACCATGATCCAGCGAGCTATCGGCGTCACCGTCGGCGCCATCGTGTCACTTATCATCCTGATCATCATGAACTTGCAGGACCCGGGCTGGCAGGACTACGTCGTTCCCCTGGCGATCGGCGCGGTGGCCTCATTCTTCTGGCCGGTCGTCATCGGCATCTGGCTCGGCCGCCGTGCCAAGCAGCGCCGCGAGGACCAGATCCAGAGCGAGGTCGCGCGCCAGGTGAACCAGCAGAAGTAACGGCTGGCCCCGCAACGCCAAACCCGAATACCTCCGGGCGCCTCGGGATGGGCGACGACTAGCGCTTCGGCGAGCGGGGCGTGGCGCCTCGGTCCAGCGGCATCAGCAGTGGTTGCCAATCGATGCCGTTGCGATCACGGTGCCAGAACACGATGGCGTTGTAACGACGCGCGAGGGACATCACGAAGCGGTAGTCGCGCGGGTTGATGCTCCCGATGGGCCTGGCAGCCGCATCTATGTCATCCATCGTGCGCCCATCGTATCGGGCCCCGCCGGGCCTCGTCGGACCGGGCGGCACTACTCGCTGGAGCGGTGCTCCAGGCCGTGCTCCACGACGGCTTGCTCGGCCTCGGACAGGTTGCCCTGCAGCACGCGCAGGTACTCCTCTTCCTCGCCCACGTGGGTCTTGACCAGGGCATAGAACTTGAGGATGAGACGGCGCAGGCCGAGCGCGTCGGTGGGGTTGAGGCGGCCCGCCTCGGCGCGCTCCAGGTAGCTGCCCATCGACTCGATCAGGCTGCCGATCTCCTCGTGCTCACGGCGCAGGTGGGCCATCGAGTGGCGGTTCTGCTGCAGCCGCTCCAGCTCCGGGTAGACGCTGCTCTCCACGACCCTGACGTGCGGCAACAAGGTGCCCGTCATGAAGTCGTACTCCTTGGCGAAGCTGGAGGCGAACTCCGGCGGGACCGGCCGCAGCTCAAGCATGTCGGCGAGGGCGGGCAGACGGTCGACGTGGTGGCGGATGCGCTCATGATGTTCGTGGCCGGTCTGGGGCAGTGTCGTCATCGTGACCTCGTCCTCTGCGACCCGAACGTGCCCGGGTCCTGCATGCGCGAAAGCGGAGGCGGGCAAGCCACCTGCCGTCGAGCCTGCGCGGGACGGCGGGCCTCCGACAGGGCCGAAGGGACCAGTTTCGGCCCTCCGCCCTGCCCAGGGCAAGCTGTCAGGTGTCAGGTGTCAGTTGCCAGGAGGGGAACCCGGCGAGCCACACGAGCGTCGAGAGGTGACACCGTCCTGGTGGACATAGCTGGAGGTCGCCATGCCTGGTCCCGAACCCTTCCCCCTGGGAGCGGCGCGCAGGTTGCTCGTCATCCCGGCGGTCATTCTCCTCATCGTCGCTGGCGTCGGCGCCACGGTGGCCAGCGACGAGCCGTCACCGCCGGCGGACCCGTCGGCCAGTCCCGCGTCGGCTAGCCCCGCGGCGGCCAGCATGGCGGCCGAGCCATCCCCGGGCGTCATGCCAACCGGGACATTCCCGCTGCCGGAGCAGATCGTCAGCGTGCCGGAAGACATCCCCACCGTCAGCATCGAGCCGACGTCGGAGCCTGGGCTCGTCATCGGGACGCCCACTCCGTTCACCCTCCAGCATTGCGGGCTGCTATCGCCGTTCGACGCGGACGGCAGTCTCTGGCAGCCGGTGGCCGGCCGCGATGCCGCCGGCGGACCCATCGACAGCGACGATGAGATCGGCGAGTTCATCAATGCCACGCCCGGAGAGCTGACCATCACCGGCCCTGAGCAGGCCGAGTTCGTCACGGTCACGGGCCAGCTGATCGCGCTCCAGCGTGCCCCGGGTGCGCTCGACTATCCACTCTGCATGTGATCCGTGGGTGGAGACCTGGGGCGTTTTGACTGCCTGCCTGACATGCGTTCGCCGATGCGGCGTGGGTGCCGCACGCCATGACATGGAAAGAGTCCCAAGCTCCCCGTAGCCGTCGAAGACCGAGGCCCCACCAGGCGCGCCCGATGGGGCCTCGAGCATGCGGCGGAGCCAGTCAGTCAGTCAGTCGATTCGCGTCCAGGCACGCTCGAACATGGCCCTGACCAGCGCGTCGTCTGAAGCAGGAACGACCGACACCACGGTCGGCACGAGCAGATCTCCGTCGGTCTCCAGCGTCATGCTGTAGACGCCGGGATCGCAGTCGCTGCTGCTCGGCATGTCGAGCGTGACGATCTCGCCATCCCGGGTGAGGACATAGGGGCACTCCCAGGAACCGATGTCGCTGGCCATCGACATGCTTCCCCCTGGTTCTTCCAGGACCCAGGTGATGATGCCCGCGTTCCAGATCGCCTGCTCGTGCCGCGCCCCTTTCGACTCGAGGTCCTCGACAGCGATCTCCGCCCGAAACGTGCCTGCGGGCAGGGCGACGGGCGACGGGTCGCCAGCCTCCTCGATGCGGGTCCAGACCCGGTCGATGAAGGTCTGTTCGTTGGCGAAGTCGGCGGAAGAGTACGTCCACGGGAGGTCCGCGAGGCGGAGGGAGAGGTCGGCGCCGTCAAGACGCCAGCGAACGTCGTAGTCCATCCCGCAGCCTTGCGAGACGGCCGTCAGGAAGCGCACGTTGCCGTCGACCACTTCGATGGTCCCGCTGCAGCGCTCGCTGTTCCTGTCGTGGGCGGCCTGCCAGGTGTCGCCCGCGAACGTCCAGGTCCAGGTGCCGTCGTTGATGGCCGCGTAGTTGGCGCCCGCGCCCGCGGCCTCCATCTCAGCGCTGACCATCTCCGCGCGGTAGGTTCCGCTCGGCGGGAGCTCCGTTCCCGTGTACCCAGCAAGGTCCGCTCCCGATGTCGCCCGCGCCACGGCAGACGCCGCAGGCTCAGGCTCGTCGGAAGCAGCCGGCAGACAGGTGCCCGCACCGGGATCGGGTGGTGTCTCTGCGGCGAGCTCGCTGATGCGGCCGATGATGTCGCCCATGGCGTGGCTGGCGGCCATCTCGTCGAGGAGCGGCGCGGCGGCGGACCGAAGCGCCTCGCGTGCCTCGGGGCCGGCCTCGGTGACGGTGCCGCCGAGCTCGCAGATCTCGGCCGCGAGCTCGGCCTCGGTGAACTGCCGGCCGAGGGCGAGTCGGTGAACCTCGGCGACGATGGTGTCGAAGGCCGCGCGCTGCTCGTCGGTGAGCCGCTCGAGGGACTCCGCGTTGCCGACGAGCATCTGGAACTTCGGGAAGAGGACGACGTCGCCGGCCACGAAAGCGTCGGCGATCTGGTGGGTCGAGAGGCCAGCGCCCTTGAGCCCCGTGACCATGCCGTCGAGGGCGCCCGACTCGGAGTCGAGGACGCGGTCGCCGGTCTGGCTATCGTTCTCGACGGACTCCTCGTAGAGATGGCCGCCGAGGGTCGTGATGCAGCTCGTGTCCGTAGGCGCCACTGATGGCGAGGATCGTCGCGCCTTCGACGTCCCCCGGCGTCGTGAATGCCCGGCCGAAAGGCCCGAAGCCGAAGAGGTGGCGGAGGTCCTCGGGCCACATCGCGAGCCCGGTGACCCCGAGCTCCCCGAGGCCGGCCATGGCCATGTCGGCGACATCACTGGTGGCGACCGCCGCAGCGAGCGCGTCGCTGTCGATGAGGAAGGGCGCCTCTAGCGCGTCAAGGCTGCTAACGCCGAGCGGACTCCACTCGCGAGTGGCGAGGATGGCCAAGTCGACCTGGCCGGAACGTACGAGCTCGGCGGCGTCCGCAGCACCCGAGATTGGCTCGGACACGCTGATCGAGCCCCCGGAGAGCTCGGGTGCCAGGGCGACCAGATCGAGCGCCGCCTGCTCGGCCTGACGGCCAGGGTTGTCCCAGAGAGCCAGCGAGAGGGTCACCGAGTGACTGTCGCCACCGCCCTTGTCCTGAGCGAGGAGAGGAGCGGCGCTCGTCGCGGCCAGCATGAGGGCTCCGACGAGGGCCAGAGGTAGCTTCCGTGGGTATCGCATCGTCATCTCTCCTGGATACTGGAGTGGACGACCCGACCGTATGCGTCGGCTGATGCTGGCACATCGGGGCGGCCACCACAATCCGCACCGCAGGCGATCCGTGCTGGCCCGGATGCCCATGGCCCCTCCGAGGCGCATCATGCGCGGGTGCCAGGGACCGTCCTCATCGTGGATGACCATGACGACTTCCGTGCAGCCGCGCGCGCCGTGCTGGAGGCCGATGGCTACCAGATCGTCGCCGAGGCGGGCGATGGTGACTCGGGCGTCCGGCTCGCCGAGGAGTTTTGCCCATCGCTGGTGCTGCTCGACATCGGGCTCCCGGACCAGGACGGGTTCGCGGTGGCGGACCTGCTGGCGCGGATGGCCGACCCGCCTGACGTCGTGCTCATCTCGAGCCGCGAACGCGCCGCCTACGGCCGCCGCATCGATGCCGCCCCCGTGCGCGGCTTCCTCTCCAAGCGGCAGCTTTCCGGCCGGGCATTGACCGACCTCCTGGCGTGAGCGAGCCAAGGCGGCGCCGGCTCCTCGGCGCCTTGGGCGTCGGCATCCTCGCCACCGGCCTCCTCGCCGAGTGGCTCGCCCATGGCACGCGCATAGGCTTCGACGAGCAGCGCGACCTTCTGACCGGCTGGCTCATCGCTGGATCCGGCCTCGCGGCGTGGGCGTGGGTGCCGCGCAGCCGCGTCGGCCTCCTGCTCGTCATCGCCGGCCTGGCCTGGTTCATCGGCACCCTGGGAGACCGCGTCACGGACCTCGGTCGATCGGCGCTTTCGCTTCGTTTCATCTATGCAGGGCGTGCTGGCGCACGCCATCTTCACGTGGTCCGATGGCCGCGCCCGGAGAGACCTCGACCGCGTGCTGGTGACGGGGGCTACCTGGTGACGCTCCTCCCGCCCCTCTGGGAGCGCGACGGCGGACTACTGGTCATCGCGGCACTCTTCGGCGGGGGCCTGCTCGTCCAGGCGCTGACGCAGCCGGCGCGCACGCGGCGGGCGAGACGCCCGGCCATCGTGCTGGGGATGTCGCTGGCGGTGCTGCTGGCCTCGAAGGGTGCCCTGGCGTCGCTCCTCGCGGAGGGCGGGGTGGCCTATCCCGGCCAGCCAGAGGCGCTCTGGCAGATCGCCCTTGTGTCGGTCTCGGTCGGTCTGGCGGGCAGCCTCATCCGCCTCGAGCGGCGGCGCGAGGAGGCTACCGAGCTCGTCGTTCGGCTCGGCGAGTCGGGGCCGCCGACCTCCGTGGCGGAGCTCGCCGAGGCCGTGGGACTACCGGACGATGTGGCCGTGTCCGATGCGCTCCTGCGGGCCGAGCGCCTGACCGCGCGAAACGCCGCCCTCCATGACGCAGCGTCACGGCTCAGGCGTATGCCATCGAGGCCTCGCGCCGACGACTGCTCGAGGCCGAGGACGATGAGCGCGAGGCCCTGGAGGCTCGACTGCGACAGGGTGCCGGCCGCCGGCTGGCGCGTTTGGAGGCGGACCTCAACGAGAGCCGAACGGCGATGGAGACAGCCCCTGCGGAGGCGATCATGAGGGTGGACCGCGCGCGCGAACAGCTCCGCCTCGCCCTCGCTGAGCTGGACGACCTGGCTCGCGGACTCGACCCGGCGCTGCTTCGCGAACGCGGCTTCGGCGAGGCTCTCGGGGACCTTGCCCTGCGAAGTCCCGTGCCCGTCGAGCTCTCCCTTGGCCCGATCGGTTCGCAGGGCCGGACCCTCGAGCGCACCCTGTACTACGTCGCCGCAGAGGCACTCGCCAACGTGGCCAAGCATGCCAGTGCCACCCGAGTCTGGATGCGGCTCGGCGTCGACGGGCGTGCCGTCGTCCTGTCTGTAGAGGACGATGGTGTAGGTGGCGCTGACGCGGCTCGCGGCCGCGGTCTGCGTGGGCTGCGCGACCGCGTCGAGGCCGTGGGCGGTGTGCTCCGGGTCGCGGGGCGCCCGGAGGGCGGGACGAGCTTACGTGCCAGCATCCCTCGCGGCAGCAGCGCTTCGTCTGGCTGAGTGGCCATGGATGCTCGTGTCCGGCCCCGAACGCGGCCCCACCGCAGGCGTACCGTCTCACGACGTCAGACCGTGGGAGCCGTTCTCGCTGCCGGCGCGCTCCTCCTGGTGGCCGGCGGAGCGGTGGCCCTCCTGGCCCCCGCTCCCGTTCGCGCCCCGGTGGCCAGCGTCGGGCAAGCGAGCACCGCCGCGGCGGTGCTCGTGCTGCTGGCGGGACTCACCCTCGTGGCAGCGGGTTCGGTGGCGTGGTTCGGACGGCGTGATCGCGGGCTGGCCGTCATCGCCTTCAGCGCAGCCGCGGCCTGGCTGGCAGCCGAGCTTGCCGGTAGCGCCAGCGTCGCGCGCGAGGCTCGCAGCGCCGGCGCCTTGCTGGCACCGCTGCTGGCGCCGCTGGTCCTGCACCTGCCCATCAGGTCGCTGCGCGCCGATGTCCCCCGCAGCCTCCTGTGGTGGGCGATCGTCGCGGTCTACGCGGCAGCCGCGGCCTGCGCTCTGGGGCATTCGCTGAGCTACGACCCCTTCTACGACTTGCACTGCTCACCGGTGTGCAGCCGGGACGACAACCTGCTTCTCCTCGTTCGAGACATGCGACTTGCCAGGCTGCTCCAGGGCGCCGGCCTGCTCGTCACCTGCGTCGCCGGGCTCGTCCTCGCAGCTTGGTCGGTGGGACGACTGGCCCGCGGGCGACCCGACCGCAGGCGGCAGGAGTGGCCCGTCCTCGTCCCGTCCATCGCCTTGGGGCTCTCGTTGACCTCATGGACGGCGGTCCGGATGGCGATGACCCCGATGCAGCCTGCGGACCCGCTCGTGCTGGCCCCGGCGCTGGCGGCAGCGGTCTGCCTTGGCCTGCTGGGGGTGGGCGTGACCACGGTGGTGGCCATCGATCTGCGGCGGACCGAGGCGCTGCACCGCCTGGTGGATGCGCTTGAAGCGGCCGAGGGCTCAGCGAGCCTGCGAGCTGCCCTGGCGCGGTCATTGGGTGACCCGACATTGCGCGTGGCCTACCCGGTCGAAGGCGGCGGCTTCATCGACGACCAGGGTGAAGCGGCGGTCAAGCCGCGCTCCGGCGACGACCGCGCGGTGACCACCATCCAAAGGAGAGGTGCGCCCGTCGCCTTCGTCGAACATGACGCCGGGCTGGACCCGGACCTGCTGGGCCGACAGATCGGCGCGGCAGCGTGCTTGGCGGTCGACAACGAGCGGCTCGAGGCGACCATACGCGCGCGGCTCCGCGAGCTCCGGGCATCGCGAGCGCGCATCGTCGCGGCTGCTGATGGCGCACGAGGATGGCTCGAGCGCGATCTCCACGATGGTGCCCAGCAGCGGCTGCTGGCGCTGTCATTCGAGCTCCGCCTCGCCGCGGCCGCCCTCGTCACAGGCGACGCGATAGCGGGCTCAAGGGCGACCATCGACCGGGCCCTCGACGAGACCGAGGCAGCCCTGGCCGAGCTCCGCGAGCTGGCCCACGGCATCCACCCGGTCGTGCTCACCGAGGACGGCCTCATGGGGGCACTGGCCAGCCTCGCGGACACGTCCAGCGTCCCCATCAACGTAGACGGTGACGATCCCGGTCGTTGCGCTGCGCCAGCCGAGTTGGCAGCATACATGGCGGCGGTGGCTGTATCGATACAGGCGGAGGCGCAGGGAGTCGAACGGGTGGACGTATCGGTCGGACGAGATGATGGCGCGATGCGCCTGTCGATCCGGGGCGCGCACCTCGATGAGCGCGAACGCACGCGCGTCGAGGATCGAGTGGGGGCGGCCGGCGGCCGGATGGAGGTGCGCAGCGCCGCGGACGGAGTCGCCGGTGACCACCTGCTCCTGGAGCTACCGTGCAGGTGAGGGAACGACGATGCGCGTGATCGTGGCTGAGGACGTCCTGATCACGCGCGAGGGCGTGGTCCACATCCTCGAGACGTCCGGGGTCGAGGTCGTGGCCCAAGTCGAAGACGCCGAGGGACTGCAGCGCTTGGTAGGCGAGCTCGACCCCGATGCCGTCGTCCTGGACATCCGCATGCCACCGTCGCATACCGACGAGGGCCTCCAGGCTGCGAACACGCTGCGGAAGGCCTTTCCCAGGCTCGGCGTCGTGGTCCTCTCTCAGTACCTCGAACCCGGCTATGCGTTGCGACTGCTCGAGGGCAACGTCGATCGAGTCGGGTACCTGCTGAAGGAGCGCATATTCCATCCGGCCGTGCTTGTCGACGCCCTGCGCCGCGTGATCGAGGGCGAGACGGTGGTCGACCCGACCATCGTCGCTCGCGTCATGGGGCGCAAGCGGGCCAACGATCCACTCGCCGAGTTAAGCCCGCGCGAACGCGAGGTCCTGGCGCTGGTAGCGGAGGGCTACTCCAACAAGGCCATCGCCGAGCGGCTCTTCGTCACCGATCGCACGGTCGAGGCACACATGGCGCAGGTGTTCTCCAAGCTCGGCATCGAAGAGTCGCCCGGATCGCACCGCCGCGTGCTCGCCGTGCTCACGTTCCTCCGTGCGTGATTCACGGAGCACGGCGTGACCATCGAGCGGGGCTCTGCGATCGTTCCCGCATCCGGCTGCTAGCTCAGCTGGTTAGAGCACTTGCTTGACATGCGTCTAGCCGAATGCGGTGTACCTCACGCTCACGAAAGAGCCCCCGCCAATGCGGCGGGGGCCTTCTTATGTGCTGCACCTTATCGGCTGAAGCGGCGTTTGCCAGAGCGGAAGTCCAAAGGGCCTGACCCGGCGAGCCGGAGCACGAAGACGTCTTCGAGCCACCGGACGAGGAGCAGACGATGCTTGAGGTGAACCGCAGCGGGAGCGGGGGATCGGGAGGCCCGCTCGAGGGTGACCCTCGAGAGGAAGGCTCGGGGTCGGCCTCGAGGGAGGACATGCTCGCTGGCGAGGGCAACCAGCCACGGGCGCCCAGCACGGTCGGGCTTGTTCGTGCGTGTGCGCCGTCGCTCTGCTCGGGGGCCGTCCGTGCCGATGCGGGCGCGGATAGCCCCGGTGGCGCCACTGGGCCAAGGCCAGGGCGCCACCGGGGCCGGGAAGGCGCCGCGCCATCACTCACGCGGCTGGCAGGTAGCCCGCGATCCGCGGAGGCCGTGCGATGGAGGGCGCCAAGTAATGAGATCGATCGGGCGGGCGCGCTCCCATAGCTCACCCGCCGGTACCGCGAGCTCAGGCCGTTCTTGCGGCCTCACTGCGAGCGAGCGTCAGACGCCGCGCATGGAGGGAGCCACGGAAGTCACGCAGGGCGACTCGGCCGGTCCGTCCGCCCAGCACGAGCCCGAAGCGCCGGCCGCCGATGTCGATGACCCGCCGTCCCAGAGCGCCCGAAGGGCCGACCTCCTCAGGCATCCGAACGGCAGCCCACGGCGCCCAACTGACGACCCAGCGATCGCGGCCGGCGATCTGCCGGAGCGTGGAGATCGCGAGCTTGCGCGGCGTGGCCGCGAGGACGGTCGCCCGGCCGGACCCCACCTCACTCACGGGCAGCACCGCGCTGACGTGCTCCCCCTGGAGGGCCGCCTCCAGCCGCTCCGTCGGTAGGCTGCTCAGGTGTCGAAGTCCATCGAACCGCATCTCCATACCTCCTTACCCCACCAAAGTCCCCAAGGCGGCACGGTACGGACACGGGCTCGCTCGGTCACTGGCCTCTTCGACCCGGGCAGGGGGACCGCTTAGTACGGGCTGGAGCTTCCTGCCAAGGGTCGAACGGCTCTATCCGGGAGGCCGTTGGCCGTCCGTTTCGTTCTAGGCCCCACCGACCTTCAGACGCGCATCAGCTTCCACAGGTCACCGCGATCGACCCCGCGTGCGGCATGACGGTGCAGATCCCGACCGCGATCGAGATCGCCTAGCTCCGGACGTGGCGGGAGGAGTGGTTCGGCGGCGCGAGCACGCAGCGGTCCGTCTCGAGTCGCAGCTCCGGTGCGCCGGTACGAGGTTCGCTTCGACACCGCCGCCCTCGGAGAACGGGACCAGGTGGTCGGCCGCCAGCGGGTCGCTCGGTCTGGCCGGTAGCCCCCCACGTGAACCGACACACGGTCGCCTCTGCCAGCAGCTCACGCCGAGCGCGCTGGTACTCCGGGCCATAGCCGCGCTCGGCTCTCGTGCCTCGCGCCAGCTCGTTCGCTCGCCGGTGGCCAGGGCAGCGAGTCATGCTCGTCAGGTGACCGCAGCCGGGAACGAGGCAAGGGCGAAGCAGCCTCATACCGGCCTCCTTGGTAGAGGGGCGTAGGCTGTGTCTGTCAGCCCCGCCGTGGGAGCTGACAAGTGAGGTAAGCCCGTGCGCTTCGGCGAGCTCAGAGGCCTCACCAGCCTGCCCATCCATCGAGTACGTGACCAGTTCCGATACGAGGAGGTGCTCACCGTCCTGCCGGTGCAGGATGGGGTCACCTCGCGCGAGACGCTCTTCGTGGCCACGCGCACCACGCTGGCGGTGCTGACCGCGGTGCGTGTGCCGCCCGGCCACTGGGTGACCCGCTGGGCGCCGTGGGACACGGTCCGCATCACGATGCCGGACGGGTCATTCGAGCAGGACTTCGAGGTGTATCGGCTCGTGGTGGCCGTGGGTCGCCAGGAGCTCCTTGCGCAGCTGCACGGAGAAGCCGGTCGCCGGGCCTTGCGGGACTTCGTGGTCGCATTCCGCACGGCGCAGCCGGCGCAGGCCAAGGGCTGAGCACGACATCGCTCAGCCACGCTTCGCCTCCTTGCCGCTGAATGCCTGCCATATGCCCAGGCCGCCATCGTGCGGGTCCTCGGTCCTTGCCCGGCGATGCGCCTGCGCTCGTGCTCCAGGAGCCAGCGCCCGAACTGGCGAACGGCACAGCCGTAGTCCGTGATCGTGTTGGGTGAGACGTTGTGAACGTATCGTCCAGTCGTCGGGACGTGCATATGGGCTCCGGACTGGGCAGGCGTCAGGTAGGGTCGGCAGTGCCGGTTCCGGCCGGGCTCGCCATGCTACTACGGGTCACTCGACGGTGAGGCGCACCGTCTGGGCCATGTTGTTGCGGTAGCGCCCAGTCCCACTCCGGCCTCGAGCGGCCGGGTTCGGCCGCTCTGGGGCTGATCGGCTCCGGTCGGGCCTGGGGTGACGCCCGGCGACCGGATGGTGCGGGCCGTCACCGATGGGTCGGTACGTGGGGGTTATGAGCGCCTAGTACGGATTGACCACGGGTGGTCGCGCGTCCGATAGTCAGGGCTGGCGCCTTTCGGGGCGCCGAACTCTTCATCCAGGGGCCCATCCCGCCAGGGGGCGGGCCTCCTCTTACGTCTCCGACTGCGCCTCCAACAGCGCGTCCAGCTCCTCGCTCAGCGCGTCGCCTGCCTGCCATCGGCGTCGACGTAGGCCTCGACCAGGCCAGCGCCCTCGAGCTGCTCGCGGATGGCGACCATGTCGTCGCGGTCGGTCACGAGGAGAGGGTAGCGGCGGGCTCTTTGCTGGCGCTGATCCGATCGTGGATGACGGTGCACCCAGAGTCCACTTCACCCGTCCGGATTCCTTTCGGGCGCCATGGCTCTTGTGCTCCTTGGTAGTGCCGTTCACGGTAGCGCAGGGTGCGCTGCGCGTGCTGCGTCTCGCCGCGGCGATGGGAAGGGGAGGACGCGGAGGAGGAGTATTGACTCATGCCCAGGCTCATCGCATCCGCCGTGCTGGCCGTCTTGCTCATCACCGTGTTCGCTCCTGCGGGCGGGCCCGTACCGGCTGCCGCCCAGTCGCCTGACGTGGAGGTCGCGGCCGACGCGATCATCGTCGACGAACTCGGTGCCGGCTTCATCCCCCGCGGCGCCGGCTGGCGCGATGGCGAGGGTGGCTACGACGACCACCACTACTGGCAGCGGGCGGTCAGCGCACCGACCGGCCGCGTGGGCACCTGGCGGGTGACGCTCCCCGAGGCTGGCCCCTACCGCGTCGAGGCCATGGTCCCGCTGCGCCACGCCACGACGAAGGCGGCGCGCTACCTCATCGGCACCGCCGACGGCGTCGTCATCCGCACCGCCAACCAGTCCCGCACCCGGGGCACGTGGGTCTCGCTCGGGACGTACGAGCTCGGCGCCACCGCCGAGGTGCGTCTCTCGGCCCGCACCGCTGATGCCCGTGTCGGCCGCCTGGTGGCCTTCGACGCGCTGCGCTTCGTGTCGGTCGCGGCCCCGCCGCCACCTCCTGACCCGCCGGTCATCAGCAACCTTGACGTGGTGCCCACCGACACCACGGCGGTCGTGCGCTTCAGCCTCGACGCACCGGGACCCGCGAGGACGGAGTATCGCGCCGCGAGCGCGATCAACTGGCTCCTCGGGGCCGAGGAGACGACCAGCAAGTACGCGGACCACCGCCAGGTCATCCGGGGCCTCGACCCCGAGACTGCCTACGAGCTGCGGGTCATCGCCACCAACGCCGGCGGACGGACGGTCTCGGACACCGTGCGCTTCACCACCCAGCCACCATCACCCCCGGTCATCCGCAACGTGGCCGTGGCACCGGAGGACACCCGCGCCGTCGTGACGTTCAGCCTCGATCGGGCCGGCCCAGCCAGGAGCGAGTTCCGAGAGTCAGGCGACGCCACCTGGACGCTCGGGGCCGAAGAGACGACGAGCAAGTACGTCGACCATCGCCAAGTCATCAACGGGCTCAGACCGGAGACCGCGTACGAGCTGCGCGTCATCGCCACCAATGCCGGCGGCCGGACGGTCTCGGACACCGTGGCGTTCCGCACCCTGCCCCGGACGGTGCACTGTGACGCCGGCGAAAGCTTCACCCAGGCGCTCAACCAAGCCAGGTCCGGCGACACGATCATCATCAAAGGCACCTGTTCGGGCAACTTCGTCGCGGGCTGGTCGGACGGCCGGCTGACCCTTCGGGGCGACGGCGGAAGACTCGTCGGGGCGGCGGGGTCTGCTGACCCGGTCCTCACGACGCGAGGTGTGGCCAGCGTCAGGTCCTTGGTCATCGCCGGGGGTGACAGGGTGGGGCTCCTGAACGAACTGGGGGATCTCACCGTCACCGATTCGACGATCCGTGGCAACGGCTGGCATGGGGTCCAGACGAACGGGGGGAACCTCAGCATGCGCGGCTCGACCGTGCTGGCCAATGCCGGGCCCGGACTGTTTGCGGGGGGTTCAGTGAGTGAAGGCAGCGTGGACATCAGCGAGTCGACGTTCAGCGACAACGACGGGGCCGGCATCGTGAACCGCTACGTGACCCGGGTCGCGGACTCTTTGATCAGCGGCAACGGGGGTGCCGGGATCTCGAACGACTCCACCCTGTCCGGCCGTGGCGTTCTGACGGTCGTCAGTTCCACGATCGCGGATAATCGGTCATCTGGTCTCCTCAACTCCTACCAGGCCGAAGTCCGCTCGACGACGATCCAGAGAAACCGCACCACACGGGTCGGCGGCGGCATCGCCAACTTCGCCTGCGGCATCGGCGACTTCGGCCTGCTCACGCTCATCGACTCGGTCGTCAACAACAACACCGCGTCGGACGGCGGCGGGATCTATCACGAGGACGATTCGGGCAGCAGCCTGGACATCCAGTCCTCGGTCATCACGGCCAACTCACCTAACAACATGGTGACAGTCACCTGCACTCCATGACGTAGGGTGATGCCTCAGGCCCGTTCCCGCGGGGGCGGGCCCTTCTCGTGTGAGAAATCGCTGCCATCGGAAGTCATGTCGATACCTCATCTGGCGCTGTGATCTCCCGCCGTTCGAGCCGGCGGCCAACCCGTGAGGGACAGACCCCTTCACCCGTCCGGATGGCTTTGGGGTTCCATGGCTCTTGTCATCGTCAGTGACTCCGGTCACGATGTCTCGGGGTGCGCCGCGCGCGCTGCGTCTTGCCGCGGCGATGGGATGAGGACGGACGCGGAGGAGGAGAACCCGCTCATGCCCAGGCTCATCGTGTCCGCCGTCATGGCCGCCTTGCTCATCGCCGTGTTCGCGCCTGCGGGCGGGTCGATACCGGCTGCCGCACAGGCGCCCGAGGTCGAGGTTGCGGCCGTTGCTGGAACCGTCATCGTCGATGAGTTGTCGGACGGCTTCCGGCAGGTCGGCAGCGGCTGGCGTTCCGCCACCGGCGGCTACGACGGCCACCATGACTGGGTCCCGGCGAGCCGCAAGCTCACCCGCGTCGGCATCTGGACCGCCACCCTCGGCGAGGCCGGGCTGTACCAGGTCCTGGCCAAGCTGCCGGCCGTCCACGCCAGCAGTCGTCAGGCTGTGTACAAGCTCAAGACCGCCAGCGGTTGGGAGACCCAGGTGCGCAGCCAGGCAGCCTACCGCGGGCACTGGGTGAACCTTGGGACATATGCCTTCAGCGCCCAGGCCGAGGTGCGGCTCACGGACAAGACGCTCGATGCCCGCGGCTCGCGCCTCATGCTCGCCTTCGACGCGCTGAAGTTCATCCCCATCGACCCGCCCGACCCGCCGGTCATCACCCTTCTCGATGTCGAGCCGAGGCACGATCGTGCCATCGTCACCTTCAGCCTTGCTGAGGCGGGTCCCGCCAAGACCGAGTACCGAGAGGCGGGAACCTCGGCGTGGACCGTTGGTTCTAACGAGCAGAGTTCGAAGTACGCCGATCACCGCCAGGTCATCACCGGCCTCAGGCCGGAGACCGACTACGAGCTGCGCGTCACCGCCACCAACCTCGGCGGTGAGACCGTCTCGCCGATCACGAGCTTCACCACCCTGGCCCCACCTCCGCCGGTCATCAGCAACGTGGTCGTCAAGCCGGAAGACACGCGGGTCGTTGTGACATTCAGGCTCGACGCCAAGGGTCCGGCGCAGGCGGAGTACCGCGAGCCCGGGGACGCCACATGGGTCCTCGGGGCAGAGGACACGAGCTCGAACTACAAGGATCATCGCCAGGTCATCCGGGGCCTCGACCCCGAGACTGCCTACGAGCTGCGGGTCATCGCCACCAATGCCGGGGGACGGACGGTCTCGGACACCGTGCGCTTCAGCACCTTGGCCCGGAGGGTGAACTGTGGCGCCGGCGAGGACTTCGCCCAGGCGCTGAGCCAAGCCAAGTCGGGCGACACGATCATCATCAGAGGGACCTGTACCGGCAACTTCGACGCGGGCTGGTGGGATGGTCGGCTGACCCTTCGGGGCGACGGCGGAACACTCGTCGGGGCGGCGGGGTCGGCTGACCCGGTCCTCACGATGCACGGCGCGACCAGCGTCAGATCCTTGGTCATAGCCGGGGGAGAGTTTGTAGGGCTCCGGAACGACCAGGGCGATCTCACCGTCATCGATTCGACGATCCGTGGCAACGGCTGGGCCGGGGTCCAGACCGACGGGGGTTACCTCAGCATGCGAGGCTCGACCGTGCTGGCCAACGGCGGCCCGGGACTCGTGGCGGGTGGCTTCGCAGGCGGTGGCAGCGTCGACATCAGCGAGTCGACGATCCGAGACAACGACGGGGCCGGCATCTGGAACGGCTACGAGACCCGAGTCGCGGACTCCGTGATCAGTGGCAACGGGGGTGCGGGGATAGAGAACGTGTCCAACCTGGCCGGCCATAGCCTGACGACGGTCGTCAGCTCCGGGCCCTCCCCGGCATTCCGTGGCGTTCTGACGGTGGTCAGATCCACGATCGCGGACAACGGGGCATCGGGCCTCGTCAACTCCTACGACGCCGAAGTCCGCTCGTCGACGATCCAAGGCAACCGCACGACAGGCGTCGGCGGCGGCATCCACAACGTCTCACTCGCGGGGTACTTCCGTTCTGGCCACGTCGTCGTCATTGGCTCGACGCTGACGGGCAACCGCGCGACGGACGGCGGCGGAATCTACAACGGCCCCGAGGCGACGATGATCGTCGAGAACTCGGTCATCAAGGACAACATCCCCAACGACTGCGTAGGCGCGGGCTGCCCATGAAGGAACGCTAGGCCGGTCGCGCCGACTTTACGCGCGTAGTCCATACCGCCGACACCGACACTGGGGCCCATCGTGCGAGGGGCGGGCCTCTTCGTATGGCGGCTGTGTGCGGCTGCCTCGGCACCTTCACGCGCATCTCTGCGCCGCCGGTGTCGTCATCACCCGCCCCGCCACCGGCCGGTTTCCTGCTTCGAGCGAATGAGGGAGATGGGAGAGAATCCCGCTCCAACCATGCGGATCTCATCGAACGCGAGGTGCAGGTACGCCTCCCATGTCATTGGCCGTACTGTGAGCCTAAGCTCGGCTGCTTCGTCGCGGTAGCGACCGTCAGGGAACGGTCGGCGCACAATGGGTGCGGAATGCCCACCATACCGCCCTGCTCGCGGATCGCCGCGATCGTCGCATCGAGGCTGAGCCCTCCCGGGATGGGACGCTCCAGGTACAGTCCGATGACATCGCCACTTGCGGTCCGGACCTCCTCGCCAACGATGATGGTGAGCCCTGGGGGCGCGTCGTCGCGAATCCGGAGCGCGCCGTCGATCCGATCGTGGTCCGTGACCGCCACATGCGTGAGACCCGCGGCACGGGCCAGACGCAACAACGCATCGGGCTTCAGGCGTGAGTCGAATGACGCACTGGAGTGGCAGTGCAGATCGACGTGACAGCGCATCGGGGCATTGTCGCTCACGTGGTGCGCCGGCAACGGCGATTGAACGGGCTCCTATGGATGCTACTAATCCGGGGGACGCTGGTCACGTCCCTAGGGTTGGTGTAGCAGTTGGGTGGCCACGAACGGAAGCGGCTAGCGTCTTCCCGAGCACCGGGTCACCCAGCGCAAGGGCTATCGCGAACGGCGCTGGGATTGGGCCGCTTCGCGTCGCGCCAGGCCCGGGGACCCCCGAGGAAGCGGTCTTGGGCGATAGCCGGCTTGCGGTGCTCGAGGATGCTGCCGATCCCTTCGGTGTGCCGACGCTCGATTGGTGCGCACGTCGGTGGGGTAGCCCTGCTCCAGGGCGAACGGCGCCAACGTAGGCCGTGACCGTGTTGCGTGAGACGTAGTTGGAGCGCATCGCCCGGATGAACGACGCCAGCTCGTCGCCAGGGTCGCGAGGAGTGACCAGCTCCACGCCCTCTGGTATCGTGTCCGCATCTCGGGCGGCTAGCTCAGCTGGTTAGAGCACTTGCTTGACATGCAAGAGGTCACTGGTTCGAGTCCAGTGTCGCCCACCACCCACCCAAGGTGACCCACGCGCGGTCGAGGCTGCCCGGCCGCCGGATGGAGGAGTCCAGCGCCATCCGCACGCCTCACCACGATCCCGCCAAGCTGGCCCCGCCGCACGCCTGCGCTGGGGCGCACTATCCGCTCGGCGCCCATGCAGATGGCGACGGCACCAACTTCAGCGTGTTCTCGCGCATCGCCGAGCGCGTCGAGCTGTGCCTCTTCGATGAGGCCGGGCTCGAGACACGCGTCGACCTGCCAGAGAAGACCGGCTACATCTGGCACGGCTACCTGCCGGGGATCAGGCCCGGCCAGCGCTACGGCTATCGCGTCCATGGTCCCTGGGATCCCGCCCACAGTCTCCGCTGCAACCCGCACAAGCTGCTGCTCGACCCGTACGCACGCGCCATGGAGGGACAGGTGCGCTGGGGTGACAGCATCTACGGTCACGTGCGCGGCTATCCCTTGATCCGGCAGGAGAGCGACAGCGCAGCCGACGTGCCCCGCTCCATCGTGGTGGCAAGCGACTTCGACTGGGGGGACGACGTCCGGCCTCGCGTGCCCGACAGCGAGATGGTCATCTACGAGACACATGTCAAGGGCTACAGCCAGCGGCATCCCGGGATCCCGCCCGATCTGCGCGGGACCTACGCCGGCATGGCCCACCCCGCGGCGCTGGATCACCTGCGAGCACTGGGCGTCACCTCGGTCGAGCTGCTGCCGGTCCACCAGTTCGTCCAGGACGGCTTTCTGCTCGATCTTGGTCTGCGCAACTACTGGGGCTACAACACCATCGGGTACTTCGCCCCGCACGGGGAGTATGCCGCCGGGGGCGCGGGTGGGCAGCAGGTCGACGAGTTCAAGGCCATGGTCAAGGCCCTTCACGCGGCCGGCCTGGAGGTCATCCTCGATGTCGTCTACAACCACACCGGCGAGGGCAACCATCGCGGCCCGACGCTCTCGATGCGTGGCCTCGACAACGGCGCCTACTACCGGGTTCGCCCCGAGAGCCCTCGCCACTACATCGACTTCACCGGCACCGGCAACACGCTCGACATGCGTGAGCCCTTCGTCCTGCAGCTGATCATCGACAGCCTGCGCTACTGGATCAGCGAGATGCACGTCGACGGCTTTCGCTTCGACCTGGCCACGGCCCTCGCCCGCGAGGACCACCATGTCGACCGCGGCGCGGCCTTCTTCGACATCATCCAGCAGGACCCCATCGTCCGTAGCGCCAAGCTCATCGCGGAGCCCTGGGACGTGGGCGAGGGCGGCTACCAGGTGGGCAGCTTCCCGCATCCCTGGGCGGAGTGGAACGGTGCCTACCGCGACAGCGTGCGCGACCTCTGGCGCGGCCAGCCCGACATGCTCCACGACTTCGGCCGCAGGTTCAGCGGCAGCGCCGACCTCTTCGCCGACGAGGGCCGGCCACCAGCCGCGAGCATCAACCTGGTCACGGCGCATGACGGCTTCACGCTCGCCGACCTCGTCAGCTACGAGCGCAAGCACAACCTGGCCAACGGCGAGGGCGATCGCGACGGTGAGTCACACAATCGCTCCTGGAATTGCGGGACCGAAGGGCCGACCGACGATCCCGCCATCCGCGCCCTGCGCAGCCGCCAGCGCCGCAATCTCCTGGCGACGCTGTTCCTGTCACAGGGGGTGCCGATGCTGCTCGGCGGTGACGAGCTGGGCCGGACGCAGCTGGGCAACAACAACGGCTACTGCCAGGACTCGGAGCTGTCGTGGTACGACTGGGAAGCCGCCGATACGGAGATGCTCGACTTCACGCGTCGCCTCATCGCGCTACGGCGGGCGCACCCGGTGTTCAGGCGACGGCGCTGGTACCACGTCGGCGCGCCCACGGATGCGGACGCGAGCCGTCCGCGTGACATCGAGTGGTGCACCCCCGATGGGATGCGCATGAAGGACGAGGAGTGGCACACCGAGGGTGCCGCAGCCATCGCGGTCTACCTCTCGGGGCAGCACCTCGTCGACGAGCGACGGCCATGGCCTCGAGGACGACTCGTTCTACCTGGCACTCAACGCCACGGCCGAGGACATGCACTTCCGGCTACCCGATGGTTGGCTCGGCGGCGCCTGGCGGTGCGTCCTCGACACCGCCGCTGCGCATCCCTTCGAGGCCCGCCAGGAGCTGCGCCATGCGGCTGCCGAGCGCGTCACGCTCGTGCACCACTCGCTGGTCCTCTTCCGGCGAGTCGACAACGACTGATCATGAGCCGCCGCCATCGGGTAGGCTGCGGCGCGATGCCAGTGAAGCCCCGATGAGCCAAGCCACCACGGATCCCGGTCGAGCCCGCGTGCGGCAGAGCACCGGCTTCGGGCCTGATCCGCTCTGGTACAAGGACGCCATCGTGTACGAGGTCCCCGTGCGGGCCTTCCAGGACAGCAGCGGTGATGGCATCGGCGACTTCCGCGGGCTGACCTCCCGGCTCGACTACCTTGCCGACCTCGGCGTCACCGCCATCTGGCTGCTGCCGTTCTACCCATCGCCGCTGCGTGATGACGGCTACGACATCGCCGACTACGGCAGCATCCACCCCGACTTCGGCACCATGCGCGATGTCCGTACCTTCATCCGGGAAGCCCACCGGCGCGAGCTGCGGGTCATCACCGAGCTGGTCTTCAATCACACCTCCGACCAGCATCCCTGGTTCAAGCGCGCCCGCAAGGCCCCGCCCGGATCGCCCGAGCGTGACTGGTACGTCTGGAGCGACACACCCGAGCGCTACCGCGACGCGCGCATCATCTTCAAGGACTTCGAGCCCTCCAACTGGTCCTGGGATGCGGTCGCGGGAGCCTACTTCTGGCATCGCTTCTACAGCCATCAGCCCGACCTCAACTTCGACCAGCCGCGCGTCCGCGAGGCCTTGCTGAAGGCGACCGACTTCTGGCTCGAGGCCGGCGTGGACGGGCTGCGCCTCGACGCCATCCCCTACCTGTACGAGCGCGACGGCACCAACTGCGAGAACCTGCCCGAGACGCACGCCTTCCTGAAGACGCTGCGACGTCACGTCGACGAACGCTTCGCCGACCGCATGCTGCTGGCCGAGGCCAACCAGTGGCCGGAGGACTCGGTGGCCTACTTCGGCGACGGCGACGAGTGCCACATGGCCTTCCACTTCCCGCTCATGCCACGCATGTTCATGGCCCTGCGGATGGAGGACCGCTTCCCCATCCTCGACATCCTCGACCAGACACCGGACCTGCCCGAGTCGGGGCAGTGGGCCCTGTTCCTGCGCAACCACGACGAGCTGACCCTCGAGATGGTCACCGACGAGGAGCGCGACTACATGTACCGCGTCTATGCGGCCGACCCGCAGGCGCGCATCAACCTGGGCATCCGCCGGCGCCTCGCACCGCTCCTGGGCAACAACCGTCGCCGCATCGAGCTGCTGAACGGCCTGCTGTTCAGCCTGCCGGGCACACCGGTGATCTACTACGGCGACGAGATCGGCATGGGCGACAACGTCTACGTGGGCGACCGCAACGGCGTGCGCACCCCCATGCAGTGGTCGTCCGACCGCAATGCCGGCTTCTCCTCCGCCAACCGCCAGCGGCTGTACCTGCCCGTGGTGACCGACCCCGAGTACCACTACGAGGCCGTCAACGTGGAAGCCCAGCAGGCCAACCCGCAGTCGCTGTTGTGGTGGATGAAGCGGGTCATCGCCCTGCGCAAGAAGCATCCGGCGTTCGGCCGTGGATCGCTGCAGTTCCTCCATCCCGACAACCGGCGCATCCTCGCCTTCATCCGCGAGCACGAGGACGAGACCATCCTCGTCGTCGCCAACCTGTCGCGCTATGCGCAGTGGACGGAGCTGCCGCTGGGACGTTACGAGGGCCGCATCCCGGTCGAGCTGTTCGGCTCGGTGGAGTTCCCGCGCATCGGTCGCGAGCCCTACATGGTCAGCCTGGGACCGCACTCGTTCCTGTGGTTCCGGCTGGCAGCCGATCCTGCGACCGAGTCGGCGGGCCAGCACCGAACTGCCCACGATCGCCTGGCGAGGCGACCTCCTCGCCCGCCTGCAGCGACCCGGCGACGAGGTCGCGGACGTGCTGCTGCGCTGGGCCGTGTCGCGTCGCTGGTACCGCGGCGGCAGCCATCCCGTGGCCGGCGTCCGCATCACCGATGTCGTGGAACTGCCATCCGCCCCGCCGGCCGTCCTGGCGCTGCTGCAAGTGTCCTACCGCGACACCGAGCCGGCCACCTACGTGCTGCCGCTGGCCACCGACGCTGACTTCGACGCGGACGAGCTGGTGGCTTCCAACCCTGACGCAGCCATCGCCCGATTGGTGGGCGATGGAGCGGCCGCACGACTGCTCGACGGCACGCTGGTGCCGGGCGTCTACGAGGCCCTCCTGGCGATCGTCACCGGCCGGCGCCGCGTCAAGGGCGGCCGCGGCGACCTCGTCGGCCAGGCACAGACGGCCCTGCGCTCGCAGCTGGCCGGTATCGCCGCCAGGGACCTGGCCGCGACGCCGGTGCGAGAGCAGCCCACGATGTCCAACAGCGCCGCGTCCTACGCGGAGCGCGTGGTCCTGAAGCTCTACCGCGTGCTCGAGGATGGGCCCAATCCCGACCTGGAGGTGGGGCGCTACCTGGCCGATGCGGGTTTCGCCAACGTTCCCCGTGTGCTCGGCTCGGTGGAGGTCGCCCAGGGCAGCCCAGCGCGCGACGCTGGCCATGGTGCAGGCCTACGTGCCCCACGAAGGCAACCTGTGGGAGTCGATGCGCGAGGCGGTGGGCACCTTCCTCCACGATGCGGAGGCCGAGGCGCAAGCGCCCGAGCTGGCCCAGGATGGCGATCGCCTCTTCCTCGAGCTCTCCCGTGCGCCCATCCCGGCCCGTGCCCATGAGCGCATCGGCACCGCGCTGGAGACCGCGCGCGTGCTGGGCGAGCGCGTGGGGCAGATGCACCAGCTCCTGGCTGCCGCCGATGGCACCGACCGCGACTTCGGCCCCGAGCCGATGTCGCCGTTCTACGTCCGGTCGCTCTACCAGTCGGTGCGTCGACGGGTCAACCGCGCCCTCGAGCTACTCGAGGACCGGCGCGCGTCCTTGCCGCTGCGCGACCAGGAAGCGGCGCGGATGGTGCTCCAGGCCGCACCACGCGTGGATGCCCTGCTGACGCGCCTGCGCGACAGCCAGGATCGACGGCCAGCGCATCCGCGTCCACGGTGACCTGCACCTGGGGCAGGTGCTCGACACCGGCAATGACGTCGTGATCATCGACTTCGAGGGTGACACCGGCCGCCCCTTGAGCGAGCGCCGCCTCAAGCGACCGGCGCTGACCGACCTCGCCAGCCTCATCCGCTCGATCCATTTCGCGGCGCACTGGCCGCGAGTGGAGCGCGAGTTGCTGAGCGCGGACGTGGTGGACGCCGACGGCCTGGCGGCATGGTCGACGTACTGGTTCCAGTGGATGTCGGCCTCCTGCATGCGCGGCTACCGCGATGCCACCGTCGATACTGGCTTCAACCCCGCCGATGACGATACCTGGTCGGTGCTGTTCAAGTGCCTGCTCGTGTCGCGCGCCTGCGACGAGCTGACCTCTCGCCTTGGCACCCGCTCGGACTGGCTGGGCATCCCGCTGGCCGGGCTCGACGAGCTGCTCGGCGGGGCAGGGGAGCCGGACGCCTAGGCCGGGTGCCGGGGACGGCCGCCTGAGGTACGATCGGGCCATGTGCGCAGCCGAGCGGCCCGACGACAGCGTCGACGCCGCCTCCAACGAGGACGAGCTCGAGTTCGAGGCACCCCGGAAGGGTTCAGCCGAGGAGTTGCTCGACGCCAACGCGCACGACCCGCTCGATCCCATGCGTCACTCTGCCGCCCACATCATGGCCGAGGCGGTGCTGGACCTCTTCCCCGAGGCCAGGCTCGGGATCGGGCCGGCCATCAAGGACGGCTTCTACTACGACTTCGAGCTGCCGCGGGCACTGGTCCCCGACGACCTGCGTGCCATCGAGAGGCGGATGCAGGCATCGGTGCAGGCAGACCACCGCTTCGAACGCCGGGAGTGGGACCCCGCCGAGGGCCGGGCCATGCTCCACGCGGCCGGCCAGGGCTACAAGGTCGAGATCCTGGACGACCTGCGCGCGGCGGCGGAGGCGGCGGGCGAGCAGCCGCCGGTGGTGACGACCTACAGCCACGGCGGCTTCACCGACCTGTGCCGTGGCCCGCACGTGGAGTCGACGGGCAGGCTGGGCCCGTTCAAGCTGCTCAAGACGTCTGGCGCCTACTGGCGCGGCGACGAGAAGCGGCCCATGCTGCAGCGCATCTACGGCACGGTGTGGTCGACCAGCGAGGAGCTGGACCTCTACCTGTGGCGCCTCGAGGAGGCCGCCAAGCGCGACCATCGACGCCTCGGCGTCGCGCTCGAGCTGTTCAGCTTCCACGATGTCAGCCCCGGCTCCGCCTTCTGGCACCCCAAGGGCCAACGGCTGTGGCGGACGCTGGAGACGGCCATGCGCGAGCTGCAGGACCGGCGTGGCTACCAGGAGGTGAGCACGCCCATCCTGGTGCACAAGCGGTTGTGGGAGCAGTCAGGTCACTGGGACCACTACGACGACAACATGTTCAAGCTCGAGTCCGAGGAGCAGACGTTCTCGCTCAAGCCGATGAACTGCCCCGAATCCACCGTCATCTACCGGAGCAAGGTGCGCTCCTATCGCGACTTCCCGCTCCGCTTGTCCGAGTACGGGCGGCTGCATCGCAATGAGCGCTCGGGCACCCTCTCGGGGCTCACTCGCGTGCGCCAGTTCATCCAGGATGACGCCCACTGCTACGTGCGACCGGACCAGCTGGCCGACGAGGTGGAGGCGCTCCTCGGGGAGGTCCGCGAGGCGTATTCCTGGTTCGGACTGGTGCCGCGCTTCGCCTTCGCCACCAGGCCGGACAAGGCGCTGGGCGACCTGGCCCAGTGGGAGCGCGCCGAGGGTCTCATGCGCGATGCCCTTGACCGGGCCGGCGTGGAGTACACCGTCAAGCCCAAGGACGGCACCTTCTACGCCCCCAAGATCGACATCTACGTGGACGACGCGCTCGGCCGCGAGTGGCAGATGGCCACCATCCAGGCGGACATGATGATGCTGCCCGAGCGTTTCGACCTCACCTACATCGACCAGGAGGGCCTGCCGCAGCGGCCCATCGCCATCCATCGCGCCATCTATGGCTCGTTCGAGCGCTTCATCGGCATCATCACCGAGCACTTCGCGGGCGCGTTCCCCTTCTGGTGCGCCCCGCTGCAGTGCGTGGTCATCCCCATCGCCGACCGGCACATCGAGGCGGCGGACGAGCTGGCCGGGTTGCTGCGCGCCAAGCGACTGTTCGTGGAGGTCGATGACAGCTCCAACCGCATGCAGAACAAGATCCGCATGGCCCAGGAGCAGAAGGTCCCCTACATGCTGGTGCTCGGCGACCGCGAGGTCGAAGCACGCACGGCATCGCCACGGACCAGGTCGGGCGAGCAGCTCGATCCCATCGGCTGGCAGGAGCTCGCCGAGCGACTGGCCGAGGAGGCCGCCGCGCGCCGCCCGGAGTAGCCCGCGAAGGCCGATCCAGGTGGCTCGCCTGGCCCGGGCACGGGCGTCGCTGTGCTATAGTCCGCCGGCGACCCGCGCAGGTCGTGGCCTTGTGTCGCGCCCGCGCGGGACGTGTGAATGAACAGTTGCAGTAGTGAGGGACTAGCCTGAGCAAGGACCTGCGTGTGAACGAGATGATCCGCATCCCACAGGTGCGAGTCGTCGACGAAGAAGGCAATCAGCTGGGCGTGATGTCCACCCTGAGTGCCCTGCAACTGGCGCAGGAGCGCGGGTTCGACCTGGTAGAGGTCGCACCCATGGCTAGTCCGCCCGTCACGCGTCTACTTGACTACGGTCAGTTCAAGTACGAGCAGGCCCGCAAGGAGAAGGAGGCTCGCCGCCATCAGCGGTCGGTCGAGTTCAAGGAGATCCGCCTCCGGGTCAAGATCGGCAAGGGTGACTTCGACACCAAGGTGAAACGAGCCACCCGCTTCCTGGACGACGGGGACCGTGTCAAGGTCACCGTCCAGTTCCGCGGTCGTGAGGTGAGTCACGCCTACATCGGGCGCGACCTGCTCACGCGGTTCGCCGACCAGGTCGCGGAGCACGGAGCCGTGGACCGGCCACCCGTGCTGGAGGGTCGTTCCATGTCGATGGTCCTGACCTCGACGGCGAGGCCCGGGCCGCAGCCGGACCGGATCGAGAGCGCACCAACGACAGACGAGAACAAGCCTGCGGAGCCGGACCAGCCGGAGCCGTCGGCCACCGGGAGCGAGGCCACGGCCTCCCCCGCGACCAGTACAGGAGACTGACGCCAGTGCCTAAGATGAAGAGCCACAAGGGAGCCCAGAAGCGTTTCGGCGCCACCGGCAGTGGCAAGATCTACCGGGTCAAGTCCTGGCGCGGTCACCACCTCGAGATCAAGTCGTCGCGGCGCAAGCGCCGCTACGATGGCAAGGTCATGCTTGACGGTTCCAACAAGAACGCCGTCAGGCGGATGCTGCCCTACCTGTAGGAGCACGACACCTAGATGGCACGAGTCAAGCGGGGCGTTGCCGCCCACAAGCGCCACAAGCGCCTCCTGAAGTCCGCCGAGGGCAAGCGCGGTACGCACCGTCGACTGATCCGCTCCGCGCGTGAGGCCCAGCTGCACGCCATGGCCTATGCCTATCGTGGCCGCAAGGAGCGCAAGCGCCAGATGCGTTCGCTCTGGATCACCCGCATCAACGCGGCCGCGCGCCTGAACGGCCTGACGTACGGGACGCTCATCCATGGCCTCAAGACGGCGGGTGTCGAGCTCGATCGCAGGAGCCTGGCCGACATCGGTGTGCGCGATGCGGCTACGTTCGCCCGCATCGCCGAGGTCGCCAAGTCCGCCTAGCCACGAGCGCCCAGCCCGTCGTGGACGTCGCCTCGTTCGACACCCAGCTGCAGGCGTTGCAGGCGCGAGCCGTCAGCGCCATCGCGGCTGCCGATTCTCCGGCCACGCTCGACGCCATCGAGTCGGGCATGCTTGGCCGCAAGGGCGAGCTGCGCGGCCTGCTGGGCGGCATCGGTGCGCTCTCGGCCGAGGACCGGCCCAAGGTCGGTGCCATGGCCAACCCGGTGCGGGAGGCCATCGAGACCGCGCTCGCCGAGCGCCGTGTGGGCCTCGAGTCCGAGGCGCTCGAAGCCCGGCTGACGGCCGAGGCGGAGGACATGACCCTGCCCGGCCGCCCCCGCTGGCGCGGATCGCTGCACCCGCTGCGGGAGACCGAGGCTGAGATCGCGCGCATCTTCGGCCAGTTCGGGTTCGTCGTGGTCGAGAGCCCCGAGGTCGAGAGCGATGAGCTCAACTTCGGTGCCCTCAACATCCCCGCCGATCATCCCGCGCGCGACCTCTGGGACACCATCTACGTGCAGCCAGCCGAGGCCGCCGAGCGTGATGACCGGCTGCTCCTGCGCACCCACACGTCGCCCGGCCAGATCCGGGCCATGCGCGACAGCAGCCCGCCCATGCGCGTGCTCACCCCTGGTCGCTGCTACCGCTACGAGGCGGTCGACGCCAGCCACGGCTTCGAGTTCTTCCAGATGGAAGGCCTGATGGTGGACGAGGGCACCAGCATGGCGCACCTGCGAGGCCTGCTCGACTCCTTCGCCCACGCCATGTTCGGTGCCCAGCGCGCCACCCGCTTCCGCCCCGGCTACTACCCCTTCACCGAGCCGTCGGTGGCCTTCGACATCGGCTGCGTCGTGTGCGAGGGCGCAGGCTGCCCGGCCTGCAAGCGCACCGGCTGGATGACCATCCTTGGCGCCGGCATGGTGCACCCGGTGGTGCTGCGAAACGGCGGCATCGACCCGGAGCGGTACCAGGGGTTCGCCTTCGGCATGGGCACCGACCGCATCGCCATGTTGCGCTACGCCATCACCGACATCCGCGCCTTCCTGGCCAACGACATGCGCTTCCTCGAGCGTCTCTAGATGCGGGTACCGCTTTCGTGGCTGCGTGAGCTCGTCGACTTCGACCTGTCGCCAGAACAGCTGGCCGAACGGCTCACCCTGCTGGGCATGGAGGTCAGCGCCATCGAGCGCATCGGCGCTGACTGGCAGCGCGTGGTGGTGGGGGAGCTGCTGCAGGTAGCGCCACACCCCAACTCGGCCAAGCTCTCGTTGACGCGGGTGCGCACCGGTGCTGGTGAGGCCGAGCTGTCGATCGTCTGCGGCGCCACCAACATCGCGGTGGGCCAGCGCGTCCCGGTGGCGCTGCCTGGCTCGGTCCTGCCCGGCGACCGCCACATCGACGTCACCACCATCGCCGGCACCGAGAGCCAGGGCATGCTCTGTTCGGGCAGCGAGCTGGGCCTGAGCAGCGACGCCGACGGCATCCTCATCCTGCCCGCGAGCGCCCCACTCGGCATCGACATGGCCGAGCTGGCCGGCGACGTGGTCCTGGATATCGATGTCAAGCCCAACCGCGGCGATGCCCTCAGCATCGTCGGCCTGGCACGCGAGGTAGCGGCGGCCACCGGCAGCTCGCTGCGCTGGCCGGACCTGTCGGTGACGGAGGCCGGCGATCGCACCAGCGACCACCTGCGCGTCGATGTGGTCGACCCCGACCTGTGTCCGACCTTCGTCGGCCGCTACATCGAAGGCGTCCGCGTGGGCCCATCGCCCTGGGAGGTGCAGAGGCGTCTCATCGCGGCGGGCGTGCGCCCCATCTCCAACGTCGTCGACGCGTCCAACTACGTGCTCATGGAGCTGGGCAAGCCCATCCATACCTTCGATGCCGACGCGGTCACGGACGGTCATATCATCGTGCGCCGGGCCGAACCCGGCGAGCGCCTCGAGACGCTCGACCATGTCGAGCGGGAGCTGACCACCGACACGCTGCTGATCGCCGATCCGGCGGGACCCCTGGCCATCGCCGGCGTGATGGGCGGAGCCGCCAGCGAGGTCGGGGCGTCGACGACGAACGTCATCATCGAGTCCGCCATCTTCGATCCGGTCAGCGTGCGACGCACGGCGTTCCGCTATGCCCTGCGCAGCGAGGCTAGCCTGCGCTTCGAGAAGGGGCAGGAGCAGCGCATGGCACGTCTCGGCGCCGACCGCACCGCGGCCCTCATCCATGCCTGGGGCGGCGGGCGAGTGGCGAGCGGTGTCGTCGAGCGCGGGTCCGGCGAGCCGGAGCCGCTGCGCATCCCCTTCCGCCCCAGCCGCGTCGACCGCTTGCTGGGCGAGGACATCGCTCGCGACGAGCAGCGGGCACTGCTCGCACGCGTCGAGATCCGCACCGAGGCGGCAGCGGCCACCGACCATATCCCCGTCATCGTCGGCAGCGAACCGCTGGCGCTGCCGCTGGGTGACCCGCGTGATGCGCTGGTGGCGATCGTGCCTGGGCATCGTCGCGATCTTGCCATCGAGGGCGACATCATCGAGGAGATCGCCCGCATCCGTGGCTACGAGACGATCACGGGCAAGCTGCCCGACACGGCCATGCCGCCCTATCGACCGGATCCGCGGCGCACTCTCGACGAGCTGCGTTCGATCCTCGCCGGCGCCGGTCTCAGCGAGCTCGTCACCCACGGGCTGATCGGTCCCGAGGACCATCGGCGGCTCGGCATCAGCGACGACGACGTGGCCACCATCCGAGCCACCAACCCCGTGACGCTCGACCACTCCCAGCTGCGCCGGTCGCTCATCCCCGAGCACCTGCGCGTGCTGAGCGAGAACGAGCGCCAGCGCCGGCCTGACCTCCTCGCCTTCGAGGTCGGCACGCTCCACGCCTGGCTCGACGGCGAGCCGGTGGAACGGCCTGTCCTGGGGCTCATCCTCGCCGGCCGTGAGCGACCGGTGACCTTCGATCGACCGGCGCTGCCGGTCGATGTGGCCACGGCCAAGGGCCTCCTGGAGCAGGTCAGCGCGCGGCTCCTGCACTGCCGCCTGGTGTACCAGCCGGTGCCCCCGCGTGACGGCGTCGAGCACCCCGGCCGCATCGCCGGCGTGGTGGCGGTGGGAGCCGATGGACAGCAGCGCCTCGTGGGCCGTGTCGGCGAGCTGCACCCGGGCTTGCTGGAGCGATACCAGGTGCGCGCCGAGCACGTCGTTTTCGCCGAGATCGACCTGGATGCCTACTGGCGCCTGCTCCCCGAGCGGCTGCGGGTGGGCAAGCTGGAGCATCTGCCCGGCATCGAGCGCGATATCGCCCTCGTGGTGGCCGCGGAGCGCCCCGCGGGTGAGCTCGAGGCCATCATCCGTGAGCACGGCGGACCCAGCCTGCGGAACGTCTCGCTCTTCGATCGCTACCGCGGGGCACCGCTCGACGAGGGCGAGGTCAGCCTTGCCTTTCGGCTCCGCTTCGAGGCCGATGACGAGCCCCTGGGCGAGGTCGAGATCGAAGCGGCTGTAGTACGGGTCGTTTCGGTGTTGTGCGACCGACTTGGCGCACGCCTGCGCGCCTGATAGCGTTGCACCTATGAGGTGCCTGCCATGACCATCGCGACGACCGATATCTACCTGCTGGTCATCATCGTGTCCACGCTGGTCGTGGGCTTCTTCTGGGGTGCGGCCCGCAGCCTGATGCTGCTGGCCGCATGGCTGCTCATCTTCCTCGTCGGGGCCCACCTCAAGGTCGAGCTGGGCTCGTACCTCACCAAGCAGTGGACCAGCTATCCGCCGGGCTTCAGCGACATGGCCGCCTTCGGCATCATCTACGTGGGCCTGCTGCTGGCGGCTCCCGCGCTCATCTTCGTGGGCTCCCGCGGCAATCAGCGCGTCTCGCGCTACCAGGTGGTCGATGACCTCGTGGGGGCGCTTCTCGCCGTCACGGTAGCGGTCCTGGGGATCGCCGGTCTGCTCATCATCCTGTCCACCTTCTACGGCACCGGCGAGACCTTCATCGACCCGCTCGGGGGCCCAGAGTGGACGGCCAACCTGTACCAGTCCCTGCTCAACTCCAGCATCGGCGATAGCATCCAGCGCGTCGTGGTGCCACTCATCGGGACCGTGCTCGGCCCCATCCTGCCCATCGACGTGCGCGAGGTCTTTGGTTGACCCTGGTCGCCAACCCTGCCGGCACCGACCTGGACGGGCAGCGTGGCCGCCGCCACGGGCCACTCGTAGCGATCGCACCCGACGTCGTCGCGGGCGAGCCAGCGGTGGTGGCGCGTCGCCTGCTGGGAACACTGCTGGTGCGCGACGACCGACGCGGCCAACGCGTCGCACGCATCGTCGAGACGGAGGCCTATGCCGGGCCGGAGGATATGGCCAGCCATGCCCGCGCCGGACGCACTGCGCGCAACGCGGTGATGTTCGGCCCTCCCGGCCGTGCCTACGTCTACCTCGTCTACGGCATGCACCACTGCCTCAACGTCGTCTGCGCCTCGGATGGCGAGGCCGGTGCCGTGCTCATCCGCGCTGTCGCGCCGGTCGCCGGGATCGAAGCCATGCGCGCGGACCGAGGGCGCCCGAGCGATGCGGTGGCGCGCCTGGCTGCCGGTCCGGCTCGCACCTGCCAGGCGCTCGACGTGGATCGACGTCACGACGGGCTGGACCTGCTCAGCGACCCGAGCCTGTGGCTGGCCTCGGACGGAGGCGACCCCATCCCCGCGCCATCGATGCTGGTCGGTCCGCGGATCGGCGTGGACTACGCCGGACCGGAATGGGCCGGGCGACGATGGCGCTTCGGCATCGCCGGCAGTGCCTCGCTGAGCCGGCCCTTCCCAGCGGACGGCTGATGGACCAGCGCTCCACCGAGCTGCTCGAGTTCCCGCTCATCCGGTCGCGGCTGGCGGCCTATGCCGCCTTCGAGCCGTCGCGCCGCCTGGCCGGGGTGATCGAGCCATCGGCCGACCCCATCATCGTGGCCCGCCGCCTGGACGAGACCGACGAGGCACGCTGGCTGCTCTCGACCAACCCCGGCATCGGCGTCGGTGGCGCCCGTGACATCGAGCCCGTCCTCGCGCGAGCGACACGCGGCGGCCGGCTTGACCCGCCCGAGCTCTGGTCCATCGTCGAGACGCTCATCGCCGCCGGCCGCCTGGTCGACGGCCTGCGCGAGCTGGATCGACCGCTGCTGCACACGCTCTACCGCAGCATCGACCCGTTGCCCGCCCTGCGTGCCCGCCTGGAGGCCAGTGTCGACCCCACCGGCGAGGTCCTGGACACGGCATCTCCGGCGCTCGGCGGACTGCGGCGTGCCGTCCGGCTCGCGCACGAGCGGTTGCGCAGCCGGCTCGATGCAGCTCGTCCGTTCGGACGTGGGCGGCGCGCTGCAGGAGCCCATCATCACCTTGCGCAATGGCCGCTACGTGCTCCCGGTCCGCGCCGATTCACGCAGTCGCGTGAAGGGCATCGTGCACGACCAGTCCGGCAGCGGCCAGACGCTCTTCGTGGAGCCGCTCATCGCGGTCGAGCTTGCCAACGCCTGGCGCGAGGCCGAGCTGGCCGCGAAGGCCGAGGAGGAGCGGGTCCTCGACGAGCTCTCCGCCCACGTCGCTGCCAACGCCGAGGCGCTCGCGGCGGACCTGGACGCGCTGGCCCGCTTCGACCTGTGGATGTGCCGAGCCAGGCTGGCCGAGGAGCTGGACGCCGTGCGGCCGACGACCGCCTCGCAACCGGTGGTGACACTGCTGTCAGGGCGCCATCCGGGCCTCCAGGGCGATGTCGTGCCCATCGATGTCCACCTCGGCGACGGCTACACGGCACTGGTCATCACCGGGCCCAACACCGGTGGCAAGACCGTGGCGCTGCGGACGGTCGGCCTGCTGGCGCTGATGCACCAGGCGGGGCTGCACATCCCGGCGGCGCCCGGAAGCGCCATGCCCATCTTCAGCGACATCCTCGCCGACATCGGTGACGAGCAGTCGGTGGCACAGTCGCTCTCGACCTTCAGCGGCCACCTGCGCACCATCACGCGCATCGTCGATGAAGCCGGGCCCGGCACGCTCGTGCTCCTCGATGAGCTCGGCGCGGGCACGGACCCGACCGAGGGGTCGGCGCTGGCGCAGTCGTTGCTGGACCACTTCATCCGCGCGGGGGCACTGGTGGTCGCGACCACCCATTACGCGGAGCTCAAGACCTACGCCCACAACGAGCAACGGGCACGCAACGCCTCGGTCGACTTCGACCTGGCCACGCTCGCGCCGACCTACCACCTCTCGATCGGCTTGCCCGGCACCAGCCAGGCGTTCGCCATCGCCGAACGCCTGGGCCTGCCGAGCCGGCTGGTGGAGGACGCTCGCTCGCGTCTCTCCGTGGCGCAGCAGGAGTTCGAGTCCACGCTGGCCTCGATCCGTGCGACACAGGTGGACATCGCGGCAGCGGAGGCCCGCGCCGCCGATGCCGAGCTGCGCATGCAGGCCGCCCTCAGGGAAGCCGAGGAGGAGCGTCGGCGCGCCCGGATCGAGCGACAGCTGGCCGCGCAGGAGGCGCGCCGGCAGGCCGAGGTGGCACTGGCCGCCATCGAGGCCGAGATCGCCGAGATGCGCGGCTCGCTGGCGCGCGAGACGCTGACCGAGGCACGCCTTGACCAGGCCATGGCGCGCATCGATGCCCGCCTGGGCCTGATGCCCCGCGAAGCCGAGGCGGTGCGGGGTCAACGCGGCCAGCCCCGCTGGCGAGTCGGTGAGCGTGCTCTTGCCGCCAGTGGCTGGAACGGCACCATCGCCGAGCTCGACGAGGCCCGCGGCCGGGCGGTGCTGCAGGTGGCCGGCATGCGCGTCGAGCTGAGCATCGATGAGCTGGAGCCGGCGTCTGGCGGGGGATCCGGAGCGGGAGCAGGGCCCGGCGGCCTCCCCAAGACCGGCCGTCGCGGCGATTTCGGTGACGAGCCTCGCTCGACCTTCGCGACCGGCGGCGCCGAGTCGCGCGCCGCGGCCGTCAGTAGCCGGCGCGCCCGCGCCGTGGCCTCCAGCCTCGACCTGCGGGGGGCGCGCGTCGAGGAGGCCATGACCATGCTCGACCAGTACCTCGACGACGCCACGCACGCGGGTGCCGGCCGCTTGACCGTCATCCACGGTCACGGCTCCGGCGCGATGCGCGACGCGGTGCGCGCGATGCTGAGCGGGCACCCGCTGGTGCGCGAGTGGCGACCGGGCGATCGCGGAGAGGGCGGCGACGGCGCGACCGTCGTCACGCTCTGAGCGACGCTCGCTCAGTCTGAAGCTGCGCCCTCCGCGGGCGCCGTCACCGCAGCCGCTTCGGAAGCGGGCTCCGCCGCATCGGTCGCCCCGGGCGGCGGCGGCTCTGTCGGCCCAGGTGTGGGCGGCTCGCTCGGCGTGGGCTCGGGGGTGGGTTTGGGGGTCGGCTTGGGCGTGGGTTTGGGGGTCGGCTTGGGCGTGGGCGTGGGCTCCTCCGGCGGTGGCGTGGGCTCCGGCGGCTCGCTCGGTTCGATCGATGCCCCTGCTGAGGGCGAAGGTGACAGCTCCGGGGAGGCCGACGGCTCAGCGCTGGGGCTGGCCAGTGGCGCGTTGCGGCATGACTTGGTCGGAGGGAAGGGCCCACCCCAGGATCGTCCGTAGGGCTGGTAGTAGGGTTCGAAGAAGTAGGCCGTGTAGGTGCGCTTGGTGGGTGACACGCTCGCACCCACGCCTTCGCCCCTGGAGGCGCGCTTGATCCAGCCCCTGACGGCCTCGTTCCAGCTGCTGGTGTGCGACTCGGCATCATCCAGCACCAGGTAGCCGCGGGAGCGAGGGTTGCCCGCGTCTTCGCAGCGGTCATCCCATCGATACCACTGGCCGTCCTCGCCCTTCACCACCTCCATGGAGGTGAGATACGGATCGGCCGCCGGAGCGGTGCCACGGATGAAGAGTTCGTTGACCTGGCGCTGCGAGTACTGGGACGGGGTATAGCCGGTCCAGGCGTCGACGCTGGCCGTGGAGATACCGCCCGGCCTGGCGAAGTCATTCACCTCCCAGGTGCGGGTGACCGAGGTAAGGAAGGCATCCCAGATGGGTGCGGCCACGTCCAGCGAGAAGACCGGGTTGGCGGCGTCAGTGACCGGGCTGGCATCGCTGTTGCCGGCCCAGACACCGACCGAGAGGGCATATTCCCCGTTCGCGCGGCCCTGCCTGGAGGGCGGCGCGATGTAGCCGTAGGCATTGAGGTCCTTGGCGTCGTTGGTGGTGCCCGTCTTGAGCGTGGCCGGCCGGCGCTGACCGTTGGCGGCGGTGAGCTGTGCGGCGTTCGCCCACACCGGGTTGACGGACGGGTCGGTGTTGCCCTTCAGGATGTCGGTCATGACGTAGGCGGCCTGCTCGGAGATGACCCGCTCGCCCTTGGGCGTCTTGTACGTGTATTTCTCCACCGGGTTGTTCGGGTTGACGCTGCGGATCTCGAGGATGGAGGTGCGGCCCACGTTGACGCCGCCATTGGCCATGGTGGCGTAGGCCTCGTTGAGGTCCAGGGGGTGCGTTTCCAGCGTGCCCAGCGCCATGGAGAGTCCGGCCGTGGGCCGGTCCTGCTGGAACTCCATGCCGAAGGCCTGCGCCTTGTCGAAGACCTGGTTCTCACCCACGAGCGCCAGCGCCTTGACCGCGGGGACATTGAGCGAGAACTGCAGCGCGTTGCGCACGCGCAGCGGGCCGCGCTCACGGCCGTTGAAGTCGGTGGGGATGTAACCGCCGAAATCGGTGGTGACGTCCATGAGCATGGTGGCCGCGGTGAGCGAGGTGGCGTCGATGCCGGTGGCGTAGGTGAACGGCTTGAACGCCGAGCCGGGCTGACGCCAGCCGTCGGCGAGGACATCGAACTGCGGCTGCATCTTCTTGCTGACCTTGCGCCGCTCGTAGTAGTTGGCCGAGCCGACGTAGGCGATGATCTCGCCGGTCTGGTAGTCGAGCGCCGAGAGCGCACCGTTCCACACGTTCTGCGTGCGCAGCCGGGCCATCCAGTCCGCGTAGGGCACGCCCAGCGCCTCGGCCGCCGCGGCGGGATCAGCTCGACGAGGCACCAGTGTCGCGGCTTGCACCCAGTCCTCGGCCTTCTTCTGCACGTCATAGTCGAGCGTGGTGGTGACGCGCAGACCTCCCCGCTGCAGCTGGTCGCAGGTTTCGGCCTCGGGGCAGAGCAGTTGCCGCAGCTCCTCGCGCACGTACCACACGAAGTGTGGCGCCTTCCACGCCGGCTGCGATTGGGGACGGACGATGAGCGGCTCGGACATGGCGTCGCGATAGTCCTGGGCGCTGTAGGTGTCGCCACTGAGGACGCGCCGGGTGGGGTCCTCGGCCAGCAGGCGCAGCACCAGGTTGCGCCGCTGCGTGATGGCCGCGTCTGCCGGCACCTCCAGCGTGCCGTCATCGTTCTCGATGGCGTTGCGCAGCAGGTCGTAGGTGGAGGGCGCCTGCGGCAGCGCCGCCAGGGTGGCGGCTTCCGAGAGCGTCAGGTCGGCGAGGCTGTTGACATCGAAGTAGGACTTGGCCGCCGCCAGCACGCCGTAGCTGTTGTTGCCGTAGAAGTTCTGGTTCAGGTAGGCCGTGAGGATGTCCTGCTTGCCGGTCTCGCCGCGGTAGTAGTCGGTCACGCGCACCGACTGGATGAGCTCCTTGATCTTGCGGTCGCCGAGACGCTGCGAGGTGGAGATGACATCCTCCGGCAGCAGCTTCTGGCGCACCAGCTGCTGGGTGATGGTGGAGCCACCGCGGGCATCGCCGGTGAAGGTGTCGATGGCGGCTGCGGCGATACCGAGGGGGTCGATGCCGGTGTTGGCCCAGAAGGTCTTGTCCTCGACCGCCGTGACGGCATCGGCGAGGACTGGCGGCACGTCCTCCCAGGCGATGGTGCGCCGGCTCTCGCCACCAGCCGTCAGGCGCGCCAGCACCGTGCCGTTTCGGTCGTAGATGATGCTGTCCTCGGGAAAGACGATGCGCTCCAGCTCGCTCGGGTGTGGGAGGTCGCGGCTGTAGACGAAGGCGCCGCCCACGACAGCCACGAAACCGAGCATGGCGACCGTCAGGAAGAGGCCGAAGACGACGATGACGGTCGCCTTGAGGGCACCCGGGCGGCGGCCGCCGCTGAGGGCGCCGCGCGACCGGCGGCTGCGGTGGTCGATAGGGGGGATAGGGCTGCATGCCGGCCGACTGTAGCATCGCTCCCGCAGGCTGTCGGCGCCCGCTCCGGCGGTTGCGCGCACGCTCAGCCTCGAGCGTGGCTAGCATGAAGGGATGCACACCCAGACTTATCCTCGCCCGGACCGGCAGGCGTGAGCGCTGCATCCCTGCTCGACGAGCTCGAGTGGCGTGGCCTCGTTCATCTGGCCTCGGAAGGGCTCGAGACGCGACTGTCCAGGGGTCCGCTGAGCGGCTACATCGGCTTCGACGCGAGTGCCACCTCCCTGCACGTCGGCCATCTCCTGCAGGTCTTCCTGTTGACGCACCTGCAGCAGGCGGGCGGACGGCCGGTGGTGCTCATCGGCGGCGGCACCGGCATGATCGGCGATCCCTCCGGCAAGTCGACGGAGCGCAAGCTGCTGGACGCCGCGACCATCGAGGCCAACGCCGCGGCGCTGCGTCGGCAGCTCGAGCGTTTCCTCGACTTCTCGCCCGGTCCGACGCAGCCGAAGATGCTCAACAACCTCGAATGGCTGGCACCCATGTCCGTCATCGACTTCCTGCGCGACATCGGCAAGCACTTCACCGTGCCCTACATGCTGGCCAAGGATTCGGTGCAGGCTCGCCTGGCGGCCGGCATGAGCTTCACCGAGTTCAGCTACCAGACGCTGCAGGCGGCAGACTTCCTGCACCTCCACCAGCACGAAGGCGTGGACATGCAGATGGGCGGTGCCGACCAGTGGGGCAACATCACCGCCGGACTGGAGCTCATCCGCCGTGTCGAGAGCCGGGAAGGCGAAGGGGAGCTCGCCAGCCGCCGCGCATGAGCCGACAGCGTTCGGCCTCTGCAGCCCGCTGCTGCTCAACCGCTCGGGCCAGAAGATGGGCAAGTCCGAGAAGGGTGCCGTCTTCCTCGATCCCGATCTGACCAGCCCCTACGACTTCTACCAGTACTGGATCAACGACGATGACGAGCTGGTCATCGACCACCTGCGCTGGCTGACCACGCTGTCACGCGAACGGGTGGAAGCGATCGCCGCGGAGCACACGGCCGCGCCCGAGCAACGCCTCGCCCAGGCGGCCCTGGCCCATGACCTGACCGAGCGTGTCCACGGGCGCGAGGAGGCGCAGCGCCAGGTCACCGTCGCCGGGGCGGCGTTCGCCACGGCCGTCGATGACCCGACCGTGCTGGCGGCTCTCTACGACGCCGTCGGCGGCTTCGAGTTCGGCGCCGAGGCCGGGACGTGGACGGTGCTCGACGTGGCCGCGGCCGCCGCCGGCCAGTCGCGTGGAGAGGCTCGCCGCCTCATCTCGCAGGGCGGTTTCGCCATCAACGGGGAGCGGCTGACCGATCCTGCCGCCGCGCCGCCGGCGCTGATCGGCGAGCGTTACTGGTGGGTGGCCATGGGCAAGAAGCGGCGTGCCGTGGGACGTCGGGCCGGATGAGCGAACGCCAGGTTGGTGTCCCGGCCGACGGGGCTGGGGAGCCGGCCGGCGAGGCGGAGGCGGTCCTGCCCGCGGAGGCTCCTGGCAAGCCGATGTCCATGAAGGGCAGCTTCGGCACCGCGGTCGGCAGCGCCATGCTGGGCTTCGAACAGGCGCTGCGGGACCTGCCGCCGGCCGAGACGCTGGCGGCTGAGCACACACCGGAACGCGGCCGGTCCGGTGACGGGCACGGGCTCGTGATCCACTTCCCCGAAGCGCTCGATGGCGCAGAGGACACCGACCGCGAGGCAGGCGGGCCTCGGTAAGGTCAGACGGCACACGGCCGCTCGGCGTCGGCTGACGGCCACCGGCGTCGGCTGTTGGCCAGATGCAAACCGGGTAGCACGAGACCGACTTGGTCGCGGGTGGGGGTTGCCGCATGGACAGCCACGTGCCTTGATGCGGCACAGACTGCGCCTGACGCGGCACGTGCAGCACCGAGCGAGCTGCCGCAGCAGGACGGCACGCTCGCCAGGGTCCGTCCGGGCGTCGTGGAGACATCCCGCGCGGGCCGATACTTGGACCGGTGCTACCCCGGTTTGCATCTGACCCAGTCGACCACGGTGGCGTGCCCCACGTGCGGCGCCTGGGCGGCTCTGCGGCGTGCCCGGGCTTCGCCGCGTCTCGCGCCTACGCGTCGTCGTAGCCTTGGCCTGGCCTCAGGCCTTGTGGCGGCGCTTGAGCGCGTCGATGACCTCCGACGGGGGCAGCCCGCGTTCGGCGCAGAGCACGAGCGAGTGGTAGAGCAGATCAGCCAGCTCGCCGGCCAGCTCGGCGCGCGGGCGCTCGGCGCCCAGGCGCTGCGCCGCGGCATCATCCTTGGCGGCCATGACCACCTCGGTGGCTTCTTCGGCCACCTTGCGGGCGGTGGCATCCACGCCACCATCGAGCAATCGGCTGGTGTAGGAACCTGGCGGCCGCGTCCGAGCACGCTCCTCGATGGTCGCCCACAGCCGCTCCAGCCAGGCAAAGTCCTGGTTCGGTGGCGGGAGTTCGGTCAGCGTCGGCGCCTCGTTCGACTGTGCCGTCGCGTCGGCCACCGAGGTAGCGTCCGGCCCGGCAGTCGGCACCACAGCCGCCGGCTCCGCCAGGTCCGGTTCGAGGTCGAAGCAGGAGCGGGCCTCGGTGTGGCAGGTGGGACCTGCCGGGCGCGCCGTGATGAGCACCGCGTCGGCGTCGCAGTCGAGCTCCAGCGAGACGACCGCGAGCGTGTTGCCGCTGGTCTCGCCCTTCTTCCACAACGTGCCCCGGGAGCGCGAGTGGAAGTGCGCCTGGCCGGTCGCGATGGTCGCCGCGATGGCCTCGGCGTCCTGCCAGCCGAGCATCAGCACACGTCCGTCGGCGGCATCCTGCACGATCGCAGCCACGAGGCCGTCGGGGCCGTAGCGGACCGCCGCCGGGTCCAGCAACCGAGATCGCGGACTCGGTCATCAGGCCACGTCCTCGGTGAGCCGCACCGGGACGCCGGCAGCCGCCATGTCGGCCTTGACGGCGGCGATGGAGTGGATGTCGCGGTGGAAGATGGAGGCCGCCAGCACAGCATCGGCGTGGCCCTCCGACACGGCGGCCGTCATGTCGGCCGGGGAGCCGGCACCGCCGGAGGCGATGACCGGCACGTGCACCCGCGAGGTGACCGTCTGCAGCAAGGGGATGTCGAAGCCCTCCTGTGTACCGTCGCGATCGATGGAGGTGAGCAGCACTTCGCCCGCGCCGTTGGCCACGCAGCGCTCGATCCATTCGACCGCGTCCAGGCCGGTCGGCTTGCGGCCACCCTGCACCACGACCTCCCACCGGCCGGGCTCACCGGGGACGGCGCGCGCATCCACGCTGATGACGACGCACTGGCTGCCGAAGCGACGGGCACACGTGCGCACCAGCTCGGGATCGTCGACCGCAGCCGTGTTGATGGCGACCTTGTCGGCACCGGCTCGAAGCACGTCGCGCATCTCCAGCGCGGAACGCACGCCACCACCCACCGAGAGCGGCACGAAGACCTGGCTGGCAGTCCGTTCGACGATGTCGAGCAACGTGCCGCGACCCTCCGGGGCGGCGGTGATGTCGAGGAAGCAGATCTCGTCGGCACCCGCCTCGGCATAGCGCCTGGCCAGCTCGGGCGGGTCACCCTCGTCGGTGAGGTCCACGAAACGGACGCCCTTGACCACGCGCCCGTCCTTGACGTCGAGGCAGGGGATGACGCGTTTGAGCAGCATCAGATGGCGGCCTCTGCGCGTTTGAGCAGCATCAGGCGGCGACCTCGGCGCTACTGGGCCGGTCGGCGCGGATCAGGTCGAGCGTGTTGCGCAGCATGCGCAGCCCGTCCGTACCGGAGCGTTCGGGATGGAACTGGAAGCCGATGATGCGGTCGGTCGCGACGAGGCTGGCGAAGCGGCCACCGTGCTCGGTCTCGGCCACCACGATGGCGGGATCGGCCGGGACCGGCGCGTAGCTGTGGACGAAGTACGCGGGTGTCCCGTCGGGTAGCCCTGCCAGGACCGGGTGGTCGCGCTTGATCTCGAGACGGTTCCAGCCGATGTGCGGCAGGCTGGGCGCCTCGGGGATGAGCTCCACGTCGCCCCGCAGCAGCCCGAACATCTCGGCATCGTCCTCGCGCGAGCGCTCGAACAGCAGCTGCAGGCCCAGGCAGATGCCGATGAACCAGCGTGCCGGCCTGCACGCGCTCGACGATGGGGCGCTCCAGGCCCTGGCGGCGGAGCCGTTCCATGGCCGGCGCGCTGGCGCCGACGCCGGGGACGAGGATGACTTCCGCGCCGTCGAGCTCCTCGGCCGTCTCGGCCACCGTCACCACGGCACCCAGCAAGCCCAGGGCGTTGCGGATGGAGACGAGGTTGCCGGCGCCGTAGTCGACCACGGCGACACGGATGGGATCGCTCACCTTCAGCCCCCGGCCGAGGGCGGCAGCGAGCCCTTGGTGGAGGCGATGCCGGAGCGACGCGGGTCGGGCGCCACTGCCATGCGCAGCGCTCGCGCAAGCGCCTTGAAGGCGGCCTCCGCGAGGTGGTGATCGTTGCGACCCTTGCCATCGAGGTGCAGCGTCGCGCCGGCGGCCTGGGCGAAGGAGATGAGCGCGTGCTCGACCATCTGGCTCGAGAGCTCGCCCATGCGGTCGGCACGGAAGGGCAGGTCGATGACGGCATAGGGACGACCCGACAGGTCCAGCGCACACTGCGCCAGCGACTCGTCCATGGGCACACGCGCCGCCCCGAAGCGGCTGATGCCCGCCCGGTCGCCGAGCGCGTCCGAGATGGCGCCTCCCAGCGCCAGCGCGACGTCCTCGACGGTGTGGTGGTCGTCGATCTCGATGTCACCCACGGCGGTGACCTCGATGTCGATGAGCGAGTGGTGTGCCAGCGAGCTCAGCAGGTGGTCGTAGAAGCCGACGCCGGTGGCGATGGCAGCCTCGCCGCTGCCGTCGAGGTCGACGCTGACGGCGATGCGCGTCTCGCGGGTTTCGCGGACGCGCGTGGCGCGTCGTGGCGCGCTGGTGTCGGGTCGTGACTCATTCATGCTGGTCTCCCTTCCGCTGTCGAAGCCCCATCCGCTGCCGATCTTCCATCCGACCAGGCCCCGATGACATCGAGGAAGCGCTCGTTCTGCGCCCGATCACGCACGGTGAAGCGCAGGTGCCCTGCCAGCGGCGAGTGAGCTCCGAAGGTGCGCACCACGATGCCACCGCGTAGCAATGCCTCGTTGGCCGCGTCCGCCGCATCCGCCGTGCCGATGCGACAGAGCAGGAAGTTGGTGACGCTCGGCAGCGGTGGCAGGTCCAGCTCAGCCAGGCGCCCGGCCAGCCAGTCGCGCTCGCGACCCAGGGCGGCGGCGTTGGCTGCGGCGACTTCCGGTTGGCGCAGCGCGATGGCCGCGACCCTGGCCGAGATGGTGTTGACGCTGCCGGGCGGACGCCGGCGCTCCAGCTGCGCGATGGTCGAGCGCGTAGCCACGGCGTACCCCACCCGCAGGCCGGTCAGGGCGAACGCCTTCGACAGCGTACGGACCACGATGAGGGCGGGGTAACGCTCGCGCAGTGCCACCAGCGAGCCGGGATGGAACTCGATGTAGGCCTCGTCGACCACGATGATGGGGCCGCCGCCGGGCAGGGCCGCGCCGGCCTCCAGCAGGGTCTCGATGTCCGCGCGCGCCTCGGGTGTGCCGGTGGGATTGTTGGGGGCGCACAGCCACACCACGGCGGCCTCGGGCAGCGCCGCGGTCATGGCATCGAGGTCCAGCACGTAGCCGGTCTCAGGGCCACGACGCGCGATCGACAACAGCCGGGCGCCGCGCTGCTGGGTGAGCACCGCGTACATGGAGTACGTCGGTACGGGCACGACCGAACCCACCCCTGGGCCGAGGAACGTCTTGGCGATGATGTCGAGCACTTCGTCGGCACCACAGCCGACGAGGATCTCGTCGGGACGAGCGTCGACGTAGGCGGCGGCCGCCTCGGCGAACTCGGCATAGGTGGAATCGGGGTACTCGTGCAGCGGCGGATCGAATGGACCCGCCAGTGCCTCGGGCAGGTACGACAGCACAGCCGGCGAGGTGTTGGTGTCGAAGCGCAGGATGTCCGCCTCGGCCAGCCCGTAGCGTGCCGCGATGACCCGGTTGGGCGGCTCCCAGGTGTAGACGTTGGAACCGGCGACGAGAGCCGTGGTCGTCTGCAGCGACATCAGCCCCGCTCCTCGAAGCGGATCTCGACCGCGCGGCGGTGTGCCGTCAGGCCCTCGGCCTCGGCTACCGCAGCGACGGCCGGCAGGATGCGTGCCAACCCGTCGCGCGAGATGCGGTTGACCTGCATCCAACGACCGAACGATTCCACGCCCAGCGGGCTGTAGGCGCGCCCCCCGCCTGCGGTCGGCAGGACGTGGTTGGAGCCGGCGGCGTAGTCGCCCGCCGACTCGGGCGCGTAGGCGCCCAGGAAGAGCGAGCCAGCGTGGCGCAGCGAACCGAGCGCCGCGTCGAGGTCGGCGACGACGCAGGAGAGGTGCTCGGGCGCGTACTCGTCGGCGAAGGCCAGTGCCTCCGCCACGTCGGCAGTGATGACGATGGTGCCGGCCGCCGCCAAGGATGCGGCCAGCGTCTCGCGCCGCGCCAGCGTCGGCAGCTGCCGCGCCAGCTCCGCCTCCACCGCATCGGCCAGGGCCTCCGACGGGGTGACCAGCAGGGCAGGGGAGTCGGGGCCGTGCTCGGCCTGGCTCAGGAGGTCGGCGGCGACATGGACTGGGTCGGCCGTGTCATCCGCCACCACCATCACCTCGGTGGGGCCGGCGGGCATGTCGATGGCACAGGAGTCGAGGACCTCCAGCTTGGCGGCCGTGACCCAGGCGTTGCCGGGGCCGACGATCTTGTCGACCCGTCGGATGGACTCGGTGCCGTAGGCGAGGGCGCCCACGGCCTGGGCGCCGCCCATGACCCAGAATTCGTCCACCTCCATCAGGCCGGCCGCACCCAGCAGGGCCGGGGACAGCTCCCCGCCGGCTCCAGCCGGACTGGCGACCACGAACTGCCCCACCCCCGCGAGTCGCGCCGGGATGGCGCTCATCAGCAGCGACGAGGGGTAGGCGGCCGTGCCGCCGGGGACATAGGCAGCCACACGGTCGAGGCCACGCCAGACCCGACCGACTTCGACGCCAGGCTCGGTTTCCACCCATTGCGCCGGCGGTGGCACCTCGATGGCATGGAAGGCCTCGATGTTGCGCGCCATCTGCTCGAGGCCCGCACGCAGTCCAGGCTCGAGACGGTCGCGGGCGGTCGCGAGCTCCTCGGCCGGGACGCGCAGCGCAGGCGCATCCGCCGGCTCGGTGAGGCCACCGCCGAAGCGCCGGTTGGCATCACGCAGGGCGGCGTCGCCACCGGTCCGCACTGCCTGGACGATCTCGCGTGCCCTGGCCCGGATGTCAGGCGTGGCAGTCGAGGATCGCTCGGTGAGAGCCCGGCGCTCGGCTTCGCTGGCGTCGGCCAGGCGAATGCGCCTGAGGTTCCGGGCGGGGATGTCGGTCATGGCAGGAGCTTCTCCACGGGGATGACGAGGATGCCGGTGGCGCCGGCTTCCCGCAGCGGCACCAGGATGCGGTGGACCTCGGTGGCGCCAACGACCGCGTGGACGGCGTGCATGCCCTCGTGCGCCAGCGGCAGCACGCTTGGCGACTCCAGCCCCGGCAGGATGGCTTCGATGGCTGCCAGCGCGCTGGTGGGCGCGTTCATCATCAGGTACTTGACGCCGCGGCCGGCGATCACCGCCTCCAGCATCGTCTGCACCTCGGCCGCGATGGCGGCGGCCTCCGGCGCGGCATCCCGGCGACCCACGAGGATGGCCTGGCTGGCGAAGAGCGGGCCGACCGACCGCAGGCCGTTCATGATGAGCGTGGAGCCACTGGAGACCAGGTCCACGATGCCGTCGGCGAGGCCCATCGCGGGTGCCACCTCGACGGCGCCGCTGATGGTCACGAGCTCGGTCTCGATGCCACGCTTCGCGAACGAGGTCTCGGCTGCATGCGGGTGACTGGTGGCCAGCCGGAGTCCGGCCAGGTCCTCCAGCGTTCGTGCCGGCGAGTCGTTCGGCACCGCGGCCTCCAGCCGGCAGTATCCGTAGCCGAGCTCGACCAGGATCTCCAGGTCGGCGCCGTTCTCGATGAGCAGGTTCGTGCCGGTGATGCCCAGGTCGGCGACGCCGTCGGCCACGAACTCGACGATGTCGTCGGTGCGCACGAAGAGGATGTCCAGGGGGAACCCGTCCACCTTGGACGTGAGCGCGCGGGTGCCGTCTTCGAAGCGCAGGCCGGCATCGTGGAGCAGCTGCAGCGAAGGGCCTTGCATGCGGCCCTTGTTGGGGATGGCCAGGCGCAGTCGACCCAATTCGCTGCCGGGAAAGGCGGTGA
>CAWDQY010000025.1:0-83697 GCA_963804575.1 uncultured Chloroflexia bacterium
TGCGAGACTGGGCCGAACCGTGCAGTGCAGAGGGGACCATGGCCTACAAGACGATCATCGAACCGTTCCGCGTCCACACCGTGCAGGCCATCGACCTGCCCGAGCAGGACGCGCGCGAGGCCGCGCTCGTGCGCTCCGGCTACAACCTCTTCGGTCTCCACGCCGACGAGGTCATCATCGACCTGCTGACCGACTCCGGCACCGGGGCGATGTCATCGAAGCAGTGGGCCGGGATGATGATGGGCGATGAGTCCTACGCGGGCAGCCGCTCGTTCTACCGCTTCGAGCAAGTCGTGCGGGACCTCACCGGCTACCGCGAGATCATCCCCACGCACCAGGGCCGTGCGGCCGAGAAGATCCTCTTCACGGTGGCCGTGAACGAAGGAGACGTGGTCCCCAACAACACCCACTTCGACACCACCCGTGCCAACGTGGAGTACCGCGGCGCAGAGGCGCTCGACGTGGTCAAGGCGGAGGGCCGCGACCCCGCGGCCGAGCTTCCCTTCAAGGGCGATGTCGACATCGAGGCGCTGCGGGCGGCCATCCAGCGCCACGGCCGCGAGAGGGTCCCGCTGGTGATGGTCACCGTCACCAACAACTCGGGTGGCGGCCAGCCGGTCTCGATGGCCAACCTGCGCGCGGTGCGAGCGGTCTGCGACGAGTTCGGCATCCCCATGTTCCTTGACGCCTGCCGCTTCGCCGAGAACGCCTGGTTCATCAAGCTGCGCGAGGCCGGCTACGCCGACCGGACGCCCAAGGAGATCGTGCAGGAGATGTTCTCCATCGCCGACGGCTGCACCGTCTCGGCCAAGAAGGACGGGCTTGCCAACATCGGCGGCTTCCTCGCACTCAACGATCGCGAGTGGGCACTGCAGGCACGCAACCTGCTCATCCTGACCGAAGGCTTTCCCACCTACGGCGGCCTCGCCGGCTACGATCTCGAGGCCATCGCGCAAGGGCTGGAGGAGGTCGTCGACGAGAAGTACCTGCGCTATCGCATCCGCTCCACCGAATACCTGGCCGAGACCGTCCACGCGGCCGGCATCCCGACCGTGCGGCCGCCCGGAGGCCACGCCGTCTACATCGATGCCAAGGCCCTGCTGCCGCACATCCCGCCGCAGCAGTACCCGGCGCAGGCGCTGGCGGTGGAGCTCTATCGGGCCGGCGGCGTCCGCGGCGTGGAGATCGGCACGCTGATGTTCGGCCGGGCGACCGCCGACGGACCCGACGAGCCCGCGGCCATGGAGCTGGTGCGCCTGGCCATCCCGCGGCGCATGTATACCCAGAGCCACATCGACTACGTGGGCGAGGTCATCATCGACGTGGCCTCGCGCGCCAGCGAGATGCGCGGTTACCGCATCGTCGAGCAGGCGCCCTGGCTACGACACTTCACGGCGCGCCTGGAACCGCTGGGATAGCCAGCGGGCCGGGCGCTATGGCAGGGCGGCGATGGCCTCCTCGGCCAGTTCCGGCTCGCCGACATGGTCGGTCACGATCCAGACGGTATCGGCACCACTGAAGACGTGCTGCTTGGTGCTGCCGTAGTCGAGCGTGGTCACGCTGCGGCCGCCGAGCTCCTGCTCGCTGCGCCCGACACCCTCGAGCAGGGTGGCATAGCTGGCCGTCTCGGTGCCCTCGCCCAGGACGATCTCCGAGCGCAGCTGCTCGAGCTGCTCGGCGGCACCCTCGGGCAGGCGGTAGCCCTCGATCTGGATGCCGTCCTGGTTGGACTCCAGGCCCCACCAGGCGATGACGCCGAGGATCTCCGAGGGTGAGACGCCCGCATGGAGATAGAGGTCAAGGAGCCACGCGTCGACCTCGGGCCCAAGACGCTCGCTCAGCGTGGGCAGGAAGAGCGGCTCGGTGGCTTCGTAGAGGCCGATGCGGCGGCGGCCATCGAGCGTGAAGGGCACCTCGGTCAGGAGGGCATCGCCCGGCAGCGCGCCGGCAGGACTGGGTGCCGGCAGCTGATCGAGGGCATCCCAGACGTACTCTTCGTCGCCCTCGATGATCCAGGCCGTGTCGTCCTTGAGATAGACCGTGCGCGGGTACACACCGGGCTGCGCGGCATCGGTGACACGGAGCGTCCACTTGCTGCCGAAGGGGCGCATCACCAGGCCCGGCGTCTCGATGTCGCCGAGCAGCAGACCGACGGCGTCCTCGGCGAAGTCGCGCGCGTCGGCTCCCTCCACGCGGAAGGCGACCACGCTGGCGCGCTGGTCCGGGCTCGGCTCGTACAACGCGGTCTTGACGCTGAGATCGTCGATGCTCTTGCCGACGCTCTCGACAAGCGCCTGCGTGCCTTCCACGTAGGCCGGATCGGCCGACTCGCCCTCGGAGAAGCGAGCCAGCCACTCGGAACCACTGAAGGTCTCGCTCGAGAGCAACTGTCCGCCGAGCATGACCGGGAAGTCGATCGCACCCGGGTCACCGCTGGGCGCGACGGACGGAGGCGCGACGGACGGAGCGGGGCTGCCCGGAGCCGGGCTGCCTGAGGCTTCCTGGGCGAGCGTCGTCAACGGGACGGAGAGGGCGAGCATGGCCACCAGCGTGACGGCGACCGGGCGGACACGACCGGGGCGACGGCCACGGGACCTGCTTCGGGAGTTCAAGGGGTCAACCTCCATGGGGCGCCGGCGCAAGCAGCGTTCCGGCGGATGATGGTCACAGGGTAGCGCCGCGTGAGCGAACCCGGGCGATCGGGCGAATAGGTCGGCCCGGGTACGAGACGCCGGCAGCTGCGCGAGCTGCTACGCAGGGACCGGCGATGTACCCCGCTTCGGCAGCGGCACGCCGGGCAGCACCGCGGCAGCCGGCTGCGGGCGCGTGGACGGCTGCACAGGCAAGGTCAGGACCAGCTCATCGACCGTGTCCGCCGGCCCTGGCTGGCTGAGACAGTCGGCAGCAGCTGCCGCGAGGACATCGGGTGCGAAACCGTCGAGCTCTTCGATGGACTCCGGGGCCTCGACCGGAACACAGGCGTCATCGGCGACCGTCAGCGCCGACTCACCCGCGCCCGCGGCCATCCTGGCCTCGCGTCGATCCCGGGCCTTCGCCCTGGCGCGCTGGCGCGCCTTCTGCTTCGCCTTGAGCGCCCGCTCGCCCTGCCGGGTCGAGGTCTTGTCGATCTTGATGACGCCCGCGGGCAGGTAGGACAGCGGATCGACGTCCCTGCCACCGCGCAGGAGCTCGAAATGCAGGTGCGTGCCGGTGCTGTTGCCAGTGTTGCCCATCTTGCCGATGACCTGCCCGGTGTGGACGAGCTCCCCGGCACGGACACGATCGGTCGGCGTGAGGTGGCCGTAGCGCGAGACGTAGCCGTCGGGGTGCGCCACCACGACGATCCAGGCGCGTCCACGCTCATCCCATGGGTTCCAGCCCACGAAGGCCACGACACCAACGGCCACGGCTCGGACGGGGGTGCCATAGCCATCCACGATATCGACGCCATCGTGGAAGTGGCGGCACGAACCGCGTCGAGGGTTGAGGCGGAAGCCGGTGCAGCCGTAGGGCTGGCTGATCCGTCCGGTGGTGGGCCATGAGAACGAGCCCTGGGCGTACAGGCTGACCGCGGCCTGCTTGTCGGCACGCTCGGCTGCCAGGCGGGTCATCTCCACGATACGGCTTCCCAGCGCGGCCTCGGCCGACGCCTGGCCGGCGATGGCGGAGCCTCTCGCTCGCTTCAGCGCTGCCAGGCGAGACCGCTTGGCGTGCACCACGCGGCTGGTGGCGCGGGTGCGCAGGCCGAGGGTCCGCTTGCGGCGCTCCGCCACGCGCACGTCACGGCGGATCTGCTGCAGACGCTCGACATAGGCCTCGGGGGACGGGGCCTCCGAAGGGTCGCTGTACTCACCTTCGACGCGGGCGAGGCGGCTCTTGCGCTCACGTACCACGAGGGCCGCGGCCAACAGCGTTCGCTTCGTTCGCTTGTGGTCCCGCTTCGCTCGCTTGAGGTCCTTCTTGGCCCCTTTCAGATCACGCTTGACCTGGGCGAGCACGGCATCCTGGGTGCGCATGGCGCTCTCGGCATAGAGCTGACCCGCTCGGTTGGCCGAGATCCGATCGCCCAGGCCCGTGGCCGCCACCGGCGGGGCGAGGGCGAGGGTGGTCGCCAGGAGCACGAACCCGCAGAGCACGAGGAGCGCACGCACAGCGACTCGGGACCACGCCACGGGGATAGCTAGGGGCACTGCTCTCGGCTCCGATCAGTTGGCGGGGTGGCCGAAGCCTGCGGCGCACGGGCCAGGCTGCGGACCCACCTTGGGTGTGGGCATCGTAGACGTGGCCGCCGCCCCCTCGGCTCACACGTTGGTTCCCGCCCCAGCGGTACCGATGGGCTACGCAGGATTGCGCACTGGCTGCTTGGGAGGCCGGGACCTGGCGCGCGCTCTAGCTTCAGGGCCTCGAGCAGCCACACGCTGACCATGCCCGCCAGCAAGGTCCAGCCGAAGGTGCGCGTGCGCCACGCCACCAGGGCCGCCACGGCCGCGGCCACGTACCAGGTGCCGAAGGGACGGACCTCACCTCCCTCGAGGAACAGCGTCTGGGCCACGAGCCCGGCCAGGACGGCCGGGGCCAGCAGGCCGAGCGCCTGCTCCACGCGCACCGGGATGGTGGCGCCCGCCAGCAAGGTCACCATGGATGCGCGCATCAGCAGCGTACCCGCGGCAACGACCGCGACCAGCAGCAGCTCATCGGTCACGCGTCGGCTCGGTCAGCTGGTGGCATCACGGTCGTGCCGGCCGCTGGCCGGCGCCCGCAGCTTCGCCAGCATGCCGAACGCGACGCCGGCACCGGCGCCGATGAGCAAGCCGGTGTTCATGGGCGCATCGCGGGCGATGAGCGTGACGGCGAATCCGACGCAGGCAGCGATGAGGCCCGCGCGATCCCTGACCGAGGGCACCGCCAGGGCCACGAACATCAGCGGCACGGCGAAGCCGAGCTGCAGCTCGGACGGGATGGCGGCCCCGATGCCGACGCCGATGAGCGTCCCGATCCACCAGGCCACGGCGAAGCTCAGGCCTGCTCCGAGGTAGTAGGCCATCCGCGCCCGGGGGTCAGGCTGTCGCTCGTTGTAGAGCAGGGAGGTCACGGCGGCCTGGTCGGTCATGAAGTAGGCCAGCGCCACGCGCCAGCGACGCGGGTAGTCGGAGAAGCTCGGTGCCAGCGCGCCCGAGTACATCATGAAACGCGCGTTGACCACCAGCGCCGTCCCGACCACCACGAACCACGGCGCCCCCTTGTCAACGAGGTCGACGATCGCCAGCTGCGCTGCGCCGGCGAGCACGAGGAACGACGCGAGCAATCCAACGAGGTCGTCCATCGATGACTCCGCCACGGCCACGCCGTAGGCAAGGCCAAAGGGGAAGGCCGCGATCGAGAGCGGCAGGATGGCGCGGGCCCCCGCCAGCATCGCGCCACGGGCGAACCAGCTCCCGCTGCTGGCGGGACGCGCCGGGCTCACGCCTTTCACGTTGCGGGGCGGGCAGGTCGGAGGCTAGTGGACCAGGCGAGAGCTGCCTTCGCCGGGGTGGTCGGGCAGATCCTGGTCGAAGTCGTGGCCGATGCGCTCGGCCGTCCGGTGGATGGCCTCGTCGATCTCGAGGAATTCGGCCAGTCCCCCGAAGTTCGCGTGCCACTCGAGCAACTCATGGAAGGCCTCGTGGATGACCGCATCTCGCAAGCCGGCCACCTGCAGCTCGACCAGCACCTCCTCGTCCAGGCCACCATCACTGAGGGTCATCGAGATAGCGCCATCCAGCGGTTCGCCGCGGTCGATGCGCCTGATGATCTCCCTGGCCAGCTCGCTCACCGTCTTGGCCATGCGCCCTCCTCGTCGTGCCCATCCCTGCCTCATCTGGAAGGGTACGCCAGCGTCCGTCCTACTCGGCCGGCGGGCGCGTCTCGATCGTCTGTGGCGACCCGTGTGTACGCTCGGCGACGGTGAAGCGGCCCCTGTGCTCCTCGTGCGGGTCAGAGATCACGATGCCGAAGGTCTCCATCAGCTTATCTGGCGTGAGCACGTCCGCGCCCGGACCCAGTGCCACCACTCGACGTGCCAGCAGCAGCACCTGGTCGTATTCCACGGCCTCACCGATGTCGTGGGTGGCCGTGACCAGGGCCGCGCCCCGCTGCAGCTCCGCGGCCATGACGTCGAGATAGCGCTCGCGACCGGCGGCATCCAGGCCGGCGGTAGGCTCGTCGAGCACGATGAGATCGGCACGATGGGCCAACACGTTGGCCAGGTAGACGCGTTGACGCTGGCCGCCGGAGAGGTCACGGATGGGCCTGTTGCGCAGGTTGGTCACGTCCATCGCCTCCATGGCCCAGGCGACCAGGTCGGCATCCTCACCACCCGCACGGCCGAACAGGCCCAACGTCGCGTAGCGCGCCATGCGCACCACATCGATGGCGCGGATGGGCAGGATGTAGCCCGACTCGTGGAACTGGGAGAGGTAGGCCAGTCGGGCGGGTGATCTGCCGGGGGCCTGGCCCAGCACCCGCATCGACCCGGAGAGGACGGGGAGAAGACCGACCAGGGTGCGGATGAAGGTGGACTTGCCCGATCCGTTGGTGCCGACCAGCGCAAGCGAGCCGCCTTCCCGCACGGTCAGCTCCACGTCGGGCACCACCACCTCGCCGCGGTAGCCGATGCTGAGGTCACGCGCTTCGATCGCGGTCACGGGTGCGTCTCGCCGGTCTCGATGTCGGTGCGGCCGTTGCCTCGGCCCGGCCGGCTGAGGTTGGTGAGCAGCAGGACCGCGAAGAAGATGCCCACCGCGAAGAGCACGATGGTGGCACTCGCCGCCACGTCGTAGTGGTAGCTCGCCAGCAGGCCCAGGTACGTGCTTACCGAGCCCACCACGACGGCGATGAGCATCATCGACCGGGTGTGGTTGGCCAGCAGCGCACCGGTCGCGGCGGGCGCCAGCAGCATGCCAAAGACGAGCAACGTGCCCACGGTCTGGAAGGCGACCACCACGGTCAGGGCCACCAGCAGCATCATCAGGGAGTGGTAGCGGCGAGACGGAAAGCCAGCCACGTCGGCTTGCTCGGGATCGAAGCTCAGCAACAGGAACGGTCGTGATGCCGCCATGGCCAGCGTCACCACCACCACCGTGGCGATGGCCATGACGATGACCTCCTCGGTCCCGGTGCCCAGGATCTGCCCGAAGAGGATGGCCACCAGGTCGCCCTGGAACGCCTCCGAAGTCGACACCATCACCACGCCCAGCGCCAGCATGGCCACGAAGAGCAGCCCGATGGCCGTGTCGGACGAGAGGCGCGAGCGGCTCGTCACCAGCGTGACGCCAGCGATCATCACCACCGCTCCGACGGCTGCCCCGAGCATGCCCGGCAGACCCAGCAGGATGGCGGCAGCGATGCCGGGCAGGACGCCGTGAGCCAGCGCGTCGCCGATGAAGGCCAAGCCGCGCAGCACCACGAACGTGCCGATGACGGCGCAGGCGATGGCCACGAGCACACCCGCGAGGAGGGCGCGCAGCATGAAGGCGTTGTCGATGAACGGATCGATGAAGGCTTCCAAACCACCTCCGGGCGACTAGCTGATACAGAGTCTCACACAGCGCGCCGACAGGTGCCCTGGGCCGCTTGTCATACACTCAGCCCCGAAGGACACATCACGGCCTCACCTCCTGCGCCTGTCCATGGAGTCATCGATGACGCGAACCCGACGGATGATCATGTACCGACAGCTGCTCTTCCCGGTCCTGGTGGCGGCGCTCGTGATGACGCTGGCTGTGGCTGGGACCGTGCGCGCACAGGAGGCCTCGTCCGAGCCGGGCGATAGCACCGTCATCCCCTCGCCCATCGGCAACCCGGTTCCCGCTCCCGATCTGGCCGGCCTGGTGTACCCGGACCTGTCGCCCTTCGACCTGGCCGACCTCGAGGGCAGCCCCGTCCTGCTCTACTTCGGCTACACCCACTGCCCTGATGTCTGTCCCGCCACCCTCGGCGAGCTTTTCGGCGTCTGGGAGGAGATCCCGGATATGCAGGCGGTCTACGTCACGGTCGACCCCGAACGTGACACACCCGAATTCCTGGAGGAGTGGACTCGCTACCTGCCGGAGAACCTGCACGCACTCACCGGCAGCCCCGGTGCCATCCGCCTCGCCGCGGACAACTACGGTGTGCGCTACGCCCGCGTGGAGACCACCTCGACGTCCGGCTACACCATGTCCCACACTGCTGAGCTCTACCTGATCGACGAGCATGGGCAGCTGCTGCTGTCCTACCCATTCGGCACACCGGCCGCTGAGATCGCCGCGGACATCGCGACGCTGCAGGCCGAATGACCCCAGGTCCGGGGGGAGGAGGAAACATGTCCCGCAACAAGCGCCTCATGTCGATGTCGGGGGCGTCCGTGGCCGTCGCGGTCGGCCTCCTGGTCGGCGCCGTCGGCCTGGTCGGCGCGACCGACGCGACCGACGATGACAGCTCGATGGAGGGCATGGCGTCGCCAGCGGCCCATGGAGTCCATGGCACCCGGGCTGTACGTACAGGACGCCTGGACGCGCGAGTCACCCATGATGGATCTCGCCGGTGCTGCCTACATGGTCATCCACAACAACACCGACAGCGACGACGCCCTCATCGGTGCTTCCAGCCCGCAGGCGGAGGTGGTCGAGCTGCACCTGAGCTCGATGGATGACGACGGCATGATGTCGATGGCGCAGGTCCCGGAAATCCCCATCCCGGCGCACGCAGACGCGGTGCTGATGCCCGGCAGCTACCACATCATGCTCATCGGCCTGCTCGAGCCACTGACCGAAGGCACGCGACGTGGAGATCAGCCTCGAGTTCATGTCTGCCGAGCCACAGACCATCAGCGCCCCGGTGATGGCTGAGCCACCGCTGGGCGACATGGACATGGGCATGGACGACGACGGCGCTGAGGGAGAGAGCATGGACGACGACGCGGAGGGGGACGACTCCTGAGGCTGCCTTCCGCGCGCTACTGGAGTGGGGCCCTGGCTCACGAAGCCGGGGCCTCGACTATGCTGGCTCGACCGTCATCCCAACGAGGTCACCCATGAACGTCACCCTTCGCCCGCCACGCGCCGGGAGCCTGCTCGCCAAGGCATCGCTGCTCCTCGCGACCCTGCTGCTGGCCACGTCCTTCGGGTCAGTCGCAGCGCAGAGCGAAGAGCCCGAGCTGACCTGGGCACCGCTGGTCACGCCGCCACCGGTCATGGAACCACCCATCTGGTCCCCGACCGCACCAGGTCGACGGCTTTGCCGCCGGCTCACCCGACGCGCCGGTCACGGTGGAGATCTGGGAGGACTTCCAGTGTCCCTACTGCCAGCGCTTCACCTATGAGGTGAAGCCCGCCATCGTGTCGCAGTACGTCGAGAGCGGAGATGTCCGCCTCGTCTTCCGCAACCTCGCCTTCCTCGGAGACGAGTCGCATTGGGCGGCCGTGGCGGCGAGCCTTGCGGCTGACCAGAACAAGTTCTGGCCCTTCCATGACTACCTGTTCGCCAACTACCAGGGCAAGGAAAGCGGGGCCTTCCGCATCGATCGGCTGCTGCAGATGGGCGAGTCGGTCGGACTCGACATGGAACAGTTCCGCGATGGCCTCCAGCTTGAGAACGCGCGCCAGCGTTTCGCCGAGATCGAAGCCGAGGCACGGGAGGACGCCTACGCCATCGGCGTCAACGCGACGCCCACGGTGACGGTCGATGGTGTGCCCGTGCAACCGCCTGACGTCGCGACGATCTCGGCCGCCATCGACATCGCGTTGGCCAAGTGGCGCACCGCCAACGAGGCCGAAGCGACGGCCGAGCCCGGTGAGAGCAGCGGACCGGAAGCCAGCGCGGAATAGCCCTCCGGACGGCCCCGCCGACACGCCGAGGCGCTAGGATTCGGTCACATCACGGCCGTCCGTACGGGAGGAACCAGCTTGACCTCGTCAGCGCCACCGGGCGAAGCGAACCCGTCGTCGACATCGGGCACTCGAGCCACCGTCGAGCGAGCCTCGGCCATCACCGAGGAGTTCATCGACCGCGGCGCGCCCTGGAGCCCGCGAACGTCGTGGACCATCGTCCTCGTCGAGGGCATCGTGGCTGCCATCGTGGGCCTCATCTTCCTGGTCAAGCCGCTGGGCGGCTCGAGCACCACGCTGCAGCTGGTCGGGCTGATCCTGCTCGGCGGAGCGCTCGTCACCTCGTTCCAGCTGTGGCGCCACCAGCTGCGGCCCGAGCTGGAGCAGCTGGCCGCCTTCCGCGCCGGCTCCGGCGTCACCGTCGGCCTGGTGGTCGTGGTGGCCACGTTCTTCACCGCGGTGACCGATGCCGTCACGGCCGCCCTGGCCGTCGTGATCGGCATCGGCTTCATCATCTTCGGCCTTGCCGGCATCGGCGCCAGCTTCATCCGCCGGTCTGCCCATGCCCCGCTGCCCCTGGCGACGCTCGTGCTCAACGCGGTGCTGGCCCTGGCGGGCGTGGTGCTGATGTTCTCCGGAGCGGCGGGCGCGGCTGCCGTCGACGGCATCTTCAACCTGCTCGGGATCGTGCTCATCGCGACCGGGCTGGGCCTGGCCGGCTACGCCTACCTGCTCCGCCAGCAGGCCGTCGCGGGCCGCTGATCGAGCATCGTCAAACCGCGGCCGTCACTCCGCGGGCGGCGCTCTCCCAGCAGCACATCAGCCCAGGCCACCCCGTCCTTCGCGGTCGGAGCTGTGTCCCGGCAGCCCGGTGATGAGGCGGCTGCCGCGACCACGCGAAAGGAAGGACCAGGCCCAGCGGACCATCACCAGGACCCGGTTCTGCAGCCCGATGAGCCAGAAGATGTGGATGCCCAGCCACATCAGCCAGGCCAGGGAGCCGCTGAAACGGACGATGCGAAAGTCGGCCACCGCGCGCAGCCGACCGATGGTGGCGAGCTCGCCGAAGTCCCTGAAGGTGAAGTCGGGGATGGTGACGCCGTCGCGCCTGGCAAGGATCGAGTGGGCCGCGTATCTGCCACCCTGGATGCCGCCCTGCGCCACCCCCGGGACGACCTGGCCCGGCAACCACTCGACCGCGGCCAGGTCGCCCACGACCCAGATGTCGGGATAGCCCGGGATGGTCAGGTCCCGACGGACCTGGATGCGCCCGACGCGATCGGTCGGCGCCGCGGTCGCCTCGGCCAGCGCGCGTCCGAACTTGCCCACGGCCACGCCCGCCGCCCAGAGGACCGTCCGCGCCGGGATGCGGCTGCTCTCGCCACCCTCGGTACCGCGCACGGTCACGCCCTCGGCGTCGATCTGGGTGACCATGGTGCGGGTGCGGATGGTGGCGCCCAGCTGCGCCAGCTGGCGTGATGCGGCCCTGGACAGCGAGCGCGGGTAGGTGGGCAGGATGCGGTCGGCACCCTCGACCAGGTAGACCAGCGCCTCTTCCGTGTTGATGGCCCGGAAGTCACGCGGCAGCGCGTCACGGGCGATCTCGCACAGCGAGCCGGCCAGCTCCACACCCGTCGGACCGGCGCCCACGATGACGAAGGTCATCCACTCGTGCTGCTTTCCGGTGTCTGCCTCGAGCTCGGCATTCTCGAACGCGTCGAGGATCCGCGCGCGCATCTGGAGGGCGTCCTCCAGCGTCTTGATACCCGGTGCGAACTCGGCCCAGTCGTCGTTGCCGAAGTAGGAGTGCTTGGTGCCGGTGGCCACGACGAGCCAGTCGTATGGCAGGTCCTGGCCATCATCGAGTCGGACGGTCTTGCCCCGCGGATCGATGCCGGTGGCCTCACCCAGCAGCACGCGCGTGTTCTGCTGCTTGCGCAGGATGAGGCGCAGAGGCTGGGCGATGTCCGACGGTGCCAGGGCACCGGTGGCGACCTGGTACAGCAGCGGGCTGAAGAGGTGATGGTTGCGGCGGTCGACGAGGGTGATGTCGACGTCCGCGTTGCGCAGGGCACGAGCCGCGTACAGGCCACCGTAGCCACCACCGATGATCAGTACCCGCTGCCGATCAGCCATCGTGTCCTCCTTGCGCATGGCCCGCAGGCATCGACGCTAACCCCCATGAGCATGCTACGACCGTGGCGGTATCCTGCATCATGGCCGGCGAGATGCCCCCCGCGACCCCGCCGTTCTCGTTCCTGCAGGTGCCGGCACCGCCAGGCCTGGCAGACGTGGTGGAGACACTCTGGGTCGCTCGCGGCACCATCGCCTACGGCCGCGAGCGCATCCTGCCCAGCGTGCGCCCGGTGTTGATCGTCAACCTGGGCTCGCCGTTCCGGGTGCAGGCATCGCGCCGCCGCGAGGGCGACGGCGTGCGCGTTGGCGGCTGGCTCGTGGGTCCGCAGTCGGGCTACGTGGAGAACGAGCCCATGGCGGAGACCAACGTCGTCGGCGCGACCCTCCAACCGTGGGGGCCGGCCGCCCTCTTCGGCATCAGCGCGAACGAGCTCAGGGACCGTGTCGTGGACCTCGACCTGGTGTGGGGACCCGGGCTGCAGCGACTGCGCTGCGGGCTGGACGAGTGCGTTGACGCATCGGATCGGATGCGGCTGCTGGCCCGCAGCCTGGCACCCCGCCGGCGCTCGCGGCCGCCGGGGCTGGTCGGCCAGGCCATGGTCCGCTTGGCGCAGCGTGGAGCCCCGCGGGTTGCCGATGTCTCAGCCGAGCTCGAGGTCAGTCGCAAGCACCTCAGCGCGCTGTTCGGGCGATACGTCGGTCTCTCGCCCGGGACGTTCGCCCGGGTGCAGCGCTTCGACCGCACGCTGCAGAGCCTGGTCGGACCGCTGGCGCCACCACTGGCTCAGCTTGCGCATGACCATGGCTACTACGACCAGGCGCACATGAACCGGGACTTCATCGCCTTCGGGGGCGTCACGCCCACCGAGTATCTGCGCCGGCGGGGCCAGCACATGACATCCGACGGAGATGAGAGCGGGTTGTTCGTGCCCGGCCTGTGACGGGGCCGCGAGAGGTTACGAATGTCCAAGACCGTCCCGGTCGCGAGCGCTAGCGTCCCCTGCTGGCGACCCGCCGACGAGCACAGGAGCAGCGACACGACGATGACCGACCCCGCGACCATGACCATGGCAGCGAACCTCGAAGCCAGGACCGGCCGATCGATCGAAGCCTGGATCGAGCTGGTGCGTACCCAGGGACTTGACCGGCACGGCCGCATCATCAGCTACCTCAAGGACGAACATGGCATGACCCACGGCTATGCCAACTTCGTGGCCCTGCAGGCCCTCAATCCGCCGTCGAGCGAGGACGAGCTGGTCGCGGCGCAGTACGCCGGCAAGGAACCGCTGCGACCGGTCTACGAGGCCGCGCTGTCGATGGCCATGACCCTGGGCCGTGACGTGGAACCGGCACCCAAGAAGACGTACGTGAGCCTGCGTCGAAGCAAGCAGTTCGCGCTGTTGAAGCCCGCCACCAGGACGGCCCTGGAGATCGGCCTGAACCTGCCGGGCACTCGCGGCACCGATCGCCTGCGCCCAGCGAGCGGGATGTGCACGCACACGGTCAGGGTCTCCTCGGTCGAGGAGGTGGACGAGGAGCTACACGGCTGGCTGAGAGCGGCCTACGAGCGGGCCTGACCCTCCTGGTGGCCGGCCTGCTCCAGCAGCCACATCTCGGTCCGCTGCTGGCCACTGGCGCCGCTGCTAGCCGACGGACCGTCCCGCCAGCCGGTCGATCCACTCGCGCGCCCGTGTCCGGGCCGTGATGGGCTCCGGCAAGGGTCGCGCAGCCAATCGGTGGCGAAGCCAGATGGATGTCGGTGCGCGGTCGACTGGTCGGGTGCGCGCGTCGAGCGCAGCAGCGTCCATCATGGGGACGCGACTCGCGCCCAAGTGCACGGGCGTGTGTTGTGCCACGGTCGTTCTCCTTGCCAGGTGTGACTGACCTTGGCCTGACCGGGCACGGGACAGGCACCGCGATAGCGGCGACCCAAGGATACCGGCCGATGCAAGTCCCTCTTCGCGGCAGCCCCTGTCACAGCCGCGATGCAGGGCGGATCAGGCCCAAGGCCCGTCGAGGTTGCTGGCCGCGCGGACGCGTGCCTCGTCGCCGAACCAGCGCTGCAGGAGGTGCAGCGCGAGATCGATGCCCGAGCTGACGCCGGCCGCGGTCAGGATGGCACCCTCGTCGACGACCTTGGCCTCCACCACGGTGGCAGCGGGGAACTCCTCACGCAGGCGGGCAAGGGCGAGGTGTGCGTCGTGGCCGTACGGCCCTCGAGGAGGCCGGCCCGGCCCAGGATGAAGGCGCCCGTGCAGACCGACGCCACCAGCGGTGTCGTGCTCGCGCGAGCACGGATGAAGGGCAGCAGCCGTTGACGCTGCACCTCGCTGGGATCATCGGCCCCCGGGCCGCCGGGGATGATGAGCGCATCCAACCGGGGGCAGGTGTCGACATCGTAGGTCGGTCGCACCTGCAGGCCCCCGCGTGCCGTCACGGCACCAGGCCCTGACGGGTCTCCCCGCCAGCCGGTCGATCCACTCGCGCGCCCGTGTCCGGGCCGAGACGGGCTCAGGCAGGGGCCGCGCGGCCAATCGGTGGCGGAGCCAGATGGATGTCGGTGCGCGGTCGACTGGTCGGGTGCGCGCGTCGAGCGCAGCGGCGTCCATCATGGGGACGCGACTCGCACCCACGTGCACGGGCGTGTGTTGTGCCACGGTCGTTCTCCTTGCCAGGCGTGACTGACCTTGGCCTGACCGGGCACGGGACAGGCACCGCATCTGCGGCGACCCCAAGGATACGGGTCGATGCAAGCCCCTTGTCGCGGCAGCGATGCGGGGCCGATCAGGCCCAGGGCCCGTCGAGGTTCCTGGCCGCGCGGACGCGTGCCTCATCGCCGAACCAGCGCTGAAGCAGGTGCAGCGCGAGATCGATGCCCGAGCTGACGCCGGCCGCGGTCAGGATGGCACCCTCGTCGACGACCTTGGCCTCCACCACGGTGGCAGCGGGGAACTCCTCGCGCAGGCGGGCCAGCGCTGACGTATGCGTCGTGGCCGTGCGACCCTCGAGGAGGCCGGCTCGACCCAGGATGAACGCGCCCGTGCAGACCGACGCCACCATCGGTGTCGAGCCCGCGCGAGCGCGGATGAAGGGCAGCAGCCGCTGACGCTGCACCTCGTTGGGGTCATCGGCCCCCGGGCCGCCGGGGATGATGAGCGCATCCAACCGGGGGCAGGTGTCGACATCGTAGGTCGGTCGCACCTGCAGGCCCCCGCGCGCCGTCACCGCACCAGAGCTGGGGCCGATGGTCACGACATCGAGGTAGGGCATGCCGTCCGGGCCGGTGGTGCCGCTGAAGACCTCGTAGGGCCCCGCGAAGTCCAGCACCTCGACGTCATCGAAGAGCAGGATGCCGACGAGCGGCCGGCGCTGAGCGTGATCGTCGGTCGTTGGCATGGCGGCGCGATCAGGCGGGCTCGTGCAGCGACGAGGTGAGCATGCGCAGCAGGCCGTTGGCCCCCTCGGAGCCCGCGACGCGGTAGCGCGCCGACGTCGAGCCGGTGCCGACCCGGATGGTCCAGGCCGTGCGTGGCAGGCGCGCGAACAGGTCCTCGTCGGTCCGATCGTCACCCATGGCCAGCACGAACGAGCGGCGACGGAAGCCAGCGACGAGGTGCGCTGCGACCTCGCCCTTGTTGGCCCAGGCATGCGGACCTCCACGACCTTGTTGCCGTGGATGACCGTCAGCTCGGTCCCGCTCAGCAGGTTCTCCAGCGTCGTCACCAGCTCGTTGGCGAGCCACGTGCCGAACTCCGCGTCGACCAGGCGGTAGTGCCAGGCGAGGGCGTACTCCTTGTCCTCGACGAGGGAGCCCGGGGCACTGGCCGCGAACTGCTCCAGCAACGGGCGGACGCGATCCTGCCAGGAGAGATCCATGCCGCCGCGCAGCGTCTGCCAGGTGTCGGCACCGGGCTCGCGCAGCAGCGCACCATGCTCCACGGCCAGTCCCAGGTCGCGGATGTCACCGAACCAGCGCTCGATGTCTCGCCTCGAACGACCGCTGACGAGCAGGGTCGTGGTGTGGGGCAGCGACACCAGGTCCCGCAGCAGGCTGAGCAGCCGCGGTGGCGGTGTGGCGTCCTGCGGGCGCTGCGCGATGGGCACCAGCGTGCCGTCGTAATCGAGCAGGAGCAGTCGGCGCTCGGCCTTGAGGTACGCCGAACGCAGCTTCAGCGGGTCGGCCGTGGGTCGGTCGCGATGCAGCCTGACCCGGGCCGGAGCGGTAGCCTCGCGAAGGCCGCCCATGAAGCGCTCGGCCCAGGCCACCGCATCGTTGCGGTGGACCCGCTCGTGCAGCGCGGCCATGCGCTCGGCTCGCGATCCGGCGTCCATCTCCAGCGCCCTCACGATGGTGGCGGCGGTGCCGACCTCGTCATAGGGGTTGATCCGCAGCGCCTCACCCAGCTCCTGTGCCGCACCCGCGAACTCGGAGAGGACAAGGACACCGTCACCTCCCCGCTGGCAGGCCACGTACTCCTTGGCCACCAGGTTCATGCCGTCTCGCAGCGGCCCCACCCAGGCCACATCGGCGGCCGAGTAGAGCGCCGCCAGCTCGTCCTTGTTGACGGAGCGACGCAGGTACACCACGGGCTGCCACTCGGGTGTGCCGAAGTCACCGTTGACCTCACCGACGAGCTCCGAGACCTTACGGCGCAGCTCGGCATAGGCTGGCACGCGCTCGCGCGAGGGGACGGCGATCTGCACCAGCGTGACCTTGCCACGCCACGAGGGCGACGACTGCAGCAGGCGGTGGAACGTGCGCAAGCGTTCGGGGATGCCCTTGGTGTAGTCGAGGCGGTCCACCGAGATGATGAGCTTGCGGCCACGGTGGCGTTCGTTGAGCTCGGCCTTGCGGCGCGCCACCCGGCCATCCGAGGTGATGAGCGTGTCCCACTCGTCCGACTGGATGCCGATGGGCAGGGCCGCGAGGTGGACACGGCGGCCGTCGATCTGCACCTCGTCCATGCTGCTCTCGAGCCCCAGCACCTGCAGCAGCGAGCGCCGGAAGTTGTGCAGGTGGCCGTGCGTCTGGAAGGCGATCGAGTCCGCACCGAGCAGGCCCAGCAGCACGTCTTCGCGCTCGGGCAGGATGCGGAACACCTCGGACGAGGGGAACGGGATGTGCAGGAAGAAGCCGATACGCGCCTCGGGCGAGCGCTCCCGGATGAGCTGCGGCACCAGCATCAGCTGGTAGTCGTGCGCCCACACCAGGTCGCCCTTGCGCGCGCGAGAGGTGACGGCGTCGGCGAAGCGCTGATTGGCGTCGCGGTAGGCGTGCCAGCTCTCGGGCGCGAAGACGACCAGCGTGGGAAAGCCGTGGAGCAGTGGCCACAGCGTGTCGTTGGCGTAACCCTCGTAGAAGGAGCGCGAGATCTTGGGCGGGATCTCCACGGCCACGTAGCCGTGCTTGCGCTCCCACTCGCGCATGAGGCGCTCGCGGCCGCCGGGCTCGCCGGGCAGGGCGTCACCCGGCCAGCCCAGCCAGAGTCCATCCGTCTGATCCATGAGTGGAGCCATCGCGGCCACCAGCCCACCCGATGAACGCTCACCACGCCAGCGGCCGGAGACCCGTTTGGCGGTCAGGGGCAGGCGGTTGGAGACGACGAGGAGGCGCTGCCTTGTGCTCACGTGTACCAGCATACGGGAGCCGACCTCGACCTGCGCGTGACCGGCGACCGGCGGGCCGGAATGCGTCGACGGCGAAGCGGAGGAGACGGGCCGAGGACGGCCGTCGTTGTCGCGACCGCAGTCCACTGGCGCCGGCGCTACGGTGCAGCCATGCACAGCACGATCGCCGCTGGTGATGCCGCATGAAGCCACTCCAGGAACCGTTCGCCTCGATCGTCGCCGGCCGCCCGGCGGAGATCGACCTGCGCGGCTTCAAGCTGCTGGGCGCGCGGCTCTTCACCAAGGACATGGCCTTCCGGCAGGACGAGCGCGAGACCTTCGGGCTCTCGGGCATGCTGCCGGATCGGGTGCAGAGCATCGAGGAGCAGGTGCAGCTCGAGTGGGAGCACGTCTCGCGCAAGGGCGACGCGCTGGAGCAGTACATCGGGCTGGCAGCCCTGCAGGACCGCAACGCCACGCTCTTCTACCGGCTGCTGGCCGAGCACCTCGAAGAGCTGATGCCGGTCGTCTATACGCCCACCGTGGGCCAGGCCTGCCAGCAGTTCAGCCACATCATCCGGCGCACGCGCGGCATCTGGATCACGCCCAATGACATCGACCGCATCCCCGAGCTGCTGCGCAACTCGCCCTATGGAGACGTCCGTCTCATCGTCGTCACCGACAACGAGCGCATCCTGGGCCTGGGTGACCAGGGTGCCGGTGGCATGGGCATCCCCGTCGGCAAGCTCGCGCTGTACTCCGCCTGCGGCGGCCTGCACCCCTCGCTGACCCTGCCGGTCTCGCTCGACGTGGGCACCGACAACCGCACCCTGCTGCGTGACCCGCTGTACATGGGCTACCGAGCGCGCCGTCTTCGTGGCGCGGCCTACCAGGAGCTCATCGAGGCCTTCGTCGCCGCCGTCGACGAGGTCTGGCCCGGCTGCATCATCCAGTGGGAGGACTTCAAGGGGCCCAACGCGCTGCGCATCCTGGCCCACTTCCGCGACAGGGTGCCCAGCTTCAACGATGACGTGCAGGGCACCGCTGCGGTGACCCTGGCCGGCATCTACGCGGCCGCCCGGAAGCTCGGCCGCGACATCACCGACCTTCGCGTCGTGCTGGCTGGCGCCGGCGCCGCCGGCATCGGCATCACCCGGCTGCTGCGCCGTGCCCTCGAGCACGAGGGCCTCTCGGAGGCTGAGATCGGCTCGCGCATCGCACTGCTCGACTCGCGCGGCCTGGTGCACGCGGGCCGCAGCGACCTCGACGAGTTCAAGACCGACGTGGCGATACCCCTCGACCTCGTCAAGAAGCTGGGTCTGACGCTTGACGGCGACGACCACGCGCGCCTGTGCGAGGTGATCCGAGCCATGAAGCCCGACCTGCTGATCGGCGCCACCGGTCGAGCCGGCTCGTTCGACGAGGACGTCATCGCGACCCACGCCGAAAGCGTGGAGCAGCCGGTGGTGTTCGCGATGTCGAACCCATCCAGCCGCGTCGAGGCGACACCGGCCGACATCCTGGCCTGGAGCGACGGCCGTGCCATCATCGCCACCGGCAGCCCCTTCCCTGCCGTGTCGTGGAAGGGCGGTGCGCGTCCGGTGGGCCAGGCCAACAACGTCTTCATCTTCCCCGGCGTGGGACTCGGGGCCGTGGTGGCCGAGGCGACGAGCATCACCGAGGAGATGTTCCTGGTGGCGGCGCGAGCACTGGCGGAGCAGGTCAGCCAGGAGCGCCTGGACGTTGGCGCGCTCTATCCGCCGGTGCAGTCGCTGGCCGACATCTCGAGAGCCGTGGCCGTGGCCGTGGCCACCGAGGCAGTAGCGTCAGGTGTCGCAGGCGTACGTCCGGGGACCGACCTCGCCGCCACCGTCGACGAGGCCATGTGGTGGCCAGCGTATGTGCCCTACATCCGCTCGCGCGCCGCGGTCCATCGCGACGAGGTCTACGCCGCACACTCGGCGCTCGCGGGCGAGTAGGCGTCCGGGAAGATGTGGAGTCGGGCGGCGGCAGTGGCCGGCTGAGGCGCCTGTGGCGCGCCTCCGTGTTCCGCAGACCGAAACCTGGGGAACGCTCAGGGGCAGCCATCGAGATCGCGCCACTTGTCGATGGTGTCGGCGACCCCCTGCACGCCGCCGGTGGTGTACTCGACCGTCAGCGTGCGGTTGGCGATCTCACCGCAGCCGGCATCCTTCTCCACCGCCTCCCATGAGCCACGGGTGTACTTGTACTCGATCTCCGTGGCGTCGGTGAACGGCAGCACGATCGCCCAGGTGCTGTCGTCCACGCGAGTCATGGGGTTGGCGCCAGGGTCCCAGCCCTGGAACGATCCGGCGATGTAGATGGCGTCGCCCGGCGAAGTGTGCTCAGGCACGGTGACGGTCAGGGTCACGTCTACCACGCGCTCCTCGGCGATGACCTCCAGCGCACCTGACGGCTGCGACCGGTTGTAGCCACGGTCCTGCGCCACGACCCGGTAGCGGTACGACGCCCCCGCCGTGGCTGTCGCGTCGAGGAAGACCTCCGACTCGGGCATGGCGATGACTTCCTCCTCAGCGCCATCGACGCTGCGCAGGATGAGGTAGCGATAGAGGTCAACGGCCTCGACGGGTGCCCAGCGGAAGCGCACCCGTTCGCCAGAGACATCGAGCAGCTCAGGCGTGCCGGGCACCGGCGGCGCGATGTTATCTGCGCCGGCAATGGCGTCGATATGGCCGACGCCGAGCGCGCTCTGCCACGTCTCGCCACCGTCGGTCGAGGCACGAGCCCCTGCGCTGAAGCCACCCACCTCCTCCGGCTGCACCAGCCCGCGGAAGACCGCGCCGCGCTCGGTCAGCTCGGTCGCCTCGGCCGGGCTCCACGTCCAGGCGTCACCAGCGATGGCGCTGATCTCCTCGGCAGCGATGCCGACCTCGACGAGCACGCCATCGGCCACACGCTCACTTTCGATGCCGGTTCCCACGGCCACCTCCACGGCCACCTCCACGGCCACACTGCCATCGACCGCGGACAAGGGTCGCTCGACCTCGTCTACCACCGCCCCGCTCGTATCCAGCACACCCAGCACCGCCAGCTCGGTGATGGTCAGCTGTGGCACGGCCATCGCTTCGGCCGAGCGAGCTGAGACGTTGCCGGCCGTATCGACGGCGACGACGACGTAGTGGTAGGGCGTCCCGTCGTGCACCGTTTCATCGACGAACGACGGCTCGGCCGGCTCGGCCACCGGCGTGTAGCCGCCACCGGTCACGCCTGAACGCAGAACGCGGTAGCCAGCCGCGCCATCGACCGGCGCCCAGGCCAGCTCGACCCGGCCCGGGCCGGCTAAGGCCACGAGATCGGCCGGCGCATCCGGGGCCAGCAGATCCGCCTCGTTTCCGGACACCAGCACGGCCACCGAGCCCGGCTCGAGCGTGAGCGTGATCGAGCCATCGGCGACGGTGGCCGGTGCGACGCCACCGAGCACATCGGTCAGCAGCGTCCCATCGGGGATGCGGTCGGTCACCGGCAGGCGCAGCTCGCGAGCACGTTGGCCCAAGTTGAGGGCGACCGCCGCCGCCGCGGACGGGCTTCGTCGGAGGTACGCCAGCGTGCGCGTGGCGTCGTCTGCCCAGAGGAACTCGAGGTCGCCTTCGCGCACGGCCTCGTGCGAGGCACGCAAGCGTGCCAACGTGCGATACCAGTCGCGCAGCTCGAGGTCCTCGGCACCCCATGGATAGGGCCGACGGTCGTCGGGATCGTCGAAGCCGGTGAGGCCGACCTCATCGCCGTAATAGATGGAGGCCATGCCCGGGAACGTCAGCTGGATGGCTGCCACCAGCCGCTGCCTGGCCTTGCCTTCCGCCCGCGCAGACGGCTCGCTCTTGGCGGCATCGTTGTCGGGACCCGGCGTGAGCGTCCACAGGATGCGGGCGGTGTCGTGGCTGTCGACGAGGTTCATCAGCGCCTGGTAGGCAGGCGACGGGTAGTCCTCGCGAACCGCCAGCATGGCGTTGGCGAAGCCGTTGGGGGTGAGCGCCTCCAGCGATCCATCGGGGTCGGCGGTGGCGCCGTTGACCAGCGCGATGACGGCGCGGCGGAAGCGGTAGTTCATGGTCGAGTCGGCCTGATCGCCCAGTAGCCAGGGCGTGGAGTCGTGCCACTGCTCGGCGATGACGATGGCCTCGGGATCAGCGCCCTTGGCAGCATCGCGGATGGCGGCCTGGAACGGGTGGCTCATCGAATCGGCTACATCCAGGCGCCAACCCGCCGTGCCCCGCTCGATCCAGGTTTCGACCACACCATCCTCGCCGGTGAACACCTCCAGCACGGCGGGGATCTCGTTGAGCTCCGGGATGGAGTCGAAATTCCACCAGCTGGCGTAGTAGGTGTCGTCGCCACTGGCCACGCTCGGCGCGCAGGCCTCGGGCTGTCCTGGCCCCGGTGGCCGGAAGGTGAACCAGTGGCGGAACTCCGAATCGGCCGACTCGCAGGCACCGACGGTGGCGTAGTTGCCGAAGCGATCGAACCATGGCGAGTCCGCCGAGACATGGTTGAACACGCCATCAAGCACGACCCGGATGCCGCGTGCCCGCGCCTCGGCCAGGAGCGTCGCGAAGTCGTCGGCCGTGCCCAGGTCGGGATCGACGTAGAAGTAATCCGAGGTGTCATAGCGGTGATTGGATGGCGCCGCGAAGATGGGGTTGAGGTAGATGACCGTGACCCCCAGGTCGGCAAGGCCGTCGAGCGCTGCCGTCACCCCGGCCAGGTCCCCGCCGAAGAAGTCGCGGTTGTAGGCCTCCTCGTCGCACGGCTCGGGCCTGTAGTCGCGGCAGTGGGCCTCGGGTAGCTCGTCCCAGCTCTTGTTGATGATGCCCACGCCATGCACCTCGCCATGGCGGTAGGCGTCGGCACCGCCGGGACCCGGCGTCGCATCGGGCGAGGGGTCATTGGACGGGTCGGCGTTGGCGAAACGATCGGGAAAGACCTGGTAGACGACCGACCCTGACGCCCATGCGGGTGTCGCGAAGTCGGGGTCGTACGCGGTGATCTGCCATGGGTCGGCGGTGTCGCCGGAGCGGCCGATGATCCCGCTACCACCGTCGCCGGCCCGATCATCCGAGAGCACTCGTGAGGCCGCCCCGTCCTGCGCCACGATGGAGTAGTCGATGATGCCCGGCTGCGGACCTGTCTGGACCACCGCCTGCCAGTAGTCGTAGCCGGCGTCGCCGGCATCGGGGTCGCGGGCGACCATCTCCATCGACTGCGCCCAGGACGCGCCGGAGAGCCGATCGACCAGGCGCAACTCGGCTCCCGAGAGGTCGCCGGCCGCCGCTCGCAGGCGAACGTGCACCGGCGTCCCCGCCGTCACCGCGCCGACAGGCGCGCGATACAGGTCGTCCCGGCTGTCGTGCTGCAGGTCGGCCTCGCGGATGGAGCCGTCGATCTTCGGTCTCTCAGCGTCCTGGCTGGACACCGCGGCCGGTAGGGTGGCCAGAAGCAGGAGGAGACTCACGACAGTGGCAGCGCGATGGCGGAGAGCGACCGGCCGCGCCACGATCAGCCCTTCACGCCTCCGAGCGTCAGGCCAGAGACGAGATACTTGGAGATCCAGATGAAGAGGATGACGATGGGGATGCTCACGAAGATCGCGGCCGCCGACAGTGTGGACCACTCCGTCTGATAGCGACCCTGGAAAGCGACGAGGCCGACCGGCCAGGTCTGCAGTGCCTGGTTGGTGCCGATGATGATGTTGGCGTAGAAGAACTCACCCCAAGCGGCCAGGAAGTTGAACAGGAAGACGATGGCCAGCGCAGGCACCGAGAGCGGGAGCAGCACCTTGTAGAACGACTGCAACTCCGAGCAACCGTCGATCTGCGCCGCCTCCTCGAGATCGACCGGGACGGTGTCGAAGTAGCCCTTGAGGATCCAGGCACTGAACGGGATGGCGGTGACTGCATAGGCCAGTACGAGGCCACGCGTGGTGCCGACGATGTCCAAAGTCACGAACAGGACGAAGATGGGCACGATGAGCATGACACCCGGGATCATCTGCGTCGCGAACAGCGAGGTCAGGCCGACTCCTCGACCGCGGAAGCTGTGTCGGGAGAACGCGTAGGCAGCCGATGCCGCGAGCGTGACGCCGACAGCTGCGGTACCCAGGGACACGACCAGGCTGTTGAAGATCCAGTTCGGGAAGCTGGATTCAAACAACACCCGGTGGAAGGCGTCCAGGGTCGCCCCCTCGGGGATGATGGCCAGCGAGGTGCTGAGCATCTGGTCGCCCGGCCGCAGTGCTGTGCTGAAGACGCGGATGACCGGATAGACCACGACGATAGAGCTGATGATGAGTATGACGTGGATAAGCACCCGCTTGAGCGGCGAGTCCTTGCCGCGCCCGGGTGACCGCGTCACGCGCTTCCACGTGCCTTCCTCGCGGGCAGCGGCGACTTGAACCATCGACTTGGTTTGGATGCTCATGAGTCGTAGGTCCCTCTCAAGACCTTGGTCTGCCTGACGTACCAGATCGTGAAGATCAGCAATACGCCAAACACGACGAATGCGAATGCGGCGCCAAACCCGAACCGAGCAAACTCGATGCCGGCGCGATAGACCCCGGTCACGAGGATGTCGCTGGACTCGAGTTGCTGTGCGTTGATGAAGAAGGGCACGTTGATGTTGTTGAAAGTCAGGAACGTGCCGAGCAGGACCGCGGGAATCAGGACCGGTCGCAGCAGAGGTAGCGTGATCTTGAAGAACGACTGCCGTGCGTTCGCGCCGTCGATCTCAGCCGCCTCGTAGTAGTCACTGGAGATAGCCTGGAGCCCACCGAGCGTGATGACCATCATGAATGGCACGCCAAGCCAGATATTGGTCAGGACCATGGCTACAAAATTCCAGAACGGATCAGACATCCACGCGACCGGCCCAAGGCCGATGACGCCGAGGAGCTGGTTGACGGCCCCGAACTCGAAGTTGAACTCGGTGCGCCAGATCTGCAGTGATGCCACAACCGGGATGGCCCAGGGGAGAATCAGGAGCGCGCGATAGAACGTCCGTCCACGCATCGGGCGGTTGAGCAGCAGCGCGAGGCCGATGCCCAAGACGACGTGGAAGAAGACGTTGACGACCGTCCAGATCAGGGTTTGCAGGAACAGCTGATAGAACGTGGTCTGGCGGAGGACCGGCTCGGTGAAGACGCTCACATAGTTGTCGATGCCGACGAAGATGTCCTTCTCGGCGGCCAACGGCGTGCCTTCGAGGATGGTCCCTTCCCAGGTCAGCCCCAGCAGGCCCGGCTCGACGAAGTTGCGGATGTTCATCTTCGTGAACGACAGATTGAACTCGTACAGCAAGGGATAGCCGTACAGCACCAGGATCGCGGTGATGCCTGGAGCCAGGAGCATCATCGGCAAGGCCAGGCGCGACTTGCGCCACCTCACTAGCAGGACATACAGGAGCGCCTCGATCAGCACGATGGCGATGAGCAGCGCGATGATCGTCTGGCCGACGTCCCACAGTGCGGTCAGCGCTTCGTCGAAGTTGAACATCTAGTGCTGGGCGTCCTCCCGCGGGTGGGCGAAGGATAACGAATCGAGCCCCGGCATTTCGCCGGGGCTCGACACTGCTAGTTGATAGCTAGGCGATCACTCAGGGGCGCACTCGCCTCCAGGTGCAACGCCCGCCTCCGCGGCGGCCTGCATGTCGGCCGCGAGCTGAGCCTGGTCGGCGTCAGCGCTGGCGGCGTTGGCGCGCACGCCGGTATTCATGGCATCGAATACGCAGCGCATCTCCAGGTTGGTCGGGTTCCTCGTCCCGAGCTGCACTGCAGCCGCTAGACCTGCGAGGAGCGGGTCCTCGGCGATGCTCGGGTCGCCGATGGCCACCTGATCGCTGGGGATGCGCTTAAGCGTCTCCAGCTGCACCAGCTGGTTCTCCGTGGTGGTGGCGTAGTTGATGAAGTCGATGACCGCTGCCTGGAGGGCCTCGTCCTCAGCCACGCTTTGCGAGACCATGAAGAAGTTGCCGGCCACGTAGGGCTTGGGATCCTCGCCCCCCACCATGGTCGGCAGCGGGCAGAGGCCGATCGGGAAGTCGAGCGCCGCGTAGTCGCCCAGGGCCCAGTCGCCGTTGATGATCATGGCCGCCTTGCCCTGCTTGAACAGGTCGTCGGCGATCTGGTAGTCGGCCTCGACGGGCATCACCCCATGGACGAACTCGAGCTCGTTCATGAAGGTCAGTGCCTTGACCATCGCATCCGTGTTCAGCGTGGGGGTCACGCCGTCCTCGGCAAAGACCACACCGCCGTAGCCACCCAGGAAGGGCACCAGCCAGAAAGACTCGTCTTGGCGGTACACGAGGCCGAACTGACCAGCATCCTTGTCGGTATTGGCGACGGCGGCTGCGATGAGGGCGTCGCTATCGGCTGGACACTCGGCGATCAGGTCCTGGTTGTAGTAGAGCATGAGGACGTTGCCGACGTTGATAGGCACGCCGAAGGTGCCATCGGCCGTCTGCATCGTGGCGACGCCGCTCTCGACGTACTTGGACATATCGATGAGGTCGTCGAGCTGCAGCAGGAGCCCGGCCGCGGTGAATGGGCCGAGGTGGTCCGCGACGGTCCACAGCAGCGCTGGCGGGTTGCCGGCGAAGGACTGGAGCTGGAAGTCCTGGCGCAGCGACTCGCTACCGCCGACCTCCTTCTGGATGACCTCGATGGTCACGTTGGGGTTGGCCGCCGTGAAATCGTCGGCCAGCTTCTGGACCCACTGCAGCGAGCCATCAGCCTCGCCTTCCTTGGTCCACAGCTCGAACGAGACGTCGTCCTGTGCCAGCGCGGGCACTGCGCCTACGGCCAGTGCGAATGCGGCAGTCAGGGCTGCGGCCTTGTATCGATTGGACATCGTTGGATGTCTCCTCCTCGTTGCGGCCACCGCTTGGCGGTGGCTCATTCAGCGTCGCCGGTCACGGGGGTCGTAGCCGCGCGACAGGCCTACGCGGATGATACGCCGCAGAGATGCGGTCAACCTTCGGGCGGCCGCTGCGCAACTCGGTCGGTGCATCCGATAGCATGACCGCGCCATGATTGAACGTCGCATCTCACTGACTCTCGTCCTGCACAACCACCAGCCGGTGGGCAACTTCGGCTTCGTCTTCGAGGACAACTACCAGAAGGCCTACGCTCCGATGCTGGAGGCGCTCGAGCGCCACCCCGGCGTGCGACTAGGCCTGCACTACACCGGCCCGCTGCTCGACTGGTTCAAGTCCGAGCGACCAGAGGTCATCGAGCGACTACGAGCGCTCGTCGAGCGTGGCCAGGTCGAGGTGCTCGGGGGCGGCTACTACGAGCCAGTGCTGGCGTCGCTGCGCGAGGACGATCGCATCGGGCAGCTGACCCGCATGGCCGACGAGGTCGAGGCGCTCTTCGGGCAGCGACCGAATGGCGCCTGGCTGGCCGAGCGCGTATGGGAGCCGGATGTGCCCAAGGCGCTGGTCAAGTCCGGCTACCGCTTCACCATCGTCGACGACGCCCACTTCCGTGCTGCCGCTATCCCGCCCGAGCTGCACTGGGGACCGTACTCGACCGACGACCAGGGCTATCGCCTGCTGCTGTTCGGCTCCGAGCAGGGGCTGCGATATCGCATCCCCTTCCGGCCGGTGGATGAGGTCATCGACTACCTGCGTGAGCACGCCACCGAGGACGGCGCGCTGGTGGGCATGATGGGCGACGACGGCGAGAAGTTCGGCACCTGGCCCGGCACGTGGACGCTCTGCCACGGCGAAGGCCAGTGGGTCGAGCAGTTCTTCAGCGCGCTCGAGCAGAACAGCGACTGGCTCGACGTGCTGCGACCGTCCGAGGCGTTGGCGAAGCATCCACCGATCGGACGCGCCTACCTGCCGACTGGCTCCTACGCTGAGATGGGCGAGTGGTCGCTGCCGGTAGCGGCGCGGCGGGAGTTCACCCACCTGCTGCATGACGCCATCGAGCAGGAGAAGCCGGAGGCACGCTGGATGCGCGGCGGCTTCTGGCGCATGTTCCAGGTCAACTACCGCGAGATCAACGACCTGCACAAGCAGATGCTGCGGACGTCGCGCAAGGTCGGGGCCATCGAAGCCAGCAGGGTCGGGCCTGAGGCGCTGGCGCAGATCCGCGACCACCTCTACCAGGGCCAGTCCAACGACTGCTACTGGCACGGCCTCTTCGGTGGCATCTACCTCCCGCACATGCGGCTGGCCACGCTGGAGCACCTCATCGCGGCCGAGGATGCCGCCGAGCGTGCCGGGGGCGTCAAGGGTACGCAGATCCATGTCGCAGACTTCGACGTGGACGGCTACGACGAGGTGCTGGTCAGCACGCCAGGGCAGGTCGTCATGCTCAAGCCCAACGAGGGAGGCGGGATCGGCAGCTGGGACATCCGCGCGGCGCGACAGGCGCTGGCCTCGGTGATGCGGCGTCGACCGGAGGCCTACCACGACACGCTTCGTGCCGCCGACTCAGGTGAGGTACCGGAGCAGGCGGCCGGCGAGGGTGCGGTCTCCATCCATGACCTGGTCAAGGTCAACGAGCCGGGCATCAGTGCGCGGCTCTGGTACGACGCCTACGAACGGCGCTCCGGGCTGGTGCACCTGCTGCCGGCGGGGACGACGGCAGAGGCGTTCGAGCAGGCTGCCTTCGACGAGCTGGGCGACTTCGTCAGCGGCCCGTTCGAGGTGGAGCGGACCGCTGACGGCATCGTCGAGCTGGTGCGCGACGGATGGATCCGGCATGCCGACGGCACGTCGAGCGCCCTGCGCGTGCGCAAGTCGCACCTGTTCGGCGAGGATCGGCGCACGCCGACCCTGGACCTCCGCGTGGAGCTCAGCAACACCGGCGACCGCGCGGTCGATGCCCTCGTGGGCATCGAGTTCGACGTGAACCTTCTCGGTGGCGGTGGCAACCCCAGTGCCTGGTACAAGGTCAACGGCGAGACCGGCAGCTTCGACGCGCGCAGGACGGTCAGCGCCACCGACCACGTCGGCATGGGCAACGACTACCTCGGCGTCGAGCTGGAGTCGCGGCCCACGCCCGACGCTGCGGCCTGGTGGTCATCCATCGAGACGATGTCGATCTCCGAGAGTGGCTTCGAGGGCAACCACCAGGGCGGCTGTCTGCTATGGGTGTGGCCGCTCAGCCTGGCACCCGGTGAGACGACGACGGTCGGCCTCGCCAACCTGGTCCGCACCCACATCGACCGCGCCGAGGTCGAGGGCCTGTAGGAAGCGTTGGCCAGGATGTAGCGATTCCCGCGAGGTGGGCAGGTGTGCCCAGCCCACGGCCACCGGCGCTTAAGGTGCCCGTAGCGCGGGACGAACCTGCGCGCCCTGGGCAGACTGACCAGTTCTGACCGCACCGCGGGCAAGATCGGCGATCCCTGGGCAGCGTCCGTCGCGATCGCCCGCCCGATGGGAATCCGACGGCCAACTGCGCCAGGACGCTATGCGCGCCGGCTACACCCCGGCGAGGGCGACGAAGGAGTCGTGCAGCGCCGGGTAGAGGCTGCGATAGACGACGTAGGCCTGCTCGTAGGCACCGGCCTGCGGGCCTGGGGCGGTCGTGGCCGACACCTCCACCATCGCCTGGCAGGCGTCACCGACCGTGGGGTACCAGCCGGCTGCCACGGCCGCCAGGATGGCGGCACCCGTGGCCACGCCCTCGGCCGTCCGCGTGAGCGAGATGGGCACACCCAGGACGTCGGCGATGATCTGCTTCCATAGCTCGCTGTTGGTGCCACCGCCGGAGGCGCGCAGCTCGCGCAGCGGCTCGGGCGAGGTGTCACGAACGAGCTCGAAGACGTCACGCAGGCTGAAGGCGACACCCTCCAGCACCGCTCGCACCATGTGCCCAAGGCCGTGGCGCACGGTCAGGCCCACGAACGCCGCGCGCGCGAGCGGATCGGGATAGGGCGTGCGCTCGCCGGAGAGATAGGGCAGGAACACCAGCCCCTCGCTGCCCGGCCGGATCGGCTCGGCCAGCGCCGTCAGCTCATCCCAGCTCCTGGTCGGCGCCAGCTCGTCGCGCAGCCACTTCAGCGAACCGGCCGCCGACAGCGTGACGCCCATGAGGTGCCAGGTGCCGGGGACGGCATGACAGAAGGCATGCAGGCGGCCGTCAGGCTCGATGGCCGGAGCCGCCGTGGGCACGAAGACCACGCCGGAGGTGCCGACCGACATGGCGCCGATGCCGGGCACGACTGCACCGGTGCCGACGGCGTTGGCGGCCTGGTCCCCAGCCCCGCCGACCACCGGCGTGCCTGCGCGCAGCCCCGTCGCCGCCGCCGCCTCCTCGGTCACCCAGCCCACGACCTCGGGACCTTCCACGGTCCGCGGCAGCAGCGCCGGATCGAGTCCCAGCGCCGCCACGATCTCGTCCGACCAGGTGCGCGTGCGCAGGTCGAAGAGCACGGTCCCGGCGCCATCGGCGACGTCGAGGGCGTGCTCGCCGGTCAGCTTGAGACGCACGTAGTCCTTGGGCAGCAGCATGTGCCGCGCGCGTGCCCAGTTGTGTGGCTCGTGCTCGCGAACCCAGATGAGCTTGCCCGCGGTGAAGCCGGTCAGCGGCTCGTTGCCGGTGATGGCGATGAAGCGCTCACGACCGACGGTCTCGCGGATCCAGTCGCACTCCGCGGCGGTGCGCTGGTCGTTCCACAGGATGGCCGGGCGGATGACCTCATCGTGCTCGTCGAGCAGCACCAGGCCGTGCATCTGGCCGGCGGCGCCGATGGCCACGATGTCATCGGCGGACGTGGCGCTCTCGCGCAGCACGGTCGAGATCGATTCCTGTGCCGCGGCCCACCACAGCGCCGGGTCCTGCTCCGCCCACAAGGGCTGGGGCGATTCGAAGTCGTACTCGGAGGAGGCCACGCCCACGACGGATCCGTCGGGCCGGACGAGGATGGCCTTGGTCGCGGTGGTGGAGACGTCCAGCCCAAGGACGATGCCGGATGCGGTCACGGTGTTCCTTTCGCTCAGCCGTCGAGCTCGCCCGAGGTGACGAGGCGCTCGGCCTCAGCCTCGTCGACGAGGTGGACCTCCCAGTCCTCGTGGTGTTCGGCGGCATCGCCCGGCTCCAGCTCCGTCAGCGGACCGAGGGTCTCCAGCTCGGTGAAGTCGGCCTGCGAGTAGAGCTGACCGGAGGCCCCCATGTCGGCGTACTCGCGAGACTCGTCATGACCGGCGCGCTTCACCAGCAGGACGCCCTCGCGCCAGTGTGCGACCCAGCCACGACGAAGCGAGGTGCCGACCTTGAAGCGGCCCAGGGTGGGCTGTTCGGCCAGGATGGCTGCTCGCAGCTCGATGGCGTGATCGTGCAGGACGAAGCGCGGATCGTCATTGCGCGCATACGGCCACAGCACGATGTTGCGCTGGGCCTGGAAGCCACCCGGGTCGAATGGCCCGGTGAGCGTCGGCAGCCAGGCGCGACCGTGCGGGGCCATCATGGTGATGGCCCAGGCCGCCAGGCGCTGGGGATGATCGGCGCGGTTGACCACGCGGTAGTCGAAGGAGAAGCGCTCAGGGCCGGTGACGCGGATGCTGGTCTCGCGGCTGGTTCCCGCCACCGGGTCGGGAGGGGTCACGAGCCTGACACCGTCGGCGATCTCCTCCACCCCGACCGGGTCGTCGTCAGGCCGATAGGTGACGCGTGGGTCTTCCGGGGCGGCCCACAGGCGGCTGCCGCCACGCAGGTGGATGGGAGCGGAACCAGGGCAGTCGAGCGTCATCTCGGGCAGCTCGGCGAAGTGGTTGCGGCCATCCTCGGTGAGCAGCCCCAGCACGCGCGGCCCCACCGACGTCGTCACCATCAGGGCCATCCGGCCGGCATCGATGCGGATGGCTTCGTGCCCGGCGTACTGGGTCGTCGTGATCGACATCGTGGCTCCCCTCCTCTTGCTGCCGTGTCAGACCGATGCTAGCGAACGCACGGGCGGGGCATCGCCCGCCTCCGCCACCGGCCCGGTGCGTCTACAGGGACGAGATGTCGGACGGCTGCGCTGTCGTCTGGCGGATGACGAGCTCGGTGTCCATGACCGTGCGGACCGCCGGTTGCAGCGGATCGGCCAGCAGGCTCATCAGCCGCTGGACCGCCATCCGTCCCATCTCGCGGAGTGGCTGGCGGACCGTCGACAGCGCAGCGCCCAGGTAGGACGCCTCCACGATGTCGTCGAACCCGAGCACGGACAGGTCCCGCGGCACCTGCAGCCCGGCATCGCGGGCCGCTGCCAGCACTCCCAGGGCCGCCACGTCACTCGAGGCGAAGATGGCCGTGGGTGGCTGCGCCAGGGACAGCAGCTCGGCAGCGGCGGCATAGCCGCGGGCCTCCAGGAAGTCGCCCTCGACGACCATGTCGTCGTCCAGCGGGAGGCCCGCCTCGAGCAGCGCGTCCTGGTAGCCCGCGAAGCGCTCATGCGTGGCACCCACGTCGGGACGGCCACTGATGAACCCGATGCGGCGATGCCCGAGCTCGACGAGGTAGCTGATGCCGGCGCGCGTTCCGGCCCGGTTGGCGGCATTGATGACGTTGCAGCCGGGCGCCTCGCTGTCGTGGTCGATGAGCACGAAGGGATATCGCTGTGCGCGCAGCTGTGCCACGTACTCGGGAAGCAGGGTCGGAAGCACGATGAGCAGGCCATCGACCATGCCGTGGGACAGCCGTGCCACGTACTCGGCCTCCTTCTCCCGGCGGCTGTGGGTGGTGCACAGCAGCAGGTCGTAGCCGGCCACCGACACCTCCTGGTCGATGCCCTTGATGACGACCGAGAAGAAGGGGTTGTCGATCTCCTGGGCCAGCAGACCGACGGCCTGGGTCCTGCCGCTCGCCAAGCGCCCGAGCGGTCACGTGCGCGACGTAGCCAAGCTCGACCATGGCGGCCTGGACACGCTGGCGGGTGCTCTCGCGCACGTAGGCGTGCCCGTTGACCACCCTCGACACCGTGGAATAGGAGACCCCCGAGACCCGGGCCACGTCGAAGATGGTGGGCCGGATGGGCAGCGCCGGATCGAGTCGCGCGTCGTCGACCGAGTGAGCATCGGCATCCACCGTCGGATCGCCGTGCGCCGGGACAGACGCGGCTCGGGTGCGTGCGGCCGTCTTCATGATCGCAGCATACTCCAGCCGATGAGGCTTGCAAGCGCTTGCAGAAGATGGTAGAACTGGCGCATCGGGAGGCGCCCGGAGGGCATGCAGCGCTCCGGGCAAGGTCTCTGCAGATCAAGGAGGAGACGGATGTCACGAACGCTACGCGTGGGCGCGCTCACCATGGCCACGGCCATCCTGGCGAGCGCGCTGGGAACGGCTACCGCGGTGGCCCAGGATCCGGTCGAGATCGAGTGGTGGCATATCGACACCAACGATCCCGGCCTGTCGCTGCGGCAGGCGGTGGCCGATGAATACATGGCTGAGCACCCGGGCGTCCAGATCAACATCACGGTCCTGGAGAACGAGGCCTTCAAGCAGAAGCTGGCACTCGATATGCAGGCTGGGAGCGCGCCGGACATCTTCAATTCCTGGGGCGGTGGCGTCCTCGCCGAGCAGGCCGAAGCCGGCATGGCCAGGCCCATCGAGGATGAGATCGCCGACTGGGTCGACACGATGAACCCGGCCGCCATGAGCATCTACCAGGTCGACGGTGTCCAGTACGGCGTGCCATACAACTTCGGCCTGGTGGGCTTCTGGTACAACCAGGATCTCTTCGCCGAAGCGGGCATCGACGCGCCTCCCGCCACCTGGGACGAGTTCCTCGAGGACGTGCAGGCGCTCAAGGACGCGGGCATCACGCCCATCGCCCTGGCTGCCGGCGACAAGTGGCCGGCGATGTTCTACTGGGCCTACCTGGCGCTACGTGCCGGCGGGCAGGCGGCGATGGAAGAGGCCATCTCGACCGGCGACTGGACCGGTCCGGCCTTCATCGAGGCCGGTGAGCAGTACAAGCGCCTCATCGACCTGGAGCCATTCCAGGACGGCTTCCTGGCGGCCGCCTACAACGCCGACCAGGCATCCACGATGGGCAACGGCAAGGCCGCCATGGAGCTCATGGGCCAGTGGGCCCCCGGCGTCGAGGTGGCGGAGAGCGAGTCCGGCGAAGGCATCGGCGATGCCCTCGGCTGGTTCCCCTTCCCCGCCGTCGAGGGCGGCTCCGGCCTGCCGACCGATGTCTTCGGCGGCGCAGACGGCTACGCCGTCGGCAAGGATGCGCCTCCGGAGGCCGTCGACTTCATCAAGTACCTCAGCAGCGAGGCCGTCGCGGAGCGCTTCGGCGCCACCAACACGGGGATCCTGCCGCCGACGGAGGCAGCCGTCGACTCGGTCACGGACCCGGTGCTGCAGACCCTGCTGGAGAAGCGGGCCGAGGCGACCTTCGCGCAGCTCTACCTCGATCAGGCGACGTCACCTGCGCTGGGTGCCGCGATCAACGACGCGATCCAGCTGCTGGTGGCCGGACAGGCCTCGCCGGAGGATGTCGCCGGCATGATCACCGACGCAGCCTCCATGGAGTGACCGGCTCGACGTAGGCTGCATCAAGCTCGGGCCGGCCGAAGGGCCGGCCCGACCCGTATCCCGGAGTCAGCGTGTGACCGCCACGCCCAGTACGCAGCGAACAGGCCGAACGCGTCGATGGACCCGCTGGTCCACGGTCGCCCTCTTCGTCATGCCGGCGCTGATCCTGTACGCGGTCTTCGTGTTGCTGCCCATCGGGCAGGCGGCCTTCTACAGCCTCTTTCAGTGGAACGGCCTCAAGCCGCTGACCGACTTCATCGGCCTGGCCAACTACGAGCGAGCGCTGTCCGATCCGGTCTTCCTGGGGGCGATCTCGCACAACTTCTTCATCATCCTGCTGTCCCTCGCGATCCAGATCCCGTTCGCGCTCGGGCTGGCGCTGCTGCTCAACCGTGACTTCCCCGGCCGTGCGGTGCTGCGGCTGCTCTTCTTCGCGCCGTACGTCATCGCCGAGGTCATCGCCGGGATCGTCTTCAAGCTCATGCTCACGCCCGACGGGCTCGTCGACCAGACACTCGAAGCGGCCGGGCTCGGCTCCCTGACACAGCTCTGGCTGGCCGACCCCGACATCGTGATGTACACGATGTTCTTCATCATCAGCTGGAAGTACTTCGGCTTCCACATGATCATCATGCTGGCCGGGTTGCAGGAGATCCCGCGCGAGGTCGAGGAGGCAGCGCTGGTCGACGGCGCCAGTCGCAACCAGTCGGTCCGCCACATCACCATCCCCCTGCTCGGCCCGACGATCCGTGTCTCGGTCTTCCTGTCGATCATCGGTGCCCTGCAACTCTTCGACCTGGTCTGGGCCACGACCAAGGGCGGCCCGATCAATGCCTCCAACACCATGGCCACATACATGATCGACTGGGGCCTGCGGCGGAGCCAGCTTGGCTACGGCAGCGCTACCGCCGTCATCCTCTTCATCCTCGCCTTCATCGTCGCCCTCCTCTACCAGCGCTTCGTCATGCGCCGGGACGTCGAGGGTGCGACCACCGGAGGGCCTCGCTGAGCGATGAGCGGATCGAGAGGCAGCGCAGCCCGCCCGACCCTGGCGCAACGGATTCGCCACGGCACGTGGAGCGCCACGCGCGTGCTCGTCATGTTCGGCGTGGCCGCGGCCATCGTCATCCCGCTGGCCTATGCGGCCATCAGCGGCTTCCGGGACACCGGCGAGATCCGCAACCGGCCGGTCGACCTGCCGTCGGACTGGTTCCCGCACAAGTACGTCGAGATCCTGACCGGGGAGATGTACTGGCGAGAGTTGCTCAACAGCATCGTGGTGGCCACCATCACCACGCTGGTGGTGGTCGGGCTTGCGGCCATGGCAGCCTTCGCCTTCGCACGACTGACCTTCCCCGGTCGCGAGAAGCTCTACACGCTCTTCGTGCTCGGCCTGCTCTTCCCCGTGGCCATCGCCATCCTGCCGTTGTTCGTCCTCATCCGCCAGCTGGGCCTGTTCGACAACCCGCTCGGCGTGGCCCTGCCCCAGGCGGCCTTCGGCCTGCCGCTGACGATCGTGATCCTGCGGCCGTTCTTCCGGGCCATCCCGATCGAGCTGGAGGACGCCGCCCGCATCGATGGCTGCAGCGCCTTCGGGTTCTTCTGGCGCGTGGTGCTGCCGCTGTCGCGGCCGGCGCTCGCGACCGTGGCCGTCCTCGCCATCGTCGGCAGCTGGAACGCCTTCCTGCTGCCGCTCGTCGTCTTCAGCAGCGCGGACCAGTGGACGCTGCCGTTGGGCGTGATGAACTTCTCGACCCAGTACACCTCGGACACGGCTCGTGTCCTTGCCTTCACCACGCTCTCGATGATCCCGGCGCTCATCTTCTACGTCATCGCCGAACGCCAGATCGTGGGTGGCCTCACAGCAGGAGCAGTCAAGGGATGACTCGACCCAAGGGAGAACCCATGCCCGAACTCACCAGCCGATGCACATCCCGGCGCGTACCTCTGACTCGGGCCCGGAGGCTCCGCCTACCGGATGCGTCACGATCGCGTCGAGGAACGAGCGCTCGACCTGCTGGCTCGGATGACGCGGGCGGAGAAGATCGCGCAGCTCGGTTCGCGTGGTCGTTCGAGCTCTTCGATGGCACGAGTTCGACCCGGCAAGCGCGCGCAAGCGATCTCGAGATGGACTCGGCCAGGTCACACGCGTGGCTGGCGCCACCAATCTGCCGCCGGTGAAGGTGGCGGCGTTCGGCAATGCCATCCAGCGCTTTCTGTCGAGGAGACGCGGCTGGGCATCCCGGCCATCATCCACGAGGAGAGCCTGCACGGCGTCATGGCTCGCGATGCCACCTGCTTCCCGCAGTCCATCGGCCAGGCCGCGGCATGGGACCCGGGGCTGGTGGAAGAGATGGCGCAGCTCATCGGACGCCACCTGCGGGCAACGGGAGCCAGCCAGGCGCTGGCTCCGGTGCTCGACATCGCGCGAGACCCACGCTGGGGGCGCCTGGAGGAAACCTACGGGGAGGACCCCTACCTCGCGGCTGAGCTGGGCTGCGCCTACGTCCGCGGCATCCAGGACACACCCGCGGGGGAGCGACCGGTCATCGCCACGGCCAAGCACATGGTGGGACACGGAGTACCCGAGGGGGGCCTCAACCAGGCGCCAGCCCACATGGGTCGACGCGAGATGCTGGATACCTTCCTCTTCCCCTTCGAGGCGGCCGTGCGAGATGCCGGCATCGGCTCCGTGATGCACGCCTACGATGACCTCGACGGCCTGCCCTGCGTGGCGTCGCGGGAGCTGCTCACGACCATCCTGCGCGAGCGCTGGGGCTTCGACGGCGTGGTGGTCGCCGACTACCTGGGCATCGAGCACCTGCTGACCCTGCACGAGCTGGTGGCGGACCTCTCGGAGGCAGCGGTCATGACCCTGCGCGCCGGCCTGGACATGGAGCTGCCGGCCACGGCAGCCTATGGGGCGCCGTTGCGCGCGGCCATCGAGGACGGTCGCGTCGACGAGGCGCTCGTCGACCTGGCCGTGGAACGAGTGCTGCGCCTCAAGTTCCGGCTGGGGCTGTTCGAGCAGCCCTACGTGACGCCGCTTAAGAGCGAGTCCGGGATGGGTCAGACGATCGAGGGCCGGATGGATCCGACGGTCGGGGTCAGGCCTGCTCGCGAGCTGGAGGTCGCGCTCGAGCTGGCACGACGCTCCATGGTGCTGCTGGAAAACGACGGCACGCTTCCGCTGCCGGCGGACGTACCCGTCATCGCCGTCATCGGGCCTAACGCCGACAGTGCTCGCAGCCTGGTGGGCGACTACGGGCACATCGCACACATCGAGACGCTGCTCGAGAACCGCGGCAGAGAGGGGGTCGCCGGCCCGGCTGCGCCGCTGGACCTGCAGCTCGCCGACGAGCTGGCCACCTGGTCGACCGTGCTCGACGGCATCAGGCGACGCGTGTCGGCGGCGACAGAGGTCCGTTACGCCCGCGGATGCGGGCTGCTCGACGGGGACGATGCCGATATCGCCGCGGCGGTCGCGGCCGCGAGCACGGCGGATGTGGCCATCCTGGTGCTGGGCGAGCGCTCGGGTCTCACGGCCGAGTGCACCAGTGGCGAGACACGGGACCGCCTGGAGCTGGGGCTGCCCGGCCGGCAGGCGGAGCTGTTCGCGGCCGTGGCCGAGACGGGGACGCCCATCGTGCTGGTCCTCGTCTCCGGGCGGCCGCTGGCCATCCCCGAAGAAGCTGCCCGCGCCGCGGCCGTGCTCCAGGCCTGGGTGCCCGGCGAGGCCGGGCCGCGCGCCGTGGCCGAGGTCCTCTTCGGGGACGTCAGCCCGGGCGGGAAGCTGCCCATCACCGTGCCCCGCCATGTCGGCCAGGTGCCGCTCTACTACGGTCACAAGCCTTCGGGCGGGCGATCACAGTGGCACGAGGACTACGTGGATGGTTCACACCGTCCGCTGTGGGCCTTCGGCCATGGACTGTCGTACTCCCGGTTCGAGCTGGGAGAGCTCCGCGTGGATGAGCGCGTGCCCATCGATGGTGAGCTCCACGTCAGCGTGGACGTGGCCAACGTCGGTCCTCGCGCGGCCACCGAGGTGGTGCAGCTGTACCTGCGCGACCTGCAGGCCAGCGTCACCCGACCGGTCAAGGAGCTGCGCGGTTTCGCACGCATCGACCTCGCCCCGGGCGAGCGACGCACCATCCGGTTCGTGCTGGACACCGAGCAGCTCGCCTTCACGGGTGTGAACGGGGAGTTGCGCATCGAACCAGGCTGGCATCGCGTCATGGTCGGGACGTCGGCCGTCGACCTGCCCCTCAGCGTCGACGTCGAGGTCGTCGGCGAGGTGCGTGAGCTCAGGGCACGGAGCCACTACCTCACGGGCGTCTCGGTCAGCCAGGGAGCGCCCGCTGGCGAGGCCATCAACATGGTGTCTCCGGGCGACAGCTAGGACGTGGACCTGGTGGCCCCGGCGGCCAGGCCGTTGCGGGCGATGACGTCGCGATACCACCAGGCGCTGTCCCGCGGCGTGCGGGCCTGCGTGTCGAAGTCCACGTGCACCAGGCCGAAGCGCTTGTGGTAGCCGTGGGACCACTCGAAGTTGTCCAGCAGTGACCACTCGAAGTAGCCACGCACGTCGACACCCTGCGCGATGGCCGCACGCAGCGCGCGAAGGTGCGCGTCAAGGTAGGCGATGCGCCGGGGGTCATGGCAGGCACCGTCGGCGAGCGGGTCGTCGTAGGCACAGCCGTTCTCGGTGATGTAGACCGGCGGCAGGTTCGGGTACGTCGCGGCGAGGTCGAGCAACAACGTGCGCAGGCCATCGGGCGTGATGGGCCAACCCATGTCCGTCTGCTCGGGCCCTGGATCGACGCCGGCGGCGCCGAGCAGGCCGGGGGTGTGCGCGATGGTGGCGCCGGGCTCCCAGCGCAGGTACTCGTCGTTGTAGTAGTTGATGCCCAGCCAGTCGAGCGGCTGGGAGATGATGCCGAGGTCCCCCTCCTCGACCGGCAGCCCGCCGAAGGCTCGCAGGTCCTCGACGAGGTCGTGGGGATAGCGGCCGCGAAAGAGCGGGTCGGACCAGGCGCGGTTGCGCAGGCCGTCGTAGCGGCGCACGCCATCGGCCAGGGCGCCGTCGGGGTCGGGGCCGACCGCGTGGATGGGCGTCAGGTTGAGCACGATGCCCTGCCGAGGACCCGCGTCGATGCCTCGCATGGCGCGCACCGCCAGGCCGTGGGCGAGGTTGAGGTGGTGGATGGCACGCACGGCTTCGGCCGGGTCGCTGTGTCCGGGAGCGTGCGAGGGGTCGGCATAGCCCAGCAGGGATGAGCACCACGGCTCGTTGAGCGTGGCCCACAGCGACACGCGATCCCGCAGCCTTTCGAAGACGACCGCGGCGTACTCGGCGAAGCGTTCGGCGGTGTCGCGGACGGTCCAGCCGCCGGCGTCCTCGAGCGCCTGTGGAAGGTCCCAGTGGTACAGCGTCAGCATCGGTGTGATGCCACGCTCGAGCAGCCTGTCCACGAGTCGCGAGTAGAAGTCGAGTCCGGGCTGGTTGACGGCGCCGGAGCCCGTCGGCTGGATGCGCGGCCAGCTCACGCTGAAACGGTAGGCGCGCAGGCCGAGCTCCGACATCAGCGCCACGTCCGACTCGCAGCGATGGTAGTGGTCGGCGGCCACGTCGCCGCTGTGCCCGTCGCGCACGAGATCGGTGTGATGGCACTGGGTGTCCCAGATGCTGGGACCGCGTCCGTCCTCGCCGACCGCGCCTTCGATCTGGTAGGCGCTGGTGGCGGCGCCCCAAAGGAAGCCCTCGGGAAACTGGACCTGGCCGTCGCTCGTCATCGTTCGCTCCGTTTCCCTGGCTGCTGGTCTGGCTGGCAACGGTCGCAGCGTCGCCACCGGTTGATCATGCGGCCCTCCTGGAATCGGGGCAGCGTTCGGGCTCGTCGACGTGGGCGCAGGTGACCAGGTGGCCCTGCTTACGTGATCTGGATGGTGTGGTCGACCTCGTGCAGGACGGGGTGGTCGTGGGTGGTGACCAGCATCGACTTCACGAACGCATTGTCGCGCAACCCCACCAACGAGTCGGCCACCGCCTTATCAGGGGATACGTCGAGGGCGGAATGATCTCGTCGGCGATGAGCAGCGACGGATCGAGCAGCGTGGACAGCACCATCACGACGCGCCGGAGCGTTCCACCCGACAGCTCCAAGGGGGTAGAGGTCTAGCACACGGCGTAGGCGCGTAGGCGCGTAGCCGCACCGCGCAGCCGCACACGGCCATGACTGGTGCATTCGTTTGCTAGGATGGCCCCATCCACCGTCAGGCGTACGGGGCTCGTCCAGCCGACCAGAGGGTCGTCAGATGCAGGAGCCCGCGACCGGCCGGAGGAGGAGGTATCCCGGTATGGCTACTGTCACCTTCGATGGGGTCTGGAAGAAGTTCGGCGAAGTCGTCGCCGTGAACGACCTCAACCTCGAGATCAACGATGGCGAGTTCATGGTGCTGGTCGGCCCCTCGGGCTGTGGCAAGACCACCTCGCTGCGCATGATCGCGGGGCTCGAGGAGATCACCGAAGGCACGCTCTCCATCGGCGACCGCGTGGTCAACCATGTCGCCCCCAAGGACCGCGACATCGCCATGGTGTTCCAGTCATACGCGCTCTACCCGCACATGACCGTGCGCGACAACATGGCCTTCGGCCTGAAGCTGCGCAAGACGCCCAAGGATGAGATCGAGCGCCGCGTCCACGAGGCGGCCGCGATGCTCTCCTGCGAGAATCTGCTCGACCGCAAGCCGCGCGAGCTCTCGGGCGGGCAGCGCCAGCGCGTCGCGCTCGGACGGGCCATCGTGCGCGAACCGGCCGTGTTCCTCATGGACGAGCCGCTCTCCAACCTCGACGCCAAGCTGCGCGTCCAGACGCGTGCCGAGATCGCGCGCCTGCACCAGCGCCTGGGCACTACCACCGTGTACGTCACCCACGACCAGGTCGAGGCCATGACGATGGGGCAGCGCATCGCCGTCATGAGCGAGGCACGCCTGCAGCAGGTGGGCTCGCCCCAGGAGCTCTACGACCATCCCGACAACCGCTTCGTGGCCGGCTTCATCGGCAGCCCCTCGATGAACTTCCTGGAGGTGGGCGTGACGCGCACCGGCGACGCCGTCCAGCTCAAGGGTGACGGCATCGACATTCCGCTGCCCGAGCGCTACCGGGCAGGCTTCGCCGGCTTCAAGGGCGACAAGCTCACGGTGGGGGTGCGACCGGAGCACCTCGACGTCAAGGTGGAGGGACCCAGCGGATCGCTCAGCGGCAATGCCGACGTGGTCGAGTACCTGGGCAACGAGGAGCTCATCCACCTGAGCGTCGGCGGACATGACATCGTGGCGCTCATCGGCAGCGAGCACCGCGTCAGGCCGGGCGATGATCTGACGCTCAGCATCTCGCTCGAAAAGGTCCACCTCTTCGATCCCGAGTCGACCCTTGCGCTCGACAAGGAGCGCAATGCGGCCGACATCCGCGTCGGCGGGGCTGCCCGCAAGCAGCAGGCGCCCGCGGCCGTCTGAGGCTGTCCAGGTCGCCGGCGGCGGCGCGGGCCGGGGCCGGCGGCGGTGCGGGCCGATCGGCTGCCAGCACTGCAGCCGGCGGTGCTGGCCGGTCAGGCACAGAGGCGCCTCGCGATGGAGTGGGGCGCCTCGCCGTCTGTGGCGGCGGGCGCAGGAGTGGGGCGCCTCGCCGTCTGTGGCGGCGGGCGATCATGCCACGGCTGACTCACCCGTCCGGGGCGATGGACGATCGAGTCCACCGCAGCATCGCCGGAGCCCGGTCGGCGCCGCTTCAGTCACCCGGGGCATGTCCTGACCGCTGGCTCGTCCGAACCAGTCGCGGACGGCATGGATGATGGAGGAGGCTGCCGTGAGAGTCACCCGGGGCATGACGGGCACCGGCACAGCCATCGGCCACGGCGGGGCAGCGACTGGCCGCGGGGCCACGGCCGACGGCACCGTTGGAGCGACCAACGCCGGCGCAGCCGACGATGACAGCTCCCCCACCGGACGAACGGCTGCGATCGTGCGTCGCGCCTTCGAAGGCGGGTATGCCGTGCCCGCGATCAACGTGTTCAACGACCTCACGCTCGAAGCTGTGCTGGCAGCAGCCGACCAGGTACGCGCCCCGATCATCGTGCAGACCTCGGTCAAGACAGTCCGCTCCATCGGCATCACGGTGCTGTGGGCGATGTGGCAGGCGATGGTCTCGCGAACCACGATCCCGGCCACCCTGCACCTGGACCACTGTGCCGATCGCGATGTCATCAGCGCCTGCCTGGCCGCGGGCTGGGACTCGGTGCTGTTCGACGCGCATGAGCTGTCAGTCCAGGAGAACCAACGCCAGTGCATCGAGATCGTGGCTGAGGCGCACGCGGTCGGGGCGACCGTGGAGGGGGAGATCGAGGGCATCCGCGGCGTCGAGGACGGGCTCGGCTCGGATGACGGCGGCCCGACCCAGCGTCTCGAGGTGGCCGTCGAGTTCATCCGACGCACCGGGGTAGACATCTTCGCGCCGGCCATCGGCAACGCCCACGGGCTCTATCGCGCCACTCCCAGCCTCGACCACCAGCGCATCACCGACCTGGTCGAGGCCACCGGCATCCCCATGGCCCTTCACGGTGGCAGCGGTCTCACCGCCGAGCAGTTCCATGACCTGATCACGCGCGGCTGTGCCAAGGTCAACGTCTCCACCGCGCTCAAGGTCGCATACATGCAGGCACATCGCGAATACCTGACCGCCGACCCCGAGGCGGCCGATCCACCCAAGCTCTTCGAGCATGTGCGGGAGCGTGTCATGGCCATAACGATCGATCACATCCGGATGTTCGGCGCCGACGGACGCGCATGACGGCGCTCATCCTCGACTGTGACGGTGTCATCGCCGACACCGAGCGAGAAGGGCACCTGCCGGCCTTCAACCGGACGTTCGAGGAGTTCGGCCTGCCGGTGCGCTGGTCGGACGAGGATTATCGGGTGGCGTTGCGTATCGGTGGCGGGAAGGAGCGCATGGCGTCCCTGCTCACCCCCGAGTTCGTCGCCACCGCCGGCTTGCCGCGCGACCGGGACGGGCAGCTGGCACGCGTCGCCGAGTGGCATCAGCGCAAGACCGAGCTCTACGTCGAGATGGTGCTCGCCGGACGTCTGCCGGCTCGACCGGGGATCAGGCGCATCATGGACGCCGCCTATGCGGCGAGCTGGCAGCTGGCGGTCTGTTCGACCTCGGCCGAGGCCTCGGTGCGGGCCATCCTCGACAGCAGCGTGGAGCCGGACGTTGCGCGCGACTGCCTCGTGCTCGCGGGCGATGTGGTGCCGCGCAAGAAGCCGGCGCCGGACATCTACCAGCTGGCGCTGCGGCGGCTGGGGATCGGTGCGGCCGACGCTGTTGCCATCGAGGACTCCCGCCACGGGCTGCTGGCCGCCGTGGCTGCTGGGCTCAGCACCGTCATCACGCTCAACGACTACACCGCACAGCAGACGTTCGAGGAGGCCAGCCTGGTGGTGACGTCGCTGGGCGATCCAGGAGGGCCGCGCGCCGTGGTCGTCGAGAACCACTCCGCAGCAGCACCCGGCGACTACATCACGCTCGACGACCTGGCCGCCGTGCTGGGTCCCCCGTCCGATGCCCCCCACGACTGACTCTGTGGGGCGGGTACGCGATCGAGGCGTTGGCGGCATCGATGGTCGCGGTGTGCCGCCGATCGAGGCTGATGGATGATCATCGCCGCTGTCAGCTGGTGTGACATTCGGCGCGGGAACGCCTGTCGGGATAACTCGCCGCCGGGGCGGTCCGGGTGATCGTCTACACCCGCGGCGCCACGCTGGCAAGGCTCTGCCACAGCGAGCGATCCAGGTCCGGCATCAACTCCTCGAGACGCTCGACATCCTCGCTGAAGCGCCCGGCCAGGAGCGAGCGGATCTCGGTCGGGATCTCCACGTGGCCGCTGGCCTTCTTGCGCGCCTGCGAGATCTGGGAGACCGAGGCGCGCTGGTCGGGCAAGCCCAGGAACTCGAAGGTGCGGCTGAGCTGGACCTGTGGATCCGCCACGCAGGCCTCGTACTGAAGCAGCAGGAACTGCTCCCGCGGGAAGTGCTTCAGCCACCAGGCGAGCTGGTCGGCGTAGCGACTGCGGTCGATCGCCTCCACGATGCGGTGCTCGCGCATGCCCACCTCGCCGGCACCGACCTCACCCTTGAGCGCACCAGACCGCTGCAGCAGCCCGAGGCCGGAGATGTAGCGATCGACCGGATCGCGCATGAGCACGATGAGACGTGCCCGTGGAGCGACATGGGCCAGCATCGGCGCCACCCACGGCTGGTACAGGTAGCCCGGCGTCTTCTCGCCGACGAGGCTGCCGGCGGGCCGAGGAAAGTAGCGCTGGTAATGGGCGAACTGCTCATCGGTCGGCCAGCGGTCCCAGAAGTGGTCGAAGAAGTGCAGCTCGCGACGCTGGCCGAGTGGCCGCACGATCCCGAGGTGGCCCTCGATGAGGCCCTGCCACCACGTGGTGCCCGACTTCTGGGCGCCGATGATGACGAAGTCAGGCGGGCCGGGCTGCCAGTCGGGCGGGTGCTGCGGCAGCGGCTGCAGCTGGTCGTAGCGAGAGTGAACGGCACCGCCTTCGAGCGGTGCGGAGCCGCGGGTGGGGCGAGCGACCGTGCGGGCGAGGCGGCCGAGGCCGATGCGGCGGTTCACGGGCGCTTCCAGCCGAGCCGCCGCGGCTGCGACGGCATCTCGACGCCGGCCATCTGTGCCGACGAGCCGGCAGGTGTCTCGGCCTTGGCCATCGAGCGGAAGGCCGCAGCGTTACCGACATCGTGACCGGCCTGCTCCGAGAGCAGCCAGCGCACCTCGAGCAGGTCGCAATAGGCCTGCACAAGGTCGATGTCGTCTCCGAGCGTGTCGATGAGCTGAGCCACCACCGGTTCGAAGATCTCCAGCATCCAGCGCGCGCCATCGCGTCGGGTCAAGACACGGCCGCTTTCGCCTTCCTTGGAGTCCCAGTCGCCCGCCCAACCCAAACCGGCCCACGCGGTCAGATCGTTGAGCAGGATGGCCGACTGGCCCTCCCCCGCCTCGATGCCGGTCAGCTGTCGTAGCCGGCTGGAGTGGTAGTCGCGGCCAGCCACCGACACGCGAAGGCGCAGATCCTCGGTGCCGTCCTCGCCAGGCTCGAGGATGATCTCGTCGACCACGTAGCCCAGCTCGTGCAGTGCCTTGAGTCGCTTGTCCACGCGATAGCGCTTGTCGGGGTGGATGGTGACGTCCTGGTGCAGCACATCCCAGAGTCGTTCGTAGCGAGCGCGCAGGCTCAAGGCTGCCTCGAAGTCGTCGTCGATGTCCTCCATGGACTTGCCGTTGAGCGCGGCCATGTCGGCGAGGTCGCCGGCCACGTTCTCGATGGCGATCTCGAGATCGGCCTCGCGCTGGCCGTCCGAAAGACGTTCATGGATCTCGCTGGTCTCGCCGTCGACGAGATAGGCCTGCAGCCGCTGCCCGTCGCGCATGAGCAAGGTGTTGGCCAGCGAGCAATCTCCCCAGAAGAAGCCCATGCGGTGGAGGTCGACCAGCAGGCCGGTCATGGCATCGAGGAGCTGGTCCCGATAGCGGTGCTCGCCCTCGGGGAGGCGCATGAACAGGCGACGGAACTGGAAGGAGCGAGTCAGGTACCGCGTCAGGATGATGGCGCTGTCATCGCCCGTGCGCGTGACCAGCCCGCAGGCCTTGACCGAGGGGGCGCCGCGAGCTTCCAGCTCTCGCAGCACGTCGTATTCCTTCTGCCCGACCAACAGGGGCAGCTCCTTGAGCGCGATGATGGCGCCCTCCACGATGGTGAATCGCACCACGTGGCGGCTGGCACCCACCGGCAGGTCGACGAACTCGAGGTCCCCCGGGGACCACCTCTCCAGGGGCCGATCCCAGGGCATCTCCACCAGCGTCTGGTTGCCGTCGCGGAAGCGCATCGTGACCCGGCCCGGATCGAACGGCTCGTCGGCGCCCGCACCTTCGGCCGACCCGCTGGGCCAACCGGCACCACGCATGGGCTCGCCGTCCCAGACGAGGGTGGCATCGCTGAACGGCTCATAGGCGACACGCTGCTGCTCCATCGGGCGCAAGTCTAGGCGCTGTCGGCCGCGAGGTCGGACTATCGCGGCAGGCGACCAGCCGCTCGGCGCATCCGGTCATCGCCCGGCCCTGCCGCCTCCTGCTCAGATGTCCGGCTGAGGTCCATTAGGCGGTTGGATGCCGGCTGTCATCGGGCGACGCTGCATCATCATGCGGGTACGACGCATGGACCTGGGCGGAAATGCACGGACGTGTATAGGCATGCATGACGCTCGGCCGGCAGCGGAGAGTTGCCCGTCTAACGGGACCCACGTGGACATGTGACCAAGATCTGTCGGCCACGTGACGAGGATCGGCTGCCTCGAATCGCCATTGCCGGCCCGGTGGCCGCTACCGGCCCGGAGCGGCCACCTCGCCGCCCACGGGCAACCTGGCCCGAACCGATACGATGACATCCCACCCGCACGCGGAGCCAGATGTTGAGCAGCCATGTCCAGCCACCCCGTCTGCCCGGCCCGTACGCGGCGGTCGTCTTCGACATGGACGGGTTGCTCGTGCACACCGAGCGCCAGTGGCTGCAGGCCAAGCTGGTGCTGTTCGAGAACCACGGTTGCGAACTCACGCGGGCCGACAGGACGGCCGTCTTCGGCGTCGCGGACCTCGAGACGGTGACCTACTTCGCCCGCCGCTTCGGGTTGCCCGACGCACGCGTCGCCGATCTCCAGGACGAGTACCTCGACATCATCGGCGGGCTGATCGATGACGGCATCGAGCTCACCGACGGCGCGACCGAGCTGGTCACGTACCTGCAGGCGCACGTCCCGCTGGCCCTGGCCACCAACACCCGCCGGCCGCTGGTCGACCGGATCCTGCGACAGACGCCTTTCGCTTCGGCCTTCGGTGCCATCGCGACCGGGGAAGAGGTGCCACCCAAGCCAGCGCCGGACGTCTACCGGCTGGCCTGCCAGCGGCTGGGCGTCGAGCCCAGGCGCGCGGTCGCGATCGAGGACTCTCCCACGGGCGTCCGCGCTGCCCAGGCGGCCGGGCTCACCTGTATCGGTGTACCGAGCGACACTGAGCACCCCCTGCCGGAAGCCGATCACCTGGTCGGGTCGCTGCGGGAGCTGCTGCAGGTCGAGGCATGACCGCGCGCATCATCCGCATCGCCGTCATCGCCGTGGCGCTGCTGCTGGCAACCTTGCTGGTGCCCGACATCGAGATCGAGTGGGCCGATGACAGCGTGGGCAGCGGGCTTACGCTGCTGGCGTTGGCCCTTGCCTTTGGGCTCGTCAATGCCTTCATCCGCCCCATCGCCCGCCTGGTCAGCCTCCCGCTGAACCTGGCCACGCTGGGCCTCTTCTCGGTGCTGCTCAACGCGGTCCTGCTGCTGGGGATGGCCTTCCTGGTCGATCTGCTGTGGGGCCCGCTCATCGTCATCGGCGGCTACCCGCCCGACCTCAGCATCGAGGCCGTCATCACCGCGGCGCTCGGCTCGGTCATCATCAGCGCCGTCTCGACCGGGCTGCTCGTGCTCATCCCCGAGGGTTGAGCGACCGGCCGTAGCGGAGGACACCATGCCCAGCCACGACCGTCAACACGTCTCCTCGGGCTCGCCCTACGAGGAACCCATCGGCTTCAGTCGCGCCGTTCGCGTGGGCGACCATGTCTTCGTCGCCGGCACCGCACCCGTCTGGCCGGACGGGCATGTCGATGCGGACGTGGAACGACAGGCCAGTCGTTGCATCGAGATCATGCTGGCGGCGTTGGCCGAGGCAGGGGCCACGGCCGATGATGTCGTGCGAACACGCATCTACCTGACCGATGCCGCCGACTGGCAGGCCGTCGGTCGGGCCCATGGTCGCGCCTTCCGGACCGCCCGGCCGGCGTCGACGATGGTCGTGGTCGTCGGCCTCCTCGACTCGCGCTGGAAGGTGGAGATGGAAGCGGAGGCCATCCTCGGTTCGGGATCGATGGCCGTCTCGGCCGATTCGGGGTCGCTCCGCTAGAGTCCCGTCATGGCTCGTCGCATCCTGGACTTCGACTTGCCCGACCGGTTCGCCACCGGCAGTGTCGGCGAACCTGGTGACCGCACGTTCTTCCTGCAGGCAGTGCAGGGTCGGCGCGTGGTGTCGGTCATGCTCGAGAAGGAGCAGGTGGCGGTCCTCGCCGACCGCGTCCTGGCGGTGGTGGACGAGGTCGAGCGGCGAGGACTTGCGGCCGTGGACGCTGGACCGGCCGGCATCCTCGACGAGCACCCGCTGCAACAGCCGCTGCACGAGGAGTTCCGCGTCGGGACCCTCGTCATCGCCTGGGACGAGGACGTCGATCGACTCATCGTGGAAGCACGCTCGATGACGTTCGACGCCGGCGCCGGCGAGAGCGCCGTGCGCGACAGCGAAGACCTCGACGAGGACGACATCCCCGACGATGCCCCCATCGGGCCTGACGTCCTGCGTGTCCGACTGACACCATTCATGGCCCAGCAGTTCGCTCGCCGCGCCAACAGCGTTGTCGCCGGTGGCAAGCCGGTGTGCCCCTTCTGCGGCGCGGTGCTGGAGCGGACCGGCCACTTCTGTCACCGCGACTTCGACGATCTCATCCACTGAACGAGGAGCCAGGGAGCCACCCACCGTCCATCCAGCCTCACGGGTCAAGGAGTGAGCCAATGCGCCAGACCATTAGAGCCTTCGCCAGCCTCCTGCTCATCCCCCTCATCGCAGCGGCGCTGGCAACGCCAGCGAGCGCCCAGGGCAGCAGCGTGTCGCTGACGCAGGTGCTTCCAGGCTACACGCGCCCGCTGCTGGTGACCCACGCGCCCGGCGGCGGCCGCGAGATCTTCATCGTCGAGCAGACCGGCAGGATCGAGCGGGCCACCTACGAGGATGGCCGCTGGCAGAAGCTGGGCACCTTCCTCGACCTCCGAAGCCTGGTCAACGACCCGCGCCGTGACGGCAACGAGCGCGGGCTCCTGGGACTGGCCTTCCATCCGCGCTACCAGTCCAACGGCCGCTTCTACGTCAACTACACCCGTGCCGGCAGTGGTGGCCGGCGGGGCGACAGCGTGGTCGCGGAGTATCGACGGCTGAACGCCAGCGCCGCCGACCCGGCGTCCCGCAGGGTCGTGATGGTGATCGATCAGCCGGCTGCCAACCACAACGGCGGGCACATGGCCTTCGGGCCTGACGGGCTGCTGTACATCGCCAGTGGCGACGGTGGTGGCAGCGGCGATCCCAACGGCAACGGGCAGAGGCTGGGCACCCGGTTGGGCAAGCTGCTCCGCATCGACCCGCTCGATCCCGACGGCAACGGCCGCCGGACCTACCGCGTGCCGCGATCGAACCCGCGCGTGGGCAAGCCAGGCATCGACGACCTCTGGGCCTGGGGCCTGCGCAACCCCTGGCGCTTCTCGTTCGACCGCAAGAACGGCGACCTCTGGATCGGCGACGTCGGTCAGAGCCGACGCGAAGAGGTCGACCGAGCCCGCTCGAACGCCATGGGCAGGGCCGCCGGAAGAGGCAAGAACTACGGCTGGAACCGTTGCGAGGGCACGCGCCGCTATCCCGCCACGAGCCTGCGCTGCACCTTCGGCACCCGCCCCATCCACGACTACGCCCACGGCGCGGGTCGCTGCTCGGTCACCGGCGGTCACGTCTACCGTGGGCCGGCCGCACCGACCTGGCGGGGGATGTACGTGGCGGGTGACTTCTGCGGCCGCCTCTTCGTGCTCGACCGGGGGGGCAAGGTCAAGTACGCCCGCAGCACGAACCGCAGCATCGCCTCCTTCGGTGAGGACGCCGATGGACGCCTCTTCGCCACCGACCTGCTCGGTGGTGGGATCTACCGCGTCGACCTCAACGGCCCGCGGCCGTAGCGGCATGGTCGCGGCCGACGTCGACGGGAGGCGCCGAGCCCGGAGATCGGCCGCTCGACCTCGGCGGACTGACCTCAGCTGCGGATCAGTCGCTCGCGGTCGCTACTGCGACGTCTCGTGTTAGCGCCCCTGTCGGACCATAGGGCTATGCTTGGGTCGATGCCGACCGAGACTCGCACGCACGCTGCTGAGGCAACCTGGGACGAGGTCCGCCAGCGTCTCCACGAGCGGGGACTTCGGTGGACGCCGCAACGGCGCCTGCTGGTCGAGGTGCTGGCCGGTACCGACGGCCACGTCACCGGCGCCGAGCTGGTCGAGCGCTGTCGGGAACAGGACCCGGAGACCACCCCTTCGACGGTCTACCGCACGCTTGACGTGCTCGAGGACATCGGTCTCATCCGTCACGCCCACGGGCTCGACGGCAGGGAGGAGTTCCACGTCCGGCCAGCCCGTGAGCATGGCCATCTGCATTGCTCGGTCTGCCAGCAGGCGTGGGAGATCGCGGCCGATGACGTCGCGGGCCTGGTGGCCGATTTCGACCGCAAGCGGGGCTTCCGCGTCGACCTGGGCCACCTCAGCGTCATCGGCGTCTGCCGCGCCTGCCGCGAGAAGGCGGATGACCGAGCCTGATCCGTTCGAGAGCGCCTTGACTGCCGCCATCGCGGCGTTACCCGAGCCCTATCGCGAGGCGCTCTCGAGCGTTGCCATCGTCATCGAGGACGAGCCGAGTCCTGAGCAGTTGAGCAGCGTCCACGCGCGCGGCCTGTTCGGGCTGTACCAGGGCGTGCCCCGCACCGCCTACGGTGCTGACGGGGTGCCGGTGGCCAGCAAGATCACGCTGTTCCGCGGGCCCCTGATGCGCGCCTACCGCAGCGAGGCCGCGCTCATGCGGGGCGTGCGCGAAACGCTCGAGCACGAGGTGGCCCACCACCTGGGCATCAGCGATGCCCGGCTACGGGAGCTCCAGGGACCGGGTCGGCGCTGACACAGGCCAGCCAGCTCGCACCATCAAGCCTTGCGACCGGCCGCCAGGAGACGGATGTCGTCCAGGAGGCCGTCGAGGTCGGCCGGCGTGGCGGTGTGGTTGAGGATGCCGGCGCGCAGCCACGTGCGGCCGCGCAGACGCGTCGTGGTCAGGAAGCCTCGACCGCTGTGCTGCAGCGCCACCTGCAGGGCGTCCTGGTGGATGTCGACCGCATCCCGACCGGCGGCATCGGTGCCATCGGCGCCGGCAGGTAGGTGCCGGAAGCAGACCACCGAGAGGTTCGACTCCTCCGCCAGCTCGAAGCCGTCGGCCAGCCGCAACTTCGCCTTGAGCAGGGACGCCAGGTCGACCGTCTTCTCCACCAGCCGGCCAAGGCCTGGAGTCCCGAGGTGCTTCCACGAGAGCCATAGCTTGAGCGCGCGTTGGCGACGCGTGCCCTCCAGGCTGAGACGGTAGAAGTCGAGCTCGTCGGAGCCGTGCGCATCGGGTGCGCGGCCGGCGTCGCCCGAGCCGCGGTAGTACTCGGGTCGATACGAGAAGGTGGCCTCCAGCAGCGAGCCATCGCGCAGCAGCAGCCCGCCGATGTCGTATGCCTGGAAGAACCACTTGTGAGGGTCGATGGTGATCGAGTCGGCGCGCTCCAGGCCGTCGACCTGGCCGGCCAGCCGGGCGGAAAGGCGCGCGGCACCTCCGTAGGCGGCATCGATGTGCAGCCACAGGCCTTCATCGCGGGCGAGGTCGGCCAGGTCCGGCAGGGCGTCGACAGAGCCGGTGTTGGTGCTGCCGGCGGTGGCCACGATGGCCAGCGGCAACAGTCCGGCGGCACGGTCCCGGGCGACCGCGGCGGCCACCGGTGCGGCCTGCAGGCGGAAGCGCTCGTCGCTGGGTACCGACACGAGGGTGCCGGCGGGAAAGCCCAGCGTATCGAGGCTGCGCTGGATCGAGAAGTGGCCCTGGTCGCTGGCGTAGACGCGCACCCCTTCGAGGTCGGCACCGCGGGGCGCACGCTCGAGACCGCGGGCCCGGCGCAGCCCCGTGTCGCGGGCGACCGTCAGCGCCATGAGGTTGGCCATCACGCCACCCGAGGTGAAGAGACCGAAGGCGTGCTCGTCGAAGCCGACCAGGTCGCACAACCAGCGCACCACCTCCTCCTCCACCAGCGCGCCCGAAGGGCTGCAGTGCCACACATCCACGCCCTGGTGGACCACCTGGCCGAAGAGCTCGCCCACGATCGATGCCCACAGCGGGATGGGTGTGAAGTAGGCATAGGCCCGTGGATGCCAGGCGTTGGCCTGGTGCGGTGCGAGGCGATCCCGGAACTGGTCGATCAGTGCCGCGGACGTCGACGGACCCTGCGGCGCGGGGGCTGGTCGGCCTGACGGCCCGAAGAAGACCTCGCGCAGCTCGCGGTAGTCGGCCGGTTCGCCGATGGCACGGGTCATGCCGTGGTCGTAGACGTAGTCGAGCGCCGCCGACCACGCCGCTGCGCCCAGCCGCTCGAGCGCCGGCCGGGAGGCGGCCTCGTCACGCAGATCGAGCAGCTCGGGCTCGGGATGCCAGCCTTCGCCGCTCCGGCCGTCGAGGTCGGGACGCTCCTCTGCCTCCCGCGCCTCCCGCGCCTCCTCCGGCTCCTCGGTCATCCCTGCTCGGCCACGCCGGCACGGACGGTCATCCAGTCGACGACGGTCTCGGTGAAGCCATCGATGAACTCCGGCGCGAGCTGCGAGTACTCGGCGAAGGCACCGCTGTCGGCCGCCTGGAAGAGGTGGTTGGCGTCGGGGATGGTGACGATCTCGACGTCGTCGTTGCCCGCGATCTCGAGCGCTTCCTGCAGGGCGGTGGCGTTGGAGTCCGCCAGCACCTGCACGTCCTTGCCGCCGAAGATGGCCAGGACCGGCACGGTCACCTGCTGCCAGTCGGTGGTCGGGTCGTAGGCCAGGAACGAGCGGAACCAGTCGGAGGTGTAGGATGGGCAGCTCTGCGTCCACCTGCAGGTCCACGAAGGTGGCGCGATCGCCCGCGATGACCTGCTCCAAGGGCGTCATCTGCTCCCAGATGCGGCCGTAGGCGTCACGCATGACCTGCTCGAGCGCCTCGAACTCGCCATCCCGTGCCAGCGGCATGGCTTCGGCGCTGTACTCGCGGTATGGCCGCGGTCATCGCCTCGGACACGCCGGATGATCGTGCCAGCGCCTCGTTCTGCTCGACGATGAGGGTGACGCCGTCGGTGACGGCCGGGGCCATCAAGCCGATGTAGCCGATGCGAGGATCACTGGCCGCGATCATGGCCGCGTAGATGCCACCCTCGCTGTGGCCGAGAAGGCCAAGGCGATGGGGGTCCACGTCTTCACGACTGGTGAGATAGTCGACGGCGGCGGCGGCATCGGCGGCCAGCTCGGTGATGGTCGCTGCCGCGTAGTCACCGCTCGAGCCCCCGACGCCCCGGTCGTCGTAGCGCAGCACGCCCACGCCGGCCGACGTCAGCGCGTCGGCGAGGATGGCGAAGGGCTTCAGGCTGGTGATGGGCCGCAGTGACTCGTCGCGGTCCTGGGCGCCACTGCCGCTCATGGTGACCACCACCGGATGCGGTCCCGGCCCCGGCGGCAGCGTCAGCGTGCCGGCCAGCTGGACGCCCTCCGAGCCTCCGGGGAACGAGACCTCCTCGATGGCGTAGTCGAAGGTCGACGGGTCAGGCGTGGGCGTGGGTGCCAGGGGCGCGAAGGCATCGATGGCCGGCAGCAGCACCTGCTCGCGCAGCGTCTCGAAGTCGGCCGGATCGGACTGCAGCAGGACCAGCTGCGTCACGCCGTCCGCTTCGGCCAGCGCCAGCTCCGCCGAGATGACGATCCTCGCCGAGCTGCACGTCTGAACCGGTAGAGCGTCCAGTCGAACAGGTCGGTGCTGTACTCGCCGGTGAGCCTCGGGAACCTCGGTCAGCGCGAACTGCGGCAGCAAGCTTGCCCACAGCTGCTCGATGCTGGCGGGAGCGGCCGGATGGCGATGAGGGCCAGGTCCTGCGGAGGTGTGCCGCGTGCATAGGCGCCACCGCCGAGCCCCTGCCAGTCGGCCGGCACCACCGATCGACACGCCGAACATCTGGTCCTCGACAGGACGACGCTCGATGTCCTGTGCCACGACGTTGGTGGCGCTGGCCAGCAGCGACCAGGCAAAGCGACAGGATGACGGCCATCGGGCGGCGCAGGTTCACGAGCGATCCTCCTTCTCGGGCGAACGGTAGGCGATGACTTCGACGTGTTCGAGCGTGATGAGGCCCTCGCCCACCATGGCGTCGATCTCGGGCAGCACGGCGCGCAGGCGGTCTTCTCGGTCCACCACCTCGATGAGGATGGGCAGGTCGTCCGAGAGTCGCAGGATACGGCTGGTGTGAAGCCGGGCAGCCCGTCCGTAGCCCTCGATGCCACGCAGCACCGTGGCGCCGGCGATGCCGCGCTCGCGCAGCAGACCGACGATGGCCTCGTAGAGCGGCCGGCCGTCGCGGTGATCCGACTCGCCGATGTAGATGCGCGCGAGCAGCGCGGGTCCGTCGATCCTCATGGCAGCAGCCTCCCGATGGCCAGCCCGGCGACGAGCGCGACCATGCCCACGACGACCGAGCCGATGAGGTTGCCGAGCATGAACAGGTAGTCCCCCTCCTCCACCAGTCGCCACGACTCCAGCATCAGCGTGGAGAACGTGGTGTACGAACCGATGAAGCCGATCATCACCGGCACCCGCACCTCGGGAGCCAGGAAGGCCCGGTCGACCGAGAGCGCGAAGACGACGCCGAGCAGGAAGGAGCCGGAGATGTTGACGACGAACGTACCCCATGGGAAGCGGTCGCCGGCAAGGTCCTGCACCCAGCCTTGCAGAAGGTAGCGTGAGATGGCGCCGGCTGCGCCGCCCACGGCGATGAAGACGAGGGTCATGTCGATATCGTGGCACCGTCGCCGGCGACGCGTGTGCCACCCAGGGCTGGCCAGGCGAGCACGTTCATCGACCCGTCACGGCGGTCGCGATACCCTGCAACACATGGACAAGCAGAACACCCCCGCAGCGCCGACCAGCGACGCAGCGCCGACCAGCGACCAGGAGTGGCGGCAGCGACTCACGCCCGAGCAGTACCGCGTCCTGCGCGAGAAGGGCACCGAACGCGCCTTCAGCGGCGAGTACGTGAGCGAGAAGCGCCCGGGCACCTATCGATGCGCCGGCTGCGGCGCGGAGCTGTTCGCCTCCGATACCAAGTACGACTCGGGGTCGGGCTGGCCCAGCTTCTGGCAGCCGGCCGAGCCGGGTGCCATCGCCTACGAGACCGACGGGTCGTTCGGCATGGTACGCACCGAGGTGATGTGCGCCGCGTGCGGCGGGCACCTTGGCCACGTGTTCGAGGACGGGCCCGACCCCACCGGGCAGCGTTACTGCATCAACTCGGCCTCCCTCCGCCTGGACCCGGACCAGCCGTAGCCGCGACCTGCGCTAGCGCACCTGCGTGCCCTGCGGCAGCGCGGGCAGGATGAGCAGGAACTTGCCATCCCGCTTGGGGTGGCGCCGCCCGGGTCGGTCATAGGGCAGGTAGTCCTCGGCCAGCGCCGCCACCGGGACCCTGGAACCGGGAGGCCTGGAGGCTCCCCAGATGGAGCTCACATCCGGATACCACGGATCCTGGATGATGGCGCGCTTGACCCTGAACCCCTTGCTGTGGGCAGGATCGGCCGTGGCCGTGAAGCCGGACATGACCCAGGCGTGGGCACCACGCCAGACGACGAGGCCGACAGGCTTGCCGGTCAGACGGATGGCCCTGGCTGCCATGCGGATGGCTTGCTTGCGGGTCTCGGCCCGCTCGATGCCGTACGGGCCGTGGCCCCTGGCGTTGAGCATCCCGGTCCAGTCGTCCAGCCCCAGGCCGTGCAAGCCCTGGCGCCAGCGAGCCGTCCCGGCCATCTCCCGCCAGTACGCATCCTCTTCGCGATCCAGGCGCCGGCCCATGAAGTGGAGGCGCTCCTGGAAGCGACGCGAGCGGTCGGGTGCGCCGTCAGTGATGATGTTCGACATCGTCTGCACCGCAGCCGCCACGCACCAGTACTCGGTCTGCTGGTGCACGAAGTCACCCGGGCTGAAGAGGTTCATCGAGAAGGCGCCGGGTGCCGGTCGCGGCTTGAGCCGGATGGTGACTGGTCGGTACCAGTGTGCGACAGGACCGAGCCAGGCCCTGACGGCATCGGCCCATTCGCCGTCGACGGGTCCGCCTGCCGCCGAGGAGGCCGCGGTGACGCGTTGCGGCGGACCCGCGAGCACGCTCGCCGACGTCGCGAACGCGACGATCATGAGCAGCATGGCCAAGCGTCCACGGCTGATGGCGGCGGGAGTCGCCGCATCCGTCGCTCGTCCCCCGTGACGCCCTGACTGCACCTGGAGACCTTAGGGCCTGGGGGCCGCCACGTGCCCCAAGGTTGGCTGTCCTTAACCCAAAGCCTAACGTCGCCCTACGGCTGGTGGTAGATCTCCTCGGCCGTGAAGTTGCGCCCGTCGGCGTCGGTGAAGGCGGTGATGACGCCCTTGAGCGCAGCGCCCCAGCGGGCGGCGACCTCGGTGGCGTCGATGCGTGCGATGACGCTCTCGAAGTCGGGGTAGTAGTGCCCGAAGTAGACCACCTGTGCGCCGCGGCGGAAGCCGGTGTACTCGCGGTAGCCAGCCGCGGCGATCGCCTCCAGCATCTCCGGCCACGGCATTCGCGTGGAGCTGGTCGTAGCGCTCGGCCTGGTGGGGGTCGATGACGAGGCTGAAGAGGCCTCGCTCGTAGGGTCCCTGGGGCGTCGGGGCATCGGTGTGGAAGATCTCGTCGTACCAGATCTGGCCACCTCCTGGCGCCTCGATCTCGGCGATGACGTCGCGGAACTGGTGACCCCAGCGCTGGTTGACGAGCGCCCTTGCCGGTGCGGGAGAAGGCGGTGACGCGGTCCGGCTCTGCCTCGCAGTACCACCACACGTCGGTGCCGCGCCGGAAGCCGCTGACGTTGCGCAGGCCTGCGTCGGTCATGCCGCGGACGACGGCGCGAGGTACCTCGCGGTGGATCTGGTCGTAGCGCTCTTCGGTGCCGGGAAAGAGGCGGACGTAGTACAGGCTGCGTTCCATCGTGCCGCCATCGTAGCCCCACCGCCGCCACGGCAGGCTCGGATGGAGCGTCGGCTCAGATGAACAGCGGACCGAAGATGAGCGAGACGATGGCCATGAGCTTCAGCAGGATGTTGATGGAGGGACCCGAGGTGTCCTTGAAGGGATCGCCGATGGTGTCACCCACGACGGTCGCCGCATGGGCTGCTGAGCCCTTGCCCCCGTGCTGACCGGCTTCGACCCACTTCTTGGCGTTGTCCCAGGCACCGCCGGTGTTGGCCATGAAGAGGGCCAGCAGGAAGCCTGCGGCGATCGAGCCTGCCAGCATGCCTCCGAGTGCCTCGGCGCCCAGCGAGACCCCAACGAGGATCGGTGACAGGACGGCGATGGCGCCGGGCAGTAGCATCGCTCGCAGCGCGCCCTGGGTGGAGATATCCACCGCGCGGGCCGCGTCCGGCTCGACCCCGTCTTTGCCCTCGCGCAGGCCGGGGATCTCACGGAACTGCCGGCGGACCTCCTCGATCATGGCGTACGCGGCCTTGCCCACCGCGTACATCGTCAAGCCCGCGAACAGGAAGGGCAGCATCGCACCCAGCAGGAGTCCGATGAGCACGTCGGCGTCGGTCAGCCGCAGGTCGGTGATGCCAGTGACCTCGACGTAGGCGACCAGCAGCGCCAACGCGGTCAGCACGGCCGAGCCGATGGCGAAGCCCTTGCCCGTGGCGGCGGTGGTGTTGCCGAGCGCGTCCAGGGCGTCGGTGCGCTCGCGGACCTCGGGCGGGAGATGGCCCTGCTCGGCCAGCCCGCCGGCGTTGTCAGCCACCGGGCCATAGGCATCGGTCGCGAGCGTGATGCCGAGCGTGGAGAGCATGCCCACGGCCGCCAGCGCCACGCCGTACAGGCCGGCGAAGTGGTTGGCCACGAAGATGCCCGAGGCCACCGCGATGGTCGGGATGACCACGCTGACGAGACCGACGGCGATGCCACCGATGACGACCGACGCCGGACCTGTCTCGGACTGCCTGGCGATCCAGCGGGTGGGTCGGTACTCGTAGGAGGTGAAGAACTCGGTGGTGTTGCCGATGACCTGGCCCACGATGAGACCGGTCAGGATGACCCAGAAGAGCTCGAACGGCAGGTCCAGCAGCAGCAGCACGCCCGCGCTGGCAGCAAGCACGAGACCGGCGGCGCCGAACACGCCGTAGCGAAGCGCCCACAGCAGTTGCGACATCCCGGCATCGTCGTTCGTGCGTACCAGGAACGTGCCCAGGATGGAGGCGATGATGCCCACGCCGGCCACCACGAGCGGCAGCACCGCCAGTGAGCTGTCCCAGCCCGTCCCGGCAACGCCGAGGATGCCGGCACCGACGGCGACGAGGGTCAAGGCTGAGACCAGGCCACCGACGTACGACTCGAACAGGTCGGCGCCCATGCCGGCGACATCGCCGACGTTGTCACCCACGTTGTCGGCGATGGTGGCCGGGTTGCGCGGATCATCCTCGGGGATGCCCGCCTCGACCTTGCCCACGAGATCGGCACCGACGTCGGCTGCCTTGGTGTAGATGCCGCCGCCGACACGGGCGAACAGGGCGATCGAGGAAGCACCAAAGGCGAACCCGGCGACGATCGCCGCGTCCTGGAAGACGACCCACAGGCTGGTGATGCCAAGCAGGCCGATCCCGACCACGGTCAGGCCCATCACGGTGCCCGTGTTGAAGGCGACCCGCAACGCAGGGTTCAGGCCACGCATGGCAGCCGCGGCGGTACGCGTGTTGCCACGCACGGCGATGCTCATGCCGATGAAGCCGGCCGTGGCGGAGCCGATGGCGCCGAGGACATAGCACGTCGCCGTCCACGGACCGGTGCCCAGGCGTTCCTCCACTCCCGCGTTCAACGCGGCGATGGTGCCGTTGTCGGTGATGTTGAAGTCGATGAGCAGTGCCAGGAGCACGGCCACGATGGCGACGAACACCGCCAGGATCATGTACTCGCGACGCAGGAAGGCCATCGCACCGGCCTGGATGAGGCGGCCGACCTTCTGGATGACCTCGGGGCCGGCATCCTGCGCCAGCACGCTGCGTGCCAGCATCAGCGCCGTGACCAGGCCGGCCACGGCGGCGCCACCGGCGAGGATGAAGGCAGGTGTCCCATCCATCAGGCGGGCAGCCTCCTGGCGAGCAACATGGGCGGTGCCCTCCGTCTGGTTCTTCCAGGCTGAGGCACCGAGGTGTTCTCGCGCCAGGAATGTGTCCCGTCAAAGCGCAGGAATGGCGCGTCGCGTGACCCGCGGACGCACCTCCCGAAGTCCCCCGCAGGCGCCAGTCTAACCCGAACCAGCCGATCGACCCGGGTCAGAGCCCGGGAAGGCGAGCCTCCGACTGCTACGCCGCCGGGCTCTCCACGGCTTCGCTGGCGGCCGGCTCGACCTCGGTCGGTTCCGCTTCGGCGGGCGCATCCTGGACCTGCACCACGACATCTTCCTGGGGCTCGCCTTCGATGACGCCCGGGGTGACGGTGTCGATGTCGTTGACGTAGAGCAGGTTCTCCTCGGCGTCAGAGACCTTGGCGCTCAAGGTGTACTCGAGCTCCTCGTCGATGAGGTCGGGGTCGATGACGATGGCGAACGGGATCTCCGTCGCCATGATGTCAGCGACATCACCCGAGTCAGCGCTTACGACCTCGGCGGGGGCATCGTCATCCGGCACGTACAGGAGCTCGATGGACCAGGTGGCACCCTCCGGCAGCACCGCGTCCTCGGGCAAGGTGATGGCGCCGGTCACCGCCGGTTCGATGATCTCGACCGGTTCGTCGCTGGCGATGGGCATCTCGGTGGCGAGCGGCGCGTTCGCTGGCGAGCGGAGACTCCGCTGGTTCGAGGGTGGGCTCGGCGGTCGGTTCGAGGGTGGGCTCGGCGGTCGGTTCGAGCGGTGGGCTCGGCGGTCGGTTCAGGCGTGGGCTCGACGGTCGGTTCGAGGGTGGGCTCAAGGGTAGGTTCGGCGTGGGCTCGAGCGTGGGCTCGGCGGTCGGTTCAGGCGTCGGCTCGAGCGTGGGTTCGACGGTCGGCTCGAGGGTGGGCTCGGCGGTCGGCTCCGGCGTGGGCTCGGCGGTGGGCTCGTCGGTCGGCTCCGGCGTGGGCTCCGCGGTCGGCTCCGGCGTGGGTCGGCGGTCGGCTCCGGCGTGGGTTCGAGTCGTGGTGGCTCGAGCGTGGCGGCGACGGGCACCGTCGAAGCGGCTGCGGTCGGGACCTCGGTCGTGGCGGGCGCAGGCTCCTCCGGCCGACAAGCCATCACGACCAGCGCGCCGACGGCGATCAGCGCTGACCACCTGGCCATCCGCGAGATACGAGTCCGGGTCCTGTCCAAGGTGCGATCCCTCCTGCCCATGCCACATCCGCCATCGACGGCCCCCTCTTGACCGAGCTCGACGGCGCTAACGTGGCGTTACATTACCCGAGCGTGTGGCTACTCGTCGCACACGGGCGTGTCGGGGAACAGCGAGCGCACGTTCGCCGCCGTGACCACCTCGAGCTCCGCCTCCATCCGCGGAGGCACCGCACGGCCTTCGAGGGCATCGACGAGCGCAGGCACCAGCGCCTGGCCGAACCGCTCGGGGAACTGTGCGACCGAGGCGATGTAGTGGTCGTTGCAGGCGATCTCCGCGTGGATCGCCGCGTCGGCGAGCTGGCCGCCGTACCAGAGCTGGTCGCTGCGGCCGGCAGCGGCGGCAGCCTCCATCGCGCCCAGGATGGCGATATCGCTGACGCCAGCCACCAGGACCGGCCGGCCCTTGAGCGTCCGCAGCAGCGCTGCCACCTGCGTCTCGGCCGTCGCGAGGTGTTGGGCACCACCGAGCGAGCGCGAATCCTCGGGCAGCTCGCAGTGCTCCTGGTACCCGGCCCGGTAGCCGTCCATGCGCGCACCACCGATCGGGTCATCGGCTTCCGACTCGAGCGAGACGTAGGCGGCGACGTCGCAGTCCCAGCGTTCGGCCGCGAAGCGGCCCATGGCTTCGCCGGCGAGCCGCCCTGACTCCGCCTGGTCGATCTCCAGCAGCGCGACCTGGCACGGTCCCTGGTCGTAGACGATGCCGATGGTGGGCGCATCGCCGGTGGCCGCACAGACGTCGGCGGCCAGGTCGGGGAAGGGCTGGAAGCTGAGGAGGCCATGCACGCCTGCCTCCGAGAGCCGCGTGCGCATGCCTGGACGCCAGAGCGAGTCCAGCCCGAGTCGCAGGTGACGAGCTCGATGCCGGCCTCGTCGGCCGCTTCACGGATGCCGGCACTGACGGAGCGCACGAAGGCCTGCGACTCATCCAGCGAGATGTAGCCGATGCTGGGCTTGACCGAGCGGTTCGGCAGCGTCGACGAAGGCCCGGGCTGCTCTGACGCCTGGGGCTCTGGCGAAGCAGCGGCCGACGGCATGGTGGTCGACGGTGCCGAGGGCAGAGCGCCCGCCCGAGGCGCCGTCACGCAACCACTCACGATGAGTGCGCTTGCGACCGCGGCTGCCACGGCTGCCACGGCAGCGGCAGGCAGCCGCCAGGGGCGACTGGGCAGGCCAGCCTGGCCACCACGCGGGCTGGCAGCGATGAGCTCGGCCGACTCCTCGTCATCGACCAGGTCGAGCTCCGCTTCGACCATGCCCCAGCCTCCTGCGCACGCGTGCTTGAGACGGGCACGACCGTAGCACGGGCCCCGGTCGGGTGGTGTCGAGCCTGCCCGGTCCCGGCCGTCCCGCCGGGTCGACCTCGGCCGCAGACCGTCAGCCCTGCGCGGCGAGCTCCTGTGCATCGGCACCCAACGACACCCTGATGGAGAGACCGAAGCGCCGCGACTCGCCCGCCCGGAGCTCGCTGATGGTGCCCGCCTCACGCTCGGCAGCGCGCCCGGCAAGCCCGCAGTTGGCGGGCTCCAGGCCGGTGAGGTACATGCCCGGGCCGAGCATCCGCCACTGCCACATGCGCGGCAGCTGCCGGGGGTCCCAGCTCAGCGTCAGGCCGATGCCTCCGGTGGGGCCGAACCCGGGATTGACGACGGACGCGCTGACCTGGTCAGCATCGGTGCGCGCCAGCTCATGGCAGTAGACCTGCTCGACGAAGCCGTCGGTCGGAGGGGGGAAGCTGGCGCGCTCGTCCATCGCGACGCGGGCTCGCTCGTCGCGCGGCGTGATATCGGCCTCCGGGGTGATCAGTCGCGCGCCCTCGGCCACGATGGGGTAGCCCAGGTTGACGTGGTACAGGAGCATCAGGGCGGACGTGGCATGGCCATGGTTCTGCACCTCGTCCTCGATGTGCAGCACGAGCTCACCCATCGGCAGCGTGATGCGACGGCGCAAGCGCAGGTCGGCACCAAAGACGTCGGTTTCGCGCATCTCGCCGCTGACCTCTGCCACCAGCCGGCCGTCCTGCTCGATGACGCGATGCGTGACGTTGCGAGCCGCGAGGTTGGAGATGCGACCGTGGAGCCCGTACGACGTGCCCCCCTCCTGCGAAGGCAGGCCGACGTTCTGCAGGCCGCAGGTGGTGAGCATGCCGCCATGGAACGAGCGCAGCCAGTCCGCCTCGTGAAAGTACGAGGGGTGTACCACGCCAGTGGTCGACTGCCAGCCGACCTGGTGTCCCGCCGCCCAGAGCGGGCCGACGTCGAGGCCACGATCGGCGAGGATCAGGGCTGAGAGGCCGCCGCTGGCACGGGCATCGACGACGCGGACGCCGTCTTCGTTGCCATCGGACAGGCGGGCGGCGCGGGTGGAAACGAGCTGCGAGACGTCGCCGACGCGACGCCGCAGCTGGCTGAGATCAGGGGATGCATGCTCGCTCATGGGCGGACGGTAGCCCAAAGCGTCGGCGGCCACCACGCGTCCAGGTCACGCAGCCGCCAGCGAGGGTGGCGGGGGCCGTCCGAAGCGCGCACACACGCCCGTGGCGACGGACGAAGGCTGGCTATGATGAGATACGAGGCGACAGGGTCAGCGACCGGGACCGGGTCGCGCCAGGAGGGCGACAGTCAGACGACGATGGTGAGGACGAGTGCCACCGGAGCCACGAGCACGGTCATCCGCACCTACGCGGCCGCCGACCGCGCCTCGGCCGAGCGCTCGTTCCTGCGCGAGCGCCAGCAGGCAGCCGCCCGCGGCTGGGAGCCCAAGTCCCGGCGCTGGCGCTCGGAAGGCAGGGAGCACGTCCTGACCGTGGTCTACGAGTCTTCCGCCGACGCCGGTGCCTCGCTTGCCGCTGACGCCGAGGTGCGAGTCGCGCATCGCTGCCATCACCCGTCGACCGCTGCCCTGGAGCCCGGAGCAAGCGCGCCATCGGGATTCCTCCAAGGTGGTGGTGGAGACGCTTGACCTGCACTGCTCGGGCGAGCCGCTGCGCCTCATCCGCAGCGGGTACCCGGCCGTCCCACACCTGCCCATCAACGAGCGCCGCACGTGGGTGCGTGAGCATGCCGATCGCTTCCGTCGCCTGCTGATGTACGAGCCGCGCGGCCACCGCGACATGTATGGCGCGGTGTTGCTGGCACCGTATCGCGAGGACGCCGACATCGCGGTGCTCTTCATGCACAACGCGGGCTACAGCACCATGTGCGGCCACGGCATCATCGCGCTCACCCAGGGACTCATCGAGCAGGGGCTCTACCCGGCTACCACCCCCACGACCGAGATCCGCTGGGAGACACCGGCCGGACTGGTGTCGGCGACCGCGGAGGTCAGCGTCGGCGTCGGCGCTGAGCCGGTGGTGCGCTCGGTGCGCTTCGTGAACGTGCCCTCCTACCTGCACGCCGAACGCCTGCTCATGCGGCCGAGAGGGGTGCGCCTCTTCGGCGCTGCCGCCGAGCGCAAGGGCCTCTCCGTCCAGCTCGCCTTCGGCGGTGCCTACTACGGCATCGTCGACGTGGCGGAGCTGGGCATGCGCGTGGTGCCCGAGCAGATCGAGCAGCTCACGCGCGCCGGTGCCGCCATCACCGATGCCCTGCGGCGCGACCACACGCCCATCCACCCGACCGATGCATCACTGGGCTTCGTCTACGGCACCATCCTGGTCGACAGCGATGCGGCCACCTCGCCCGATGGGCTGGCGACCGGCGCCACCATGCGCAACGTCACCGTCTTCGCCGACGCCGAGGTGGATCGCTCCCCCTGCGGCTCCGGCACCTCTGCGCTGCTGGCCGCGCGCTATGCGCTGGGGGCTTCCGAGATCGGCGACAGCATCGTCAACGCCGGCATCACCGGGGAGGCCTTCAGCGCCCGCGTCGAGGACGTCACCACGCTGGGCGAGTTCGAGGCCGTCATCACCAGCATCGAGGGCAGCGGCTACGTGACCGGGCACCAGCGCTTCGTGCTCGACGAGCGTGATCGCCTGGGCGAGGGCTTCCTGCTGCGCTGAGCGAATTCGGTCACACTGCAACCGATGACCACGACTGCGTGTTCCTGTCTGCGTGTGTGCTGATTGCCCGCTCCGGCTGGCTGACGATCTCGCCGGCGCCTTTCCCGAGTTCCTGGCGCATCACCAGGACCTCGTCTACGGCATCGCCCTGCGCTCGACGAAGCAGCACGACGATGCCCAGGACATCGCCCAGGAGACGTTCGTGCGGGCCTATCGGGCGCTGGCCGGCTATCAGGCCGATCGCATCCGCCAGCTCCGAACGCGCGGCTGGCTGGCGGCGATCGCCGGCAATCTCGGGCGCAACCGGGCGACGCGAGGCGCGCCGGCGACGGCAACCCTTGCCGCCGTGGCCGAGCGGGCCGATAGCGCGGCCGCCCAGCCCGAGCGCGCGGCCGAGCGGCGCGAGGAGGAACGCCTGTGGCGCCAACGACTCGATGCCTTGCCCCCACGCTATCGGCGCGCGGTGGAGCTACGACACGTGAGCGGCCTGTCCTACCCGGAGCTGGCAACGGCGCTCGGCCGGCCGCTGGGCACGGTGAAGTCAGACGTCCATCGCGGCGTGCGACTGCTGCGGGAGCTGCTGGCGCAAGAGGCACGCACGTTGGAGACGCCGCGGCCAGGGGAGATCGGGGGGAAGATGGCGGGGCGACAGGAGGTGACAGGATGAATATGCGTGACGCACGGGCGATGCTGGAGGCCTTGCGAGGTAGCCGGACGCCGGCACCGCGGGGCATGGCCGAGGTGGTCCTCTGGCAAGTCGGGCTGGCAGACGCCTGGACGGAGATCGCTGGGCCCATCGGGCCGCTGTTCGTGGCCTGGAGCGCCAACGGCATCACCGCTGCCGAGCCGGCCGGCGACCCCGGCACCTTCGAGGCGGTCTACGAGCTGCGGCACGAGCGAATGCTCGGTCGTGTGGCGGCGATGCCGCCGGCACTGCTCGGGCAGGTCCGCCGACGCTTCGAGGGCCGGCACGGCGAGGGTCCGCCGATCGACCTGGACCGGCTGACCGAGTTCGAGCAGGCCGTGCTGCGCAAGACGATGGAGATCCCCTTCGGCGAGGTGCGGCCCTACTCCTGGGTGGCACGCGAGATCGGCCGGCCCAAAGCGGTGCGCGCGGTCGGCTCCGCGCTGGCGGGCAACCCGGTCACCTTCGTCATCCCCTGCCACCGCGTCGTCCGTGCGGATGGGCACATCGGCGAGTACGGAGCCGGCGGCCCGCAGGCCAAGCGCGAGGTGCTGGCACGAGAGGGTATCGACACCGGCGCGCTGGAGCGACTCGCCGGCAGCGGCGTGCGCTATGCCGGCAGCGACAGCACCGGGATCTACTGCTATCCGTCCTGCCATCACGCGCGGCGCATCACGCCCAGGCACATCGTCCACTTCCGCAGCGAGCGGGAGGCCCTGGCCGCCGGCTATCGAGCCTGCAAGGTGTGCCGCCCGTTGGAAGCGACCCCCTTCGCAGCCTGACTGCGGTCAGCTCTCGGGCCGGCGGGCGATAGCCGAGACGAGCGGTCCGCGGAGCTCGAAGGCGGCGTCCGGAAGCGCCGCCCAGCGATCGCGGAGCGCGCGACGGAAGCGGGAGCGAAGCGGGTCATCGAGTGACTCGAACACGTCGCGTTCGTCGTAGTGCTCCTTGAAGCGGAGGTAGGCCGCGGGCGTCCAGGCGTGGAAGAGCTGATCGGACTCCAGCTCGATGGCGCCGAAGCCGGCTTCGGCCAGCTCGTCCGCGACCTCGTCGAGCGAATGGTGCTCCAGCCCCGCTGGCGGCCGGAAGCCGGAGTGCCCATCGGTCACGCCCAGCTCCGCCACCAGCGCCGTGAAGACATCATCGGCCGGGCATACCAGCTGATGGGCCAGCGGGCTGACGAGCCCAAGGGTGCCGCCCGGCCGCAGCACGCGTGCGATCTCGCGCAGCAGCGCGCGGCGATCGTCCACCAGCTCGAGCACGAAGGCCACCGTGGCCACCTCGATCGACTCGTCAGCCAGGGGCATCGACGAGGCGTCTGCGACCAGCCACTCGAAGCGGTCGGGGCGCTCCGGCCACGCCTCGGCGGCGCGCTGACGCGCCACGGAGAGCATGCCCGCGGAGCCATCAAGGCCCACCATGCCAGCCTCCGGCCAGCGCGCCGCTGCCGCCAGCAACAACGAGCCGGTGCCCGCGCCCACGTCGAGGAATCTCGCGGGTGTGGCCTCGATGCGTCCCAGCATGCGCCCCGCGGGAGCGGCCAGCACCGGCTCCCAGTAGCGCGCGTAGCGGAGGCTGTCGGGGTCGGGAGGCCGCCCGCTCACGACTCGGTCGCCCCCCTGCCGGGCGATGCGGAATCTCCAGCGCCAGAGGGCTCAGGAGGCCTCGGCGCCGATGCGGTAGACGCTGCCGTCGAGCGACAGAACGTACAGCTCGCCGGCGTCGTCCTCGCCGAAGGAGACGAACCCCTGTGGGGCATCCAGCAGCTGCTGGACGGTGACCGGCTGTCCGGCCGCCAGCGCATCCGCGTCGAGCCCCCAGATGAAGCCGCTGGCGAAGTCACTGAAGAGATAGACGCCCTCGAGCGCCGGGAATGACTCGCCACGGTAGACGTACCCGCCGGTGATGGCGCGCTGTGGCGGCGCCTTGTCGTAGAAGTGGACCGGTGGCTCGAAGCTCGCGGGGTCGCAGTCGGGCACGTTGGGATGGCAGGTGGCTTCTCCCTCCACGTCGGACCAGCCGAAGTTGAGGTCGGGCACCCCGGCCGGGATGCGGTTCACCTCCTCGATGCGCTCGCCGACGTCACCGATCCAGAGGTCGCCGGTCTTGCGGTCGAAGCTGGCGCGGCGCGGATCGCGCAGGCCCCTGGCCCATGTCTCGGGCGGGAAGCCGCCCTTGCGCTTCTTGGCGTAGGGATTGTCCTTGGGGATGGCATAGAGCTTGCCCATGTCCACGTTGATACGCAGCACCTTGGCCAGGCGCGGACGTCGGGCAGCTGGCCGAGCCCGAGCGGGTCACCCGGCGAGGCACCGCCGCCGTCGCCCAGCGGGATGTAGAGGAAGCCGTCAGGCCCGAAGCCGATCCAGCCGCCGTTGTTGTTGGGGAAGGGCTGGTCGACGGTCAGGACCGAGACCTTGGTGGCCTTGTTGCTGGCCGGCTTGCAGGGCTTGCCCTTGAACTCGGCGATGACCGACTGGCCGTCCGGCAGGGCGTTGTAGTGCACGAAGAAGCGGCCGTTCTTCCGGAACTGCGGGTGGAAGGCGATGGCGTGCAGTCCTTGCTCAGGCCCGACCAGGACGCGGTCGCTGATGTCCAGGAAGGGTCGCGGCGGGATGTAGCCATCGCTCTCGACCATGCGCACGGTGCCCGCCCGCTCCACCACGTAGACGCACCTGCCCGGAACGCCGTCGTCGGCGAGGTAGACGGGTGCATCCAGGCCATCGACGAGGAGATCGGTCCGCAGTACCACCGCCGAGGCATCGAACGCCGGCAGACGTCGGCGGGTCGGCGGACGGGAGGGGCTCTGCGGAGGCCTCTACCGGCGCCGCCGGCGACGCCGGGAGGGCGACTGCTCGGCACCGACGGTCAGCGTCGAGCTGCCCGCAGCCGCGAGCAAGGCCGCCGTCAGCGACAGCGCGGCGAGACGGTGGTGATGGGAACGACGGCAGGCTCATGCGATCTCCGTGGCGAGGGCGACCAGGCGCTGGGCGGCGGCGCTCGCCTCCGCGCCACCCGTCGTGGCGGCGAAGATCACCAGGGCCACCACCAGGGCGAGGATGACAGCGAAGATGGCCAGCCGCCCGATGGTGCGTTTCGCCGAGCGTGCCTCCGGCTGCAGCAGCGGAGCCGGCGGAGGCGCACCGTGGCGACGGTCGAAGTGCTCCGGGTAGGCGATCGCATCGCGCGAGATGCGGTCCATCACCGCTGGCACCACGTCCGGCGTCCAGTGCAGCTCCGAGACCACCAGCGAGACTGCGGCCGCGCCGAGACGATCGTCGGACATGACGCTGAAGGAGACGGGGCGGCTCTCGACGCGCATCAGGCGACTGCCATCCGGGCGCGCAGCTGCTTCAGGGCCACGGCCAGGTGCTCGTCGACCTGCAGCGACGGGATGGCCAGGGCACTCGCGGCCTCGTCCCTGCTGAGGCCGAAGAGGTAGCGAGCGGCGATGACCAGGCGGTCCTCTTCGCCCAGCCGATCGAACGCCTCGGCGATGGCGACCCGCTCGGCCGGTGCCAGGCCGGCGGCCTCCGCCAGGCCCGGTACCGCGGTGGCCGACACGTGGGGCGACGGTGTCTTCTCCACCGGCCGGGAGGAGGGGGTAGGGCGGCCCAATTCTCGTCGCTGCTGGCGGGCCTCACCGGCGGCGATGCGGAAGAGCCAGGGCAGCAGGCTCGCCTCGGACTCGGACGAGGGCAGGGCCCGGAAGGCGCGCACGAAGGTGGAGAGCGTCGCCGCCTCGGCCAGCGTGGAGTCGCGGACGACCAGCCACGCAACGCGATAGACGGGCTCCTGGTAGAGGCGCACCAGGCGCTCCCAGGCGTGCAGGTCTCCCCGGCGAGCAGCCTCGACCAGCGTGGCGTCGGCAGGCCCAGCCGGAGCGTAGGTCGTCCCGGTCATGTCCTCACGATGGTAACGGTAGCCTCCGGTGTGATGGCTACCGTCCCATTCGTACTGCCCCACTCAGCGGTCGATGGCGAAGGGCGCCTCGGGCTGCAGGTCGAGCTCCGCCACCGCCTTGGCCACGATCTGCGACTCCATCGCCTGCGTGCGGGCCAGCTCGACGAGGACGCCGGCCGCGATGTGCGGCGCATCGATGTCGAAGAAGCGGCGCAGCGCTTCGCGGGTGTCGCTGCGACCGTAGCCATCGGTGCCCATGCTCCGCCAGGCCTTGGTGGGCACCCAGCGGGAGACCATGTCCGGCCACGCCGCCATCCAGTCCGACACCGCGATGACCGGTCCGGCCGCAGCCGACTTGGCCAGCACCTGGGTGACGTAGGGAACGCGTTCCGCGCCCGGGTTGTGCAGGTTCCAGTGCTCGGTCTCGAGGGCTTCGTTGCGCAGCAGCTGGAACGACGGAGCGCTGTAGACCTCCGCCGCGACACCGAAACGCTCGGCCAGCATGGCCTGCGCCGCAAGCGCCTGCTGCATGATCACGCCCGAGGCCAGGATGGTGGCACGCGCGGCGCCCTTCCCAAGCTTCGGGCCGGCGGCGAACCGGTAGAGCCCGCTGACGATGTCCTCGTCGCTGACGCCGGCGGGCCTGGCAGGCATGACGTGGTTCTCGTTGTAGAGCGTCAGGTAGTAGAAGACGTCCTTCGGCTGCGGGCCGTACATGCGCCGCAGGCCATCCCGGACGATGGCCGCCGTCTCGTAGGCGAAGGCCGGGTCGTAGGCACGACAGGATGGGTAGGCCGAGGCGAGCACCAGGCTGTGGCCGTCCTCGTGTTGCAGGCCCTCGCCGTTGAGCGTGGTCCGCCCGGCCGTGGCACCGAGCATGAAGCCACGCCCACGGGCGTCACCGAAGGCCCAGATCTCGTCGCCGGTGCGCTGGAAGCCGAACATGGAGTAGAAGATGTAGAACGGGATCATCGGCTCGGCATGCGTGGCGTAGGCCGTGCCGGCCGCCTGCATCGACGCCGTCGAGCCGGCCTCGGTGAGCCCTTCCTCCAGGATCTGGCCGGCCTTGTCCTCGCGGTAGGTGAACATCAGGTTGGAATCCACGGGGTCGTAGCGCTGGCCCAGCGCGGAGTAGATGCCGACCTCCTGGAACAGCGAGTCGAGGCCGAAGGTGCGTGCCTCGTCGGGGATGATGGGCACGATGCGCTTGCCCAGGCCCTCATCGCGGAGCAGGTTGCGCAGCAGCTTGGCGAAGGCCATCGTGGTCGAGACCGCCTGGCTGCCGGAACCCGAGTCGAACTCGGCGAAGACCTTCTCGCCGGGCGTCTCGAGCGGCTTGCTGATGACGACGCGGCGAGGCGAGGGTCCGCCGAGAGCCGCCCGACGCTCCTGCAGGTACTTGATCTCGGGGGAGTCGGGCCCAGGGTGGTAGTAGGGCACGTCCTTGAGCTGCGCGTCGGGGATGGGCAGCTGCAGGCGGTCGCGGAAGACGCGGACCTCCTCGTCGTTCATCTTCTTGGCCTGGTGGGTGATGTTGCGGGCCTCGACCGACGAGCCCAGCGTCCAGCCCTTGACCGTCTTGGCCAGGATGACCGTGGGCGAGCCATTGGGCTCGATGGCCTTGGCGTAGGCGGCGTAGAGCTTGCGATAGTCGTGGCCGCCGCGGCGCAGCGCCTTGAGGTCCGTCGTCGCTCTTGTCGCTCACCAGGGCAGCCAGGCGCGGGTCGGTGCCGAAGAAGTGCTCGCGCATGTACGAACCCGGCTCGACCGAGTACTTCTGCCACTCGCCGTCGAGCGTCTCGGCCATGCGCGCGACGAGCACACCGTCAGGATCGCGCGCCAGCAGCTCGTCCCACTCGCGACCCCAGATGACCTTGATGACGTTCCAGCCGGCGCCGCGGAAGACGGCCTCCAGCTCCTGCACGATCTTGCCGTTGCCCCGCACCGGCCCGTCAAGGCGCTGCAGGTTGCAGTTGACCACGAAGATGAGATTGTCCAGGCCCTCGCGCGCGGCGATGCTGAGCGAGCCCAGCGACTCGGGCTCATCGGTCTCACCATCCCCCAGGAAGGCCCACACGCGGCTGTTGGTGGTGTCCTTGATGCCGCGGTTGAGCAGGTAGCGGTTGAAACGTGCCTGGTAGATAGCGGCCAGCGGCGACAGGCCCATGGAGACCGTGGGGAATTCCCAGAAGTCCGGCATCAGGCGCGGATGGGGGTACGAGGAGAGGCCCTGCCCGGGCACCACCTCGCGCCGGAAGTGGTCGAGCTGCGATTCGGAGAGGCGGCCCTCGAGGAAGGCGCGCGCGTAGACGCCGGGCGCGGCATGGCCCTGGTAGTAGACCTGGTCACCCATGCCCGCGGCATCCTTGCCACGGAAGAAGTGGTTGAAGCCGACCTCGTACAGGCTGGTGGCGGACGCGAACGTGGCGAGGTGACCGCCGATGCCGGGCGAGGTCTTGTTGGCCCGCAGCACCATGGCGGCAGCGTTCCAGCGGACCAGGCGGCGGATGCGCCGCTCCATGTCCTCGTCGCCGGGAAAGGCCGCTTCCTGCTCCGGGCTGATGGTGTTGATGTAGCGGGTCTGGGTCAGCGGCGGCAGACCGATGTGAAGCTGACGGGCGCGCTTCAGCAGCTTGTACAGCACGAACTGGGCGCGCTCGGGTCCGAGGTCCTCGGTGAGGGCATCGAGCGAGGCGACCCAGTCCTGGGTCTCGTCGGGGTCGGGGTCGGGTGGCAGGAGCTTGAAGTCACCGTAGGGGTCGAACATGTCGCCCGCATCGTAGGCGATATCGTGGCCGCTGCGTGCCTGGGCAGCGGACGCACTGGCGTGAGCGGCGTATCCTGCTGCCGTCATGAGCAAGACCGATAGCACCGCCCCTGCCGCAGCCAACGAGCAGGCAGGGTCACTGCCAGCCTCGAAGCCAGCCTCGACCAGGATGAGCGCGCCCGCCGCCGCGACATCGAGGGCCATCCCGTTGCGCGGTGTCGCCCTTGGCATCGACGTGGGCGGCACGGGCGTGAAGGCTGCCCTCGTGGACCTCGCCACCGCGGAGCTGGTCACCTCACGCGTGCGCGAGAAGACGCCCCAGCCGTCCGAACCTGCGGCCGTGATCGACGTCGTCGCCTCGGTCGTCAGCAAGGTGCTGGCCGAGCACAAGCCGGTCAAGGACCTGGCGGTCGGCTGCGGCCTCCCCGGCGCCATCAAGTACGGCTACATGAAGACAGCCGCCAACCTCGACAAGGGCTGGGTCGATTTCGACGCCACGGCCGCGCTCGGCGAGAAGCTGGGCACCCGCGTCCACGTCATCAACGACGCCGACGCCGCCGGCATGGCTGAGCTGGCCTACGGCGAGGCCAAGGACCGCCCCGGAACGACCATCCTGCTGACCATCGGCACCGGCATCGGCAGCGCGCTCATCAGCGAAGGCCGGCTGGTTCCCAACACCGAGTTCGGACACCTGATCATGCGCAAGAAGGCCTCGGAGACCCTGGTCAGCGGCGCCGCCCGCGTGCGTCGTGGACTGGGCTGGAAGCGGTGGGCGGCCGAGTTCAACCAGTACCTGGCGATGCTCGAGTTCTTCCTCTGGCCGGACCGCATCATCCTCGGTGGCGGCGTGAGCAAGGAATCGGACAAGTACTGGCCAGACCTGGTCACCAACGCCGAGCTGGTCAAGGCCAGGTTCCTCAATACTTCGGGCATCATCGGCGCCGCCTACGCCGCCGGCCTGGCGGCCCACGAAGAGGCCGCCGCCAGCAAGTCGGCTCGACAGAGCGAGTCCAGGGCTGCCACGAGCAGGAAGCGCACCTGACGGTCCGCGCCGCCAGGCCCCCGGCAGCAGCCATGCAGATCCACCTGCTGGACGCCACCTACGAGCTCTTCCGCGCGCACTTCGGGCGACCGCCGCACAGCGGCCTCGATGGCCAGCCGGTCGGCGCGACGCTGGGCGTGGTGGAGTCGGTGCTGGCGCTGCTGGCCGATGACCGTGTCACGCACCTCGGCTGCGCCACCGACCATGTCATCCGCTCCTGGCGCAACGATCGTTACCCCGGCTACAAGACGGAGGCGGGGATGCCGCCAGAGCTGCTGGCGCAGTTCGAGCTCGTCGAAGATGCGCTGCGGGCGCTCGGCGTGGTGGTCTGGCCCATGCTCGAGTTCGAGGCCGACGACGGGCTGGCCGCGGCCGCGGCACGTTTTGCCGACCACCCCGAGGTGGAGCGCGTGGTCATCCTGAGCCCGGACAAGGACATGGCACAGTGCGTTCGTACCGACGGCCACGTGGTCACCTTCAACCGGCGGGAGGGTCGCTTCTACGACGCCGCCGCGGTGGAGCAGAAGTTCGGTGTGCCACCGGCGTCCATCCCCGACTACCTGGCGCTGGTGGGCGATGCCGCCGACGGCTTCCCTGGGCTGCCTGGTTGGGGCGCGCGTTCGGCGGCCGCGGTCCTGGCACGGTATCGACACCTCGAGGACATCCCCGACTCGGCCAGCGCCTGGGACCTGAAGGTGCGCGGCGCGGCAAGCCTGGCGCGAACCCTCAAGGAGCAACGGCCCCAGGCGCAGCTCTTCCGCGAGCTCGCCACCCTGCGCCTGGATGCACCGATCCCCCAGCGGGACCCCGATGAGCTGCGTTGGCGCGGCGTGGCGGCAGGCCCATTCGCGGCCCTGGCCGAGCGCTTGCGTGCGCCCCGCCTTCTCGAGCGTCGAACCGTGCAGCCGCCGAACAGCTGACGAGGGCGCCGGCCTCAGCCGTCGAGCAGCCGCAGGAACGCCTGGTGATGACGGGGCGTGGCAGCCACGATGCCGATCGACCTGCTGGGCATGCCGATGTCGAACCAGCGGTTGCCCAGTTGCGAGGTCACGATGGCGCCGCCCTCGATGGCGATGACGCCGGCGGCGCAGATGTCCCAGGTGGAGAGACCCTGGTACTGCACGTAGGCATCGAAGCGGCCGTTGGCGAGGTACGTCATCCCCAGCGTGGCGCTGCCCATCGCTCGCACCATGCGCACCGTGTGCCGGAAATCCGTGCTCTGTCGAGCGAAGCCCGAGCCGGGCAGGCCCAGGTGCACGACGGTGTCGACGATGCGCTCCTTGTCGGCGCAGTGGACGGGCCGACCGTCGAGGAACGCGCCGCCCCCGCTGGCTGGCGCTGAAGAGCTCGCCACGGGCAGGATCGAGCACCACGCCCAGCACCGGCTCGCCCTCGATGACCAGGCCGACACTGACGGCGAAGAAGGGGATGCCGTTGGCGTAGTTGACGGTGCCGTCCAGCGGGTCGATGACCCACAGTCGGTCGGCCCCCGCGCCCCATTCGCCCGACTCGCCCAATTCCTCGGCCAGGAAGCTGTCGTCGGGGAAGGCGCGGCCGATGATCTCGAGGATGGCCTCCTCGCTCAGTCGGTCAGCCTCGGTGACGACGTCCTTCTCGCTCTTGAAGTCGATGCGCTCGAGCCGCTCATACAGCTGCATCTGGATCGGCGCCGGCGGCGCGGGCAGCCTCGGACGCCGTCGCCAGCTCACGGGTGAGATCGTTGTCGGGCACAGGTTGATGCTACTGGCTCCGACGACGACAGGCAGGGGCGCTAGCTGCAGAGGACCGTGACGGTCTCGGTGTCGTAGCCGATGCTGCCTTCGGGTGGTGCAGCCAGCTCACGCCGGAGCTCGATGGACGCACCGGCCGCCACGGCCTCCGTGCGGAAGGCGTAGTCGTCGGGCCGCGGCACGCCATCGCGGGTCACCCGGCAGTCGGCCACGCCATCGGAGTCGCCCTCGTTGCTGAGGCTGAAGGAGAGCGTGACGGCACCACCAGGGCCGGCGCTGACCGACGACACCGCAGCGGCGAAGGGACCGCCCGGAGGTGACCGCCAGGTTGGCCAGGACCAGGAAGCCGATCACACCGAGCACGATGCCGCCGAAGATGGTGGCGTGCATCTGGGTGGCGCTGGGACCGGGGAGACGACCGCGATTGTGGGCCTCGCACAGGGCCACGCCGGGCAGCGTCTCCACGCCGCAGCGGATGCAGTGGTCGACCGGCTGGCTATCCGGCCGGGGAGCGAGGAAGCCGTGACCGTCGTGGGCCGGGCTGGGGTCGGCAGAGGCTGTCATCGCGGGTCAATGTAGCGCCAGCACCGCGAACTGTCAGCAGCGCGCTCACAGAACACCGAGGATGCGCTCCAGGTGCGCCGGGCCGACGTCGTGGATGACGAGCTCGGAGGCACCCCTGTCACGCCAGTGTGCCGTCAGCGCGCCGATGTCCTCCCCCACCTCCTGGTGCTCGATGCCGACCACGATGGCGACGTCGGCGCGGGACCGGCCGGCAGCGCTGAGCTCGGCCTCGAAGACCGGCAGCAGCCGATCGTACTCGGGCGCGAAGCAGGTCCAGGCGTCCCCGAGCCGCGCCGCCAGTCGCGCGCCGGCCGGCTGCATGCCGGCCACCGTGATGCGTGGGGCGGGCCGCGGGACGGGGAAGGCATGAGCGCCCTCGAGCCGGTAAGTGGCGGCCCTCGAAGTGCACCGGGCCGCCGCTGAACAGCAGGCGCAGGACCGCGATGGCCTCCTCGAGGCGCTCCGCTCGTTCAGGCGCGGGCGGGAAGTCGAGGCCGTAGGCGCGGTGCTCGGCGGGATGACCACCGATGCCGATGCCGAGCTCGACGCGGCCGGGTGCCAGGTCCGCCAACGTGGCCACGACGCGGGCCAGGACCGCGGGATGGCGGTTCATGACGTTGGCCACGAACGAGCCCACCCGGATGCGCTCGGTGGTAGCGGCTGCGGCTGTCAGTGTCGTCCAGCATTCCAGCAGCGGATCGGTCAGCTCGCCGCGGCTGACGAAGTGGTCCCAGGCCCACACCGTGCTGAAGCCGGCGGCCTCGGCCCGGCGGGCGGCGGCCGTCCACCACGAGGCCCGGACGCCGATGACCGTCGGGTTGATGCCGACCGGCAGGTGCGCCGTCATGTGCCGGCTCAGATGGAGAGGCCGGCCTCGAGGGCCACCTCGATCATGCGATCGGTGGCCTTCTCCAGGGCGTCGAGGGGCAGGTAGGTGTCCTCGGACGATTCCTCTTCCGAGAGCGTGTCGCTGACGGTGAGGATGCAGGCCGCGCGAACGTCCTCCCCGGCACCGGCTGCGCGCGCGGCGAGGTAGAACAGCGCGGCCGCCTCCATCTCGAAGCCGAGGATGTTGCGCGCCCGCCACTTGGTGACGTAATCCTCGTCGGGGTTGTAGAAGACGTCGACCGTGGCGACCTGGCCGATATGCGGCTCCACGCCCTTGGCTCGCGCGGCGTCGACCAGCGCCCGGGTGAGCTCGAAGTCGGCCGCTGGCGCGTACGGATCGCCGTGCAGGTAGGTGGCGGTGGCACCGTCCACCGGTGCCGCTGCGGTAGCGATGACCAGGTCGGCAGCACGCACGCCACGTCCGATGCCGCCGGTCGTGCCCACTCGCACGAGGCGCGTGACGCCGAGGTTGAGCAGCTCCTCGGTGACGATGGAGATGGAGGGCGTGCCCATGCCCGATGTCTGCACGCTGACCGGTTTGCCCTGGTAGGTGCCGGTGTAGCCGAGCATGCCGCGGTGGTCGTTGACGAGGCGACTTCCCGCGAGGCCGTCGTCGAACAGCTCGGCGATGCGCGTGGCCCGATTGGGGTCGCCGGGCAACAGCACCAGCGACGCGTAGTCGCCGACCTCGGCACGAAGGTGGATCTGGGTCATGATGCGCCCTCCCCGGCATCCGCCTGGCTTCTCGATTGGGCACGAGTCTAGCCCGCCGAGGCCCGTATCATCGGGTGGTGCGGATGAGCAAGCGGAGTGGCGAATGGTGACGGCGAGGATCAGGGGCTGGGCGCGCGAGCTGCTGCAGCGACCGGGGGCGTTCGGGACGCTGGCGACGCTGTCGCCAGACGGGTCGCCACACCTGGCTGTCGTCTGGTACCTCGTTCGTGGCGACACCATCGTCATCAACTCCGCCGTGGGACGGATCTGGCCCACCAACCTGCTGCGAGACCCGCGTTGCAGCATGCTGGTCGAGCTGGGCTACGAGTGGGTGAGCGTGAGTGGCCAGGTCGAAGTGGTCAGCGGGCAGGCGGCAGCCCAGGCCGACATCGCGGCCATGGCGCGGCGCTACAACCAGGACGACCCCGAGCGCGCCGAGCGCATGATCCGCTCCCTCTTCCAGGCACAGGAACGCATCAGCTTCGTCCTCCACCCGCTCCGGGTGGCCGAGCATCCCGAGGCTTGAGCGCGCCGGGCCGACCCCGCATCGTCGTGCTCGCCGGTGGCTACGGCGGGGCCAAGCTCAGTCACGGTGTGGCCCTCGCGTCGGTCGCCCGCGTCTCGCGGAGCCAGCCCCCGCTGCAGCTGGCGGTCATCGTCAACACCGGCGACGACCTTGAGCTCCACGGCCTGGCCGTCTCACCCGATCTCGACACGGTCATGTACACGCTCGCCGGGCTGGCCAACGACGAGACCGGCTGGGGCCTGCGCGACGAGACGTGGTCGACCTCGGCGATGCTCGATCGCTATGGCGCCCCGACCTGGTTTCGGCTTGGCGACCGGGACATGGCGACGCACATCCGCCGCAGCCAGCTGCTGCGCCAGGGCCGCCGCCTGACCGAGGCGACCGCCGAACTGGCCGCCGGCCTGGATGTGCCCGCCACGCTGCTGCCCATGACCGATGCCACGGTTCGCACGGAGATCCGAACCGCGGATGGCTGGCTCGAGTTCCAGGACTACTTCGTGCGCCGCGGCCAGCGCGATCGGGTACTGGAGGTCCGCCGGCAAGGCATCGAGTCGGCGCGGCCGACGCCCGAGGTGCAGCATGCCATCGCCACGGCGGCGCTCATCCTCATCGCACCATCCAACCCGTTCGTCTCGGTCGGGACCATCCTCGCCGTGCCGGGGATGCTGGACGCCCTCATGGCGGCGCCAGCCGCGGTCGTCGCGGTCAGTCCGGTGGTCCGCGGCAAGGCCTTGCGGGGCCCGGCTGACCGGATGCTTGAATCCCTCGGCGGACGCGCCGGCGCGGCTGGCGTGGTGGAGCACTATGAGCAGCGCTACCCGGGCCTGGTGGACGTGTTCGTGCTCGACCGGGCCGATGCAGCCGAGGCGGCCACCCTCGCGGCGCGAGCGTCGCTCGAGCTGCACGAGACGGTCATGCGCTCGCACGACGATCGGCAGCGGCTGGCCGAGGCCATCCTGGCAGCACATCTGCCGGGCTGACGCACAGCCTGCGCCGACTACCATTCCAGCCAGCCATGTCGACCCACCCACGCCCGCCTCATGCAGCGCTCGAACCGATCCACGTCGTGCTGCCCATGCGCACCGTATCGGGCGGCAAGGCGCGCCTGGGGGGTGCGCTCGATGCCGAGGAGCGCGAGGAGCTGGTGCTGGGCATGCTGCTGCACACCCTCGGGGTGCTGGGCGCGTGGCAGCCCTGCCGCCGCATCCATCTCGTCAGCCCGGATCCGGTGCTCGACGCCGCCACGCGCCAGGCTGGCGTCGAGGTGAGCGTGGTGCGGCAGCCGGGCGAGGGTCTCAATGACGGCATCCGCCTCGGCATCAACGCGGCCCTTCTGGAGCGGGCACCCAGCGTGCTGGTGCTCCCCGGTGACCTGCCGCACGTGTCCATCGAGGCGCTCGACGAGCTGCTCCTGGCGGCCGATGCCGGCCTGGCGGCCGCGGCCGGTGGGCCCATGGTGGCCATCGTGCCGTCGGACGCACGCTACGGCACCAACGCGCTGCTGCTACGACCACCACAGGTGATCGCACCCGCCTTCGGGCCGGACAGCTTCGAGGCACACCTGCGCGCTGCGGAGTCGGCCGGAGCGGCGGTCCAGGTCGTCAGCCCCAGCGAGCTGGGCTTCGACCTCGATACGCCCGACGATCTCGAGCGGCTCGACCCGCTGCGCCTGCACGTGCTGATGCAGCTGGGGCGGCGCGTCATCGAGCGGGTGGACGCATGAGCGGCCGGGTGCTGGCGGTGGCGCTGCCCGAGCTGCCCGAGATCCATCCCGGCGACCCACTGGGTCGCCTGATCGCCGAGGCCTGGTGGCAGCTGGTCACCGAGGAGCCGGAGCTCGCCCCGGCCACTGGCGACGTGCTGGTGGTGACCCAGAAGGTGGTGTCCAAGGCCGAAGGGCGCATGGTGGCCCTGGCCCAGGTCGAGCCACGTCCCGAGGCGCTCGAGTGGGCGCAGACCTGGGGCAAGGATGCCCGGCAGGTGGAGGTGGTGCTGCGTGAGTCGGCCCAGGTCGTGCGCATGGAGCGCGGCATCATCATCAGCCGTACGCACCATGGCTTCGTCTGTGCCAACGCCGGCGTGGATGCCTCCAACGTCGGCACCGAGGACATGGTCACCCTGCTGCCGGAGGACCCAGACCGCTCCGCGGCTGAGCTGCGCCAGTCCATCCTGGACGAGCTGGGCGTCGAGGTGGGGGTGGTGGTGAGCGACTCGTTCGGACGCCCCTGGCGCCTGGGCATCACCGACGTGGCCCTGGGCGTGTCCGGCTTCCGGCCGCTCGACGACCTGCGCGGGCGACCCGACAGCGATGGCCGTCGGATGCAGGCCACGGTGGTGGCCGTGGCCGACCAGCTGGCCTCGACCGCCGAGCTCGCCTCGGGCAAGACCAGCCGCCGCCCGGTCGTGCTGATCCGGGGAGCCGACCTGCCGGCAGGTGAAGGCGCCATCAGCGCGGATGTGGTGATGCCAGTGGAGCAGGACCTCTTTCCGTAGCCACCTTCGTCCGCTGTCGACGGCGGGCGTCGGCAGCGGCGGCACGTCGGCGCGCTGGCGGCACGCGCAGCTGGCACGATCAGCCGCCATGCCCCCGGCGCGATCAGCCGCCATGCCCCCGGCGACTCACCTGACGCGCCGCTCCATCATCGATGCCACCCAGGCCTGAACCGGCACTTCCGAGGGCCACCGTATGCCACGCTTGCGTGAAGTGGCACGTAGCTTGTCCATCCGAGGCCGTGGGGGCCTGAGATGCCGCCCGTCGCTGTCGGCTGAGTCACCCACGGAATAGGCCGGTGGAGCTGGAGTAGGCCGGTGGGGTCGGCCGGGGCCTGGGAGGACCGTGGGCCTGAGAAGGGCCGTGGAGCTGAGTCGGCCGTGGGCCTGGGAGTGGACCGTGGGCCTGCAGAAGCCCGGCCCGTGGGTCTGCAGGCCCATGGGCCTGCAAAGGGCCGATGGAGCCGGGCGCGTGGCCGACCTGGTCCAGGCCGGACACGCGGCGTGTCCCCGCCCGGTCGCTAGACTGCCCGGCATGAAGGTCGGCCTGCAGATCAGCTCGTTCACCTGGCCCGGTGGCGATGCAAGCATCGGGCCGACGCTCGCGGCCATCGTGCGCAGCGCCGACGACGCCGGCTTCGACTCCATCTGGGTGATGGATCACTTCCTGCAGATCGGCTCGGTCGGCACGCCGGAGGAGCCGATGCTCGAGGGCATGACCACGCTCGGTTTCATGGCCGCTCACTCGCGCCGTGCCCGCCTCGGGCTGATGGTCGGTGGCATCCACTATCGCCAGGCCGGACTCTGGATCAAGGCCGCCACCACGCTCGATGTGCTGTCGAGCGGCCGCGCCTGGTTCGGCATCGGCGCCGCCTGGAACGAGCAGGAATCGCGCGCCTGGGGCTTTCCCATGCCGGGGCTGGGCGAACGCTTCGAGATGCTGGAGGAGACGCTGCAGCTGGCGCATGCGGCGTGGCAGGGACAGCGATGGGAACTCGCCTCGCGTTCGACGGCCGCCACTACCAGGCCGGTGACCCCATCAACGCACCACAGGCGCTGTCGCGACCACATCCGCCCATCCTGATCGGCGGTGGCGGCGAGCGGCGCACCCTCAAGCTGGTGGCACAGTACGCCGACGCCTGCAACGTCTTCGGCACCGACCCCGAGCGGCTACGCCACAAGTTCGCCGTCCTGCGCCGGCACTGCGAGGCGGTCGGTCGTGACTACGCGAGCATCGAGAAGACGCTGCTGACCCAGGTCGTCATCACACCCGAGGGCGTGGGCCATTCGCTCACCCCCGACGGTCTCGTCGAGCGCCTGGGCCGGGCGGCTGAGGCCGGGGCCCAGCACGCCATCTTCGGCCTGGAACGTGTCACCGACCTCTCGAAGCTGGAGCTCATCGGTCGCCAGGTCATCCCCCAGCTGCGCCACGTCGGCGTACCGTCTCCCCTGCCCTGAGCTTCGAAGCCACGAGCGGCACGATATCGAATGGATACTCCCAGGGGGTATCACCACAGCATGCTAGGATGACGATGATGAACGACAACGCAGCGGGCTTCGGGGGCCTGCAGATCCTCGAGGACGACGTGTCGGCCGCGCCCACCGCGCCACCGCGCCCACCACGGCCACCACGGCCACCACGGCCGCCACACCCATCGCCCCGATCGCGATGGAGCAGGCGACGGACGGCACACCGACGAGCTCGACCGGCGAGCGCGGAGCGCACGCCCGTGTGCTCATCATCGGCAGCGGCCCAGCTGGGCTGACGGCGGCCATCTACGCCGCCCGCGCCGACCTGGAGCCGCTCGTCATCGCCGGCTTCGCGCCGGGGGGCCAGCTGATGATCACCTCGGAGGTGGAGAACTACCCGGGCTTCCCCGAGGGCATCGACGGCCCGGCGCTGATGGCCAACATGCGCGCGCAGGCGGAACGCTTCGGCGCCCGACTGCACGATGTCGACGTCGACAGCGTGGACTTGAGCGAGCGGCCCTTCAAGGTCAGCGCCGGCGGCACGACCTACACCGCCGACTCGGTCATCGTCGCCACCGGCGCCTCGGCCATCTGGCTGGACCTTCCCAACGAGACCCGCCTGCGCGGGCGCGGCGTATCAGCCTGTGCGACCTGCGACGGCTTCTTCTTCCGCGACAGGAAGATCGCCGTCGTCGGTGGCGGCGACAGCGCGCTGGAAGAGGCGCTGTTCCTGACCAAGTTCGCCAGCGAGGTGGTACTTATCCACCGACGCGACGAGTTCCGCGGCAGTCGCATCATGCAGAACCGTGCCAAGACGCATCCCAAGATCAGCATCATCTGGAACAGCCAGGTCACCGATGTCCTTGGCGAGGACAAGATCGAGGGCCTGCAGCTCACGGATACGCAGTCAGGCGAGGTGCGGGAGATGCCCATCGAGGGCCTCTTCGTCGCGATCGGCCACCGGCCCAATACGGCGGTCTTCAGCGCCTTCCTCGAGACCGACGAGAAGGGCTACCTCGTCGTCGAGGACCACACTCGCTCCGGTGTCGAAGGGGTCTTCGTCGCCGGCGACGTGCATGATCATCGCTATCGCCAGGCGATCACCGCGGCCGGTGACGGCTGCCGGGCAGCTATCGACGCCGAGCGTTGGCTGGGGCAGCAGGCCGAGCAGGACGCCGAGCCGGCGACGCGGTCGGGGGCGAGCGAGGCGGCCTCACTCGCCTAGTCGTTCACGCTTCCGGGTACCCCATCTCGGGCAGGCGACGCCCCAGCAGCCGCTGCAGGCTTCGCTGCGCGCCGCGGTCGAGGTGCGACCGCCAGCGCACGGCGGCCTCGGCATCGAACCCGAGCTCGCCCACGCGCGCCCCCTTGGAGGTCACGCGTTGCTCCAGCATGCGCGGCTCCGCCGCCACCCCCAGGAAGGCGCAGAGCTGGTCGAGCTCGGCCTCGGGCGAGGTCACCAGGTCCTCGAATCGCAGCAGCCGGTAGCGGCCGGGGAAGCGTCGGCTCAGGACGCGATGGCGCTGCACGGCGCCGGCCCAGGCCCATACCACCTGCAGCAGCACGAACCGCTGCAGGAGCGCCGGCACGGCCGAGAGCTGCCGGTATGGGAACCCCATCGCGAGCTCGCTGCGACGGCGCAGCTCGGACACGTAGATGGCACGAGGGTCGCGCAGGCAGTGGATGACACGGCCGTCGGGGAACCACTCGAGCAGCGTCTCGACATAGGCGAGATGGGCCGGGGTCTTCTCGCCCATGATGGCCTTGCCACGACGGTCGGCGTAGATACGCAGGAAGGCTTCGAAGATGCCACGCTCGCTGCGATCGCTCGCCAGCAGATAGCGCTCGATGTCCCCGCGGGGGACCTTGTCGCTGAGCCAGCGCCAGTACGGGCTCAGCTCGCGCAAGCGGGAGCGGCGCTGCAGCTCACCCGAATAGATGAGCTCCACGAGCGCGCGGACGTTGCCGTCATCGTGCAGGTCGCCGACTCGCCGAAGGTAGTGGCGCGTCCCCTCCCATGCCAGCAGGTGACCCAGGTAGTGGTTCTCGGTGGCGATGCCGATGCGGCTGTGCTTGTCGAGGATGCGGCGCGTCAGCGTGGTGCCACTGCGGCTGACGCCCACGATGAAGATGGCCTCTGGCTCGCCTGGGCGCCGCATCGGTCGTTCCACGTGGTCTCGAGTCTAGCGGGGAGCACCTGATGGGCTTCCATGGACGCGGCGCGTCCTTCGACAGTGGCGACTTCACACCGGTCCCGCGGGGGCGTCGCGGTGCCACCGTGCGCCGCATCGTCGGGTTCTTCCGGCCCTACCGCCCGCAGGTGCTGGTGGTCATGGTGTCGATCATCGCCACCAGCCTGCTGGGCGTGGTCAACCCGTACCTCTTGAAGTTCCTGCTCGACGTGGCCATCCCGCAAC